>NZ_JBFJUX010000001.1:0-598877 GCF_041624475.1 Litorivivens sp.
AGAGTGTCGGCGACGTTGCCGCTTAACAGGTGGTGGGAGTAATCCTTGAGTAACCATTTTAGGTGTCCACTTAAAAATAGGTGGACACCATCATGTTGATCCCACGACGGCAGTGAAAGGTGAGTTCACCGGACGCTTACACTCCGAGTGCTGAGGAGCAGGTACTGCGGCAGAAGATGATCGATGTGCATGCCGCCAGTAATGGTTCTGCGGGGGCTCGCAGCGTGGCAAAGATGGTGACTCAGGCAGGAATACCGCTGAGTCGCTATCGTGCCGGTAGGCGAATGAAACTGCTCGGACTGGTTAGCACTCAGCCACCAAGTCACGCTTACAAGACGGCAGAGCAGCCTCACCTGGATATCCCGAATGTGCTCGACCGGGAATTCAATGTAGAGGCCCCTGTAATCCCCCCATTACTAACCGTCTTTTTGAGTAGAGGGTTAAGCAGCCTGTAATAGCTGCACTGGCGGCACACCTCCTATCGCCATGTTCGGTCGCTCGTTATTATATTCCCAGAGCCACTTGGTCGCTAATAACTGAGCATGCGCAACACTAGTGAATTGATGGAGATCCAGCCATTCATGCCGCGCCGTGCGATTGAAGCGTTCAATGTACGCATTCTGTGTTGGTTTGCCGGGCTGGATATACATCAGCGTAATCTGATGACGATTTGCCCACTCAACCAACGTTTGCGATATGTACTCAGGCCCGTTATCACAACGAATCGCAGCCGGCTTGCCACGCCACTCGATGACCTGTTCCAAAGCTCTGACTACGCGTGCCGAGGGCAAAGATAAATCCACTTCAATACCCAGCCCTTCACGATTGTAGTCGTCGATGATATTGAAGGTTCGCAAACTACGCCCATCCATCAGCTGATCGCTCATAAAATCCATCGACCAGACCTGATTCAGCGCCGTAGGCACCGTCAGCTCCCCTGGATACTCTCGCTTTATTCGCCGCTTGGGTTTGATGCGCAAGTTCAGCTCCAGCTCTCGGTAAATGCGATAGACCCGCTTGTGGTTCCAGCCGTAGCCCTTCACATTGCGCAGATACAGGAAGCAGAGACCAAAACCCCAGCGCTTATGGGCCTGCGTGAGGCGCAGCAGCCAATCTGCGATCAAGGCATTCTCACCATCCAACTTCGCCTGGTAGCGATAGCAGGTCTCACTGATACCAAATACCACACAGGCCAACCGGATACTGATGCCGCGATCAACCGCTTTCTTCGCCATCTCTTTACGCTGAGACGGCGCTACAGCTTTCCCTCAAGGGCTTCCTGGCGCAGCTCGGCTTTGATGCGTTCTTCGGCATACATCTTCTTGAGCCTGGCATTCTCAGCGCGCAGCTCCTTCATTTCCTTCATGAGGGAAGCGTCCATACCGCCAAATTTAGAGCGCCACTGATATATCAACGCGGAGCTGACGTTGTGCTCTCGGGCCAGCTCCGCGACGGACACGCCGCCCTCATGTTGCTTCAATATCGCCAATATCTGGCTGTCGGTAAAGCGTGATGGTTTCATAGATGACTCCTTTGATCTTCATCATAAAAGTCTCTACTCAAAACCTCGACTAATTTCTGGGGGGATTACAGCAGCATTGATGTAATCCGGCAAGCACCTGTCATCAAAAAGCTCCGAAAATCGCATAGTACAATTTTTCGAATACACCTCCCTCAAGTCCGAATTTTGCAGCAACGCATTAATGTTTCTTGCGATATCGGCCGGATCATCGCAATCATGATAGCTTCCCGTTACACCTTCTATATTGACGTAGTTGGCGCCACTCCCTGGCAATCTTGAAGTGAGAAGCGGCTTAGCATGCGAGAGCGCCTCGATGAGCACCACTCCAAACGCCTCAGCCCTAGTATTAGAGTTCAGTACGAACGCATCACACTCACTATACAGCGCATTTAACTCAGAAGCGGAAACGCTACCGAGGAGTTCAACCTTACCCCTCAACCCAAGCTCATGTACCAGACCCT
Organism: Litorivivens sp.; assembly: GCF_041624475.1. Lineage (GTDB taxonomy): Bacteria > Pseudomonadota > Gammaproteobacteria > Pseudomonadales > Spongiibacteraceae > Litorivivens. The sequence continues at coordinate 1,984 of NZ_JBFJUX010000001.1, forward strand.
CAAGTTGAGCCCTCAAAGGACCCTTACCAACAATTTTAAGCTTTACATCACCTTCGACTAACCGCATAGCCTCTATAAGTTTTTCCAAGCCCTTATACGGCACTAATCGTCCAACAGTAAGCAAATACCTATCGCACCGACGGGCAATGATTTCTTCAGTTTCGTTTGCACGACAAGTTAGTGGAGCAATAAATATTTTTGACTTAAACTTCCTCACAATATCCGAGGATTCAGCGTATTGAGGAGATGTCACAATAATTCTTTTTGCCCTCTTACACGCCAACCTTAAGATTGAGCCACCAACCAACAAAAAAAACTTATTTTTATTCAGCAAGTCTGCGTGCCAATGAATAAGCACTTCCTTGCCAGCCGGCGCAAAAAGGAGCAACAGCGCAGCAATAATATTGGGGAAATGAGCATGCAAAATATCGCAATCTCTGACGTTACGAAAGTACTCAACACAATACCCAAACGATATAGGCTGGGTATTAATATGAAATTGGGCAGGCGCCAAGCATTCCCCTTCTGCCGCAAGAGGCTCGACTTCCGCCGAACTTTTTGTTGCTATATAACATACCTTGCCAATATCCTCATGTTGCCGCAGGTGCTGCAGCCACTTCCTACTAACTTGCTCTACCCCCCCATTGTAGTTGAGTTCATATTTCCCGAGCACTAACACATTCTTCAAGAAAGTATCCCCAATAATTCCATACCGTACTCCGCATCACATCGCCCGTGAAAAACAGGGCGACCGTCTGGCTGGAGCAAGCGCTCAACGTCTACCCCCGCCCCGATGACAAAAAAACCACGGTACTGTGACCATAAAGAGATCATTTGCGGACAAGCCACCGAGCAAACGAGGCCTCCTGCGGCCAACCATTCACCTATCACCAAAGAAAATGTTTCTGAATAGCTAAAGTTAAACAAAATATACTGCGACACATCTAATCTTGGGAGAGAATCATAACTTCTGTAGCTCGCAACTCCCGCTCTGTCGAAGTCAGATGTGTCGCTTACAAGCACAATATTTGTTATTGTCTGCGACTGATCCTTCAAGAACTGAAGCCCAAACTCCAAGCGCTTTTCTGGAGAGCTTCGACCTATGACAATCGCCCCAAATTTACTTGCAACAGCTTTCGAATTAAAAAAGCAGGCATTGCTTGTTATGGGTTTTACAGGATTTTCGACTACCGCCACTTTATTTGTATCTAGAGAAAAGTGATTCAAAAATTTTTCCTTAACAGCCGGATTAACAACAATAAGCTGTTTTGCATTTTTTATTGCTCTTTTATAAAGCATAGAGCGCAGCCTGCTTTTTTCTAACGAAACTAAAACAAACGGGTCTCCATGCTCATAAAGATATACGTTCGATTTTTTTCTTGATAAGCCATAAATTAGTATCGGACCAGTTAAAACAACTAGGGTAGGCCTGTGATTTCGGAACTTTTTTAGAAAATAGAAAAAAAATGAGGTCTTCCACGAACGGCATATAGTCTCTGACACGCCACATAAATCAGCCTTCTGCTGCGAATATACTCTAACATTAACCCTACTTTCTGAAGCAACAAGATACTCTACAAAACGACGAGTAAGCGCCTCCCCTCCCCCCAGCTTAAAGTCTGGAATAAGCACATCTAACGAAAACATCGTCTTAAGTCCCCGACAAATCGCTCGAAGCTGTATTCTAGGGCGGCCTTAGCGCGGGCGTCTACAGACGCAGAAATCATATGCGGTGAGAGAGACTGTATAATCTCTACGCAACTTTGAGGGTCTTCTGAGTTAAAGACAAGTTTATCACCCTCCAACAACAACTCTCTATGACCATTGCAATCAGAAAGTAGTACTGGAATTTTCAAGGCCGCCATCTCTAATACTGCATAAGGCAACCCTTCGAATCGACTAGGTGCCACAAACAACATATCACCACGAAACTCAATTTCGCTGATATGGCGGTAGCCGCAAAAATCCACATCAAGCCCTTTGCTACCGATCAAGCCCTCGCAATACTGCCTCATCTGCTCAGACTCCCAGTCGCCGTAAGCCTTTATTGGTAATCCAGTCAACTCTGCCACTCTAAGCAAAATGTCGAATCCTTTTTGATAAGAAATACGACCAAAAAAAACTAAACTTCTGGCACGCCTTGGTCGCACTGGAAAAGCTTCAAAAGATGACGCATTTATTCCGTTTCGAACCAAATAGCACCTATTCCAAAGACACATTTTTTTATTTAACTCATGCTCTTGCAACCCGCATCCAATTACTCTTAATCTCGGGATATTCATACTTAGCCTATATAGCACTCTCCTAAAAAAGCTCTGGTGCTCAAGACCATTTGAAAACCCATGAGTCACATAATAAGCCCCCCTGAGGAACGGAATTAGAAACGCAAGAGATAAAAGCGTTCGCTGAGAGTTAACCAAGAACACTCTTCGTGAATTACGAAGCGCTGTAAAAAAAGACAATTTTAAAATCGGAACTCCCAAATTTCCGCAAACACGAATCTCTTCTATAGAGGGGTCATTCGTTAAGACAAGTATATCGGAAAAAACCTGACTCTCGATTACGGCCTCAAGATAGCGTCGACCACCGCCATATGAAACATCCGTTATTATGAAGCAACACTTCAATACTCTAGCTCCCACGCACATCCATTCCAGCCGCCCCCGCCCCAGCTAAGCCACGATAAATGGCTAGAGCCGTAGAATACACCGAGTTAGTATGACTCCTAGTGTAGTCATATATAACTTCCAGCTTTTTTAGATAATCAGCGCGCGGCATATCCAAACAATAATCAATGCATTCACTGATCGAGCTAAAGTTATCAAGCAAAACGAACGAGCCCTCAGGAACTATCCTGGAAACATTAGAATCACCTGAATAGATAGGAACGACTCCTGCCATAAAGCAATCGTGAATTTTTTCTGATATATAACCGTCACTGCCACGATAATTTTCAATGGCAAAAGAAAACTTATAGCGCGCCAAACAGTCAATTTTATTATCAGCCACCCCCTTGTAAGAAGTTGGGGGCGTGTGCCGCAAAATCTTCTTTAGCCTGTTCGTATACGGAAGACCAAAGCAATGATGATTACCCCATCCCGGGCCAAAAAGGTGAAACACTTCTCTTGATAAATACTCAAATTCCTTTATCACTTTTCTTCTAAGGCTATACAACTCGTTAGAACTAGACGAGTACTTGTTGGCAGCCATCATAGAAAAATCGAAGCGCTTAAAATTAAGACATTCTTCTACACTACTAAAATAAAATTTATCCGCTTTCGGGTACGGTAAATACTCATGCTTCTCGTGATTTACATCAAAATGCCATGACAATAGCAGATCAACATTTGTCAACAAAAATTCCATATCTGGCTCTACGATGGCCGGGCTCTCCATCACAAAACAAACCTTTCTCGCATCAGAGAAATCACGTTGGACTGCTTGAAACTGCTTACCAGTAGGCGCTTCCACAAACAGAACTGCATCTACTAGACCAGATGCCGAGCCGAAACAAACTTCAATGCCGCTACCTGTCAGTAGCCTGTACAACTCCCTCAGTATTTTCGCTCCATCGAATACGCCCAACGGCTGTTCACCTGTAAAGTACCCTCTGTTGCAGAGCTCCTTGTCTCGCGGAGAAATCATCACTCGCTGCATTATCAATCGTCGCCTTGACCAAAATAACAAAATATATAAAAAAATCTGTCCGCAAAAGATCACCACCAACCAAACAACTCAGTATCCACCCCGGCACGAAATAGTTTAGCGCTTTCGATAAAACAACTACGAAATCATCTAACCCATTCGTCCGCGAAACAAAAGAGAGTTGAAGAAGCAGAAACCCCACCACCCCAAACAATCCTAATTGGACTGCAGCGGTAAAATACAAGCTTTCAGAATTAGCGAATCCATGCCTTAGGAATTGAATAGATTCAGAGTATCCGGTACCAAAAAGAAATGCAGGCACATTACTAAATAATATCTTTACACTTTCAACCCAGTAGCCAATTCTGATCGAAGAACTCGAATCAGAGAAATCACTAAAGCTAGCGAGCTTGGATACGACACCCAAAGCATCGCCGTACTGATAAACAATCGGGAGCAGCGAAAAAAAACCTATCAGCATCCGTATCGAAATAGAGAGCCTGCCGGCAAGAAATATAGCTTTCAAAATAAAGTAAACTGCAATCACCACGATCCCACTACGCGAATAGGTAAAAAGTGTCGCTGCAAGCAGAATCACGGTAGCAAACAAACTCATCATTGGCTTTAAGCGGTACCACTCAAAGGAGATTATGACTAGGAAACTGAGATATACACCAAAAGCAACTGAGTTGTTTCCAATCGTGGTTAACCCTCCCACGCCCAAGGAGAGCCCAGTCATTCCAATCACTCTCGAGTCATGAGCATAGCCCCACATTGCATCTGCCACACTCACCCCGCCCATAAAATAGCTCAATAAGACGTACAAAAAATTCAAGACTACAAGGAGAATTAATACTAACAATGAAGCCTGGTTGAAGCTAACCCTCTCCATTCGCAAGATGCTATATAGGAATACTGGCAAAAGATACTTAACAAGAAGTAGAAATTCCTCTATGAAAAACACATCTAGAAAAACAGAGGCGACGATTAAAGACACAAGAGAATACAAGGTGACAGCCACAAGTATTTTTGTATACATACAAATAACTAAGCTACGATAAAGTGGCAGTAAAAGAACAGTAAGCAACTCTAACGGATAAAGTGGTATGCCAACATCAATCTTTGGCATAAACGGCGTTAGCAATATTAATCCGCTAAGACCTAGAAACATATAAAGCCCCAATCATTCCAACCGAGGCTCCAACAATCGATCCGATAGCAACGCCAATGGCACCCAGCCAGGCCCCTATTACAATAGAAAAAATTAGATTTACTCCTGCTTCCGAAGCAGATAGCAGAGTAATCTTAGCGAACCCCTGAAGAACAATAAGCTTAGAGACCAAAACAGAATTAACACTAAAGATTACGGCATAAACCATAATCAATAGCGCAAGTAAAAAATCTACACTTCCCTCGCTAGATATTAACCACTGGACGACCACGTCTACAAACAGCAAAACCACGGCTCCTATACTCAAGGTAGTAATCGCAGCCTTAAAAATGTAGGACCGTGCCTTGCTTATTTTTTCTTTCATACCAACAAGCATGACTGGAGCCAATAGGGTCGAGACCGAAGCGACTAATATGAACACTCTAAATAAAGCATTATACTCATTTATACTTTCTCCCAAGCCTAGCGCCGTCAACACAAAGTTGTCGCTATTCCAAACTAACGCCGCTGCAAAACCGGCCGGGAACAGCTGCACCCCACCCCTGCCTATCTCGCCCCACCACTCACGAACGACACTTCTTTTAAAGATGGACTTCGAAAAAATTGACTCACATCGGAATGCAACCCGAAACCATATTAAGCCAGAGAGAAATATTCCCCCACCCGCGCAAAGCAACGCTAGAACGAAATCGGCCAAGCTAAGATTGAAAAAATACAGCAAAAAAAATGGCGCGCTAAATCCAATTACAAATATTAGGTCATATGTTTTAGCCTCTATTACTTTTCCTCGACTTAAGGATAGCGATTGCATAACTTGAAACAGTGAGCGAGAGAAGAATACCCCCCCCAACGCTAAAACAAAGAGAAAATTGCCTTCAATAAAAATTGCAATCCCTAGCAAGTAAAAAGCCAAAAAACCGATGGCAGCGAACGCACCGAGGAAGATACTAGCGCCAACGATATTATTATGTATATCTCGCTTTGCGCTAATTACACTGGATACAGACCCAGTTGAAGTTAGTATATATTGTGCGCCGCTAAAGACTAGAAACCAAGTAGTGAGTACAATCTGACCGTAACTTTCAGAAAGAACCCGAATACTCAAAACTGAGAAAGCCAAGTTTATAGCCGATACAAAGTATATGAACAGCGAGGATTGCATTTATCGCCAATATACTTTTGTCAGCATAGCTATATCAAAAGAGCTTTCGCCCTTTATAATCGACTTGAAAACACGCCACCATATTCTCGAAAAAATATGACGATCTATTATTTTTTGAGCTATTTTTGACTCATTATTCGCAGAATATTGCGACATATCAGTTGCCGCCCATAGCGCGCTATTAATTTCTTTGCGGCCTGTTTCATTAATCCATCGTTTTGCCGTATCTAGCTCTACAAAACCCTTTTCAGCCAAGGCTATATAGCTAACTTTATGATTAATCGTAGAAAATAGCACCCCTAAATGGGGCCAGAATGCCCAATCTTTCTCTTTACCCTCTACCCAGAAAATTTCCAAACATGTGCGACCAAAAATACTGGCTGCTATTCCACCTACGCGGAACTCGACATACTCCAAAAGTTCTGACAATTTTTTTGTTTCTAAAATATTTTTTACCGTTGTTTTTTGAGTGTAGCCCCCTACATATAGGTAATCCGGCTGATGCTCGATCAGTGTTTCCACGATCACTGGTAATACTCCATCGCATATTTGGTCATCATCGCCAATCACCCACGTGTAATCACACTGATTTTTCAATAGGCCTAAATAGTTACCATCAAAACCAATATTTTCAGGCCTGACAAATATTTCAAATTCATATTTAGATTCGCGAGCTATGCTCTTTAAAGCATCGAGGTAATAAAAACCATCCTCACCGTTTACATGAACTGCAATACTAACCAGACTCCACGATTGATATTTCTCACAAACTTCGCAGACCTGCCTATCAAGCTCTCTAATTATTGTTATAAATTTCGAGCTTGCAGCTCTAGTTGGTATGCCTATTCGCAGAAGGTTCTTCAAGTTCATTACTTCCAAAAGATAGTTGCTAATTGATCAGACTCTGAGTAACGCACTTTCAATTCTTTCCATTACACGAGAACAAAATCTAAATCTAACCTTAAACAAAATAACCAGTTTTAGCTTACCTTTACTTAAGGAAGCCAAGGTCCTTTTGTACCCATTTGGATATTTTTTAAGGAATATTGTCTTGTCAGCATCATAACGTGTGGTTGTTGAAACACTGGTCGTGCACTTTCCAAGGTGCGTAAAGCTTCCTAAATCTACCATAAGAATCCGCAACCCGAGCCCTACAGCACGGATATGGTAATCACAGTCATTGAAGTATCCACTCATTTTTTCGTCTAGAAACCCTATTTTTTCGATCGCTGATTTAGGAAGCACATTGAAGTTGAATGTGTATCCTGTTGCGATACTAGCTTTGGATTTAAAGACATTGTAATCAAAGATTTGGGGGCGATGATCAGAGTTGGAAAGCAAGGGGATGTATAAAGCCTCACCATATTCTTCAATGTAATTCTTAACTTTCAAATCCCAATTGCTAGAAACGAATATGTCATTTGCCATAGTAACAACGTAAGCCCTATTAGTCTTGGTTATACCTCTATTGTAAGACTGAGCCATGTTTTCTTTAATGCTGGCTGGCATGTACTCAACGCCTAGATCCTTAAGAAAATCTCGAAGTTTGCAATCTTCCCACCCGCTGCCGTCTACTACTACGTACTGGTTATCTAGCACCGAACTCTTTATTAGCCTGAAAACTACGCTTTGAGTGAGAATCCTTAGGTCTGCCTGATCGGTTGGGTTGAAATAATTAATAACAACACTAAACATTTTTAAAGACTCTTAATGACAAAATCAATCCGGAAATAGAGGCTTTCAAGCACCTTCTTAAGCCAACAGAGAACAACCTCTGAAAAAGATACCTCCTACATTTTTTTTTAGCCAGAATATCTTCATTTTGTGAATCTTGGTCACAATGAATTCTGTAAGCGAAGATAGCACTTGGTAGTATTGTCAACTTCTGAGATGCGAGCTCCATCATAAGCTTTACATCTGAATACTTCCCAAGTTCCTGGTCAAGAAAGTTAATTCTATTTAGTAGATTAACGTTGTATATTACCGCCGGAAAAGCAACAGCGTGCCTACCTAAAAGATATGAAAAGGCTAACTCTTCAGCCTTGACTAACCTAGGTTTATCGAATGCCCATACGGGCCATTTAAGCCTTCCACGAACACTAACTGCATCTAGCAATGCGTAGTGAGATTGCGCATCCAAAGTCGCACGCTGGAGTTTCGGCGCAAGACTTTCCAAGAAGTAGTCATCATCATGCAAGGCAATAAAATATGGCGTATTGCAACAATCATTGATCTTAGCGAAATGCTCAAAAAATGAATTGCATGCATTCCAGAAAAACTCCATCCCAGAAGTAGCAGAAAAATCGCGAAGGAAAGCAGCCTCTTGTGCATCGAGCCCGTTATATGATAACGCCACTTTACAGCCTCGAAGCGTTACCGCGTAATTTTCGAGCGAAGTATTTGTAATATCACGCAACTTATTAACCAATATATAGGCGGTTACATTTTCGATATTACTCTCCACTTAAACACACCTATATTTTTCGCCGATTGTTAAATATCACACTAGACGGCAGAGATGAAGAAAGCTCGGACTGTGGCTTGTAAGCTAAACTTCGAAGGGATAGCAGAGAGAATACGCGCAAGAAAATTAGGTTTAACCTGCGCTTATCACACCACAATGGAGCAGCCTTGGCAGATAGCTTTCTGATGAAAATTTATTACGCCTTTTTATTGCTTTTAATGCTCACTAAAACATGTTTAACCAAATTAAAAGAATCGCAGCTCGGCGAGTAATTCAGGCGCCCTAGGCTCCGATCTTTAGGTTGATAATCGTAACGTTTTTTTGCTGGCTCATAGTCTACACGCTCGTCCGTATACTCTACATTGAGCTTTAGCTGATTTATCAACTCTGACTTTTTTACAGCACCCATACTGTATAATTCGAACGGCCTATTCAAGAAACCGGAGTGCTTATATATGCATGAAATAGCATTAAACACATCCCTTTCGCCTACGTAGTCCCTTACAATTTCCACCTTAGTTGTTTTTAACGCACTACCCGTGGCGTACGCCCTATAAATATCGCCTAGAAAAAAGCTTGACGTAGCGTCAAAACCCAAGCTGAAGTAGCCGTATATTCTTAAATCAACGACCTTGAAAGCATCCAACATCCTGTGTCTGCATTCGAGTGAAAACTTTGAAAGCGTATAGGGGTCAACGTTATCGAAGCCCATCGTTACTGCAGAAAAATTAAGTTCAGACCCCTCGCTAAACTTAATCTCTTCTATTTCGCGAACAGCCCCAGAGCTCATATTTATATATAGCGTCTCATTATTCAGAGCCAAATAATCAATAAGCATTTGGTCATACGCTAGAGACGCGCAAAATATCTCACGCCCCTGCTCTCGCACTCGGTAGGGATCACCGCCGCCAATAAAGTTAAGAAGCAAATTGTACTTTATCCCACTATTGAAGGATGCGTAGTCTCTTACCTCAAACCTGTTTGAACTATGTAGTAAAAAATTTATCTCTTCTTTAAAACCGCTTGTATTACGAACGTACAAGTGACAACGCCCAACAAAACCAGCTGCATGCAAGTTTTTGAGAAAATCCTTGCATATGGTCGAATTAGCTCCAAAGCAAGCAATGCTAGCCTCATTCATCTAACGGTTTCACTATCATGTTATCGGAGAATACTTTTCGGTCTAGAAATGGGTACATATCCTCTAGAGGTTTTGAAACCATAGAGCCGTCTTCTCTCTTAAGAGCTGAAACGTTGGGGATTACCTCTTGAAACTCAGGACAAATAACCTCGATTAGCACCGGTCCGCTGGCATCTAAGATCCCGCGCAACTCAGCTCGCAACCGAGACGGCGTGGATATGCAGTGATATGGTATCCCGTACGCGTCTGCTATTTTTTTAGTGGAAGGAAAGGAAAGACCACTATTTGTACCGGTACCTGCAAATCGATCACTGAAGAATTTTCTTTGCGTAGTTTTTATAGATAAATAACCACCATTATTCCAAACTACTAATTTAATATTTGGCTTATGGTGTGCGAGCAGCTGCAACTCTTGTAAATTCATCTGAAGCGAACCATCGCCTGTTATAGCTATAACGGCTGCTTCTTTTTTAGCCATTGACACACCTATAGCTGCCGGCAAAGTAAACCCCATATCAGCCTGGGCGCCCGATGTATGATAGCGCTGGGTCTCTGATAATTGTATGGCTTGAGAGCTGACGTAATATGCCGACCCTGCATCAGAAACAAAATGAGCATCATCAGGGGAAAACTCCCTAAGCGCATCTACGAATTCATACATGTTTACTTTTTCTTCTTGAGCATACTTCTTATCGTAAACAGGCCACTTCTTCTTCCATACTTGGCATTTTCTCAGCCATTTAGGATCTGCATGGTCAAATTCAAGTCTCTCTACTTCGAAAAACTCCCGCAGATCACCTTGAATGAAGCTATCTATTCGAACCGTATCTTTCGAATGTTCAACAGGGTCTATATCGATAACAATAATTTTAGCTTCACGAGCAAATAACTTATACTCGAACCCTGTTAACGGAATACTTAGTCTCGAGCCCAAAACTAGAACCAAATCGGCATTTTGAATTGCAAAGTTACCTGCCCGATCACCCTTAGTACCAAGCCTACCGATATTCAACTCATGGTTTGATGGTAGCAGGTCTATAGAGAGGTACGAGAAAACGGCGGGCACATTAACTCTTTCAATAAATTCTTTAAATTTTTCTCTTTGACTGGCCAAACGAATCCCATTACCAGCCAAAACAATCGGCCTGGCCGACTTGTTTAATTCATCTTGCAAATTGGCTAACGCTTTCGGGTCTAGACTTATTTTTTTATCTTCAGGTGAGTATGGTTCTAATTCATCCCATTCTACTTTGGCCCCCTGAATATCCTGAGGGATATCAATCCAAACCGGGCCGGAGCGGCCATTCTGGGCAATGTGCGAAGCTTTTTCGAGTTCATATCTTATTTTCTTAGGGTCACTCAGCATAACCGAATATTTCGTTATACTTTTTACAATCTCGATGATATTTGCTTCTTGAACCCCAAGTTGCCGTATTTTTTGCTTCGTACCATAAGTCGTGTCTCTAAATTTAACCTGTCCAGAGACAAAAATCACCGGGACGTTGTCCTGCCAAGCGTCGAGGAGACCTGTTATCGCGTTTGTACATCCGCAACCTGTTGTAACACAAACGGCGCCCAACCCATCTCTTGCCTTAGCATAACCTACTGCAGCCATCGCAGATGCTTGTTCGTGGTGATTATAAACTGCTTTGAGGAAGTCATGGTTGCCAAACGAATCATTAAGAAACATCGCACCGCCACCAGTGACAGAAAAGATAGTATCTATCGCCAATGTGTAGTAAAGGTAATCTGCTGTATGATCTGCAACCGTTTTGTTAGCCATTAAATTTTCCTCTAAGCGACTCTAGCGCTTTTTCAATCTGGGTTCTGCCAGTCACGACAGAAAATCTCACAAATCCTTCACCATTTGCGCCAAAAAAATTACCCGGAGTGACGGCGATCCCGCAATCTTCCAATATCACCCGAGAAAAATTTTCGCTGCTCAGTCCTGTACCTCTTATATCTGCAAAGACATAAATTGCACCATCAGGCACTTCACATTGAATCCCTTTAACTTCATTAAGGCCATTAGCTAGCATGTGTGCCCTCTTGGAGTATTCAGCAATCATTTTGACTATTGAGTCTTGAGGCCCCCCAATAGCGGCGACTCCAGCTTCTTGTATAAATGGTGGTACACATGAAACTATCGTCGAAACCAGCAACGACATTTTATTAATTAACTCGCTCGGACCGATCGCGACCCCAAGTCGCCAGCCGGTCATTGCAAAAGCTTTGCTAAACCCATTTAACACTATCGTTCTGGACTGGCATTTATCTAAAACCGACGGTGAGAAGAAAGTTTTTCCGGAAAATAACATACGCGCATAGATTTCATCACTCAGAAGAAATATATCTCGCTTTTCACAAATTTCGTAAATTTTTTCGATACTGCTTCTTGAAATAACGGCCCCAGTAGGATTACTTGGTGAATTTAATATCAAGAGCCTAGTTTTTGACGTTATTTTATTTTCAACCTCGGCGGGATCAAGCGCAAAACGATTCTCTTTGTCCAGATTAAGAGCAACAGCTTTAACGCCACACGCCTGAGCAGCCAAATAATAAGTTGGAAAACCCGGATCTGGGACTAAAACCTCGTCACCCGGATTCACTAAACATTTCATTGCCAAATACACCACCGCATTAGCGCCTGGTGTTACCGCTACCTGATTTGCATCAGGGCGGAACCCTCTTGATGCCTCAGTGGCGCTTATAATGGCTTCTTTAAAGCTGTGCAAACCGCTTGAGGGCGCGTAATGTGTATTGCCAGATCTCAATGAAGATACACATGCATCAACAATGTGTTCTGGTGTATCAAAATCTGGCTCACCTAACTCGAAATGGATGATTTCTCTTCCAGCTCTCTCAAGCTCCTGAACGCGTTCAAGTATTTTGAACATAGGCTGGCCATCGATGTGCTCAGCTAAGTCAGCTAATTTCACGCTAGAATCCCAAACCAAAAAATTGCTCGAGCTTTTCACCCACAAACTCAAAGTGCTCTTTATTTAAAGAAGGCTGCACCCCAAGCCAAAAAGTCTGATTCATCGTTCTGTCCGTATTAACCAAGTTACCAACAACGCGGTGCTCTACGTCTTTAAAATATGGCTGTCTCGTTAAGTTACCTGCGAATAATAATCTGGATCCAATTTTATGCTGGTCAAGGTACTTAAGTAGATCAACTCGCTTTATGCCACTACTTTCTCTTAAGGTTACCGGGAAGCCAAACCAAGACGGGTCAGATCCAGGCGTTGCTTCTGCCACCTCCAAAAAGTCAGTGAGCACTCCCAATCTTTCTTTTAGCAAGGCAAAGTTACGTTTACGCTTCGCGATAAAGTCTCTGGCCCGCTCTAATTGAGCTAATCCGCATGCAGCCTGCATGTCGGTAATTTTCAAGTTGTAACCCAAATGAGCGTACACATACTTGTGGTCATATCCTGACGGCAATGTTCCAAATTGCTGGCCGAATCGCTTTCCACACGTATCATCACAGCCGGGCGCACAGTAGCAATCCCGCCCCCAATCTCTAAATGACTCAGCTATCACCGCGAGCTCTGGGCTATTTGTAAACACGGCACCACCTTCGCCCATCGTGATATGATGCGCAGGATAAAAGCTCAAAGTAGCTATATCACCCCATGTGCCAACCATTTTTCCTTCATACGTCGACCCGAGAGCATCACAGCAATCTTCAACAAGCCAAAGACCATGCTTATCGCAAATCTCTTTCACCTTTCTGACATTAAATGGATTACCTAATGTGTGGGCCAGCATGATGGCTTTGGTTTTTTTCGTGATAGCAGCTTCAATGAGCTCTACATCAACATTGTGCGTCTTCAAGTCTACGTCTACAAAGACAGGAACTGCACCAAATTGAACAATAGGGTTGACCGTTGTCGGAAAACCAGCGGCAACTCCTATAACTTCATCGCCTTTTTTTATTGCTCGCTTTCCAAGCTTAGGTGACGTCAAAGTGCTAAAGGCCACTAGATTTGCTGAAGACCCCGAATTCACAGTAATAAGGTGATCAACACCTATAAACTCTGCCAATTTAATTTCGAACGCATCATTATATCGGCCAGTTGTTAACCACCCATCTAATGAAGCGTCAACCATCATTTGAAGCTCTAAAGCGCCGATGACTTTGCCGGAAGGAGGTATGACAGACTCCCCTGGAGTAAAAGGCTTAGCCTCTAATGCGCTCTTGGCATATTCGCCAACCAATTGACGTATCTGTTGACGTAAGGACTCTTCACTCATGCTATACCCACTTAATCAGTATTTGTTTAATACGGCCTTTAGCGCTGATATTGCGCTATTTGGTCCATAGTTAAAGTTTTAATATTTACATGGTCTAGCCAGCCTTGGTGCCATTCAACAATACTGTCAAGGGCCCTAGGCAATCTCCATTTTGGGTGCCAATTCAAGCGCGATATAGACTTGCTAATATCGAGTTTCAACGACTGAGCTTCGTGAGGCTGCGAGCTGGAATCGACTATCCAACTAGCGCCTTCACCCCATTTTCCAACCATGTAATCAAGTATCCATTCGACTGGTAAAACATCCCCGTCTTGTGGCCCGAAGTTCCATCCTTCGGAGTAGCTTTTTCCATCGGAGAATAATTTTTCCGCTAATATAAGGTAACCAGCTAGCGGCTCAAGGACGTGCTGCCAAGGACGTGTCGCTCTTGGATTTCTAATCAAAACAGGCTCACCTTTTTGAAATGCTCGCAATATATCAGGTATCAACCTGTCTTTTGCCCAGTCTCCCCCACCAATGACATTTCCTGCGCGGGCGGACGCAACAGAGGCAACATCTGTTTTATTGAAGAATGATTTTCTATATGCAGTTGTTACCAATTCAGAGCAACCTTTACTACTGCTATATGGATCATCCCCACCCATCGGCTCATTCTCACGATAACCCCAAACCCACTCACGATTTTCATAACATTTATCAGTCGTCACATTGACGATAGCCTTAACATGTGTGCATGCTCTAGCCGCCTCTAAGACATGAACTGTACCCATAACATTAGTCGCGTATGTGTCGACGGGTTCGAGATATGACAGTCTAACTAGCGGTTGCGCAGCCATATGAATAATTATGTCTGGATTAAAAGACGTCATCGCTTTCTTCACAGCAGATAGATCGCGAATGTCACCAATTACCGAATCCATCTCTTTAGCGATGTCGGCAAGTTCAAATAACGAATCTGGGCCCTCGGCATCAAGGGAAAAACCTTTTACTTCCGCCCCCATACTCTGTAACCACAAGGACATCCAACTCCCTTTAAAGCCAGTATGTCCAGTTAAAAACACTTTTTTACCGACCCAAAAGTCACGACTACCGGAATAACTCATCAACTAATCCCACACTTTCCAAGGCGCCCTACCATCACTCCATAATTGATCGAGAAGGTGCTTGTCACGGAGAGTATCCATTGGCTGCCAAAAACCATCGTGGTGATACGCCATCAGCTGACCCTCTTCCGCTAATTTCATCATTGGTTCTTGTTCCCATACTGTTTTATCGCCATCTAAATATGACAAAACGCGAGGCGACAAAACAAAAAAGCCTCCATTTATGCGCGCGCCATCACCTTTCGGCTTCTCCTTAAAGCTGACAACCTGATCACCCTCAACATCTAAGGCACCAAACCTGCCGGGCGGGAAAGCCGACATCAAGGTAGCGACTTTACCGTGTTTACGATGAAATGCTATGGATTCGCGGATATCAATATCGCTCACACCGTCCCCATAAGTGAAACAAAAGGCCTCTTCATCCTTAACATAATCTGCGACGCGCGCGAGCCTTCCTCCTGTCATTGAATCTTCACCAGTATCTACTAGCGTAACTCTCCATGGCTCTGCCCGTTTTTCATGCACATGCATTTCATTTGAAGTCATATCAAGTGTGACATCCGACATGTGAAGAAAGTAGTTCGCGAAATACTCCTTAATTACATAGCCCTTATAGCCACAGCAGATAACAAAATCATTAATCCCATAATGCGAGTATGTCTTCATAATGTGCCACAATATTGGCTTACCGCCGATCTCCACCATAGGTTTTGGGCGAGTATCCGTTTCTTCACTAATACGAGTTCCCAGACCACCTGCTAATATAACCGCTCTCACAATTTCTCCTATACTCTCTTCTAACTCGAACTAACAAAAGCATCTGAATAAAAATTACTACTGTGTAGCCCAGCCGATATTAAAAGGCTACTTGCGCTACGTATCATGTCTTCTGATCCACATGCATAGACAACTGAATCATCAAGACTTATTTTATCGTCCAGCACCGCTTGTTGCACATAACCTTTCCGCCCGCCCCAACTTTCCCGCGACAGAGTTGGTACAAAGCTCAATGGTAGCGTCTCAAATTCTGGAGCCCAGTAAATGTCTTTTAAGTAGCGCCCGCCCCAGTACACAAAGATTTGGTCAAAATGATTTGCATCACCCGCAATTAAATATTGCTCTAGCATGGCTTTAATTGGGGCTATGCCTGTGCCTGTCGCCAAGAAAATCAAACTTCTGGCTTTACTCTTACGAAGACAGAATGTACCCATTGGGCCTTCCAAGCGTAAAAGGTCACCCACCCTAGCATCGGAAAACCAGTAATTGCTCATCCTTCCATCTTGCACTCTCCGCACATGAATGGAGACTTTACCATCGACCCTAGGGGCATTCGCTATCGAGTAACTTCGTCGCAGCCCTTCTGCGCCAATTATTTCAATATACTGACCCGGCAGATAATCTAGGCTACTATCAGGAGGGGTTCTAAAGGTTATGCATAGAATGTCATCAGCTAGATAATTCATTGAATCAATGCGACAGGGTAGTGTTTTCGCCTCTTTAATACCAAGCGCACCCAAGTCCTCCGCTTCTAAATGCAATGTGGAGGCAGCAGCCCGACAGCAAGTTAGAATATAACCTTCCTCGCTCTCTGAATGAGAAAGCGAGTCTTCACTCTGAATAACCGATGTTTCGCCCTGAATGACTTTAGTCTTACAAGCACCACAGCGACCGGTTCGACAGCTGTACTCCATTAAAATGCCATTCTTGCGCGCAGCGTCTAATATTGATTCTTCAGTCGTACATTCGAACGAGCTTGAGTCTACTAATTTTACTGTAGCCATACTGATTCACTTCTAATGGTAATACGTAAGCCGATAAGCCCATTCACCGGCCCTAAACAGCTCCGACTTGACCCTAAAATATCTCCGCACTTACTTATGGTCGTGAAAAGTATCTGATCAAAACGAAAAATATTGATACCAGCCCTCCCAACATTCCACCGAGAATACAGATGATCGCTCTTTTTGGACCGTATTTAATTTCTGGAACTACCGGAGGGTCGATCACCTTAAAAACATATTCATCTTTAACTTCCGCCAGCATCACGGTTTTCATTTGCTGCTCAATCAATTGAAAGAAAATATTTTGCATTTCAGCTATAGGAGTTTTCTTTATCTGCCCTGAAAGATATTCAATTATTGCGTTAGCCTCCTGAATATCACCTCTTCTCATATGTTCATTTAAATCTTCAACCAACATACTCAGCCATCGCTTGCTTTCCAGCGGCGACTGCGAAACTATAGCAATATTCACCAGCCCAGTTTCCTTAGACTGGCTTATCGACAACAAGCTAATAAATTTTCTGTACAATTGTGAAGACGAGGGCTCAGCGAGCTTTTCATCACCAAAGCCAAGCCAAGATTGCTCCGCTTCGTTATAAATCTCTGAATCAATGATCCACTTTTCCGAATTGGCATCCCAACCGCTGGACGCAGCAAGAGGAACATGCAGCTTATGTTTTTCGATAAACTCAGCAATAAATGCTCTGGATCTCACAATTTCTAATGCCAGCACTGCCTTGTCAGCCCTGCCGCTAGATAAGTTGAGCCCCGCTAGGCTTGCCAAACCTCCAAGACCTGAAAACGGTGTTATTCCAGATTGATCCGAAGTTGAAACTGGGGCCAACAATACTTCCGAGCGATATATATTTGGCATAGACAATGCGTA
This sequence comes from Litorivivens sp., assembly GCF_041624475.1. Taxonomy (GTDB): domain Bacteria; phylum Pseudomonadota; class Gammaproteobacteria; order Pseudomonadales; family Spongiibacteraceae; genus Litorivivens. The sequence continues at coordinate 19,591 of NZ_JBFJUX010000001.1, forward strand.
AATCATTGCGGCTATGGTAAATAGCAATGTTGTACCAACGATTATCCCTCTGCCCGACCAAACACCAGCCCAGACAGCCCTCAAATCGAGGACATCTGTGTAGTAATTGACACCTGTTCGATCTTCTGTATTTTCCCCTAAACTCTCTCTCATCTCACCGCAACTCTAGAACGTCAATCTTTAATGACATCATAGGCAATCCCCAACTGATACAAAATTTGCGTTACGCTTGCGAAGAGGCTTAGTTTATCTGTGTATTGCGCATCAATCGGTACAACAACTGTATCACCCTCGCGAATTTTACTTCCGAACCAGCTGTTCTTCGGCACGACCACTTCTCCGTTAGCTCTAATAACATAAACACGCTGTTTATCCGCTCTTGCTCGCACACCACCTGCCTTTGACAAATAGTCTTTATAGGATAACCCCTCTTCAAACAAATGACTTGAGGGGTACTGTACTTCGCCTACTACCGTCACTGTATCGACTTGAGTAGGGATATAGAGGTAATCATTATTATCAAGCCTTACATTATTGACGTCTTCATTTGCCAGCGCGGAGGGCAGATCTATAACCAGACGTCCCAAAGCTTCAATTTCACTGAGTGCATCTACGGCGCTGAGCGCTTCTACTGGTGATACGCCCAGTCCAGACATTGACGTGGTTTTTTGCAGAGACAGACTGGCCACCTCCTGCTTGAGATTCTCTCGTAGACGAAGTAGTTCTTTCGCTTCTTTTTCTTTGAGACTCTCACGCGACAGTACCGCTCCAGCCGGGAAAGCAAACTCTGTCAACCCTCCGGCACGCTCCACTACATCCACTAGTGTTTCACCTCGCTGAATCGCGTAGCGACCGGGGAAGCGAACTTCACCTGCAAGTTCTACCGTCAGGTCATTACGCCAGTCCGGGTGCTGGAAGACGTTAATTCGGTCACGTGGCTGGAGCATTGATTGCGCTAGGGTCTCGTTATCCAGAGCCATACTGGAATGGCGCAACTGCAAGCGCCCACCTTCGCGGTGCACGCGTGTAAGCTCCACTTGTTGCTGATAGGTGCTTTCTTTAGTGCCGCCAGCCAACTGCACGAGCGCGCCAACACTCATACCGTGTGAATAGGGGTAAATGGCGGGGAACTTTACATCGCCACGAATTTCTACAATGCGCTGAAATTCTTCACCATTCGCCTGCACTCGCAGTTTGGTGAGCAAGGGGGCGAGAAGAGCTTTGCGCTCTGCGCTGATAAGCGCCAAAGCTTCGTCCTGCAGTTCGGCAAGACGGGTGGAACCCTCCTTTTGTAATTGCGCGTAATCACGTTGAAAAGCCAGACCGGGGTTGTAGTTTGAACGCAGGCCACAATGTACGCGCTTCAGAGCAAGCTTTTCTTTTTGCAGCTTGGCGTATTGCTGCTGGCGTGCAAGCTCTTGCGCCACATCTATATTCTTTGATACTGGTTGCCCGGTTCGAGCCGAAATCATTAGCGCTTCTTCTTGCTGAGCTGCGATTCGGTTTAGAACGTTTTCAATTGCCTGCTCATCGAACTCACGCTGTTTTTCACCGTAGAGGTCATCCGCGGTACACCGCAAGAAACCTGTGCCAGGCAGAACAATCAACTCGTCATATTGATTTAGCATGTAGTTCGTTGAGTGCTCGGGGTTGACCAACACCTTAGCCAATTCTACGTAGCGCACATGAGTGTGCTCGCCATTATCGGAACTCACAAGCAAAGCGAGTTCGGTATCAGCATCATCACGCAAGGCATCCGCCGCTACTATGTCTGAAACACGCATGCCCTCAACAAAGCCTCGACGCCCACCCTCGGCAAAGGCCCCTGAGAGGGTTACCGCCCCGGCATAGCTTCGAGCCTTGCGATGCACTGCGACTGAATCGCCTGCCTGAAGGGTGAAGCCCGCAGACTGGGATAAGCTGCGCGTAATGACTTTCACTCCAGTATCTGCGGGGCGCTTGATAGTAATATTACTGTGCATCGCTGTCGGCTTTAGCCCTCCAGCAATGCGCACGATGTCGGTCAGATTGGTATTTGGCGTGATTTCATAAATCGCCTCACGAACCACTTCCCCCTCTACCCTTACGCGATTGCCCGCAGGGCGGATAAACACGGCATCACCGCTGCGCAGTCGAACATCGCTGGTGTTGTCGCCGTTAATCAGCAGATCATACAGATCAACTTTCTGAACAAGCTGCTTGCCCCGGCGCACTTCGATGTTTCGCAAAGAGCCTGACTCCGCAACGCCACCGGCGGCAATAATCGCTTGTATAACCGTAGCAAGCGAGGAAAGGTTATAGGCACCCGGGCTGTTAGCATCGCCTAACACATAAACCTGCATCAGGCGCAGTTCGCCCATGGCAATGGCAGCGTCGGCGCCGATGATCTGTTTTTTAATGCGGAGGGTTAAATCGTCGCGCACTTGTTTAAAGCTTTTGCCGGCGACAGAAATAGGTCCCAGCTTTGGCATGTTGATGAAACCATCGCGCCCAACCGGCAAGCGGTAGTGCTCATTCTCCTTACCATAGAGTTGAATACTGAGTTCGTCGCCAGGGCCAACAATATAGTCACTGGGCACGGGCAGATCCGCGATAGGCGTAAAGGAGGTTGGCTGGCCAGCGAAGACATCGTAGCCAAAAAGCGGAAGCGCATCGTCATCGCCTTGTTTTTTAGGTTCATATTTGCGCGCATAACCGTCAGTAGGCTTTTCTATCGTTTGAGGCAGCTCTTTGCTTTGTTGCTGTTCGCCGCGACTCCGTGGAATATCGACGCCATACTGTTTCGCCAAACGCTGCTGATCTGCTGGGCTCATAGAACTGAAACGGGCAATCTGCTCAGGACTTAAACCCTGCCCAACAACAACAGATGAAAGGCCTGCCGCGATGAGCAAAGTGGCGATAATTCTAAGTGATGTCATCTTAATCATTCGCTTTTTTGTCACAGGATCGAGGTGCGTTTTTTAACAATGGTCGCGAGCCGCCTTGCTTTTAACAGCCAGCCTTACCATGTGTATTCCATCGTAGCGGCAACGGTATCGTCACCTGTATCCAGGCCTCGCAGTTGCAGGCCATCGTTGTAGTGTTCATAAGCAACAGACGCACGCCATCCCGCTGCACTGTAGGTGTACTTAAGAGTTGCTGAATAGTCGTTGCTGCCACCAAAGCTCACGCTGTTGCCATTGGCAAAGGCTATCCCCCGACCGTCCGTATTGAGATCAAACTGGGACAACCGCAGGCGCAGGCTTTGTTGTGAATCCATCAGCCAATCCAGAACCACATGGTGGGCACGAGAGTCATTATCAATACTTGCTCCGATGGGCCGGTTGCGAAAACGATAGCCACTGCGATAGATACTATGCTCATAAGCTACGTTGTATTCAGCCTCACCCTTATCGAACCTTCGGGTCGCGGTATCGGCGGTTTCAAACACTAGCCTCAGCTCGGAATTTGGCAAGGCAATAACCGTATCAATACCCAGCATAACAATACGCTTTGACGGCTGGTAACCGGCCTCGTCTTCGCCAATCATCTCGCCGTAAATGGCCGCGGGCAACTTGCCATCGATAGAAATACGCCAGTCGAAGCCGGCCAATTGATTTCCTGGTTCGTTATTAAGATTAACGCCGCTGCTACCCCGATTATCGTTCCCGAGAACCAGATCCTTAAACGAAGAGAAAGCCTGAGGCCGCCCCTTACCGCCCCACTGAGCTGTGCGCGAAGCCCCAAGCTCTAGCCAAGGTAAAGGCCTGAAGCTGAGTCTCGCTCCGACGAGTTTCGCATCGGGTATAACACGATCACTTTCCAACTTTCCGGCAAAGGCCGTAAATTGCCAGGGCCCTATCCAGCGCAACCAACTCCAACTGAAGGGCTCTGAGTTGTTGCGCTGGAAACTGATGCCTGGCACAGGCCGTGCGCTGTTAGAGAGAATAAGCCCCGACTCCCAGGCAGGCCCCCACCAGCGATCGATGGCCCCCACAGTAAAAGCCCAGTTACCCCAAAGACCAGTGAGATAGCTACCATCATAGTGAGTGTACTCACCGTCGAGCGGGTCGCCGATATTGTTAACTTGCAGCTTCCCGGCCCAGCGCTCACCGATCACTTCACCAGCCAGGTAACCCTGTACTTCATCGCGGCGACTGTCGCCAAAGCCCCTGATCGGGTTCACTTGTTCGGCGTAGGCATAGCCTACAGAAACGTTTGTTTCAGTCTCGCGATCAAAGGCCTGCTCTATATAGACCACAGCCCGGCGCTGGGCGGGTGTAAGCGACTTGTTTTTGACACGTTTGACTTCTGATATGACGCCACTCCACATCAGCGGCCAAGTGTTAACCGGCACTCGAATGAGCGCAGCATCCGCCAAAACGTGGATGTGATGACGCAAGCGGGCATCGTCCGGGGTAATCCAGGGAGCAGCCTGCAGAGAACCCGCCAACAGCAACGTGGCCGCACCCAGCAGCCAGGAGGAATGATTTGTGATAAAACGTAACAACGTAGAGGCCCCAAAGGTCACAGGCAATGCCATGGCATTGCCTGCAAATACTTTATTCTGAGCGAGGATTATAGGGCTGCGGGGATGAAAATGCAGCGATTAGGGGAGTTTTCTTTGGTTGCCCTCGCTACATTACAGTATGAGAGACGTTGCATCTTCCGTTACTCCCGTCATTGCGAACACAGAGAGGCAATCTCATCATGTATGGCAGCGGAGTCAGGAGATGCCGCGTCGCGTTGCTCCTCGCAATGACGCACGAAGTGCTTTGGGTACGCGACGACGAGGGCTCAATCAATCCTCCGCGTCTTTATACTTCACCCGCGTACACCCCAAACACCGAATAAAGGTATTCGCGGCCGGTTGCACCATCAGGGTATCGGCGGCTTGGCCGACATTGCCGCCCAGCACCGAAAACGGCAGGCTGACCACAAAGAATGCGGTGCCAACGACAGTAACGGCCAGCATCACAGGGCGCACCAGCACGGTGTCGCTGACCATGGCCAGGGCACTAGGCTCTTCCTTGACGGTTTCAGCCAGTGAAATCTGGGGGATGACCAGAGCAATGGAAAGGCACAATACGTTGAGCCAGCGGGTAAGCTGTTGGCGGGCAGTCATGGGTGTTCCTCCCTGTTCTTATCTCGCCGCGCGGCCTGTTCGGTTTAGCGGCTGCGCGTGGGTATACTTGCGCTCATAATAGCGCGATGATTTGGAGCTGTCTGCAGCTAAATCGAGAAATGGCTTGCATATCACAGGATTAGAAGGGAATGTTTAGAGGATACCCTCACTCTCTCTAGGCGAGACTTGAGGTAAAAGCCACCCCATGCAGCTACTCAAAACCCGGCTCGGCCGCAGCCAAGCCGCTGACACAAAAGCAGTTTTCCGGCGTCTGCAGCACTTTAACCAGCAGCGGCTGGAGCGTGCGCGCTCGCTTTTAGGGCCGCGCCAGCAGCTGTTTCTCGATTTTCTGCCCCTGCTTTTGCACAGCAATCACCCGTCCCTGCCCGGCTTCAAAAGTCTTGCCTGCCCTGCGGGGATCGTTCAGTTTGATCCGGGCAAGGAGATGGTGGAGCGGGTCAAACGCCACCTGAGCCCGAATTTTCGATTGTCGGCGCCGACCGAGCGCCCAGCGCTGGAAGCGGTCTATCTGATGGGTTCACTGGGCAGCATTGCCCATGCCCCGAGTTCGGACATCGATGTGTGGGTGTGCCACCGCCCGGAGCTCACCTCGAAAGAGCGGCTGGAGCTGCGCGCCAAGTGCGATGCGCTGAGCGCCTATGCGGCCTCGGCACTGGGCCTGGAAATGCACCTTTTTCTGATGTGCGCGGAGGAATTTCGCGCCGGTGAGCGCAAGGCCCTCAGCGGTGAAGACTGCGGCAGTACCCAGCACTTTCTGTTGCTGGATGAGTTTTACCGCAGCTCAATCCGCCTGGCGGGCAAATACCTAGCCTGGTGGCTGGTCCCCCCGGACGAGAACTACAGCCTGACCTTCGAGCGATTACAGCACGGCCAGCGGCGTCTCGCCGCAAACCTGCTGGATCTGGGCAACGTGCACAGTATTCCGGCGGGCGAGTTTGTCGGCGCGGGTATCTGGCAGCTGTTCAAGGCCATTAGCGCGCCCCACAAAAGCCTGATCAAGCTCCTGCTGATCGAAGCTTACGCACGCGAGCACCGTCACCTGCCGCCGCTCTCGGAAGAAGTGCGCAGCGCGTTGCACAGTAAAGCCACAAAGGAGCCGCTCGACCCCTACCTGCAGATCTATCGGCGTCTTGAGGCCTATCTGCTGGCGCGCGAGGAACACGAGCGGCTGGATCTGCTGCGCCGCGCCTTTTATTTCAAATCGGAACTGCGGCTCAGCCAGCAGCGCGACGAGCTGAGCTGGCGCGAAAAAGAAATGCGCACGCTGGTAAGCAGCTGGGGCTGGAGCGACGATCAGTTGCGCAATCTGGATATGCGCGATACCTGGCATATTCACCGGGTGCGGGCTGAACATCAGGCGCTGGTGCGCGAACTGACCGGCAGCTACCGTTTTCTGCAGGCCTTTGCCTCGGAGCACAAGGCGGACCAGCTGATCAGTTCGCGCGAGATGAGCATTCTCGGGCGCAAGCTGTTTGCCGCCTACGAGCGTCAACCGGACAAGATTGACCGGGTGGATGGCGATCTGACGCCGACACTCAGCGACAACACGCTCAGCTTCTGCTATCTGGGCAAGGCCGATGCCGACACACCGAACTGGGCGGTAATCGAAGGACGCGTATCGCTATCGCACTGGTCGCAAAGCAAGGCCCTGCGCGAGGGCGACAGCCTGACCGCGCTGATCTGCTGGTGCCTCGGTAATGGTCTGATCAACAGCGATACCCGCTTTCACCTCGCCTCCGACCACCCCGAACACCATCGCGGCAAACTGGAATCGCTGGTGCAGATATTAAAAAGCCAGCTGCCCGCTTATACCTACGCCGCCCACGCGAATGAACATCGCCGCTTTGAGCATGCACGGCAGGTAGAAGGCATCATCTGCTTTGTCGGCAACGCCAGCCAGCAGCAGCCGCATGGCGTTGCGATTGTGCGCCATATTGATGTGGTTAGCGTTACCAGCTGGGGTGAAGTGTTCTGCAAGGCCCACACCGGTGATCACGCGGTTGCTGAAGCCCTGCAGCATATCGCCGGCAGTGTGGTGAGCCAGAAAGCTGAAATCGCTCTGAGTATTCGCCCTTTTTCAGCCACGGCCGAGCACAGCAGCCAGCGCTTCGCCAGCGATCTGCAGGCACTACTGGCGTTTTTTCAGCACGGTAAGCACGGAGACCGTTATATTTATGAATGCGGTCGTACCTATTACCATTTCCAGTTAAAGCAGCAAAACCTGCGACTCAACAAGGCTGCAAGCTTCAGCCAACTGGCCACATTGCTGGCCCAAAGCGCGAGCGCATCCAGCCGCATTGAAGTGTGCAACCGCAACCCGCGCCTGAGCGCGCTCTGCGAGGTCGCTAACTTGCAGCGCGAGGGAGAATTGCAGGTCGTTTTTCAACGCCGCGAGGAAGCGGCCGATATCTACCTGCTCGACGGGCACGGCGCCATTCACTACCAGCCCCTGCTCTGCCACCACAGCAATATTATGCTTACCCATCTGAACTACTTTCTTAAACCGCTGCGGCAGCAATATCTGGTCGCCAGCCCACTGCGCTGGTTTGAGCTTTTCGAGGAGAGCGGAAAGTGGAAGCTCGCGCCATTCAAGCCAGAAGCCCAGTCAGACAAATTGCGTATTACCGTAAAAATGCTTGCCTATCAGGCAGGCAGCGAAGGCCTGCGCTTTGATATCCAGATCAACAACAAAACCCTTCACTTTGCCCAGTACGGCGAAGACATCCTTAAACACGCCGCGCGCTACATTCGCGATTTGCTGCCGGAGGAGGAAGGCCTGCGCTTCTGCTATTTAAGCCGCATTGAGCACGCGGGCCGAAACAACAGCAAGGCCGGTTTTAGCGAACGCTCGGCGGAGGAGCTGAGCTTGAAAGCGTCGATAGAAGAAGCGCTTAACTCCGCGCTTCTGGCAGGAGCGGACTGATAGTCGTTATAGCGCACTCAAAGCACTTCGTAACGAGCGCCACGATGTGACGATCTCGTGACGCCCCTGCCACGTTTCAATAGATTGCTTCGCTACACTTCGCAATGACAAGACCTCAGCCGATTTTTTTCTGCAGCCGAATCGCCTGCTTGCTTTTGCGCATTTTGATATTCAGCAACTCCACCGTCACAGAAAAAGCCATCGCGAAGTAGACGTAGCCTTTGGGCACATGCACATCAAAACCTTCGGCAATCAGGGTCACGCCGATCAGAATCAAAAAGGCCAGCGCCAGCATTTTAATCGTGGGATTGGCGTCGACAAAGTCGGCAATCGATTTGGACGCCAGCAACATCACCAGCACGGATACCACTACCGCAATCACCATAATGGAAATCTGATCGACCATGCCCACGGCGGTAATCACCGAATCCAGCGAAAACACAATATCGAGCAGCATGATTTGAAACAGCACGGAACCAAAGGTTGCCACTACCGGGCCGCCGCCCTCATCATCGTCAAGCTCAAAACTGTTGTGAATTTCATGAGTCGATTTGAGCAGCAGAAACAGCCCACCCCCCACCAAAATCAGATCGCGCCCGGAAATACTTTCACCAAACACGGTAAACAGCTCCGCCGTCAGGCCCATCACCCAGCTCAGCGCAAACAACAATGCCAGCCGCGCAAACATGGCGAGCCCGATGCCGATACGCCGCGCGCTGTCGCGCTGATGGGCCGGCAGACGCGCCACCAGAATCGAAATAAAAATAATGTTGTCGATGCCGAGGACAATTTCCAAAGCGATCAGCGTTGACAGAGCCACCCAGGCTTCGGGGCTGGCAAGCCATTCCATCGTTTATCTCCAGTCAGCGATATAGAAGGCGCAGGTTGCGCACAGGCCGTGCAAATTGCGTGATTTGAAGCAGCCCGTCAACAGCCGGCTGTGTGATTACTGCTCATCGGGCACCGCTGCGCTGCTCGAAAGTCGGCGGTGCAGGTAGGACAGTCCGAGCAGCGCCAGACCAAGCCCCATAAAGGACGCCACCCGAAGCAAGCCGGCAAGATCTGACATATCGACCACAAAGATTTTCGCGATAACCGCCAGCAACATTCCCATGCCGGCCTTGTACAGCGCAGCTGAATTTTTTCGCGCCGCCTGCACCACAGCGCCAATGGCAATCAACAACCAGACCAGCGAGTAAGTATAGAGCTCGCCACTGGAGGTCACCCGCGACGCGCTGACGTCGCCGTTCCACAGGTGCCGGATTTCCAGATTCACAAACACAAAAAATGCCAGGGCAAAAACACCCAAAGCAAAACGGCGAGACCCTGGCAGATAGTAACGCGCTGCCAGCGCCGCCATCACCACCGGCAGCCCGTAGGCCAGCAACAGGCTATTGACTATCGGGGTTTGGGCGACACCCTGTGACAGAAAGTAGGGGTTATGCACAGTGAGCAACAGCACATAAGCCCCCAGACTCATACAAAACAAAACTTTCGCCGCCACGGCGTAAACGCGGGCCAAATGCTGTGATAGTTGCCCACGATAGTGGTATACCAAAGCCAGCGCCGCCCACAGGTTGGCGTTGATCGCGGCCTCAAGGTAGTTAAAAGTGTGCGCAAAGATGTTGCCATCGTAGAGCCAATAGCGAATTTCCGTGGCCAGTGTCAGCACCAGCAGATGCAGTGCCGCTGCCTCCAGCCAGCGCCGGATGGCCTGCCCGGAGTGCAGCATACGCGCGGCAATCACACAGCAGGCTGTCGCGGCACCGTAGGTCCACAGCGACCAGTGCACAGTGTCCGGATAACTCAACAGCCAGGGGTTGAAGGTCAGTCGCGCCACCACCACGGCAACCAACACTTTAATCAGCCAATCGACACCACCCAACTGGTACCGCCGAATCGCCCAGGTCAATGAAATCAGCTGCAGGGCCAGTGCCAGCGTCAGCCCCGCCTCTTCAAAAGCAATCGCTACCGCCACTGAATAGGCCGCGTGACCTGCCAATAACAGCCACAGCGCCGAAACATCACTTTTGCCGCCGGACAGCCGCTGGGAGCTGACAAAAACATACCCCGCCCCCAATAACACCGTGACCGCCGCCCAGTAGGCGTCATTAAGCACGCCCGGAAATAACAGGTGGCATGCCGCAATCCAGATGACCGGGGAGAGAAAGGCGAGCGAGGCCCACAGGGCAGCATGGCGACCTTGCCGCAATAACCAAAGACTGCCGCCACTGAACACGGCCGCGGTAACCGTAAAGGCGAAGGCGATATCGGCAAAGGCCCCGATTGGCGGTTGTGCGCCGTCCAGCAGCGGCAGCAGGGCCGGAACCAGCAAGGCAAACAGCGACAGCCAAGGCAGAATCGCCAGGTCATCCCTGCGGCGCGCCGCAATAAACAGCACAGCCACAAAGGGCAGATGTATCAACATAGCCGCGCTGGATAGCCCGGACCCGGACACCGCCTGTTTTGTCTGTGACAGCCCCAGCAGCACGAGCAAGCTGAGCAGACTCAACAGGTCGCGTTGCCAAGGCGGCGACAACAGGCTTCGCCAGGGAATGGATGACAGCGCTTCTTGTCGCGTCAGGCGCCAGTCAAACGCGGGCAGTGCGAGTAATGCCCACGCCAACAGAGCCAGATAAAAAGGCCTGAACAGATCGGCACTATCAGCGGACAACGACAGCAAACCCCAGATCACCATGCCCGCCATGGTGCCCAACCAGAGCCACGACCGGTACACATAGTGCAGCAGCACCAGCGCGGCGGCCGATACAATCAATGCGTAGATCAGGGCGGCGGTCAGATTATTGCTGCCGGTTGAGACCAGTAGCGGTACGCCATAGGCGCCGAGCAAACCAATAGCCGCCAACATCGGTCCGTGGCGCAATGCCAGCAACATGGTGGCAAAGGAAATCACCGCCAGCAGGCTAAATACCCAGGTCGGTGACAGTAACTGGTAGAGATGCAACGCGGCGAGCAGCCCGGCGTAGAGGGTAATACTGGCGCCGCCGGCCAGCGCCGCTATGGCTGGTTGCGCGCCGAGACGGCGCCGTAAAAATTCTGCTGCGCCGTGCAGCACCAAGCCGCTGAGCACCGCCAGGGTAATACGCGCCGCCGGACCCAGCAGGCCCTGCTCAATCCCATAGCGCACCATAAAAATACCGGCGAGCCCAATGCAGGCCCCGCCCAGCCAGATCATCCAGTGAGTCTTAAGTGCCTCTAGCCACAGCGCCACCGGCGAGGGCTTTGTTGCGCGCGGCCGGTTTGGCGCAGTCTGCGCGGGCACGGTCGCAGTCTGAACGGGCTTCGGTGTTTCAGTCGACGGCGACTGCTCAGTGCGTGGCGGCGCTGACGACGGGCCGCGTTGATAGAGCAGCTCCTCCTTTAATCGCCAGATCTGCTTTTGCAGCTCGGCGACGCGCTGCTCCAGCGCGCGGGTGCGGTTGAAGGCAAGCCAACCCAGCACCGCACCGATTACCAGGCCACATGCAACGATTGCCAGTATCAGGAATCCCATGCCTTCGCTTCCTTTTTATTTTCCCCTTACTGTACAGGCAGTGTGCTGCAGGTAACAGCGGACCTGTCACGACAAGGTTCCACCCTTTCGGGCGGCGAAGTCATGCTAAACTCGCCAGCCGAAAACGCCTATAAACATTTGCTTGAGAATGTTTTATAAAGAGACCTTCTCCAAGCGGCAACACCACGGGTTAACAGGATGACAACGGACGACACCGGCAAGCTCGGCAAACAGGCCCAGAAAACGCTCATCGCGCGGGAAAAAATTCTGAACGCCGTGATCTCCCTGATCAATGAAGGGGGCTTTGGCGCGGCCAGTTCAAGCAAGATCTCGCGCCGCGCCGGCTTGACCTGGGGTGCGGTGCAGCACCACTTCGGCTCCAAGGAAGATATTCTGGCGGCTATCCTCGATCAGTCCCACCAGCGCTTTACCGAGCTGATGGACAGCGATGCAAGCACCGCCGGTAGCCTGAAAAACCGGGTTGACCAGTTCGTCGAACGCATGTGGCAGCACTACCAGAGTGATCTGTATGTGGCGACGCTGGAGATTCTGCTGGCCAGCCGCAAAAACCCGCTCACCGCCGCCGAATCTAAAATCCAGCAGCAATCGAGCAGCCACGCCGACACTATGCAGGCCTGGTTCGGCGACTGTTCACTGAACGACGAGGATCTGCTGGAAGCACTGATCTACACCCACACCTTTCTCACCGGGCTGATGATCGAGCAGGTGTTTGAAGGTGAGATCGCCAACGAGCAAGCCCACCTGGATCGCATCAAGCGCAGCATGCTGATGATGCTGCGCGGCAAAAAACTGTTGGCCTGAACCACTCAGGCCATGGACGGCCGCTGCGGGAAGTAAACCCGAAAGTTGGCGCCCTTGCCTTCTCGGCTGTCCACATCGATGGTGCCGCCGTACTTCTCAATGATTTTCTTGCAGATCGCCAGACCAATACCGCGCCCCTCACCGTCGCGGCCCTCGGCAAAGCGAAAGATCCGCTCGCGATCGGCCTCGGCAATACCGATACCGTTGTCTCGCACATGGAAGCCCACCAGGTTTCGGTCGGCCGGGCGCAGCGGCCCAATCTCAATCACCGGGGCACGCCCTTCCGCCGTATATTTCAGCGCATTGCTCAGCAGGTTCAGCAGGATCTGATGCAGGTGGTAGCGCTCCACGGGCAGCTCGGGCAGTACATTTTTAATGACAGACACTTCGCGCTTGCGAATCTGGATCGCCAAATCACGCAACACTTCCTCGGCCACACTGTTAACATCGGTGTCTTCGGCCGGCACTGTCACCGACTCGACCCGGGCGTAGGACAACAGGGAGTCAATCAGCTCGCTCATGCGCTCGCTGGTGTCCGCAATATCCAGCGCATTGCTTTTCAGCTCCGCCTCGTGCTCAGGCCTCAGCTTGCTGCTGAGCAGCCGCGCCTGGGCGCGAATTTTTTTGAGCGGTTCGCGCAGGTCGTGGGCGGTAATGTTGGCGTACTCATTCAGCTCGCGGTTGCTGGCTTCCAGTGCCCTGTTGTTGGCCACCAGCAGACGCTTGGCATTTTCCAGCTCGGCGGTGCGCTCCTGCACCTGAATTTCCAGCTGGTTGGACAGCGTTTCCAGTTCTTTTGCCTGCTGGGCGTTGCGGGCTGCTTCACCGGCCAGCTGTTCATTCAAACCCTGAAGTACTCGGTTGCTCGGTATCGCTAGGGCCTTCGGTATCAGCGGCCACACCAGAACGGCAGTCCCGATTGAGGCGACTGCCGTAATTGCCTTGATGGAGCCGCTCAGCCAGTAGGCGCCATACCACACGTTGTAAATGTTCACGAGGTGGGTGGTGCCGCAGGCAAAAATGAAAATGGCGAACATTACGAACATGTAGTTGAAGCTGAGGTCATCGCGGCGGCGCACCAGATAGACCAGCGCCAAGGGAATGGTGAAATACGCCAACACAATAATTGCATCGGTAATCACATGCAGCGATACCAGCCGGTCGTCCCACAGATAACAGTGGCCGTGGGGGGGCATCTTGTTGCCGAAAAAGGTGTCGAAGAAATTGCTCATAGCAGCTCCGGAAGGAAGAGGTGTAATCTGGCAAGGATTCGCCTGCCCAGTGTAGTTCAATAGGACAGCCTGCGACCAGCAAAGGGCCCAGCGTCATTGACAGCGGCAGTGTCCAGACAATAACATTTCTGACAAAATGTTTTTGAGAATAATACGATGACTGCTCCCGGCTACTGGTTCTCCCGCAACCCCGACAAGGCTTGGGGCGAGAAATTTTTCCTCGCCTATATTCCAGTGTTTTTTGCCTACAACGCCCTGATGCAGCAGACCGGCTGGCTGGATGCGGGCAATTTCTGGCATATCACCCAGAACCTGATCATGTGGTTTCCATTTTGCGTGATTCTGCCCTGGGTGCTGCGACGCAACAGCGGTGTGCCCTGGCAGCAGAGCTATTGGTTCAAGCTGAACCTGTACATGGCCGTGTTTATTTTCTTTTGCACGTACTTTCATACCGAGTATTTCTTCGATGTGCTTGGGCTGCGCTATCGCTTCAACGATGTGAGCCTCTACTTTGACTCGGTTCTGGTCGGCCCCGATGAAGCTACTGCGCTGGCCCAGCACAAGAAAGTACCACCGGGCATGTACCTGAACTCCATCGCCTTTTTTATCGTCTATCACACCGCCGCCGTGGTGCTGATGCGCCGCATTCGCAGTATGACCGAAGGCTGGGGCGGAGCCATGAAGCGCATCGCCTGGGTGGTCATCGTCGCGGCTACGGCGCTGTTTTTTGCCTGGGCCGAAACCTACTTCTATATCACCGACGATGCGGCAGCCAATGTCTGGTACGTGGATCTGGAGCGCATGCTCAAGTGGGGCTCTATCTATTACGCGATGTATTTTATTGTCAGCTTCCCGAATGTGTTCCGGCTCGACGAGGAGCAAAACAACTGGAGCCTGTCGCGCACGGTGCTCGAAGCTTGCGCGGTGAGCGCCATCAGCCTGCTGTTGCTGGATCTGTGGGCCCTGATTCTGGGACCTGTCGTTGCGGCATGAGTCGCGGACTGAATGGCGCCCAAGGAGTTACAACAATGAAGGTTCTGGTTACCGGCGGTACCGGTCTGGTTGGCGCGCACAGTATCCGTGCGCTGATTGCCAGCGGTCACAGCGTGCGCGCTTTTGTCAGAAGCCGCGACAAGCTTGAGCGGGTGCTGTCGCCTCTGGGTTTACATGTCAGCGACTGCGAGATAGTTGAAGGCGAGCTGGGCAATAGCGACGCGCTGCGCCAGGCCCTGAGCGGTTGCGATGCGGTGCTGCACACTGCCGGGCTGTTTTCCAACCGGCTCGAAGATCAGGCTCTGATGGAACGCACCAACGTTGACGGTACCCGTTCGGTGCTGACGCTGGCGAGCGAGCTCGGCCTCGACCCGATCGTGCATATCTCCAGCATTCTGGCCCTGTTTCCGCCGCCCGGTGCCGTACAGACCGCCGATGACCCGGTGCGCTCACCCAGCTCGGTGTACGCGGCAACCAAGGCGCAGGCGGAAACCATTGCCCGTGAGTTTCAGAGCCAGGGCGCGCCGGTGGTGTGCGTCTATCCCGGCGCGGTGCAAGGGCCTTTTGACCCAACCTTTAGCGACGGCCCGAAGTTGATTGCGCGCTATCTCAAAACCGGCAATGTGCTGGTGACGCAGGGTGGGCTGGTCTATACCGACGTACGCGATCTGGCGAAGGTGATCAGCCGAACTTTCGAGCCCGGTCGCGGACCGCGCCGCTATATGTTCGGGGGCAATTACGTAGCACATACGGAGCTGCACGATCTGCTCAGTACAATCACCGGACGCACTTTGAAAGCACAGCACATACCCGGCTGGCTGCTGCGTTTAATGGGAAGAGTCGGCGATGCCCTTGCAAAAATCAGCGGCCGGCGCTCACCACTGACCTATGAGGCAGCTAGCGTGCTGACCACCAGCGTACCGAGCGATGACTCGCCGGCGCTTACTGAATTCTCTATAAAGGCTTGCTCTGCCGAAACGTCGTTTCGCGATTTATTGCAGTGGATGCTGGCAGCGGGACATTTGCGTGAGGAACATGTGGGCGCGCTGGCAAAGCCAGCGACTCCGCCGAAAACGATCAGTTAAGTACCGCACTGGGTTTGTCGAGATAGGCGCAGACGTTGGTGATCGCCTGCATAAAGTCCTTAAAGTTTTCCGGCTTGGTTATGTAGTCGGTACTACCCAGCTCGTAGGATTCGTTAATGTCCTTTTCGCGTGAAGACGTGGTCAACATCACCACCGGAATATTGGCGTACTCTTCCTTGGACCGCAGCAGTTTCAGGGCCTGCTTGCCGTCCAGTCGCCGCATATTGATATCGAGCAGAATCAGGTCCGGCTCCGGATAGCTGACCGTGTCCTTGAAGGGAACCTTGCGCTCGATGTAATCCACCAGCTCTTCGCCGTCGATTAATTCCACCAGCTTGACGTCGCGCCGGGTTCTTTCGAAGGCACGACGGATCACCAGCCTGTCGCCGCTGGAATCATCGACAATCAATACTGTCTGACCGCCCATCTCTAAACCCTTAATTGCGATAGTTGCGTAATCCTGTTGGGTTACCCGTGTTGCCACTTTTGAGTCTCCTAGACCTGAATATAGGCCAGAGCGCTGAAAATAGCAGCCCTTGTAACCGCAATTTGAGTTTACTTGTTGGACGTCTGCTTGACTCTACGTAGTTACCACTAGCGTGGAAAGATGCCAGGCAACCACTTATATTTATTAGCTTTTGTTCGATTTCAACAGCAGCCGACCAACACCGTAAATTAGCAGTCCGGCCAGAATACCGGGCATGCCCTCGTAAACCAGTTCGTGTAAGCCCTTATAGCGCCACAACAGCGCGGTCAGCAACCCGCCAACCACCATCGCAATCGATAATCCCTGGGAGGGTCTGCCTCCCATCACTAGCACCAGCAGCAACGGTGCAAAGCTGCTGGCCATACCGGACCAGGCCAGCACCACAAGGCTGAACACCGACTGTTTGTTCCACAGGGCCCAGGCCAGAGCAAACAGTGTGACCCCGAGAGTCGCAGCCTTGATCAGCAACGGCCGCTCGATCCGATGTGGCAACAGGTCGTGGGTAATGGCTGCCGAACTGCTCAAAATCAGTGAGTCGGCGGTAGACAGGGTTGCCGCAAAAATCCCTGCCAATACCAGCCCCACCAACAGGGGTGGCAAAATCTCGATGGCCATGGTGGGTAGAGCCAGTTCCGCGTCAAAGCTTCCGGGGTCACTGATATAGACCCGCGACAGCATACCGACACCGGTCGCCAGCGCATAAAAGCCAGTGTACCAGAGGTAGTACCAGATGCGGGCCCGACGCATCAGCCCCGCATCGCTCAGTGCCATAAAGCGCACCATGATATGTGGCTGACCAATCACCGACAGCCCGGCAAACATCCAGCTCAGAGCGAACAAGACCCCGCCGGCCAGCCCTGGCAGAACCAGGTCGCGCGGAAACAGATTCAGAAAACCGTCGATAGCGGACATATCCACCAGCATCGCGTCGAAGCCCCCCAAGGCTTGCGTGCCCATCACCAGCAACAGGGCCATAGCCGCCACCATCACAAAAGACTGGGCCGCATCGGTCCAGATCGAGGCGCGGATGCCACCGGCAAAACAGTAGACCATCACCAGAATCGAGCCCATCACCGCACCGGCCCACAGGGGCCAGTCGAACAGTGCGTGCAGGGCTTTGCCACCGGCAACCAGCTGGGCGCTGGCGTAGGCCATCAGAAACACCACGGAGATGAGACCAATCAGTTTCTGCAGGGCATTGGAACGACTGTACCAGTGGCTGAGTACGGCACCATAGGAGGCCTCAGAGCTAATTTCTGTGGCATCGCGCAGCCGCTTGTGAACATAGAGCGAGGCGAGAAAGTCACCGGCGATCCAACCCACCATCAACCAGATCGCCGCGAGACCGGTGGCGTAGGTGTAGCCGATAACCCCGATAAACATATAGCCGCTGTTGTTGGTCGCCATCGCCGACAAACCGACCAGCCAGGGTGGCACGGTGGAGCTGGCCAGGTAATAGTCTTCGCGCTGGCCAGTGGCGTGACGCATGGAGCTGACGCCGATAAGAACAAAGGCTGAGAGGCAGATCAGGAAGCTGATGGTGGCCATAGAGGGTTCAGAAGTGTTCCCCTCACCCTAACCCTCTCCCAGAGGGAGAGGGAACTTGCACCCCCTCTCCCTCTGGGAGAGGGTCGGGGTGAGGGTAGATTTTACGCTGCGCAGATCGCCAAGCCGTGATTATGCGGCTCAACCAGGCAACGGTGCAGGCTCTGAATCGCCTTGTTGTAATCATCTTCATTGATCACAAACTGCATATCCACCTGGCGCATGGACTGATGCATGGCCAGCACACTGATATTACTTTCTGCCAGCGCCGCCACGGTTTTGGCCAGCATGCCCGGCACCTGCATGTCGCTGCCGATGGCAGACACAATCGCCACCTTGCGGTAGGAGATTTCGGCCTTCGGATAGGAGGCCTCAAGCTCGCGAATAATACGCTTCACGGTTTTGAGGTTAGTACCCATGTAGGTGGTGATCGTGTTGGCGTTCAAATCTTTGGTAATGATCTTGGCCTTCAGCTTCTTCACCAGCGCCAGAAAGGCCTGGTCGTAGCTGTGCACGTCGCCGACCATTTCCTGGTCGAACAGCTCAACCGCATAAACCACCTGCTTACCGGCGATGATCTCCACACAGGGCGAATCACTCACGTAATCGCGGGTAATCAGGGTACCGCTGTGTTCCGGCTCGAAGGTGTTTTTCACCCGCAGCGGGATGTTGTTCTGACGCAGGCCTTTGGCGGCGCGGGGGTGAATGGCTTCCATACCCAGGTTGGCGAGCTGGTCGGCCACGTCATAGTTGGTGCGACCAATCGGCACAACTTTTTCCTCGTCGACCACGCGCGGGTCGGCGCTGCTCAGGTGGTACTCTTTGTGGATCACCGCCTCGCGGGCCTCGGTAATCACGGCGATGCGACTGAAGGTCATCTCGCTGTAGCCGCGATCAAAGGTGGCCATCAGGCCTTCCTCACAGTGAGCATAGCCGGTGACAATGGCGAGCTCCTTGTTCAGGTCGACATCCTTGAATGCTTCGCGGATATGCTCATCCAGCGGCAGCGTCGTTTCGGCGCGCCAGCCGCTCAAGTCCACCATCCGCGCGGCAATGCCATCGCGCTGAAGCAGGTGAGTCATATTCCAGGCACTGTGTGCCTCGCCCAGGCTCGCCAGCATTTCGCGCACAGTCAGTAGCTGGGTTTCCAGCTCAAAGTGGCCGTGCTGGCAGAGGCGATCAAGATCATTCAAACAACGCTCGGCCTCGCCGATGCGCTCCTCGATATAGGCGTTAGCCTGATCCAGCAGCTTACCGCTTTCAAACAGGGATTCGTTAATGGACAGCATGGCCTCGCGCACCGTTGCCAGCGCTTCACGCCACTCGCCTTCATTTTCTGAACCCGCAAACAGGGCGTAGACACCCGCTTTGTTGCCCTTCTTGGCCTCAAGCAGTTTGTCAGTCATGCCACCGTAGGCTGATACAACGAAAACCCGGTTGTAGAGTTCATCAGCCTCACGCTGTCCGATAATGACATTGTCTCTAACGGCGGTGTATTGGCTCATGGATGTACCGCCGATTTTTTCAACGGTATGTGACATAGTGTCCCCCTGCTTGCGTTCGGTATGGCTACTCATAGGTGTATTGACGGTGCCCTACTCCACGGTGTCCGCTTCAAGCGGATAGACGCCGTTTTCGTCGTGGACTTCCTTGCCATGCAATGCCGGATTGAAAACGCAGGCAAATACGATGTCTTCGCCTTTATCGGCGCGCAGCAAGTGTTTGTCGTGCTTATCCAGAATATAAATGGTGCCCGGCTCGATGCGGTGAATCTTGCCATCGTCACAGGTTTCCACTTCGCCGCTGCCGGAAATGCAGTACACCGACTCCAGATGGTTCTGGTAGTGAATAGGCGTTTCCGTGCCGGCAAAAATCCGGGTTATATGAAAGGAAAAACCCATGTTGTCATTCTTGAGCAACATGCGGGTGCTTTCCCAGTTATCGGACCGCACGTGGCGGTCGCTGTTGATGCAGTCCTGCAGTGTTCTTACGATCATGACGGTTCCTTAAATCTGTTTCGGAGTTCCTGCTCTCACCCCTCTCCCAGAGGGAGAGGGGTCAGGGGTATCAAGACGCTTTCTGGTAGCGCTTGGTCATAATGTCCTTAACACTCTGCTCAATAATATCGAGCGCCTTGTTCAGCTCATCCTTGGTGATAGTCAGCGGACACAGGCATTTCACTACCTGGTCGTAAGCACCTGAGGTCTCAATCACCAGACCCAGCTCAAAACAGCGGGTAATGACCAGCTTGGCAAGGTCGCCATCTTTACAGCTCAGACCCTGCATCATGCCCCGGCCTTTCGGCTGCATGTTGTTGGGGCCGGCCATATTGGCAATTTCCTGAAAGCGTTTTGACAGCAGTGCCGCCTTGTCCTGCACTTCCTTGGCAAAGTTGTCATCACTCCAGAAGTGACGGATGGCTGTCGCCGCTGTGACAAAAGCGTGGTTATTGCCGCGGAAGGTGCCGTTGTGCTCACCCGGCTCCCAGATATCCAGTTCGGGACGCATCATCACCAGCGCAAAGGGCAACCCAAAGCCACTCAGTGATTTGGACAAGGTCACGATGTCGGGCTTGATACCGGCAGGCTCAAAGCTGAAGAAGGTGCCGGTACGGCCACAACCCGCCTGAATGTCGTCGACAATCAGCAGCATGTCGTGCTTCTTACACAGTTTCTCAATGCCCTGCAGCCACTCAAAGCTGGCGGTATTCAAACCACCCTCACCCTGAACGGTCTCCAGCATCACGGCCGCCGGCTGATCGACGCCGCTCGACGGGTCTTCAATCAGCTGATCGATCATGGCAATGGTGTCTACATCGTCGCCAAAGTAGTTCGAGTAGGGCATGTGGGTTACGTCGGGCAGCGATACGCCGCCGCTGCCACCGCGGTGGTGACGGTTACCAGTTGCCGCCAGGGCACCCAGCGAACAGCCGTGGAAACCGTTGGTAAAGGCGATAATTTCACTACGGCCTTTTACCTTGCGGGCAATTTTCATGGCCGCTTCAACGGCGTTGGTGCCGGTCGGGCCGGTAAACTGCAGCACGTATTCCAGATCGCGCGGCTTGAGAATGCATTCGTTGAAAGCGTTCAGCAGCTCTTCTTTGGCACGGGTGTGCATGTCCAGACCGTGGGCGATGCCATCAGCCTGCAAGTACTCGATCAGCGCCTTTTTCAATACGGGGTTGTTGTGCCCGTAGTTCAGCGTGCCGGCACCGGCCAGAAAGTCGATATATTCCTTGCCCTCGGTATCGTAGAGCTTGGCACCCTGAGCCTTGTCGAACGTTACCGGGAAAGACCGGGCGTAGCTCTGCACTTCGGATTCCAGTTGGTCAAAAATAGTCATTGTTGTGTCCTCAGTCAGGTTCAAGATGCTTGCTGTTTCGTTGAAGCGGTAAAGGGTCCCAGTCGGGCCAGGTGCTCGCTGTCATGCTTGCCGCCAAAGTGGGCGTCGCGCTCAAACAGCGGGCCACAATCTTCACACTCGGCGCCGCGCTTGCGGGCAAAGCTGCGGAACATGCCCCAGGAGGCACCGTTATCGGGTGTTACGGTGGTTTCCATCCACTGCACGCCGGTGCGATCCACTAGGTGGCCGAGCATTTTGCCGCCCAGACCCTGGCCGCGCATGGACGAATCCACGGCTACCTGCCACACAAACAGGGTGTCGGGTTTGCCCGGCGGGATGTAGCCGGAGATAAAGCCCACCAATTCGCCTTCGTATTCAACCGCCACAGCGGTATCGGCAAAGTGAGAGCACTGCAACAGATTGCAGTAAAGGGAGTTCGGATCCAGCGGCGGGCAGTTCGCCACCAGCTGGTGAAGTGCCGCCCCATCGCTTGCACGAGGGACGCGGAAGCTCAACGCCTCCTGCACATTTTCTGTAGAGGCCTGAGTACTTTTACTAGTCAAAATATTTAGGACTCACTATATCCACTGCGCACAAAAACCGGGCAAAAACACATAACTAATTGTTTTTACACGGATTACAGCGGATATTTCGCAAGCCCACCCTTAAATAATCAATTGTGTACGAAGCATTTTAGCGTATATTCCCCGGAATTATCAAGAAACAATCCATAGCACTCTAAGGAAATATTCCCCAAAATATAGGGTCTTCGGTCACAATCGTTTAAACTTCCGCCGCCCAGCTCACAGACAAAAAGACTTATGGATCACATTCAGGACGTTCTGGTCGCCTTGCGCCGCGTTATCCGCGCTACCGACCTGCAGTCAAAACAACTCGTCAAAACCGCCGCCCTCACCGCGCCGCAATTGATGATCATGCAGACCCTGCGCGACAAGGGAGCCGTGCCGATTGGTGAACTGGCCGACGAGGTCAGCCTGAGCCAGGCCACCGTAACCAGTATTGTCGATCGACTGGAAAAGAAAGAGTACGTGGGGCGGGAGCGTTCTAAGCAGGATAAGCGCAAGGTGCTGGCCTTTATTACCGACACCGGCCTCGACAAGCTGAAAACCGCGCCCACCCTGCTGCAGGAAAGCTTTATCCGGCAGTTTAAATACCTGCAGGAGTGGGAGCAGACCATGATCATCAGCGCCCTGCAGCGGGTGGCGCAGATGATGGACGCCCAGCATATCGACGCCTCACCCTTTCTGGATGTGGGCGCGCTGGACCGACAGACTGAGCAGCGCACGCCGCTGCCCTATGACGATAAACCCGAAAAATAAAACACAGGCTCGGCCGTCAGCAGCCGAGCCTGTCTCTGCTACGACTATCAGTGATAGTGCCGACAGCAGTTAACGATACGCTGCGCCAGATCACCGTCTTTGCACTCCCTGGCAATATCACTCAGCGCTACCACACCGACAAACTCCTTGTTCTTGGGATTATTCAGCACAGCCAGCCGCTGCACTCCCTGATCATTCATATTCTGCAGCACTTCAGCTATTTCATCGCCCTGATAACAGTACAGCACTTTGCTGCTCATCACCGAGCTGATCGGGTCGTCCGGGGTTTTACCTTCGGCAATGCCACGCAGGGCAATGTCCCGGTCGGTAACAACGCCCACCAGCTTTTCACGCTCACCCACCGGCGTAAAACCGCGATTGTGTTCGTGCATGCGAATGGCCGCCTCGCGAATGGTTGCGCTGGCTTCGAGGTATTCCGGTTTGCTGGTCATGACATCTTTCACTTGCATAACAATCTCCTTGTGAGCGTTTTCTTTAAACGCCAAATGTCGCGTTGAGAAGCGCGTGCCGACAAAATTGTCCGCACTCACTACTCACGACAGGAGATCACCGCGTTAGTTGCAGTGAAGATTACACAGCTAACGGATAGAATCAGCTGCTTTTGGGAGTGAAGGTTACCGGCACATGGGTGAAGCCGCGTACGTTCGGGTTATACGTGCGCTTCAGGCCGGCCTCATCGATTTCGTAGTCCGGGATCAGACGCAAAATTTCTTCCATGCAGACCTGCACCTCCAGGCGTGCCAGATTGGCACCGATACAGGAGTGAATACCTTTGCCGAAGGCCATATGATCGCGACTGCCGCGTGTTATGTCATAGCTGTCGGCGTTCTCATACTTCTCTTCATCACGGCTGGCGGAGATAATGCACAGCCCCACCCGTTCGCCCTTTTTTAAGGTTTTTCCGCGAATAACGACGTCCTTCATCACCTGGCGGCCGATCATCTGGGTAGAACCGTCAAAGCGCAGGGTTTCTTCCACCGCCTTGCTCATCAGCGACGGATCATCCAGCAACATCTGTCGCTGATCCTTGTGCTGCCAGAGGCGGTAACACATATTGCCGATCAGCTTGGTGGTGGTCTCATTGCCGGCAATGGCCAGCAGAATGCCAAAGCCGATCACGTCTTCATGGGTCAGCTTGCCTTCGCGCTCAGCCTGCAGCACCGCACTGAAAATATCATCCACGCCCTCGAGTTTGTCCGACAGCTCCGTTGCCAACTGGTCAAAGTATTTACCGAGGTTGAAATAGGCATTGATATTGCGCTCGTTCAAACCGAACTGACCGTCCTCGCGATAGATCAGATCATCGGCCCAGCCCCGCACGGTGTCCTGATCTTTCTCCGGTACGTGAATCATGGTGGAGATTACATCCATCGGCAGCAGGGCCGCGAAATCCTGGGTCAGATCCATGTAACCCTTTTCCAGATGCGGTGTGATCAGACTGACGGCCTTGTCGCGAATGTACTGCTCCAGCGCATAAATCCGCTTGGGCAGCATTAAAGACTGAATCAATTTGCGAATGCGGGTGTGGTCGGGCGGGTCCATATTGATAAACATGGGGTAGCCGGCGTTGGCATCCTGCTGCGCTTCTAGGGCGGGGCCGGCGGTGCTACTGAAGGTCTCGACGTCGCGGAAGGCCTCGTAGCAGTCGTCCCATTTACTCAGCAGCCAGTAGCCGTGCTCTTCGTTATAGTACACTGGCGCATGCTTGCGCAGCCGGGCGTAATAGGGATAGGGGTCATCGTGGACCTCGTGTGCGTAGGGATCAAAATGAACCTCACTGCCTTTTGTAGCCGACATCGCCTGTCCTCGTCGTGGTCGCTCACTGAAACTGCATTACTCGAAAACATTACGCTAGCACGGCAGCATTACAATAGTAAATACATGTATTACATTTGATAAATAATTGTTACCATTATTCCACTCATTGCGGGATAGACCTGTGCCACTGACTGCTGAACAGTTTGCGCCCGTCTGGGAGCGCTACCGCTACAATTTCATGCGCTACCTCACGGCCATCTCGCGCCACGCGGAACGCCGCGCCATGGAGCGCCTGCTAGAGCGCGGTTACCCCCGCCTGGCCATGAACTTTGCCGCGCCCCTGTCGCTGCTGGCCGCCCGCCCGCTGCGCCTCACGGAGCTGGCCGAGGCCCTCGGTGCCAGCAAGCAACTGTGCCTGCAGAGCCTCAAGCCGATAGAACAGGCCGGCTATATCCGCCGCGAGCCCGACCCTCAGGACAAGCGCGCGCGGCTGGTCACGCTTACCGATTCCGGACAACAGCTTATTACGCACGCCTTTGAAGAAATGCAGGCGATTCAGGATGACTACGAAGCCCGCATTGGCCCGGAGCGGGTAAAAGCCCTTGGCGAATGCCTTCGCGGCGCGGCTCAGGCCATGCAGGTGCCGGGAGAAGGTTTGCGGCGCGACCGCGGCCTTCCGGTGCCGGCACGGCTGAGCCCGCTGTCGCGCAACCTGCAGGAACGGCTGATGACCCTCACCGCCAGTCAGGGCCACAATTTGCAGTATTCGTTCGCTCAAGTATTGAGCGCCATTGATCTCAACGGCACGCCGGTGGCCGCACTGGCCCAATTGAATGGCGTTACCACTCAGGCCATTTCACGCATTGCCGGGGAACTGGAAAGCCAAGGCTATATTGAGCGCTCCACCAGTGGCAGCGACCGCCGCGCGCGGCATATATTCTTCACCCCACGCGGCCTGGAACTGATTCGGGATTCGGTTACCAGCGTGCAGCGCCTTGGCGCGGAGCTGAGCGAGAGCCTTGGCAAAAAGGGGCTGTTGGAAATGGAAGCGCTGGCCCGCCAACTCTACGAAGCGCTGGCGCTGGAAAGCGGCTTACTCAAACCGTTTGCTCCGGCCACAGACTGCAGGCTGTTCCAGACCAATGCCGCGACCGCCGCGCCACGTCGACCATCGCCTCAGGCCATGCTCCTGTATCTGGCCGAGCAGATTGATGGCGATCTGCTGCAGCGCACTAACGACCTGCTTACGCTGCGCGAAAACCCAAGCTGTTCGCGCGGCGAGGTCAGCGCCCTTGAAGACACCCTGTCGCCCGGTCAGCAGAAGCAGCTGCGGCATTTGCTGTCGCAGCTCTCCGGCGACGAGTGATAGACTGCTCATCAGGGGGAGCGATGCAAAGCGTCAACTGGTCGGAAATCGTGCTGAACAAACAGTGGCTGGAGCAATTGGAGCGACAGGCATCGCGCCGCTTTGTTGAACCGGTGACCGCAGAAGAAGCCAGCACCTTCGTACTGACCAAACTCGCCGAAGACGACTGGGCCCGCTGCAAAACCTTTCGCGGTCAGGCGCGCCCCGCCACCTTCCTTTACAGTCTCAGTGCCCGCCTGTTTGAAGAGTTTTCCCGCCAGCGCTACGGCCGTGCCCGGCCACCCCAGTGGCTGCAGCAGCAAGGCGAGCTGTGGGTGCGTCTGTGGAAGGCGGTGTGTCTGGAACGGCACAGCACCGAGTATGTAATAAACCGTCAGCAGAGCCACGACGCCACAATTATTAGCAACATCATTCGCGCCATCAAGGCGCGCCTGCCCTGGTGCGGCGCCACTAATCTGCCCGTACCGGAAGAATATCTCGGCGAAAGCGAAAGCCTTGCCAGCGACAGTCTGGAAGACGCGCTGTCAGCCTCGCACCTCGAAGACACCCTCGCCCTGCTTGCCGCACTGCTCGGTGATCAAGAGGCCTTTGCCGAGGTGGAAACCAGCCAGATCGAACAGGCCCGTAGCGCCCTGACCCTGGATGACGAATCCCTGCTGATGCTGAAAATGCACTTTCAGGACGGGCTGAACTTTGCCAGCATTGCCCGTGCTCTGAACGTCCCGAAACACCAGCCTGGCCGTCAGATAAAGCAGGGTTTGATCAAGATTAATCAGGCGCTCGAAAGCGCCGGCTTGCATCTGCGCAGCGCGGCGCAGGCATTGGAGGACCGTTTGTGAGCAAGGCCGATCAACACAGCGAGGCCCTGCTGGGTATCAACCTGGCACAGCACGGGCGGGCGGCGAAAGGTTCGCCACCCAGCGATGAGGAGCTTGCCCTGCTGATGGAAGGCGGCCTCAGCAATGAGCGCCGCTCCGAGGTTCTGTCGCATCTGGCAGCGCGACCGGATCGCTATCGCCAGTGGTTGGAGTTTGTGGAAATGGCTGGTCAGCCCGCCGCCGAAACATCCCTGCTCGCGATACTCAACCGAGGGCTCAACAACTGGTTGATCGACTGGCGCTATGCACTGGGTAGTTTTGCGGTACTCGGCCTGACCCTCTTTGTGTTTCAGGCCACGCAGCAAAGCCCGCAATCATCAATGCCCGCTATAGAGGGGCACGCTGGCGCGCCCGCGCCGGCCGAAGCCGATATGGCGGCCCCGCCACCCGCGCGGGAGCAGGCCGCCAAACGCCAGGCAGCCGAGCAGCAGGAAGCAATGGCAGCCAGTGAGAGTTTCACCACCAGCGCAAAGGTGTGCACGTCCTTGCTGCATCCGGACAGCGCGCAGCCGGGCCTGCTGTGCAGCGTTGCCGGCAGCAGCGGCAAATCGCGCTTGATGTGGCAGGCGCGCGGCGAGGCTGTTCGCCACCCGCTGGGCAGCGTGCATGAAAAAGCCCTGCAGCTGCGCGTCTCTTCCGCTCAGAACTGGGTGGCCCTGCAGACCGCGCAGGCGATCTACGTGCAAGCCACCGCCGACCTTTTTGGCGAAAACCGCAATCGCGCGCAACTGCCGTTTAACTCCGCCACTGCCACCCTCGCCTGGGAGGGAGAGGTTCTGGTGATCTCGGTAATGCAGGCACTGGGTGACAGCGACGACGATCTCAAGTATCGCTATCTGCCGGAGAGCGGCGAGCTACAACCCCCTCTTTGATCAACGCAATTCCTTACCCAGCTCAGACTCCAATTGGCGGGTCACCGTCAGCGGGGTATGGGTATTACGGGCCAGCAGGTAGTAGGCCAGCGGCACCACAAATAGCGTCAAAACTGTCGCCAGACTGACGCCACTGGCCACCACCACACCAATCACAAAGCGTGCCTCGGCGCCGGCACCGGTGGCCAGAATCAGCGGCACTGCACCCATGATGGTGGTGATCGAGGTCATCAGGATCGGCCTCAGGCGCTGACCCGCCGCTTCAATCAGGGCCTCCTCAAACGTCCGGCCCTCGTCGCGCAACTGGTTGGCAAACTCGACGATCAGAATGCCGTTTTTGGTCGCCAGCCCCACCAGCATGATCAGGGCCACCTGGGAGTAAATATTGATGGTCTGGCCAAACAGGCTGAGGCCGAGCAATGCGCCGGCAATGGCCAAGGGCACCGTCAGCATGATCACAAAGGGGTGAATAAAACTCTCGAACTGGGCCGCCAGCACCAGAAACACCACCATCAGCGCCAGCGCGAAAATAAAATAGATATCGCCGCTGCTGGTTTTCAGTTTCAGGGATTCCCCTTTGTAATCGATAACCGCCTCCGGCGCCACTTCGCGAGTAAGCTGTTCCAGATAAGTCAGCGCCTCGCCGAGGGTGTAGTCGCCCGCCACCGCCGCGTCGATGGTAATAGCGCGCATGCGGTTATAACGGTTCAGCGTTGCCGCGTCGGCGCGATCTTCCAGCGTTACCAGATTCGACAGTGGAATCAGGCGGTCGGTGGTCGTGGAGCGCACATAAATATTGTGCAAGTCACCGGGTGAGCGCTGGGCGTCCGGTTCCCCTTCCAGAATCACATCGTATTCTTCACCGTCGCGCATAAAGGTGGTCACCCGGCGCGAGCCAAGCAGGGTTTCCAGCGTGCGGTTGATGTCTATCAGGCGCACGCCCAGCGAGGCGGCCCGCTCGCGATTGATCGATACTCGCAATTGCGGCTTGCTTTCCTGGTAGTCGCTGTCGATTCCAACCAGCCCGGGATTGGCACTGGCCTCGCTGATGATCCGATCGCGCCAGCGCGCCAGTTCGTCGTAGTCGGCGCCGCCAATCACAAACTGTACCGCCTTGTTGGCGTGGCCGCCCAAGGCCTGAGGCATGATCGGAAACACCATCACACCGCTGATATCCGCGACCCGCTCGCGCGCATCGGCCATGATGGCATAGGCATCGCGACGGCCGGAGTCAAAGGGTGTCAGTACGATAATCCCCATCGCGCCACTGAAATCTTCGCCGCCGCCGAAGCCGCGCGGCGCCCGCAGCAACAGGCGCTGAATATCGCCGCCATCCACCAGCGGCATCAGTTTTTCTTCAATTTCCAACACCCGCTCAGAGGTATAATCAAACGAGGCGCCTTCCGGCCCCTTGATAATCATAAAGAACACACCGCGATCTTCCTTGGGTGCGAACTCCTGCGGGATCTGTTTGAACAGGAAATAACAGCCGGCCAAGGCCGCCACCAGCACCAGAGCCATCGCCAGCGGGGCGTGCAATGCTCGCTTGAGCCCCGCGTGATAACGGCTTTGCAAAGCGGAGAAAACCCGGTCGCCGAGACGGCTGACCCGATGTCGCCCATTGTCGGCCTTGAGCAGTTTGGCGCAGATAACCGGCGACAGGGTCAGCGCGACCACACTGGAAAAACCCACCGCCGCCGCCATGGCCACCGCAAACTCACCAAACAGCCGCCCCGCATCATCCTGCAAAAAGGTGATGGGTACGAAGACCGCAATCAGCACCAACGTGGTTGCCACCACCGCAAAGCCGACCTGGCGCGCGCCGCGGTAGGCGGCCACCAGCGGGCTTTCACCTTCATTCATGCGGCGGTGAATGTTTTCCAGCACCACGATGCCATCGTCCACCACCATGCCAATGGCCAGCACCAGCGCCAGCAGGGTAAGCAGGTTAATGCTGTAACCCAGGCCGTAAAGCACCGTGAAAGTGGCGATCAGCGACACCGGCACCGTCACCGCCGGCACCATCATCGCGCGCCAGTCACCGAGGAACAGCAGGATCACCAGAATCACCAGACCGGCGGCAATAAACAGGGTGGTGTAGACCTCGGAAATCGCGCTTTCGACAAACACCGAGCTGTCAAAACTCTGTTTGATATCCATGCCTTCCGGCAGGGTGGCCTGAATGCGATCGCGCAGTTTTTTTGCTTCGCGGGTTACCGCCAGAGTATTGGCGGTGCTCTGCTTGATAATACCGAGGCCAACCATATTCACGCCGTTGCCGCGAAACAGCCGCCGCCACTCCGCCGGCCCCACTTCCACCCGGGCCACATCTTTCAGTCGAATCAGATACCCGTCGCCGCCGCGGCCGATCACCAGTTTTTGAAAGTCTTCCTCGGTGCGGTAATTGCGATCCAGTTTGACGATAAAATCGCGGTCTATCGATTTCACCGTGCCGGCAGGCAGCTCGACGTTTTCACTGCGCAGGGCGTTTTCGATATCCGTGGCGGTCATGCCCCGGGCCGCCATCGCCTTGCGGTCCAGCCAGATTCGCATGGAGTATTCCAGTCCGCCGCTGACCCGCACCCGCGCCACACCATCGATGGTTGAAAAGCGATCCACCAGATAGCGCTCGGCGTAGTCGGTCAGCTGCAGGGTGTCCATGGATTCGGACACCAGGTTGAGCCACATGATGACCCGCTCATCAGAATCGCTTTTTTGCACTTCCGGCGGGTCGGCCTCCTCCGGCAGATTGCCCAGCACCCCGGAGACCCGGTCGCGTACATCGTTGGCCGCCGCATCGATACTGCGATTGAGATCAAACTCGATGCTGATTGAGGACATGCCATCGACACTCGAGGAGGTGATGGTCTTGATACCCTCGATGCCGGCAATCCTGTCCTCGATTTGCTGGGTCACCCGGGACTCTACCACCGCCGCTGAGGCGCCAACGTAATTGGTGCGGATGGAGACGATCGGGGGGTCGATGTCCGGGTATTCGCGCAGCGCGAGGCGCTCAAAGGACACCAGACCAAAGGCCACCAGCAGCATGCTGATGACGACTGCAAAGACCGGCCGTTTGACCGCGGTATCGGACAGTAGCATCTCAGCTATCCTCGCCCTGATTTACGTCTTCCAGTTCTGGGGCGGTAACTTTCAGGCCCTCACGCAGGCGCGGAAAATTGGCGCGCACGATAGTTTCGCCAGCGGTAACGCCACTGATCACTTCCACCCAGCCCGGCTGGCGACTGCCTATCTGCACGATGCGGCGCTGCAGGGTATTGTCGGCAGTGATCACCCACACACTGTGCTGCTGCTCGCGGGTGACAATCGCCGCTTCCGGAATCAGCAGGGCCCGGCGCGGATTGCGCAGCAATTCCACCGCCATCAACAGGCCCGGCTTCAACAGACCCTCGCTGTTGTCGAACTCGGCGCGGGCGCGGATGGAGCGATCGGAGGTATTCACTCGGCTGTCCACCACCGTCACACGGCCGGTAAAGGCTTCATCGTAGGCGGCGGTTTTGGCGCGCAACTCCAGCCCCGGTTTCAGCGAACCGAGCAGAGCAGCCGGCACACTGAAATCCAGTTTCATCGGGTTGATATCGTCGAGGGTGGTGATGGCGGTACCGGGGGTAAGCAGCGCACCGGGGCTCACCAAGCGCAGCCCCAGCACACCGGCAAAGGGCGCGGTCAGGCGGCGGTCAGCAATGCGGGCTTCCAGTTCATCAATTTTAAAACGGGCTTTTTCCAGGGCTGTGCGGCGAGCATCCAGTTCGGTCTGAGCCGCCGACATGGTTTTCACCAGTCCTTCGAGACGGCGGACTTCGCGCTGCTGCTCGGCGAGGTCAGCCTTGGCCGCCGAGAGCTGGGCCTGCTCTTCCGCCTGTTCAAGGGTGACCAGTAGCTGGCCCGCTTCCACCCGTTGGCCTTCGCGAAAATGAATGGCGTCAACCGTGTCGGAAACATTGGCAGTAATGGTAATGGACTCGTTGCCGCGCAGACTGCCCAGAGCCTCGACCCGGTCAGAAAATTCGCGAGCCTCGACGGTGTACACACTGACTGACACCACCGGTGCCGCAGGGCGCGACGCATTGGACGGCGTTTGTGTTTGCCACCACAGGCCGCCCGCCAGGGCAGCGAGCAGTAACAGAGCGATTAGATATTTCATGGAAGATCCCAGACCATTGTTGTTGTGCTGGGGCTACAACGTGTTTTCTCGCGTAAGCTCCCCTCACCCTGTCCCTCTCCCAAGGGGAGAGGGGACCTGCTGCTCAAGTTCGGTGTTCATCCACGGCGAGAAAACACTGACCAGAGCAGTTCTGTGCGCACCCTCTCCCTATGGGAGAGGGCCGGGGTGAGGGAAGCATCTAGCGTGAAACAGTCTGCCGCCCCAAAACCAGAAGCCAGTGTGCCCCCGGGGTTGGACGGAGTAAATGAGAATTAGTTTCGTTCAGACAAAACTGTTAAACCGCGCGCGGCTGACGCCTTGACCTGAGCCGGCGCCGTGCCGCCGATATGGTCGCGGGCGTTGACCGAGCCTTCCAGCGTCAGCACATCAAACACGTCCTGTTCGATCACATTGCTGAACTGCTGCAATTCTTTCAACGTCATCTGCGACAGATCCTTGCCGCTGTCGATGCCATAGGCCACAGACTTGCCGACAACCTCGTGGGCATCGCGGAAGGGCACGCCCTTGCGCACCAGATAGTCCGCCAGATCGGTGGCGGTGGAGAAGCCGCGCATCGCCGCCTCGCGCATCACTTCAGCGTTGGCGGTAATGGCCGGCACCATGTCGGCGTAGGATTTGAGACAGTCACGCAGGGTATCGATGGTGTCGAATAAGGGCTCTTTGTCTTCCTGGTTGTCCTTGTTGTAGGCCAGCGGCTGGGACTTCATCAGGGTCAACAGGCTGATCAGGTGGCCGTTAACCCGGCCGGTTTTACCGCGCACCAGCTCGGGCACATCCGGGTTTTTCTTCTGCGGCATGATGCTGGAGCCGGTACAGAAGCGGTCCGGCAGATTGATAAAGTTGAACTGCGCAGACGTCCACAACACCAGTTCTTCGCTGAAGCGCGACAGATGGGTCATGATCAGCGCCGCGGCCGCGGTAAATTCGATGGCAAAATCGCGATCGCTGACTGAATCCAGCGAGTTTTCAGTGGCCCCGTCAAAACCCAACAGCTGTGCGGTCATCTCGCGATCGATCGGATAGGTGGTGCCGGCCAGCGCGGCGGCGCCCAGTGGGCTACGATTGACGCGCTTGCGGCAGTCCATCAAACGTTCGTAGTCGCGGCCCAGCATCGCATTCCAGGCCAGCAAATGGTGGCCAAACGTCACCGGTTGGGCGGTTTGCAGGTGGGTGAAGCCCGGCATGATGGTGTCGGCCTCGCGCGCGGCTAGCTCGCACAGACCTTTTTGCAAACGGGTCAACTCAGCGGCAATGCTGTCAATTTCATCGCGCAAATACAGGCGGATATCGGTCGCCACCTGATCGTTGCGCGAGCGCCCGGTATGCAGTTTTTTACCGGTGATGCCGATGCGCTCGGTGAGCCGCGCTTCGATATTCATATGCACGTCTTCCAGGCTCACCGACCAGTTGAATTCGCCGCGCTCAATCTCGCCGCGAATCGCTTCCAGGCCTTCGCTGATCTGGCGGTACTCGTCATCGGTGAGCACACCGACCTTGGCCAGCATCTGGGCGTGGGCCAGCGAGCCGTTGATGTCGTGGTGGTATAGGCGCTTGTCAAAGCCCACCGAGGCGGTAAAGCGCTCCACAAATTGATCGGTAGGCTCAGAAAAGCGCCCACCCCAGGGTTTGATATCTGAAGTGTTGTCAGTCATAGCTCGAGATTCGGTAATCCTGTCGGAGCCCGTCAGGGCGGTGTGCTGCTGCGATGCGGCGCAGTATAGCAAAAGCGCACTACCCTCTGCTGCCTTCATTAAAGCGTCATAGATCAACGGCATACTCCGCTACCGATAGCAAAAGGAACTTACTGATGACGACTTCAGAGATCACGTCCCCTCGGGCACAGCTGGTCGAGGGGCTTTGGCAGCTGAAACAGCTCTGCGAGCAGCAGGACGATCAGGGCCTGCGCCACCTGCACTTCAATACCCTGCTGAAAGACCCGGACTATCGTCTGGAAATCATCCGCCGCGCCAGCACCAGCCGAAACCCCAAAATCCGGGAGATGGCAAAGACGCTGGTAAATATGGATAGTCGCGATGTGCTGATTTCCCGCGACAACACCGAGGCGACCCGGCGCGGCCTGATTCCCGGAGTCAACCCGGACATTCTCGCCAGTCAGACAGCGCACAACACAAACCATCACCAGGGCCAGCACGGTTTTGTCGGCGTGGAAAAGCCCTCCCAGCGTCAAGTGCTGGTGCCCAGCCTGCTGACCCTGCTGTTTCTGATTGCCGCTGCTACTACCTGGCTGCTGCGCGACTCGCTGGGTCTGAGCAGTTCACAGATCGTCGTCAGCGGCTCCCTGTTTGGCGAGCAGCACTGGACCGCCGATAAAGAGTGGGTTCTGGACGGCATCGTCTATGTTGAAGCCGGTGGCCGACTGGTCATTGATCCCGGCACACAGGTGCTGGGCAAAAACGGCTCGGCCCTGGTCATCACCCGCGATGCCACCCTGCACGCACGCGGTACTGACTCTGACCCCATTGTTTTTACCAGCGCCAAGCCAGCTGGCAGCCGCAAGGCCGGCGACTGGGGCGGACTGGTCCTGCTGGGCAATGCCCCGGTCAATGTCGCCGACGCTCGCATTGAAGGCGTGCCCGCAGGCGATACCCGCGCAGCCTTCGGTGGGCTCGACCCACAGTCCAACTGCGGAGTGCTGGAATACGCCCGCATAGAGTTCGCCGGCTTTGAGGCCTACGCCAACAATGAGCTCAATGGTCTTACCCTCGGCGGCTGCGGCAGCAACAGCATTGTGCGCCATGTGCAGGTGCATCAGGCGCTGGACGACGGCGTCGAAGTGTTTGGCGGCACTGTCGACCTGAAACACATCCTGATCACCGGTGCCGGCGACGATTCTCTCGACTGGGATATGGGCTGGCGTGGTCGGGTCCAGTTTCTGGTGGTACAGCAGTATCCGGGCGTGGGCGACAACGCCTTTGAAGGCGACAATAACGGTGACGCCCATAACGCCACCCCGCGTTCTGAGCCCGTATTTCACAATGTCACCCTGATCAGCTCCGGCAACGCCGATAAATACCAGCGCGCCATGACCCTGCGCCGCGGCACGGGCGGCCACTTCAACAATATGCTGATTCAGGGCTTTTCCGGCGAGCTGATCGACCTGCGCGATACCGACACCGTTCGCCATATCGGCCAGAACCTGACCTTCTCCGGTCTGCTGGTTGAAAACATCGGCAGCGACGGCAAAAGCTTTTTCGCCGACGAAAGCAGCAAGGACGACGATGGCAGCTTCAGCGAAGAGCGCTACTTTGCCTCGCTTGAAGACGTGCAGCTCGGGGTTAATGTCGGCCTCACCGACAGCGCCACCCGCCGCGACACGCCCGACTATATCCCGCTGCTGCGCAGCCAAAACAGCAACATCAAACTAAAAAGCCCGGAAGGCGAGTTCTGGGACGAGGCCGCCAATTACCACGGGGCGATTCGTCCGGGCAGCAAGCAGGCCTGGACCCACGGCTGGACCGCCTTTCCCGAGGCCTGACCAGTCCTGCTATCATAGGCTTACGCCAGTTTTGGGGTAAGCCTATTGTCTCCTCTCGATAACCACCCGACACACCGCGATTTCTTTCTGCCCGACCTCTGCAACGCCCAGGCCCTGCTGTTGCTGGTGGTGCTGGCGGAGCTGCTGGCGCTGCTGGTGAGCGCCCTGCAGCGCGGCCTGCTGCCCTTCGACTGGAACTTTTTTTCGCTGGCCTCACTGTTCTGCCTGCTGGTGTTTCTCAGTACCGCGGCCCTGCTCTGCCCCCTGCGCCACTGGTTTGCCACCCTGCCACTGATCGCAGCCAGCAGCCTGATCTACGGTTCCGTGCTACTGCTGGTGGGTGGTTACACCCTGGGCGGCCAGTGGCTGCTTGGGCTGGGCACTGTCCAAGGCCCCCGGTTTGACCACAATACCCTACTGCTGAATCTGGTGGTGGCCGCCTTGGTAGCGGGCATCGGCCTGCGCTATCTCTACCTTAGCTGGCAGTTGCGGCTGCGCCAGCAGAGCGAAATAAGCGCCCGGGTGGAGGCCCTCCAGTCCCGCATCCGGCCCCACTTTCTGTTTAACAGCCTGAACACCATCGCCAGCCTGATTGACGAAGACAGTCGCAAGGCCGAGCGGGCCGTGGAAGATCTGGCCGCCCTGTTTCGCGCCAACCTGCAGGACGGCGCCGCGATCAGCCACTGGCGTCAGGAACGCGAGCTGTGCGAGCGCTATCTGCGCATTGAAGCCGCACGGCTGGGTGGGCGCCTGCGGATAAGCTGGGCCTGTGACGAACTCGACGACAATACCCCTGTTTTAAGCCTGAGCCTGCAACCGCTGGTGGAAAACGCCATCAGCCACGGCATTCAGCAATTGCCGGAAGGGGGCGAAATCCAGATCAGCGCCCGCCAGCGCAATGGCCGCTGTCAGATTGGCGTGCGCAACCCTCTGCCTGAGGGCGCCGACCGGCACCAGGGCAACCATCTCGCCTGTGACAATCTCAGGCACCGCCTGCAGGCGCTTTATGGCGACGAGGGCAAACTTAAACTGCAGCAAAACGGCGGCCACTTTGAAGTGACGCTGGAATTTCCAGTATCACGTGCCGGGGAGAGCGATTGATATGCGCACCCTGATCGTCGACGACGAACTGCTGGCCCGCAAACGCCTGCGGCGCATGCTGGAAACCCTGCCCGGTATCGAGGTGGTCGGCGAGGCGGAGCACGGAAAAGCGGCCCTGACGCAAACCGAGGCACTGACCCCGGACTTGGTCTTTATGGACATCCAGATGCCGGGCATGAACGGCCTCGACGCTGCCGCTGAGCTGGCCCGGCGTGAACCGGCGCCGGCGCTGATTTTCTGCACTGCCTTTGATGAGCACGCCCTCGCCGCCTTTGAGAGTGCCGCCATTGATTACCTGCTCAAGCCGGTGGAAAGCGACCAGCTCCGCCGGGCGGTGGCGCGGGCCGGACGGCTCAACCAGGCTCAGCTCAGCGCCCTCAAAGAGGAAGCCTCGCCCAGCCTGCTGGTGTCGAGCGGCCAAAGCGTAGAGAAACTGCCGATTCAGGAAATTTTTTATCTGCGCGCGGAACAGAAATATGTGGTGGCGGTACACCGCGGCGGCGAAGCCCTGTTGCGCGACAGTCTGCAGCAGCTCGAACAGGCCTGGCCCGAGCATTTTGTGCGGGCCCATCGCAACACCCTGATCGCCCGTCACTGCCTGCGCGGAATCGATCGCGACGGCAAGAGCCCGCGCGCAGTCCTGCAGGGCTTGCGCGAGGGCCCCGCGATCAGCCGGCGCCACCTTAGCGACGTGAAAAATGCGCTGTATCAGCGGCAATAGCTTGCGATGAATTGGCGTAGCCGTATGATAGTGGCCCCGCCATTACACTCACATACCGACACGAGGTCACCCCTTGAAGCGCACCATCCGCATCGCCACCCGAGAGAGTCTGCTCGCCCTGTGGCAGGCCGAATTCATTCAGGCCGAGCTGCAAAAACACCACGCCGGACTAGAGGTGGAACTGGTGGGCATGACCACCCGCGGTGACCAGCTGCTGGACTCGCCCCTTTCAAAAATTGGCGGCAAGGCGCTGTTCGTCAAAGAACTGGAACAGGCCATGATGGACGGCCGCGCCGACATGGCAGTGCACTCCATGAAAGATGTGCCCATGCAGTTTCCCGAAGGCCTGGAACTGGCGGTTATCTGCGAGCGCGAAGACCCCCGCGACGCCTTTGTCAGCAACCGCTTTGCCACCGTCGACGAGCTGCCCGAGGGCGCCGTGGTTGGCACCTCCAGTCTGCGCCGGGAGTGCCAGCTGCGCGCCCAGCGACCCGACCTGGTAGTACGCAGCCTGCGCGGCAATGTGCAAACCCGACTGCGCAAACTCGACGAAGGCGAATTTGACGCCATTGTGCTGGCCGCCGCCGGCCTGCTGCGGCTGGAGCTGACCGAGCGCATCGCCAGCTATCTAAGCCCCGAACAATCCCTGCCCGCCGTGGGTCAGGGCGCCGTGGGTGTAGAAGTACGCAGTGACGACGAGGAACTGAAAGCACTGCTGCAACCGTTGAGCCACGCCGACACCGAGCTGCGGGTGCGCGCCGAGCGCGCCATGAACAACCGTCTGGAAGGTGGCTGCCAGGTGCCTATCGCCGGCTATGCTCTGCGCGAAGAGGATCAGCTGTGGCTTCGCGGTCTGGTGGGATCACCGGACGGCAGCACCGTACTGGAAGCCGAGGCCCGCGGCAGTATCAGTGACCCTGAATCCCTCGGCCGCGCAGTGGCCGAAGCCCTGCTGAATCAGGGTGCGGGGGAAATTCTGGCGGCGGTCTATGGCACCGCGCCACGCTGAGCACAGCCTCAAAGGCTGGCGGGTACTGGTCACTCGACCCGCGGAACGCGCCGCAGAGCTGCTGGCTGCATTGCAGGCTCGCGGCGCGGAAACG
Organism: Litorivivens sp.; assembly: GCF_041624475.1. GTDB lineage: Bacteria > Pseudomonadota > Gammaproteobacteria > Pseudomonadales > Spongiibacteraceae > Litorivivens. The sequence goes on from NZ_JBFJUX010000001.1 coordinate 57,501, forward strand.
CTGCATATTCCCATGCTGGAGATTGCTCCGCTACGTGAGCCTGAGCTGGCCCCGGCCCGGCAGCGAGTACTCGACCTTGATCGCTACGACGCGCTTATTTTTATCAGCGTCAATGCGGTGCACTACGGCGCCGAACTGATCGACTCCCTCTGGCCCCAGTGGCCGGCGCGACAGCGCTACTACGCCATTGGCGCCGCCACCGCGAGCGCATTGGAAGTACTCGGCCTGAACGCGCCAGCGCCCGGAGCAGGTACTGGCCAAAGCATGACCAGCGAAGCCCTGCTGGCGCAGCCCTCGCTGCTGTCTTTAGAACATCAGCGCATCGCCATTGTGCGCGGCCTTGGCGGTCGCGAAACCCTCGCCGAAACGCTGCGCGAACGCGGCGCGCAGGTGGACTACATTGAGTGCTATCAACGTCAGACACCAACGCTTGACCAGCAGGATTTTCTGAATCAGCTGGAAGATGCCCGCATTAATGCTGCGGTCATCAACAGCGGCGAAAGTCTGGAAAACCTGAGCGCCCTGCTGCCAGACAGGCACTGGCTGTTTCAGCAACCGGTAATAGTACCGAGCACGCGGGTCGCTGCTCTCGCCGCCAAACTGGGCTATGCTAATGCCATTGCCGCGCAAAATGCCGGAACCGACGCTACCGTGGCAGCGCTGGAAGCCGTTTCTGTTGCCACACCACTTTGTAATAAATAAGGGGAGACTGCATGTCGGACACCGACAAACCTGAGCAGCCATCTACCGGGCCTGAAAACAATGAATCCCAAGGCGACGCCGCACCACCCACGCTGACAGACAAAGCCGAATCTGCCGGCGAATCGTCTCCCCCTCGGCGCGGCGGCGGTTTTACCCTGTTTGTCGCCCTGCTGGCCCTGATTCTGGGTGGTGCCAGTGCCGGCTGGCTCGGCTACCAGTTCTGGCTGCAGCAACAGAGCGGCCAGCAGGCTCGCGAAGAGGCGCCCTGGCGCGCCGATATTGAAGCCGCCCGCCAAGCCTGGCAAAACGAATCCCGCAAAGCACAATCCCAGGCGCTGTCTCAGGCATTGGGCGACATTCGCGAACAGTTCAATGCCCAGGACAGCGAGCTCCGGGAAATGCTGAAACGCCAGCAGCTGTCGGCCGAAAACGCACGGCAACTGCAGGGCCAGCGAGTGACCAGTCTGCGCGCGGCACTCGACGAACAAACGGCACGGCTCAGCGAACTGGCGCGGCTCAATCGCGATGACTGGGTGCTGGCCGAAGCCGACTACCTGCTGCGTCTGGCCCAGCAGCAGATCCGCCTTGGCGGCGATCTGGCCAGCGCCGAAGGCCTTGCCCGCGACGCCCGTAAACAGCTGCAGATGGTTTCCGACCCCAAGGTGCAGGACGTGCTGGATATTCTTGGCCGCGAATTGAAAGGCCTCAGCGATGCGGTCGCCTTTTCGATTGAAGACCACTACGACCGTCTGCTGGCGGTCAGCGAGCAGGCCCGGCAGCTGCAACCCCTGGCCGATCACAGGGTCGCCGTGGAAGCCGTCGCAGAAGCGACAGAAACGCCACCGCCGCTAGCCTGGGATACGCTCTGGGCGCATGTGAAATTTGTCTCCGGCCGCGCCCTCGACAAACTCAATTCCTATATCAAGGTCAGCGATCGCGACGCCCAGTACCAGCAGGCTGTCATCGCTGGCGGCCAGCGGGAGCTGTTTCAGCAAAATCTGGAATTAATGCTCGAACAGGCGCGCTGGGCGCTGGTCAGCGGCAATCAGGCACTCTACGAGAAAGCGCTGGCCCGTGCCAGTGACTGGCTCCGTCGTTACTACCGCGATGAAGCACCCGAACAGGCCTTGCTGGCGGAACTGAACGCACTGGCCAAACTCGCAGTCAGACCGGAGGCACCGCCGCTGCAATCCAGTATCAATGCCATCACGCTTTACCTGGATCAACGTCAACACGCGGGAGCCGCTCAGTGATTCGCTATTTCCTGATCAGTCTTGGTGTGCTGGCCGGTGCCGCCGCGCTCGGCGTGATGGTGCAGCGCGACCCCGGTTACATGCTGCTGGCCATCGGCAACGTCGCCATCGAAACCTCGTTCTGGGTTGCCCTTGCGCTGTTTGTCTTTCTGCTGGTGATGGGGCACTTTCTACTGCGGCTCAGCCGGGGCGGCCTGCAAAGCACCGGTCGCTTCACCCGCTTTCTGGCCCAGCGCCGGGAGCGGCGCAGCCACCGGGAAAGTACCGACGGCCTGATTGCCCTGGTGGAAGGCAACTACCAGCGCGCCCGCCAGCTGCTGACCCGCCATATCGACGACCTCGACGAGCCCCTGCTCAACTATCTGGGCGCCGCCTACGCCTGCAATGCCCTGGGCGAGACCCGCGAGGCCAATGCCCTGCTCGCCAAGGCCGAGCGCGCCACCCAGGGCGCCCGGGTGGCCATAGAAATGGTGCAGGCGCGCCTGCTGCTGCAAAACGGCCGTCTTGAAGAAAGCCTGGCCAGTCTGACCCGCGCCCAGCGCAACACCGCCAAACACCCCGCCGTGCTGCGCCTGCTCAAATCTGTCTATGAAGGGCTGGAGGACTGGGACTCGCTGCTCGCTCTGCTCCCCGACCTCAAGAAAAACCGACTCTGCCAGCCCGAAGAGCTGGCGGCCCTGCAGCGCAAGGCCGCCCTCGGTCGACTGCAGAAACTCGGTGAATCCAGCAAGGCCGACGCGGATCAGTTGCGCCAGTGCTGGCAGAAACTGCCGAAGGAGCTGCAGGCTGATTCGGCGGTGGTGGAGCAGTATGTCATGCTGCTGGTGGAACAGGGCGATACCGCCCAGGCCGAGGAAACCCTGCGCAAGTATCTGAAAAAGGACTGGCGTCGGGAGCTGGTAGCGCTTTACGGCCAGATTGCGGCGCCGGAGGCAGACAAGCAGCTACTGACCGCCGAAGCCTGGTTGCCGGAACGCACCAACGACGCCACCCTGCTGTTAACGCTCGGCCGACTCAGCCTGCGCGTTGAGCTGTGGGGCAAGGCCCGGGAATACTTTGAAAACAGTTACCGCCTCGACCCCAACCCGGATGTCTGCGCCGAGCTGGGACGACTGCTGGCCTATCTCGGTGAGCACGAGCGCAGCAACGCCTTCTTTCAGGAAGGGCTGCAGAAAAGCAGCCACACCATCGCGCTCAAATTCCCCAGCCGGGTCGGTTGATCAGGCGGCCTTGGGGCTTGCCGGGCGCAGGGGCCTGACTTCACGGGCACTGAGAAATTCAGGCCGGGGCTCCAATCCGCTGAAAGGTGCCTGCGGCACATTCTCCACACTGTTGTAGACACACATCGCAATGCTGCGCGCATCACCGGACAGGTTGTCGGGCGAGGCATGCAGCAGATTGCATTCGTGAATCACCAGCGTACCCGGACGGCCGGTAATCGGTCGAATGTCACGATCCTGCAGCACAAATTTCATGATCTCTGTGCCGGGCACGCCCAGCGTCTGCTGCCGCAAGGAGGTCTTGTAGTTGTCGGCCTCGGTCAACCCGCTGCAGGAAATATAGTCCTTGTGCGAACCGGGAATGACATAGAGCGGACCGTTGTGTTGGTGGTTGTCTGTGAGCATGATCCAGGCGGTCAGCGCCCGCATGCGCGGCATGCCATCTTCCACGTGCCAGGTTTCAAAGTCGCTGTGCCAGTTGAAAGCCCGGCCTTTAAGCGGCGGTTTGATATTGATGCGCGACTGCATGTGATACACCGCCGAGCCCAGCAGCTGCTCGACAATATCGAGCACTTTGTCATCGCGAAAACAGCTCGCCACCGCCTCGCTGAAACCAACCGGATTAAAAATAGTGCGTAGCTCATCGCTGTCCGGCTCCAGTACCAGCTCTTCGCGACCGCGCAGCGACTGTTTCAGGCGGGGCATATCCCTGAGAATGGGTTCGACATGGTGGTTCAGAAAGTCCGGCAGAATCAGAAAACCGTCGCGCTCGTAGTCGCGCAGTTGCTGGCTGCTCAGCGGCCCTGTGGGCGCGTCCGTGTTGGAATAGACCACCGGGTCCCAGCGCGGCAGCTGGGTTTCTTCCCGGCCCTGCCTCGATGGATACAGGTCTTTTGACTGTAACATGAGTGGCTTCCTCCCTCTGTGAAGTTCAATGCGAAAGCCCACTGCCTGAAATCAGTGGCGCTTGGACGTCACAAACCGCAGGCCCGCAGCATAAGCTGCGGGTATGCGTTCACGGTTGTGCGAGAGTGTGCCGGCGAGATAGTTCACCGGCGGAAGGAAAAGTATGGTCAGGTCGACAGATTTCAAGTCTGTCGGTAATTTTTCTGGCTAGCGCAAATCCTTCAGCAGAGCTTTCAGTGCTTTGCGTCGCTCATCCAGCTGCCCACTGTAGTCATCGAGAAAGCCGCCCTTGCTGTTCAGTTCGGCAGTAGGCCCCGCCAGCGATTCACTGAGGCGGGCCTGCAGGGCCGCTTTATGCTCGGCCACCTTGGCTTTCAGCTCAGCGCCCAGCACATCGCCAATCAGCTTATCGAGACTCGACTTGAGTTTCAGATTGGGTTGATCCGGTGTGCCGGAAATCGCCATTTTCAAGTCGAACTGGCTGGCGGAGTTCAGCGCCTTGCGCAGCAGTTCTGCCGACGAGGACTCAGCTGTCTCCGCTACCAGAAACTCGGCCTGCTTGACCAGACTGTCGACGGTCGCGTGCAGGCCGCGGGCGCCCAGCTCAAAGCGGGTGCTGATATCCGCTACACCCTGCTGCAGGCTGATCGGGAGTTTGGGGTTGTCCGACAGCTGCAGTGCGCTCAGCGCCAGCTGGCGCAAATCAAAATCGAGGGAATCGAGGGCCTCGGCTCCCCGGTGATCAAACAGGCCGTTCAGTTTCAGGCTGGCGCCCTTGTCACTGCCACCACTGGCTTTCAGTGCCAGCGGTTTGCCCCAGATTTTCTGGGCGTTAGAGATATCGGTCAGCTCCCCGTCGAAGCGGATCGTATCGCCCGCCACCGGCACACTGCCGTTTATGCTGGCGCGCTTGATCAGGAAGTCCGGCAGCGGCTGCTCCTCGGCAAAGCGAAGGTATTCTCCCGTGGCGCGTTGACGCTTCTGCTGTTCTTCGTCGGCCAGCGGGTCATCTTCGCTAAGCTGACTGGCCGCCGTCTGATACAGCGACAGCCCCTGCTGCACCATCCGGTAGGCATCGTCGCCGACGATATGGCGAATCATGCCTTCAAAACCCTGATCCAGTCCGACGCTGGCCAGCAAACGGTCAGCTTCGCGCTTGGGCAGGGTTTTGGCGCGCTCGGTGAGCGCAGCAATGCGCGCGCGATCGGTTTTAATTTGCTCGTCGAGCTCACTCAGCGCATCCAGGTCGTTGTCGATATCATCGCGCAGTTCCTTGGTGCCCTTGATCCGCACAATGGCGTTCTGTTTTTCCAGCTCTTCCCAGCGGCGGCGATACTCTGCCAGCTTTTCCTTGCTGGGCAGCTGAGCGATGCGCTGTTCCCAACCGCGCTGAATGTCATCTACCTCCGCTTTCATGGCATCGACTTCAGCCTGCAGACGGGCCTGCTCTTCCGCCGCCATCTGATCGACATCGGGCAGGTTCAGTTTAGAGCTGAGATCAAGGCCGCTCTTTTCAGCATCGTCTTTTTTGTCACCAAAGCTGAACAGGCGGCCGTCGATTGCGCCGCTGCTGTCGCGTTCGGTATAGAGGTTCAGATCGTCGATGCGCGCATCGTTAGAAATAAACTGTCGCCGCAGCAGCGCCAGCAGATCCACTTGACTGTGAATGCGGCCCGCCTCAAACAGATTTTGCATGGGTTGATCGGGGTTGGTTACCTGCAGCCGGTTCAGTGTCAGTGTGCCGTCACTGAGCGACAGCTCGGCACTGTCCAGCTCCACTTTGGCGCCGACAGCCTGGGTGCCGGCAAATTCGATACTGCTTTCAATTGCCCAGTCGATGCAGAGAATCCAGAGCGCGGCCACGACCGCAAACACGCCCAAGCCCCACCAGCGAATCCATTGAGTCATTGTGGCTCTCCTATGACTTAAGTTAATAGGCTTAGCTAATAGGGCCTAGTTGAGTGCGTTGTAGAGTTCAAACAGACGCGTGCTTTTTACAAACAGCATCAGCCGGGTCTGGGCCAGCTTGGCGCGCACCTTTTCCCGGTAGCGCGTAATGGCCCACACCGCAGCCCAGTAAATGGGCAGCGCCAGAATCAGGCTCAAACAGAAACTGCCCATCACCAGCGTGTTGTTGTAAGCCATAAAGCGCCAGAAGGAGGACTGGTACAACGACGTCCACAGGCCTTCCAGTGATGCAGCCTGCAGAATGTCAGCTCCCAGCCGCACACTGATCGGGTCAAGGGCGTAAGCCAGGCCCGAGAACAGTGCAAAACCAAGAATGAAAAAACTCAGGTTGACGCGAATCACCAGCACCAGCAGTAAAATCAGAATATTGTGCGGCGACATCAGGGGTGTCAGCCCCATGATCAAGGCAAATACCAGCGCCAAGGCCACCTGGGCGGGGTTGTCGTCGGAATTGAGAACCTTCAGCAATTTTGCAATTGCGCTTAGCACGGCGTGTCTCCTCTGCTACCGGTGCAACCCACTTTCTACAATAATGGTGGGCTGCTCAGTGTGAAATGCTAACGCGGTAGTGTAGCAGGGATTCCTGCAGTTCTCGCGCCGTTCCCGCGGTGAGATTGCGCAGCAGGATGCGCGTTCCTTCACGCAATTGGTAACGACCGCTGCGAACACTTTCTACATTCACAATCGACAGCAGAGTGTCCTGCGAAGCATCCTCTGCGGCCAGTCGCAGCAAGCGGCCTCGCCGCTCAAGAAAACGTGCAATCGACACGTTTCGCTCGCCGCAAACCAACCATTGATCGTCGTCAAGACGTACTCGCCCGGCAGGCAGTCGCAGCAGCAATTCACTACGGCTGCGCTCTAAAAGCTGACAGGAGTATCGTTGCCATTGCGGAAAGGTCGGCAGCTCCAGTGCAATATCACCACTGACTCTAGTGGTGCACAGGGGCAGGTTGACGCCATCGTCGCTGCGCGCAAAACAGCGCCCGCAATGGCCGTTACTGCAGGCCACCGGAACGCGGATGCCGGCGTCCTGCAATTGTCGCAACAGGGTATGGTCGGCGCGGCCGGGAAGCCGGCGCCCGTCGCTCAGGAGGATATGGAACTGTGCCACTGTTCAACAAAGGCGCGCAAAGCGCGACCGCGGTGACTGTTGCGGTTTTTTACCTCTGCAGGCAACTGGGCCGAGGTGCAATCGAGATCGGCAACATAAAACAGCGGGTCGTAGCCGAAGCCGTTTTCGCCGCGCGCTTCGCGCAAAATTTCTCCGCGCCACAACCCTTGACAGATGAGGGGCAATGGATCTTCCGCGTAACGCACATAGGCCAGCACGCAGACAAAAGTGGCGCGGCGGTCATCACAGCTTTCCAGTGCGCTCAGCAATTTGGCGTTGTTTTTAGCATCGGTAGCACCTTCACCGCTGTAGCGCGCGGAATAGATACCGGGCTGACCGCCGAGGGCATCAACACTCAGGCCCGAGTCATCGGCCAGCGCCGGCAAGCCGGTTTCGCGGCTGGCGTGACGCGCCTTGATCAAGGCGTTTTCAACAAAACTGAGGCCGGTTTCTTCGGCGTCAACAATCTCGAAATCCGTCTGCAGTAGCAGTTCAAAGCCGGTGCCGGCCAGAACCTGCTGCATTTCTTTGAGCTTGCCGCGATTACCGCTGGCGAGAACGACGCGAGACATTATTTACCAGTGTAGTGAATCTGATTGAACTGAAGCTTGTAAGCGCGCTGACTGGTTTCCGGTTCTATCGACATCGTGAAATCCAGGGTTTCCTTGTTGTCGGCACTGTACTGGGCGATGTAATAAATCGCGTCGCCCTCGTTCACTTCCTGAAAGTCGAGTTTGTTGCGGTGTATCAGATTGAACACGGTGCCGGTAACGTCTGACCTGCGCGCCACATCAGTGCCGTTATCGAGATTTTCCCGCACGCTGATATTGATAATAAACCGATCGTCGCCGCGGGTAATGCCGTAAGCCTTGGCCACCTCCGGTTTGAGAAAGGTCGTATTGACGATACTGTAGTGCACATCGTAAGGGCCAAAGCTCTGCTTTTGCTCGGCCTGAGCCAGACCAAGCAGGCACAATGACAACAGTAATGGCAGTGCGTATTTCATGGGTTTTCCTTGCCTGTTCAGGCTTATTTGCTGATGTGGTAAACCGCCGTCACACCAAACAGATTTGGCAATTTTGACGCAATCAGGCTTTCCCGGTCCGCCGCATTAACCACCGTGCGATGCAGAACCCGAATGCCCTTTTCTTCACAAAGCTGTTCAAAATCGCGTACGGTGCAAAAGTGGATGTTCGGTGTGTCGTACCAGTTGTAGGGCAAAAATTTCGATACCGGCATACGTCCGCGAGAGCCCAGATACAAACGCCCACGCCAGTACCCGAAGTTGGGGAAAGTAACGATACACTCGCGGCCCACCCGCAGCATTTCGTCGATGACCAGATGCGGTGAGCGCAGGGTTTGCAGAGCTTGGGCCATAACCACTACATCAAAACTGTTATCGCAGAATTTCTGCAGGCCATAGTTCAAGTCGTGCTCAATAACATTGAGCCCTTTTTCAATACACTCGCGCAGATGGGCATCGTCAATTTCCAGGCCCAAGCCTTCCACATTCAGGTTGTCGCGCAGATAGGCCAGCAGACTGCCGTCACCGCAGCCCAGGTCAAGCACTCGGCTGTTGCTTTCAATCCACTCCGCCGCCAGATTCAGGTCAAACCGCACGGGCCACCTCCTCTTTCACGCGCAGCATGTAGGCGCTGAAGGTTTTCAGGTAGCGTTCAATCGGCAACAGAAACGCATCGTGCCCGAAGTTAGCTTCAATTTCCGCATAACACACCGGCTTGCGTGCGGCGATCAATGCGTCGACGATCTCGCGGGAGCGGGACGGAGCAAAGCGCCAGTCACTGGTAAAGGACATCACCATAAAACCGCAGCGGGCGTGACGAAAGGCTTCCACCGGATCATCACCGTATTCGCGGGCCAGATCAAAGTAGTCCAGCGCCTTGGTCATCAGCAAATAGGTATTGGCGTCAAAGCTCCGGGAAAATACATCGCCCTGATAGCGCAGATAGCTTTCCACCTGAAACTCGACCTTTTCATCGTGGCCAATCTGAAAGTTGCCCGACTTGAGGTCGCGACCAAACTTTTCACCCATCCCGTCTTCGGACAGGTAGGTAACATGGCCGACCATCCGTGCCAGCGCCAGTCCGGCTTTTGGAATGGTCTGGTGTTCCAGGTAGCGACCGCCGTGAAAATCCGGATCGGAGGTAATGGCCTGGCGCGCAATTTCATTGAAGGCAATATTCTGGGCCGTCAGACGCATGGCAGAGGCGATAACCACGCAGTGACGCACTTCGTCCGGATGTTCCAGCGCCCAGCGCATGGCCTGCATGCCGCCAAGGCTGCCGCCGATCACCGCCGCCCAATAGGGAATGCCGAACAGCTTCATCATTTCCCGCTGCGAGGCTACCCAGTCGCGACAGCGCAGGGCCGGGAAATCGGGCCCCCAGGGTTTGCCCGTCGCCGGGTTGATACTGGAAGGGCCGGTGCTGCCGTGACAGCCGCCCAGGTTGTTGATGCTGACCACGAAAAAGTGATTGGTATCGATGGGCTTGCCCGGGCCGATACAGACTTCCCACCAGCCGGGTTTTTTGTCGTCAACGCTGTGGTAGCCGGCAGCGTGATGGTGGCCGGACAGGGCGTGGCAGATCAGAATGGCGTTGCTTTTGGCTTCGTTCAGCTCGCCGTAGGTTTCGTAGACAATATCGTATTCATCGAGCGTACGCCCGCAGGCAAGCCTCAGCGGTTCGCTGAAGTGCTGGGTTTGGGGTTCGACAATCCCAACCGAATCTGCAGGCAGGGCCGTGCTCATAGGGCGACATTCCTGTGCGGCGTCTGGCACGCAGTTCTGAAACGCCGCTTCACAGACCAAACACCAATGCCGGACTCAAACCCGCCGACTGCGCCATCGATTTCAACAGAATTTGCACAACACTGATCGACAGAAATACCAGAATCGGCGACAGATCGATCCCGCCCATGGGCGGGATCAGTTTGCGAAAGGGCTGCATCACTGGTTCAGTCAGCTGGTACAGCAAGACTGCGGCCGGGTGGTGACTGCCGGGCGCGACCCAACTCAGAATGATGTTGATAATGATTGCAAAGAAATAAATATTCACCGTGAGGGCCACGCAGCCAATCACCGACCAGCCGAGCAGGGTCACAATATTGGGCAGGCCCGCGCCAAACAGCAGAAGAATGCTGACCATTGCAATCAACTGCACAATCAGTGCCAGCACAATGGAGGCGGTATCCACCTTGCCCAAAGGCGGAATCACCCGGCGCAGGGGCAATAGCAGCGGATTGGTGGCCTTGACCATGGCCTGGGATATGGGGTTGTAAAAATCCGCCCGCGCCAGCTGCAGCAGCAGGCGCAGAATCACCACACCCAGGTACAAACTGAACAGGGTCTGTACCAGCAAAAAACCAATTTCAGTCATGGGGCCCATGGTTGTGCTCCTCAATCACCCAGTTCGCGGGACAGTTCGATAGATCGATCGCGGCAGGCGATCATGGCCTTGGCAAAGACATCCCGTAAGCCACCGGCTTCCAGCGCCGCAATGGCCTTTTCGGTGGTGCCTTTGGGCGATGTCACCCGGCGCCGCAACTCGTCCGGTTCGACATCGCTGTTAATCGCCATAGTTGCGGCGCCAAGGGCCGTTTGCAAGGTCAGGGCTTTCGCGTCTTCCGGGCTGAGGCCCAGGCTTTCGCCGGCCGCCTGCATGGCTTCCATCACCAGAAAGTAATACGCAGGACCGCTGCCTGAGACTGCTGTGACCGCATCCAGCGCGGCTTCACTGTCGAACCAGCGAACCATACCCACGGCTTCCAGAATGGTTTGCGCCTGCTGACGTTGCTCTTCGCTCACCGCCGCATTGGCGTAAAGCCCTGAGGCGCCCGTGCGCACCAGCGCCGGTGTGTTGGGCATGCAGCGCACCAGAGCCAGATTGCCGCCGAGCCATTTAGCCAGGGTTTCGCCTTCAATGCCCGCAGCAATAGAAATCACCAGCGGCTGACGCGCCTGTACATCAGCCGCAATCGATTCGGCGACGCTCTTCATGATCTGGGGTTTGACCGCCATAACAACCACATCCGCTTTGGCAACGGCCTCGGCGTTATCGCTAGTAGTGTTGACGGGCGCAACGGCGCGCAGGCGTTCGAGACTTTCGGGGAAGGGGTCACTGGCCCACACCCGACTGGCATCAACACCGCTGGCAACAAGGCCGCCGATAATACTGGAGGCCATATTGCCGCCGCCGATAAAGGCGATTGTAAAGCTCATTGCACCCTCACTCAGGCTGGAAATCAGCGGCGGAGTATAGCAGCCCACGGATGTCGGAGCATCCGGGGTGCGGTGATCAGGCGAAGGTTTCGGCGCCAGACGCGGCGGGAACAGGCTTGAAGAACTGCTGGGTCAGCAATTGCCACTGCTCCTCCCAGTATTCCGTGGGGCGGCGTTTGAACTCACTGCGCACATACTGGCAGATACGCCCTTCGGCGCTGGCCAGCAGCAGGTTGGCGGCGGCGCTGACGGTAATCATCGGGCGCAAGCCTTCACGCACTTCGGCGTCACGCAGGATTTGCTTTAGCTGAGTTTCGAGGCGGTCGTAGAACTGCTGCACCCGGGCGCGCAACCGGGCCGTTTCACCGGCCAGGGCATCGCCATTGAGGATGCGAGTGATACCGGGATTGCGCTCGGTAAACACCAGCAACAGGCTCAGTATTTTGTAACAGCGGGACAGGGCATCACTGTCTTCGGCAGTGATCACCTGCACCCGCGAGAAGATCGACTCTTCCACGAATTCGATCAGGCCTTCAAACATCTTGGCCTTGCTGGGAAAGTGACGATACAGCGCGGCTTCCGATACACCCACCGCCTCCGCCAGCTTAGCGGTAGTAATGCGGTCGCCCGGGTTGGCTTCCAACATGCGCGCCAGTGCTTCGAGTATTTCCTGTTTGCGTGAAGAACGCTTGGTCATGTCTGTCCAATCTTATTCTTGGTTGGTAATCAAGGTTCCGACACCCCGATCCGTGAATATTTCCAACAATACCGCATGTGGCACCCTGCCGTCGATAATATGTGCACTGACCACACCGGCTTTTACGGCGTCGAGGGCACAACCGATTTTCGGCAACATGCCGCCGTATATGGTGCCGTCGGCAATCAGGGCATCGACCTGCTCGGTGCTCAGGCCCGTCAGCACTTTGCCTTCCCGGCCCAGCAGGCCGGCGACATTGGTGAGCAGCATCAGTTTTTCCGCCTGCAGCTTCTCGGCCATCTTGCCGGCCACCAGGTCGGCGTTGATGTTGTAGCTTTCGCCGTTTTTGTCGACACCGATCGGCGCGATAACGGGAATGAAATCGCTGTTGAGCAGCATGTCGATCACACCCGCATCGATGGCTTCCACTTCGCCTACGTGACCGATATCAATGATTTCCGGCGCGGTCATTTCCGGTGTCTTGCGGGTCGCCTTAAGCTTGCGCGCGCGAATCAGCTGGCCGTCTTTACCGGTAAGACCTATGGCCTTGCCGCCGTTGCGGTTCAGCAGCGAGACGATTTCCTTGTTCACACTGGCGCCCAGTACCATTTCCACTACGTCCATGGTGGCGCTGTCGGTCACCCGCATGCCGTCGACAAAACTGGATTCAATGTTGAGCTTCTTCAACAGATCGCCGATCTGCGGACCACCACCGTGCACGACAATCGGGTTCATACCCACCAGCTTCATCAGTACGATGTCGCGGGCAAACTGCTCTTTCAAATCCTCATCCACCATCGCATTGCCGCCAAATTTGACGACGATGGTCTTGCCGGTAAATTTCTGGATGTAGGGCAGCGCCTCGGTCAGAACGCGGGCGATATCAGAGGCGCTTGTAACGCTGTTAGCCATAGGGAAATCCATTCAGTTTATGAGTTAAAAATCGTTTTTCAGTGTCGGGTCAACCGCTTGCAGAGCATCGCGAAAACGCGCCTGTATATTGGCCAGATGCGCCTCGGTGTCGGCCTCAAAGCGCAGGCTCAGGGCCGGTCCGGTATTGGACGCCCTCACCAGGCCCCAGCCATGGGGGTATTCCACCCGCAGACCATCGAGGGTATTGACCTCGGCACCGTCGAAAAAGTTGTCCGATTTCAGCTGTTCGATGATGACAAACTTCTGCACCTCATCGCTGGGCACCGTAATCTCATGGGTCACCACGCTCTGGGGCAGACGCTCAAGATGCTCGTGCAGGCGCATGGAACTGAGGCTGAGAAACTCCAGCAGGCGCGCCGCCACATACATGCCGTCATCAAAACCGTACCAGCGTTCGCGGAAGAAAATATGGCCGGTAAATTCACCGCCCAGCAGCGCCCCGGATTCCTTAATCTGGTTTTTAACGTAGGAATGACCCGACCGACACATGATCGGCAGGCCACCGGCGTCGGTAATCAGGCGCGGCAAATGGCTTGAGCATTTCACGTCGAAAACTATCGGTGCACCGGGGTTGCGGGCGATAACGTCCTGGGCCAACAGCATCAGCGCCTGATCCGGATACACCGTTTCGCCCTGGGCCGTCACAAACACCACCCGGTCGCCGTCGCCATCGAGTGCGATGCCAAGATCGGCCCGCCGGGTTTTTACCGTCGCCTGCAAGGCGTGCAGATTACCGGGACGTGTCGGATCCGGGTCGTGGTTCGGGAAGTCGCCATCGAGCTCGCAAAACAGGGGCTCGACGGCACAACCCAGCGCCTGAAACAGTCGCGGCGCCACCGGGCCGGTCACGCCGTTAGCGGCATCGACCACCACTTTCAGGCGGCGCGCCACCACCACGTCAGTTCTAATGCGGGCAATGTACTCGTCGACAATTGAGCGGTTGCTGTAGTCCCCGGGCACCGCTGCTTCTATAAAGCGCTGGGCGCGAATGCGCTCGCGCAGGCTGAAAATGGCGTCCTCGGTGAGACTCGCATCACGAATCACCATTTTGATGCCGTTGTATTCGCGACCGTTATGACTGCCGGTCACCATAAAACCATTGCCGATTCCTAGCTCACGCGTGGCAAATTGCATGACCGGTGTCGGCACGGCACCAAGGTCGATAACACTTACGCCGCACCAGCGCAGGCCCTCTACCAGCGCATCGCGAATCCGGGGGCTGCTATTGCGACCATCGCGGGCAATCAGGGTAACGCGCTGCTTCTGCTCAACCAGTTCACTGCCCAGCGCCTTGCCGATCTCGCGGCAAACATCCGTCGTCAATTCCCGCTCGGCGATCCCGCGAATATCGTAAGCGCGGAAAATGGTGTCGGCGACAGAAGTACTGGATGACCCGGATTCCGGGTTCTGCGCCGCTCCGTCTTCTGAGGGTTCCGGCAAATCGAGGTCATCAAGCAGGTCGTCGAGAGAGTCGCTAAGCCCATCATCCAAGGTGTTGTCGGCACTCTCATCGTCATGGGTAAAGGCCGCGTTAATGAGCGAATCCTGATGGGCATCAACCTCGGCTGCGGAGCGTTTTTCTGAACGGCGCTGCTGACGCAGATTCAGCGTGCCGCGCAGCAGCTGGACCAGTGCGGCCAGCAGAGCGATAAGCGCAACGCTGTAAAGCGGCAGGTTGCGATGGGTCTCAGCCTGGTAGCGGGCCTTATCCATGGTGAGGCGAATCTGCCAGGCGTTGCGCAGGGGCGCCTCCACCTGCACCGGGCTGGCATCCGCCTGGCCGCGACTAATCAGCGGTTTCCAGCCATCGGGGGTGCGATACAACAACTCGGTTTTAACCGAGGCTAGATCTTCGCTCAGCGCCTGCCGCAAGGCCGATGCCGGGAAGGTGACCAGCAGCACACGCTCGGCATCGATTGGGCGCGCCGCATTGAGCTCCAGCCCGCTGGCGCCGCTGAATACATCCAACAACACCTGCTGTTGCTCGACCACCCGGCGCAGCAGGTCCCGCTCAATATGACGCAAGGATTCCAGCGGTTGATTGTCGCGGTCGGCAATACCCAGCTCGGTATAGGGCAACACCCTCACCTGCTGCGCCAGCGGCAGCAAGGCTTGCGCCGGTTCTGAGGAACCATCGGCGATGCGAATCGCGGTACTATCCACCCGATTGCTCAATTCGATCAAAAAGGCGTCGGCCTGCCGCGCCTGAGCCTCGCCCTCCTGATTCAACAGGGCGAGCACCCGCTGCTGGTGATAATAGGTGTTCAACTGCGCCAGCAGGATCAGCACGACGACTGACAGCATCGGCAACGCAAACTGAGGCCTGCGGACCAACCTGCGCAGGTCACCGCGGCGCAGCGCCAACAGGGCTCGCCAGCCCCCAGGCTCCGCCCCCCCGCGCCGCTTCCTAGCCGGATGGGGGCCAAAGTCCGTAGAACGAACGCGTTTACTCATTCCGGGCCCTGTAGTCGCAGACGTTCTCCCTGCGACATCCATTGATGTCATTCAATTGCATGGTGTTTGGGTACTTTTATTGAGACCTTGTAGCCACAGGATACGGTTAATCAACGGCGAGCACCGAGCTGTTGCGCAAGGTGCGCAATCAAGGCATCGGCCAGTTGCTGTTTACCCATGCGCGGCAAAGCTTCTTCGCTGGCCGCCGTCACCAAGGTAACCTCATTCTGATCACTGTTGAAGCCAATACCCGCCACCGAGACATCATTGGCAATAATGGCATCAAGCCCTTTGCGTTCTAACTTGTCGCGGGCATAACTCAGAACATCCTGGGTTTCCGCGGCAAAGCCTACCGTAAAAGGCCGATCCGGACTGGCCGCCACCGCGCTGATGATGTCCGGATTGCGCACCAGGGTTAGCGTCATTTCATCGGCCTGCTTCTTTATTTTCTGCTCCACCGCCGTCGCCGGGCGATAGTCTGCCACCGCCGCGCAGCCTATAAAGAGATCGCTTTGGGCGCTGCGCGCCAGCACCGCATCGTACATATCCTGAGCGCTTTCCACATCCACCCGCTCCACGCCGGCGGGTGTTGCCAGTGCCACCGGCCCACTGACCAAAGTCACGCTGGCGCCGGCATCGGCCGCAGCGCGCGCCAGCGCGTATCCCATCTTGCCGGAACTGTGATTACTAATGTATCGCACCGGGTCAATGGCCTCACGGGTCGGGCCCGCCGTAATCAGCACCCGCTTGCCGTCCAGCAGACGGCTGTCAAACTGCGACTCACTCAAATCCGCCAGCTCACCGGGTTCCAGCATACGGCCCAACCCGACATCGCCGCAGGCCTGCTCGCCGGCGCCTGGGCCAAAAATGGCAATACCGCGCGCACGCAGGGTATCCATATTGGCCGCGGTTGCCGGATCCGCCCACATAGCCTGATTCATGGCCGGGGCAATAGCCTTCTTCGATTGACAGGCCAGCCACAGTGTCGACAACAGATCATCCGCCTGCCCGTGGGCGAGCTTGGCGATAAAGTCGGCCGAAGCCGGGGCCACCAGCAGCAGGTCGGCCCAACGCGCCAGTTCGATATGTCCCATGGCCGCTTCGGCTTCTGGGTCGAGCAGGGAACTATGCACCGGATTGCCCGACAAGGCCTGCAGGGTCAGTGGCGTAATAAATTCCCGCGCCGCATCGGTCATCACCACATGCACCAGCGCGCCGCGCTCTTTCAGGCGGCGCACCAGTTCGGCAGCTTTGTAGGCGGCAATGCCGCCGGTAATACCCAGCACAATGTGGCGGTTGTTCAGACGTGACATATTGCGGTGCGCGCCCTGTTGAATTGATAATGGCTAACCAGCTGCCATTATTGCAGTTTTTGACGACTTCCTCACTACCGGCGGCTCACCAGGGAGGGTGACATGGCGATTACGGACTGGCCCGCAGCGGAACGCCCGCGCGAGCGACTGCTTACTCACGGGCCAAACAGCCTGTCGGATGCCGAATTACTGGCCATTTTTTTGCGCACCGGCCTGCCCGGCAAGTCGGCGGTGGATCTGGCCCGGGAGCTGCTGCAGCGCTTTGGCAGCCTGGGTGCCTTGCTGTCGGCTAATCGTAAAACCTTCTGCCAGTCGCCGGGTCTGGGCGATGCCAAATTTGCCCAGCTGCAGGCGGTATTGGAAATGGCGCGCCGACATTTCGCCGAAAATCTGACCCGCGAAACGGTTCTCACCAGCGCCGAGGCCACCCGCCATTTTCTACAGGCCCAACTGCGCAACGAGAGCCGCGAGGTCTTTGCCGCGCTCTACCTGGACAACCAGCATCAGCTGCTACTCTACGAGCCGCTGTTCTATGGCACCGTTAACGGCGCCACGGTCTACCCCCGCGAGGTGGTCAAGCGGGCACTGGAGCTCAACGCCGCGGCCCTGATCGTTGCCCACAACCACCCCTCCGGTGTGGCGGAACCCAGCCGGGCCGACCTCGCCATCACCTCGAGACTGAGGCAGGCGCTGGAGATGGTGGATATCCGCCTGCTCGACCACTGCATTGTAGCGGGGCACGCGGTGGTGTCGCTGGCGGAGCGGGGGGAGGTTTGAAGCGTCGGACGTCCGACGCCTTAAAAACATCCGGCTTGCAGCGCCTCACCCGTTACCCAATAACGTAAATTCCTTGCGATCGCCCGACCCTTCTGGTATAAAGTCGCGCTCCGTTTCGACCGCTGCATTTCCGTGGTCGTCTATTCGGGCCAGAATTCAGGCGTTTCGCCTCGGCGAGCACCTAAAAATCGAGTTAAATCAGACCTTTGTGATGAACAGCCCTTTGTGAAAAGGGACTGAAAGACGAGCGAGAGTATCATGTCCAGAGTGTGTCAGGTTACTGGTAAGCGTCCCGTAACCGGAAACAATGTATCCCACGCCAAAAACCGCACCAAGCGTCGTTTTTTGCCGAACCTGCACAGACATCGCTTCTGGGTGGAAGGTGAGAAGCGCTTCGTGACCCTGCGCGTTTCCAGCAAGGGTATGCGAATCATCGACAAGAGAGGTATTGATGCCGTGTTGAGCGACATCCGTGCCCGCGGCGAAAAGGTATAAGGTAGAACATCATGGCTAAGAAAGGTGTAACCGAGAAAATTCGTCTGGTGTCTTCTGCTGGCACTGGTCACTTCTATACCACGTTCAAGAACAAGCGTAACTCGCCTGACAAGTTCGAGTTCAAGAAATACGATCCGGTTGTTCGCAAGCACGTGATCTACAAGGAAGCCAAGATCAAGTAATTGATCGGGTTTCTCACAAAAGCCCGGCATGCTCCGGGCTTTTTTGTGCGCGCCCGTCAGGCGGCTGCCCGCCGCCGCGCCTCGTCGGCAATGCCCTGACTCATGCGCCTGAAACCGTCGCGCAGGAAACGTCCCAGCAACAAGCCGACCACAGGCGCGAACCAGCCGCTCAGCTCAAAACACGACAGATAGCGCGTGCCCCCATTGGGCAGCGGCTCCAGCCTATGTGAGCGGTAGCTTTTCATCGCCCCCAAAGGTGCCGGCTTGATGCCATAACTCAGCAGACAACCGGGCTCGTTTTCAAAAATAAACTCCTGCTGGGGCTGAGCCATAAAGGGCAGCACTCGCACCCGCATGTTGATCGGATCGCCTACCTTGAGGGTGGATTCACACTTCTCGACAAAGGTATTCCACTGCGGATAGGCCTTCAGATCCGTCAGTACATCCCAGACCTGATCGACGCTCGCTTCAATCTCATGACTATATTCAATAATAATGGGCATTATTTTGCGCTCCGCGTCTGCCAGTCCTGTGCAATGGGGCGCAATTTTGCCATAGTTGGTCACCTTATGCGTTAGACACCCAAACAACATGCAAAGAAACGGAACACCTGACAACAGTATTGATGCTTGGCTGGACGGCGGCGCCTACCTGTCAATTCAAGGGCACAATATTTTTTACCGGGACAGCGGCGCGGACGACAAGCCGACCGTCCTGCTTCTGCACGGCTATCCCACCTCTGGCTGGGACTGGCATAAAGTCTGGCCCTTACTGGAAAAACACTATCGCCTGATCGCGCCGGATTTGCTTGGCTTTGGCTTCAGCGACAAACCACGCGCGCACAGCTACAGCATCCACGAGCAGGCCGACATCATCGAGGCGCTGGTCACGGAGCTGAAACTCGAGCGCTTCCATGTGCTGGCTCACGACTACGGCGATACGGTTGCCCAGGAATTGCTCTATCGCCAGAACGTCGGCAAGGGCAAGGGCCACTGGTTGAGCGCCTGCCTGCTCAACGGCGGCCTGTTTCCGGAAACCCACCGCGCCCGGCTGATACAGAAACTGCTGGAAGGGCCACTCGGCCCCTACATCTCCCGCCTGTTTGGCAAGAGCCAGTTTGAACGGGCTTTCTGCGCCGTTTTTGGCAGCGCAAGTCACCCCTCACAGGCTGAGTTGGACGGATTCTGGCAACTGATCTGCCGGCAGCACGGCAACCAGATCATGCACAAACTGATTCACTATATGGCGGATCGCCGCCGCCACCGAGAGCGCTGGCTGCTCGCCCTGCGCGACAGCTGCGTGCCCGTCCTGCTGATCAATGGCAGTGCCGATCCGGTTTCCGGTGCCCATATGGTGGCCCGCTACCGCGAGCTGGTGCGCCCTAACGACCCGCTGGTCGAGCTGCCGGATATCGGACACTATCCCCAGGTTGAGGCACCCACGACCGTCGCCAATGCCTATCACAAATTTGTGCAATCACTCAGCGACTGAAGCCGGACGGAACAGAGGAGGTTCACCGTGGATTTTCAGTTTGAAACCTGTCGACGCATGATCTTTGCCGCGGGGGCCAGCGAACAGCTACCCGCCCTCTGCCGCGAACTGAACCTCAGCCACCTGTTGCTGGTCACCGACCCGGGGCTTTCGGCCACCGGCATCGTGGACAGCATCGGCAAACTTCTGGAGCGCGCCGGGGTCTCGGTGAGTCGTTATAGCGACGTGCAGGCCGACCCGCCCGAAGACGTTGTGCTGGCAGCCGCCGACTATGCCCGCCAACAAAACGTGGACGGCGTTATCGGCCTCGGTGGCGGCAGCTCCATGGATGTGGCCAAGCTGATTGCTGTACTGGCGCGCTCGCGCCAATCACTGAGCGATATGTACGGCATCGGCAATGTTAAGGGCGGGCGCCTGCCCTTGATTCAGATACCCACAACCGCGGGTACCGGTTCGGAAGTCACGCCCATCGCCATTGTCACCACCGGCGAAACCACCAAGATGGGCGTCGTTTCGCCCCAGCTATTGCCCGATATCGCCCTGCTCGACCCGAGCCTGACCACCGGCCTGCCCGCCGCAGTCACAGCGGCCACCGGTATCGACGCCATGGTGCACGCGATCGAGGCCTACACCTCCAAGCTGAAGAAGAACCCCTACTCCGACATGCTGGCGCGCCAGGCTCTGACCCTGATGGCCGCCAACCTGCAGATTGCCATTGAGCACGGCGGTAACCTGGAAGCGCGCAGCAATATGTTGCTCGGCGCCTGCCTCGCCGGTCAGGCCTTTGCCAATGCACCGGTCGCAGCGGTGCACGCGTTGGCTTATCCGCTGGGCGGGCACTACCACATACCCCACGGCCTGAGTAATTCGCTGGTGCTGCCCAGCGTGCTCGAATTTAATGCCAGCGAAGCCGCTGCTCTCTACGCCGAATTGCTGCCCTGCATCCGGCCGGGGGCGCACGCGCCGTCTCCCACTGCCGGCTGCGATCAGTTTATTGCTGCCATGCGAGAGCTGGTCGCGATGGCGCCCTTGCCACAAACCCTCAAAGACGCAGGTGTGCCGGAAGCGGATTTACCCATGCTCGCTGCCGACGCCATGTTGCAGCAACGGCTGCTGGTCAACAACCCGCGCAGCGTCAATGAAACGCAGGCGCTGCAGATCTATCGCGCGGCTTATTAGGAAAAAGGCAATGGCCCAAAGGGATCGAACCCACTACAAAACGTTTTACCCCATCACCACCCGCTGGATGGACAACGATATCTACGGCCACGTGAATAACGTGACCTACTATTCCTATTTCGACAGCGCCGCCAACCGCTTTCTGATTGAAGAATGCGGGCTCGATATTCACGATGGGGACATTATCGGCTTTGTGGTCTCATCGGGCTGCGAGTATCTGTCGCCGATTGCCTACCCGGACAAAATTGAAGCCGGGCTGACAATCGAAAAACTGGGCAACAGCTCGGTGCGCTACAACATAGGAATTTTTAAGGAAGGCGCCGACACCGCCAGCGCCTATGGCTATTTCGTGCACGTGTTTGTTACACGCAAAGATCAGAAAGCCACGCCGATTCCTGACGCCATGCGCCGCGCTATGATGGCCCTGAGCGCGGACTAGTTGTTCGCTCGCCGCAAAAACTGCATAGCCTCATCGATCGCCGACCCACTGGTGGCAAAGGCCGTCAGATGGCCCCGCCACTTCAGCAGATACAGTTCGCTGTAAACACCCGCATCCTTTAGCTCGTCGTAAAAATCGGTCGCATGGTCATCACTGACCAGCAGGTCGGCAGTGCCGTGGTAAAGAAAGAAGGGCGGTGCCTCGGCGTGGACATGGGCCGCCGGCGAGGCGGCTGCAAAGGTTTCCGGGATCTGGTCAATGGTCCCGCCCAGAAACTGCGGCACCAGGCGCCCACCGGTAAACTTTCGCAAATCGGAGGGCGTGCCCCCGGCAATCACTGCAGCCGGTTTGGTTTTTTGTCCGCCATGCGGCATATCCAGATCATTGCCGGTTCCCGCCACCAACCCCAGTAGACTGACCAGATGCGCACCGGCGGAATAGCCCAGCGCAGACACGCTTTCCGGGTCTATCGCATAGCTGTCCGCATTGCGCTGAATCCAGTGCATAGCAATCTGCAGATCGTGGAGCTGGGCGGGGAAGCGATACCGCGGTGCAAAGCGATAGCCAATATTGACCGCCACGAAGCCACTGCTCGCCAACCGCCGACTTATGCCCTCCATATCCTCCGGCGTCCGCCCTTCCCAGCCACCGCCGTGCACCACCAGCACCGCCGGAAACGGGCCCTGCCCTTCGGGCTGGTAGATATCGGCCGTCAGACTCTCTGGCCAGTCCGCGGGGGTGTAGCGAACCGAACGGACGACCCGGTAATCGGTGTCTGGCAGATCAACCGCTTTGGTCTGTGGCGGGGCTCCCGTATGGGAGGCACAGGCAGACAGCAGGGCAATCAGGGGGTAAACAAGCAGGCGCACAGACGATTCTCCGAGTTGGTAAAGCCCTTGTACGGTGAAACCGGGGCTAGCGGTTTTTTAATCTCAGCAGACCTTCCTGGGCTGCCGCGGCAACCAGCTCACCTTTGCGGTTGTAGATACGGCCCCGACACCAGGCCCGACCGTTAGCGGCTACATCGCTGTGGGTTTCGTAGAGCAGCCAGTCGTCCACCCGAAACGGGCGGTAAAACCATAAAGCGTGATCGAGGGAGATGGTCGCCAGCTCCGGATTGAGGAAGGAGACACCGTGTGGGTTCAGGGCGGTAATCAAGATCGGATTGTCCGAGGCGTAGGCCAGCAACTGCTGGTGGGTGGCAAGTTCATCGCCCAGCTTATCCGTGGCTTTAAACCAGCTGTAAGAGACCGCCTCTTTCGGCTGCGGGTTCTCCGGGTCCTGCGGATTCACCTTGCGAAACTCTATCGGCCAGCTGCCCCCGTTGGGAAAGTAGCGCTTCAGCCGCTCATCGTCGCTGATCAGCGATTCCGGCGGCGGCACATCCGGCACGGTGTGCGCATGCTCGAAACCTTCCTCTTCCACCTGATAGGACAGCATCGCACTGAAAATAGCCTTGCCGTATTGCTTGGCCACCACCCGTCGGGTCATAAAACTGCGGCCGTCGCGAATAGCTTCAACGTCGTAAACCACCTGCCGGTCCGGGTCGCCCATGCGCAGGAAATAGGCGTGCATGGAATGCAGGGTAAATTCAGCCGGCACCGTGCGACCGGCCGCACTCAAAGCCTGCGCCAGCACCTGACCACCGTAGATGCGACCACCACTGTTGTGGGCCGCCCGGCCGGTGTAGAGGTTAATATCAATTTCTTCGAGCTGATTGCATTCCAGCAGCTCGGCAAGGGCTTTTTGCATTGGGGGAAACTCCGAAAACTCCGCTGCAGTTTTACCATTCGGCCCTCGTCAATACCAGCGACGAGATGCAGGAGTAATGTGCAGTCGCGCTCACGCCTCGGATATGAGCCCTCGCCAGCCAAAACCGTCACAGACCTGCTCAAAATCCTTGCCGGGCGATGTCTGTAGCCGAAGATCGATCTTGCTGACCGGGTGCTGAAAGGTCATTTCCACACAAGAGAGCAATAAGCGATGACAGTTGTATTCGCTCTGAAAAAAGCGATTGTGTACACCCTTGCCGTGCTTGGCATCGCCAATAATGGGGTGGGCAATATGCTTCATATGGCGGCGAATCTGATGCTTGCGCCCGGTCTTGGGAAAACACTCCACCAGTGAGTAGCGGGTTTGCTGGTAACGCTCTACGCACACCGGCAGCTCGACGGTAGCCAGCCGTCTGAAACGGGTTTCTGCCGCTTGGGGAGCTTTGTCCTGCCGGGCACGGCGATCGGTCATTTTATCGAGCTCTTCGCTCAGCGCGTGATCAATGACACCTCTCTCTGGAGCCCACCCTCGCACCACCGCCAGGTAGCGCTTGTGGACCTGCTGCGCGGCAAACTGTTCGGACATAGCGCGGGCGATATCCGGGCTCAGGGCGAAGACGAGCACACCCGACGTGGGCTTATCCAGCCGGTGCAGCGGGTAGACCCGCTGCCCAAGCTGGTCACGAACCAGTTGCAGGGCAAAGCGGGTTTCGCGTCGGTCGATAGCGCTGCGATGCACCAGCAAACCGCTGGGCTTGTTGATCGCCACCAGATACTCGTCGCGATAGAGAACGTCCAGCATGTAACCATATCCGACAGGCTGCTTGAGAGGCGCCAGTATACCTGCTCGAGGCTTGTGCATGGATGCACTCGACGCTGCGGGCAAATAGGGCTAGCGTGAACGACCCAACAATAATGGAGCTATCCCGATGAGCAAGATCACCCTCTACGGCGTCCCGGTTTCGCCCTACGTGCGCAAAGTTCGCGCCGCACTTGTCTACAAAAACATCCCCTTTGATGAAGTATTTGTGATTCCCGGCAGTCCGGATCAGCCCGAGGAGTTCAAGGCCAACAGCCCGCTCGGCAAGATCCCCCTGCTGAAGGTGGGCGAGCGTTTTCTGAGCGACTCTTCGGTTATCTGCGCATGGCTGGAGCGCGAGTTTCCGGATAAGCCGCTGCTACCTGAAGATAACTTCGAAGCCGCGCGCGCTCTGTGGTTTGAAGAATACGCCGGCTCGGTGATGACCACCGCCATGGCGGGCCACCTGTTTGCGGAAGTGGTTCTCGCCAAGGCCGTGTTCAAACGCGAGCCGATTCAATCCGATATCGACAAGGCCCTTAACGAAGAGCTGCCTCTTATCTTCGACTACCTTGAAAGTCAGATCAGCGGTGACACTCTGCTGGACTCCGGCTTTTCTCTTGCGGATCTCGCGGTGGGCGCCATCAGCACGGCCATGTTTCATGCCGGTCACGCCGCCGACCCAAAAAAATGGCCAAAAACGGCCAGCTACCTTTCAAACTTGCTGCAAAGCGAGTTGTTTTCTTCGTTGATACAGGAAGAAAAGCAATTGCTGGCCAGCTTCGGCTAGCAACAAGCGGGAAGGAGCCCGCTGTGTCATCGCGCTGTCATACGCAGGGCGTTTAATAGCCAATAGGGACATTTTCCCCAAGCTATAAGAGCGCCTGTTTAATTATGTTAGATCGTGACAGCCAACAGCAGATTCTGGATATTCTTCGCAACGGGCTGCTGAGCACTGTTTTCCAGCCCATTGTCGACCTGCGCAGCCGCGACTTTCTTGGGGTCGAAGCGCTGACCCGCGGCCCGGAAGGAAGCCCGCTCCATAGCCCTGTTGAGCTTTTTCCAACGGCTGAGCGCGTCGGCATGATACGCGAAGTTGAACTCTCCGCTCTGGAAACCGCGGCAGAGGCTTTTCGCAAGCTCAATCTACCGGCAAAAATTTTCGTCAATATCAGCCCCATGAGTCTGGTGTCGGCTAACGCGGTTATTATTGCCCGAGATGTTCTGCAACGTACCGGGCTGAGCGCTGAAAGTGTTGTTCTAGAGTTGTCGGAGCAGTATCAAACCGACGATTACTCGGCTCTCGTTGCAGCGCTTGAGGCCTTCAAGCAGGAGGGTTTTGGTATCGCCGTTGATGACCTGGGAGCCGGTTATGCCGGCTTGAAAACCTGGTCACAATTGCAGCCTGACTTCGTCAAAATTGATCGTCACTTTATTTCAGGTATTGATAACGATCCCATCAAGCACGAGTTTGTTCGCTCCATCCTTACCATGGCGCAGGAGATAAAATCTCGCGTTATCGCAGAAGGCGTGGAAACCTTTGAAGAGCTTCAGGTGCTGCGGGAGCTCGGCGTTCGCTACGTGCAGGGTTATCTACTGGGCAGGCCCAGTACGAGCCCTACAATCACCGATAACATTCACCGATTGGCCGATCGGCCAGCCATGCGCGAGCGCGCTTTGGCAAATCGAAAAGTGATTGGCGCATTGGCTCAGGACTTCCCTTCAATTGATGTCCATACGCGGCTGGAAGATGTGGTCAGATTGTTCAAAGCCCAAGCGGGCATCAGCAGTTTGCCAGTCCTGCATCACAACACGCCAACCGGAATCATCAGCCGACAACAGGCGCTGGAAATTTTCTCCGAGCGCTTTGGACCCGAACTGCACGGCCGCAAACCCGTCGTTCAGTTTATGAATGACAAACCTATTGTGGTGGAATTCAACACCCCGCTCGAGGACGTCAGCTATCTGTTAACCGAAGATGTACAACAGGACTTGATTCAAGATCTGATTATCGCCCAGCAGGGGCGCTATCGGGGTATCGCAAAAACCTCGGCCCTGCTGCGCGCCATCACCGACCAGCAAATCAGCAGTGCTCGCCACGCCAACCCCTTAACCCAGCTGCCGGGCAATGTGCCGATCAACGAGCGCGCGCAGACTCTGATCAATACCCGGGATGAGTTCTGGGTGGCCTATTGCGATCTGAACGACTTCAAAGCCTTCAACGATGTCTACGGTTACGCGCTGGGCGACAAAGCTATCCTGCTGCTGGCCAATCTGCTCAGTGAAACGGTGGATTGCGACCTGGATTTTGTCGGCCACATCGGCGGCGATGATTTTATTCTGCTTATGCGCAGTGAGGCGGCACCGGAGCTGTGCGCTACCATGTGTTCGCGATTCGAAGCCCAGGTGCGTCAGCTTTACGACCCCGTCGCCCTGAGCAATCGCGGCATCTGGTCACCGGACCGCCAAGGACGGCAGAGCTTTTTTCCGCTGATGAGCCTGTCGATAGGCCTGGTCAAACCCAGACTTTCTACTGGACTGCGCGCTGACGATGTCAGCGCACTGGCCAGTGAGGCGAAGAAAGAGGCCAAACGCTTACCGGGTGGCGGGGTCTATGTCTCGGACGCGCGATTTCCCGAAGTCGCCTCGCACTATCTGCGCGCCACCGCCTGACCTGTCTACAAAAACTGATAGTCGTCCGGGTTAACCGAGCGGGTCCACTCCCAGAAATCACGCAGGCGCCAGGGCGAGAGCACTGTCACTTTGCCCGCGTCGTTTTGATACCAGCTGTGTTTCACCGTCGGGTGAGACCAGACCATCTCTGAGAGCTCCTTTTGCAGGCGCTGCTGGTAGCCCTCGTGCACGTCCGGTTTCACATCCATGGCCTGCCGCCCTTCGGCGATCAGCGTTTTCAGCGCTGAGAGTGTGTAGCGCACTTCGCATTCGGAGTTGAAAATAAGGCTGCCACCAAAGGCCAGATTGGTGCCCGGGCCATAAAGGCAAAACAGGTTGGGGAAATTCGGCACGGTAATGCCGAGATAGGCCTCCGGCTCCTCACCCCACTGCTCACGCAATGTTTGTCCATTGCGGCCGATAATCTCCATGGGCCAGAGAAAGCGGTTAGCGTAAAAACCGGTTGCGTAAACGATGATGTCCGCTTCAAACAGATTGCCGTTGTTATCCACCACGCCATTTTCGGTGATCTCGCGGATGCCGTCAGTATGCAATTCCACCTGCGGTTTTTTCAGCGCGGTCAGCCAGCTGCCATTGTCCTGCAGGGTGCGCTTGGCCAGCGGCACGTAGTCGGGGATAACCTTGGCCAATAGTTCTTCATCATCGCCCACTTGCTGCTTCATCCAGTCCGTGAAGACTTCGCGCACCATCTCGTTCATTTCATTGATGGATTTATCCTGGTGCGGCCAGTCCGGGTCAATTTTCAGGCTGGGCAGCAGGCCGTCGCAGGCCGGCCAGAACAGCAGAAAGCGATACCAGCGCGAGTAGAAGGGCAGTTTTTTCATACACCACTGGGCGCCGCTTTCAACCTTGCGGTGGTAGTCGACATTGGGAAACATCCAGGGCGCCGAGCGCTGATACACTTTCAGTTCGGCAACATCGTCGGCAATGGTTGGCACTAACTGAAAGGCGCTGGCGCCGGTGCCGATTACCGCAACACGTTTGCCTTTGTAATCCACATCAGAGCGCCACTGGGCAGAGTGCATGGCGATGCCGCTAAAACTATCTCTGCCTTTGATATCCGGCAACTTCGGTCGGTTCAGCTGTCCCACCGCACTGATCAGCGCCTGGGTTGCGTGGCGCTGTTCCGCGCCATGTTTATCCCGGGTAGTGACCTGCCACTGGTTTTTATCTTCATCGTACTCCGCCTTCACCACTTCCGTGTTAAAGCGGAAATGCTCGCGAAGATCGAAGCGATCCAGGCAGTCTTCAAAGTATTTCTGCAGTTCCGGTTGCTGGGCAAAATATTCGGTCCAGTCGTGGTTGGGCGCAAAGGAATAGCAGTAAAAATGATTGCCCACATCCACCCGGCAACCGGGATAGCGGTTTTCATACCAGGTGCCGCCTACGCCGGCATTTTTTTCAATAACGGTAAACGAAATACCGGCCTCTTTCAGTCGAATGCCCGCCAGCACACCGGACATACCACCACCGACAACCGTCACATGAAAATCGGCACGCTGCTCGGCGGGAATCTCACTCCAGTCAATTTGCCGGGCATCACCGTCCAGCTCCATTTCTTCGAGCATCATCGGTACATAGTCGGCGGGGACTTCCTCGGCGACCAGAAAGCTCATCATGCGGCGGATCGTTTCGTGATCATCGATGCGCACTGGCTGGCAGCCGTTGTCCCGATAGCGCTTGATAACCTCAAGTGCCTGCTCCCGAATTGCAGCCTTGTCTTCTTCCGACATATAGCCCTGCACTTCGTTGAGGTAGACCCCCATGGGGCGAATGGAGCCATCCAGCAGTGCGGTGTCGCCGCTCATATGGATCATCGATAGCATCAGGGTGGGAATCGACGCGTCCTTCAGCGCCTCGGCAATAAAGTTGTCGTCTTCGGTAATCCGCTCGGGAGCCGGGGCCAGCGCTTGCGTCATTGAGAGCCTCCTGTCAGTTTGTTATTCGATCAAGCATACTCAGACGCAGCAAGCGGCGAAATTACAGCTGCGTTATTTTGATTGTGAAGAGGGCGCGCACATGCTGATAAAAACCCGGCGATTCTCTGCCCGTCAGTTACAGCGCTTTCGGGATTTGCAGCATCTGTCCTTTGATATCCTCGAAGACACTGCCTCCCGACTGCGCGCCGGTGATACCGAAAAGGCTATTGCCCACACGCTGGTCAAACGCTATCGCAAAGCCGGCGCCGATTCCTTTTTTCATTTACCGGTAGTGCTGTTTGGCGAGCGCACCGCCCTGCCCGGCGACTGGTCGCTGGGGCATTTCTTCCCCAAAAATCGAGCGCTGGTCGAAGGTGACAGTGTCATTCTCGACGCCGCGCCGCTGTTTTCAGGCTACATGGTCGATACTTCTTACAGCACCTGTTTTGGCGACAGGGCGGACCATAACGCCATGATGCGCCACCTGGCCCAGTACCGCGACAGCGTGCCCGCGGCGCTAAATCGTGGCGAACATTTTCAGGCCATTGCCGACAATGTAGCCAGCACCATGCGTGCGGCAGGCTATGAGCCTGTGCACACCAAGCATCCGGGTGAGGTGCTCGGGCACCGAGCGATAAAAACGCCGCGCCTGCCCATACCACTGCGAATGCAGGGCTTTGACGCGGTCAGCCTGAGCTGGTTCAAACTGAAGGACAGTCTCGCCACTAAGGGTATCGGCCGGCGCAGCCCGCTGTGGAACAGCTCAAAAGCGTCCGATCACGGCGCCCACGATGGCTTGTGGCTGGTGGAACCCCACGCCGGCGCCGACGGGGTTGGCGCCAAGTGGGAGGAAATCCTAGTGGTCGAGAACGGGCAGGCGCGCTGGCTCGACGACGACCCGCCCCATGTTCGCCAGTGGCAGGCACTGGGCCCTGCGTAAGCTACTGGCCACCAAAGTCAGCGGGCTTGTTCCGATCCCGCGGCCAGTCCGAAAAGGCGAGGAAAAACAGAAAGCCGATATTTATCAGGGGCAGCATTACCAACAGCGACAGCCAGCCGGAGTAGCCCGCCTTCTCGCAGATTTTCCAGAAGGGAACTACGATCAACAGTAGGGTCAGTAAGATACCCAGATTAATTTCCATTAAACTCTCCCTGAGTTGTGCGGTGGCGTCCGCGCGCCGTGAACGTTAAAGTGTAGTGTCGAGGCATATTGTTGAAAATACTATGAAAAAAGTCGCGCTTCACTGGCAGATTGCCATCGCTATTGTTCTCGCCGTGGTTATCGGCTCCATCACCGGCGCAGAGGCCGGAATCGGCAGCCTTACCTTCTACGCCGTCTACGCCTTTCTAGGCACGCTGTTTCTCAATGCCCTGAAGATGATCATTGTGCCACTGGTCACAGCCTCGATCATCAGCGGCATCGCCAATATTCGCGACGGCGAAGGCCTGGGTAAGCTGGGTGGCAAGACCGTGCTGTTCTATATGATGAGCAGTCTGCTGGCCATTCTGGTCGGCCTGATGATGGTCAACCTGCTACAGCCGGGTACCGGCTCCGATCTCGCCGCCGGCCTCACCGGCGACAGCTCGGTTGAAGAAGTGCTCACCAAGGTAGAAGGCAAAAGCACGGCCGATGTGGTGGATGTGTTTATCCGCATGGTGCCGCCCAATATTGTTGCCGCCGCCGCCGAAGGTCAGATGCTGGGGCTGATTTTTTTCAGTTTGCTGTTTGGTTATTTTCTGTCTCAAAGCGTATCGAAACAGACCGATACGGTGCGCGAGTTTTTCACCGGGCTGATGGATATCATGACCCTGATCACCCTGTGGGTGATGAAATTTGCCCCCCTCGGGGTATTCGGTCTGGTTGCCAAAACTGTCGCCGATACCGGCTTTGCCAGCTTTAAACCGGTGCTAGTGTTCTTTTTTACAGTCGTGATCGCACTCGCCATACACGCCTTTATCACCATGCCGCTGCTACTTAAATTCCTCGGCCGCATTAACCCCGCCAAGCACTATCAGGCCATGTCACCGGCCATGCTCACGGCGTTTTCAACGGCGTCCAGCTCGGCCACCCTGCCCATTACCATGGAGTGCATGGAAGAAGCCGGCATCAGCCAGCGGGTGCGCGGCTTCGTGCTGCCCCTCGGCGCCACGGTGAATATGGATGGCACCGCACTTTACGAATGCGTCGCCGCCATCTTTATCGCACAGGCCTTTGGCATTGAGCTGAACTTTGTGCAGCAGTTCACCATCGTGATGGTGGCCCTGCTGACCTCGATCGGCGTGGCCGGCATTCCCGCCGCCAGCCTGGTGGCGATCTCGATAATCCTCGGCGTAATCGGCCTGCCGCTGGAAGGCATTGGCCTGCTGATGATTACCGACCGCGTGCTGGATATGATGCGCACTGCGGTTAACGTATTCAGCGACAGTTGCGCGACGGTGATCATTGCGCGCAGCGAAGGCGAACAAACCAAGCTGGTATGAAATACTGCCCGGAGTGCGGTGTAGCCCTTACTGAACAGAGTATTCAGGGGCGCGGCGAGGCCGTGCGCTGCGCCGCCGGGCATTTGAGTTATCCCCCCGGCCCCAAGATTCTGGTGGCGGCCTTTGTCAGTTGCGGCGACAAACTGCTGTGGATGAAGCGCGGCAATCCGCCGCGCGCCGGTCACTGGGCCATTCCCGCCGGTTTTATGGAAAGCGGCGAAACCCTGCGCGAAGCCGTAGCGCGCGAGCTGTGGGAGGAAACCTGCATCCGCCTGCCCGCCGAGGCCTTCACGCCTTACATGATAGGTTCAATCAATTTTATCAGTGAAGTGTATATTGGCATGCGCGCCACGGTGACCACGGAAGACTGCGCCTGTGGTGACGAGGCCATCGATGTGGGCTTTTTCCGGGAAGAAGAAATCGACTGGGATGAAGTCGCCTACCCCAGCGCCAATGCGGCGGTAAAAACCGCCTACCGGGAAGCGCGCAGCAAGCGCTTTGGTGTCTACCACGGCAACTTCACCCGCGAGCTCGATCAGCTCGAACTGGTCTGGCAGCCGGAAAACTAATCACCGCAGCGAAGGCTTCAGTCCTCTAAATCAAAGAAACTCCAGCCAGCCACGGATGCCCATAGAGCAGCCCTGCAAATACCGCCAGACCCACCACCGCCGACACCGCGGTTTTTCCCGCACCAACCGGAGCCGGCTTAACCCAGTCGCCTGCATGAGCATTAATCAGCGGAATTTCCGCCAGCGCCCACAGGGCCAGACCACCAAACAGCAAGATCGATCGGGGGTCGCTGTTGACCAGCAGGTGGGCTACCGACCAGATCACCACGCTGAGCAACTGGGGGTGGCGCAGGAACTGTTTGATATCGGTAGGCGCGTTGGCCGCGACAAACAGGCAGGCCGCCAGCGCCATCAGTGCCAGGCTAACCGGTCGGGCCCAATCAAAAGACCACAAGGCCCCGCCCGCGCCCATCTTCTGCCAACCCTGCACCAGCAGCACAATGGCACCCACCATCAGCAACGAAAACAGGCCCTGGTAGGGCCACTTGCCCAAGGTGTCGATAAGTCGCTGACGCGGCGCGGGCAGCAGGCGAATCGAAAAATGAACTGCCGCCCACAGCAGTAATCCGGCTATCAATAAGTGCATGATCAGGCTCTCGTTATTATTGGTGCTCCCACCTTAGCCGAAGGGCGTAGAAAGCTAAATATTCATTCACTATACGGTCGTAGAGTTTGTTGCTAAGCTCCGCCCAACACCCTTTAAATAACAACAGCGACGGACGAGGAGACTCCCGTGGAAAACGAACGCCCCACGCCACTGGTTGAAGACATTGACGGTACCCGCAAAAAGCTCGAGCAGTGGTTTGCCCGAAAACTGCAGTCCGACGGGCCGGTCCGCATTCCGGAGCTGAAAATCCCCGAAACCACTGGCATGTCCAATGTCACCCTGCTGTTTGATATCGAATACGAAAAAGATGGCAAGACACACCAAGAAGGATGTGTAGGCCGACTGCAGCCCGAGATCGAAAGGCCGGTATTTCCCGAGTACGACCTGTCGATTCAGTACAAAGCCATGGATATTGTCGGCAGCAAGACCAATGTACCGGCGCCGGGCCTGCTGGGGCTGGAGTTGGACACCTCGCTGCTGGGAACCGGCTTTTACATTATGAAAAAATCCGAGGGTCGGGTGCCCCCGGATATGCCTCCCTACAGCATGGACGGCTGGATGCTGAACGAGATAGGCCCACAAGAGCGGGAAAGCCTGTGGAACGCCGGTATCGACACCATGGCCAACCTGCACCGTCAGTGTCGCGACTACAAAGCCCTCGGTTTTGAGTTTCTGGAGCGGCCTGAACTCGGCGCAAACCCGCTGCAACAACAACTCGCCTACTGGGAGAACTACGGCAAGTGGGCCATGGAAGGTCGGCCCCACCCGATCTGCGACCCAGTGATGCAATGGCTTAAAGAAAACCAGCCCAAAAAGGAAGAGTTCGGTTTGTGCTGGGGCGACTCGCGTATCGGCAACATGCTGTTTGCCGAAGACTGCAAAAGCGTTACCGCCGTCCTCGACTGGGAGATGATCACCCTCGGCAACCCGTTGCAGGACCTGGCCTGGTGGAACTACCTGGATTACTTCTTTTCGGACGGTCTCGGCATTCCCCGCATGGAAGGCCTGCCCAGTTATGAAGACACGGTCGCGCGCTGGGAAAAGGCTTCAGGCTTCAGCGGCGAGCACTACAAATACTATTGGATATATGCCGGCCTGCGCTATGGCTACATAATGAGCCGCATCATGGTCGCGCAGCATCAGGAAGACCAGATCATTGAAAATTTTGCGACGACGGTCTTACAGAAAGTGATGCAGGATATTTAAAGACCACTGTTTCATCTAACACTCTGTCATCTCAATGACAGAGTGTTAGAGTTGCTCCCTGCTCAATACGTATAAGCCCGATAATTCTCAATCTGCATCGTCCAGTCGTAATCCAGATACTTTATCTTCGGATCCTTGTCCTGAGGGATTATTCCGTACTTTTTCAGTATCGCGCGCTGGTCATCGTGGGAGCCAAAATCGGCCTTGAACCAGCTCATTAAAACCGGCGCATAAACCCGATTGTCGTCCGGCAAATATTCCACATGGAGCTGCAGATAATCCTTACTGCTGTCATCCAGCTGCCGATCTACCCAACGTGTTTGGTAGGCCACCACCGGCGGGCAACTTTTTGCCCCGCAATTCAGCGCAAAGTGAATGCGGTAGTCCACTTCGTTTACCGCAAATTTGCGGATAAAAGGTTTGCGCAGACTCAGGTTACGGATGAAACCCAGTGACAACACAACCGCCCCGCGACGCAATACGCCGTGCTCAATATCTTCCATGCTGACCGTGTAGCCGGCGATTGCGATCTGCTCCTTGCCGAAAAAATCGCTGCGATCTTCCTGATACAGCGTGGGGTCCGTTTTGAGAAAGTACTGGGTATAGCCATTATAGATATTGATCCAGAAGGTCAGCTGTTTCTGCTGAGTATCAAGCGCTTTATCCAGCGCATCCGGATCAAGCTTTTCGAAGAGTTCAAGATGTCTGTCAACCGGCAGATCGTGGATAACGCGATCAACAAAATTTGCTGACAACACATCCACCGGTTGTGCCGCCAGTGTCGCCTGATCGAGTTCAACGGTGCGTGGCAAGGCCATCAGCGTGCTCCAACAGAACAGGGCGATAAAACCCAGCGCCAAACGTTTCATAATTTCTTGCTCCTGTTGTCGTAATCGACAACGTCATTTCTAAAAGCGAAAACCAAGTTCTGCCGACAAGCTTTTCGGCGGAAAGACTCCCACAAAATGCGCGCCGACAATGGCGATATCTCCCGCCTCACGGCGCACGACTTCATCGGTCAGATTGCGTCCGACGACCCGAAAATTCCAGCGCCCGGCCGGGCTGCTCAAGCCGGCAAAAGCACTGTAGCGAATAAAGTCCGGCTGACTGTCGATCGGGTCGAGATCCACATTCAAAAACTGTTCACTGGCACCCTCGGCGACAAGGCCCAGCGCAAAGGGCAATTCAAAGGTCGGCAACAAACCCTGAAAACCCAGCTGCACACTGCCGGAGTATTTCGGCGCCCGCTGCAATACCTCACCGCTGAGGTCCTGACTGTCTTGATCGGAGTCGGCACGCGCGGGCGCATTGTCGTAGTCCTCATACTCCGCGTCGAGATAACCCAGAGACAGACCGATGGAAAAACCCCAGCTCGACTGCCAGCGGGAAGAGAGCTCCAGGCCTTGAATTTCTGCGCGAGCGGCGTTACCTACAAAAAACTCGGTGCCGTCGAGCGCGGCAACCTGCAGATTCTTGAAATCACTTCGGAAAACGCCGAGCTCACCACTGAAGCCGTTGATCGGACTGAGACGCAAACCCAGCTCGTAGGTGGTTGAGTTTTCCTCATCAAATTCGGCGCGCTCCGGCACCGCGGCCAGATTGTTAAAGCCACCGGATTTGAAGCCCCGGGCTACTGTTATATAACTACTTAACTGTGGCGCAATATCCGTGAGCAGCGAAAGGCGCGGTGAAAAGTCATATTCACGACGCGTGGCGCTGAGCTGGTATTCTTCCTCACCCAGTGCCTGGCCAAGGAGCGGGCCACTGCCGCCGAAAAATTCAATGCCCAAATCCCCCTCTTTGGTTTCTTCGGTATAGCGACCGTCGAAACGCAGCGTCCAGATATCCCAAAAATCCCATCGAACTGAACTGAAGGCCGACAAGGTCTCCTGGCGCTGCACGAGGCGATGGCGGCTGGTGCCTGTAGCCGCCATGTCCGGGTCGGGCGCTGCCGGCGTGGTCGCCAAAAGCGCACTGAGGTCTGTAATCACCGAGCCGGAACCCGCCCCAATGACATTGTCCGCCAGCGGCGCCAGCACCGCGCCCAGCCCTGTTTCAAAAGCATTGATATCCGCCAGCAAGTCCAGATCGGACTGGAAGTAATAGAGCCCGCTGCTGACATCCCCCCAGCCGAAGAGTTTGTCAAAACGCAGTTCTGCGCTTTGCTGGCGATAGCGCTCGTCCGAAGGGAAGGTCAGAAAAGGAACCGGGCTGATATCCACATCGAAATCCGCCACCGTATCCTGGCGGGAGCGACTGCCAAGAAAGCGCAGCCGGCCCACATCCAGCTCCCATTCGGCGCTTAAGATCAGGTCGCGCCCTTCGATCTTTGCGCCGGAATTGCGGTTGTCGGTGTGAGTTCGGTTGTCGGTGATATCGGCTGAGGTTTCCGGGTCAAACTGTCGATACAACGTCAGCGTCTCCTCATTGGCCTGGCTCAATTCAAAACTGTCACCGCGCTGCCGGATATCGGCCCGCTGAACACTCAAGCCATAGCGCTGATTGTCCGTCGGCGTCCAGGCGAGCTTGATGCGGCCGCTGCGCCCCGGGCGCGAAAGATCGGTGCGCTGCTGCGTGGTATTGAACAGAAAGCCATCCTCGTCGACATCGGCCACCGCCACCCGGGCGGCAAAACTGTCACTGAGTGCACCGGAGAGTGCCGCGCGACGGCGCTGGCGACCATCGCTGCCGCGTTGATACTCGGCGTAACCTTCCGGTTCCCAGGTCACTGGCGCGGTTTGTACATTGACGGCGCCGGCGACCGTATTCTTGCCCAGTACAGCGCCCTGCGGCCCACGCAGTATCTCCACCTGTTGCACATCCAGAAAATCAAACAGGGCCACCTGGGGGCGCCCCAGGAAGACCCCGTCCACAAAGAAGCCGACCGACTGCTCAGCGCTGCGCACGCTACCCGTGCCCAACCCGCGGACAAAAAGGAAAGTGTTGGTGGGGGTAATCGCCAACTGGGCGTTGGGCAGGCGGTCCGACAAGGCCTCCAGATCGGTGATATCGGTCTCCCGCAGCTCGAGATCGGCGGTTATTGTCACCGAGATTGGCGTATCCGCCAGCGTATCGCCACTGCGGGTGGCCGAAACCACCACTTCTTCAAGGGCTGGTGCTGCGGACGACTCTGCGCCAGCTGCACCATTAGTAAGCAACAGCAGCAAAGACATGCCAAGCAGGGAAAAATTAAACCGCAAGTTGGTGACCCATTCGTGAAAAGTAACCGTATTACGAAGACTACAGGCACTTGGATGCCCTATAGTGGTTAGCGTTACAGCCGACGGAAGTTTTGTTGGCAGAGCTATAGAGCCACCCGTCCCGCAGGAAGTGAGCGTGAGCGCCAAAATTCGGTATTACATACAGCTGAGCATCGCCTGGGTACTGGTCATCGCCGGCACCCTGATCCTGTTTTCGCCCTTTCCTCTGGGGGCGCTAACCCTCACCCTGGGCCTGACGCTGCTGATCTACACCAGCGAGCCCTTCCAGCAGAAACTGCACGACTACCGGCGCAGCCACCACGGCATCAATCAACGGCTCGTGCAGATGGAAGACAAACTGGAACGGCGGCTGCGGATTATCAGCCACACCCTGCAGAAGACCCGGCCGCAGGTCCATGACGAGTAAGTCTCACTCCGCCGCCTGATCAGGCTTGTCTGGCTCCCCGCGCACAAAGCTCAGAATATGCCCCTTGAAGGCTTTTTCCAGATAATCGGTATGCGGCGGTTTATGTTGCGCCGCGGTAAATCCGAAGTTTTCCATCCGCTGTTTAAGTTTGTTCTTTCGGCCGCGGCCCGGATCAACAATAATCACTTCACAGTGCGCTTTGGCGTGGCGGTCAATAAACCTTGCCAATAGATCGACGTGTGCATCTTCATACAGTAAATCGCTGCCAATAATCACATCAAACAACCCCAGGCTGTCGTCGCAGTTAACCCAGTCGGACTGCTCGAAGGGAATGGCTCTGTCGTTATTGAGCTTGGCATTGCGCTGTAAAAACCCATTCACTTCCGGGTGATAATCAGTGGCCGTAATGTCGGCCTGTTGTTTATTCAGCAACAGGCTGGACAGACCAATGCCACAACCCACTTCCAGTATGCGTTTGGTGCCGGTCTCAAAATCCGCCATGAAATGGGCGAGCACCAGGCTCGACGGCCACAGCACGCCAAACAGCGGCCAGGACGCCGAGCTGATACCGAGGTTTTCGGCAATGTTTTCAGGGTCGTGGAATTCCTGTGTATTGCGCAGCGTACACAGATGGATATCGGTTTTTCCAAACTCGACGGTTTGGTAACTCAGACGGAGTTCTGTCATGCGCTGGCCTCATACGGAGATCGCTGAGCCAACTATCAGGGTGCTATAGATAAGTGACAAAACGGGAATGTACTTCCAGCGTATCGTATTCCGGGCGTCAGGGTAAGCGTTTAACGACTCAACGCTTCTGCTGTCCGATAAACTCGCCCAGCAGCAGAAATTCCTCCCGGCGCGGACTGTGTTTGCGCCAGGCCAGCCCGATGGAGCGCTGCACGGTTTCCTTGTCAAAGGGACGGGTTTTTACCTGAGTCCCGCTCAGTATTTTTCCGTCCAGCGCCATTTTCGGCAGCAGCGTCACCCCGATCTGGTTCGCCACCATCTGCACAATGGTATTGAGGCTGGTAGCCTGGTACGGCGCGGTGACATCGCGCTCGCTCAGGCGGCAAGCTTCCAGAGCATGATCGCGCAGGCAGTGGCCATCTTCGAGCAACAGCACATCGCGCCCTTGCAAATCCGCACTCACCAGCGGGGTTTTCGTGGCCAGCGGATGCTGCTCGTAATAGGCCAGCAGAAACTCGTCGTTAAACAGGTGTTCCACTTCCAGCCCGTCGCTGGGATAGGGCAGAGCGAACAGCACCACATCCAGCTCACCACCGCGCAAGCGCTCAACCAGATTGCCAGACAGGTCTTCGCGAATAAAAAGCTGGCAGTCTGGGTATTTTTTGCGAAAGCGCGGCAGAAACTGCGGCAACAGAAAGGGGGCGATGGTGGGAATCACCCCCAAATGCAGGCTGCCGGTAAACGGCTTGCCCGCCGATTCCGCCAGTGCGACCAGATCATCGACATTGGTCAGAATCCGCTGGGCACGCGCCACAATCGACTGACCGATATCAGTGAGCAACACGCTTTTGTTGTCGCGCTCGACGAGGGTGACGCCCAGATTGTCTTCAAGCTCGGCAACACCGGCACTCAGGGTGGGCTGGGAGACATGGCAGGATTTGGCGGCCTGCCCGAAGTGTCGGTGCTTCGCGACCGCGCAAAGATAGTTAAGCTGTTTAAGTGTCGGCCTGTGCGCCATGACTGCATCCGTTAATCCCGAGGCCGATTACTCTAGTCCGTTTGCGGCCATCGGGGCAAGGGCGCTTCAAGCGCGTTGCGTCAGCTTGTGCAGCAACATACCCGCCAGCATCGCGCCGACAAACACCAGCACATCAACCAGGCCGGTGGTGATATTGACCAGCGCCGGCGCCGGACACAAACCGCTCAGCCCCCAGCCTGCGCCAAACATCGCCGCACCCAGCAACAGACGGCGATCAATCGCCGTCGCCGAGGGCAGACTGAAGCTCTCCGCCAGCACCGGCCGGGGTTTGCGGGTCACCAGATAATAGCCAGGAATGGTCACCATCAAGGCGCCGCCCATCACCAGCGCCAGACTCGGGTCCCAGTGTCCGGCCACATCAAGGAAGTTCAGCACCTTATCCGGAATCAACATGCCCGACACCGCCAGCCCGATACCAAACAATACACCCGCCAACAGGGCCGCAATCGACTCTTTCATTTTCACGCCCCCATCACATGACGTTGCACAAAAACCGTAAGCGCCGCCACGGCCATAAACACACAGGTTGCCGCAATGGAACGCGGCGACAGGCGACCAATACCGCATACCCCGTGGCCGGAGGTGCAGCCGGAACCCAGCCGTGTGCCGTAGCCCACCAGCAGACCGGCAGCAATCAGCACAGGCAGCGAGGCCCGCAGGACAATCTCGCTTGTCCCGACCCACTGATAGAGGGCAAGGCCACCACCTGAAAGCAGACCGACAATAAAAAACCAGCGCCAGCGCGAGGCCGCGCTGTAGTCGCCAAGTGCGGAGCCAACAATGCCGGAAATACCGGCTACCTTGCCGTTAAGCCAGAGCAGCATCAGTGCCGCCAGGCCAATCATTACTCCACCCGCCAGTGAAGCGATCGGGGTAAAGGTCGTTTCCATGGTTTATCTCCTGAAAGGGGTTTGGCCGCAGGCCAGATTGGCCGGCACGGCTATATCCATCATTTTCGGATCGGGCAAATCCAGCCCGTTCATGATCTCGATATACTCGTCGCGGCTTTTACCCGCGATGCGCGGGTTATTGGCTTTTTCTTCGGCTATGGTTGAGCGCGTCCAACCCTTGTAGTCATGGCCCGGATACACAAAGGTATCATCGGGCAGCGCAAACAGGGTGCCGGTAATTGAGTCGTAACTTTTGCCGGGATCACCACCCTGAAAATCCGTGCGACCACTGCCGCGAATCAACAGGCAATCTCCGGTAAAGACCGCACGCTCACCGCCATCTTCCAGATAAAAGCTGAAAGACTCGTTGGTATGTCCCGGCGTAAACAGAGCGCGCAAACGGATATTGTCCAACACAATTTCTTCGTCGTCTTCCACCCGTCGAGAAACGCAGTCCGCCTTGGTGAATTCACCCATGATCGTTGTGCAGCCGGTTTTGTCGCGTAGCTCCCCGAGCGCGGTAATATGATCCGCATGGGTATGAGTATCCAACGCGTAGCACAGAGTCAGCTGCAGCTCCGCCAGCAACTGCAGGTAGCGATCCACCTGGTCAATCACCGGGTCGATCAACAAGGCATTGCGCTCAGCCTCGGAGGCCAACAGATAGGTATAGGTTCCCGATTCAGCGTCAAACAACTGTCGAAAAATCATGCCAGCCCTCCTCCAATTGTGTTGCGAATGATGACAAACAGGGCCGTAACCATAATCAGCCCCGCAAAAATACGTTGTAACAGCGCACCGGAAAGGTGTCTGGCCAACACAAAGCCGGCGCTCAAGCCCAGCACGCCGCCGCCAACAAAAGGCGCGACGGTTATCCAGTCAAAACGCACACCCTGAGCCATCGCGGCAAAAACACCACCCCCGCTGATCGCGGAAATGGTCAGCAGCGAGGTGGCCACCGCCGATTGAATACTCAGCTGCGTGATAAACATCAGCGTCGGCACGATCAAAAAGCCGCCGCCAACACCAAACAGCCCAGACAGAAACCCGGTCGCGGCGCCCGCCACGGACAGAGCCACTGCGCAGGGCCCGCTGAAGCGAAACTGACCATCGGCACTCAGCCGGCACAAGGCCGTAGCGTTTTCTGCCACAAAAGACGCCCGCACCACCTTGGCTTCTTCCGGGGCACGCAGCGAACGTCGCCACATATAACTGGCAATAAACAAAGCCAGCACCCCGAACAGCGTCAGTACCAGCGGCTGCGGCCAGCGCATGGCCAGTTGAATGCCGAAGGGTGTAAAGAGCATACCCGCCACCGCAAATACCAGGGCCGGTTTAAAGGAGATCCGCTTCGACGGTATTGCGGCCAGCACACCAACCGCCGCCGTAATGCCCACCACCAATAGTGACAATGGAACGGCCCGCTCCATCGAATAGCCGAGGCCATACACCAGCAGGGGAATGGCAAAGAGCGAGCCGCCACCCCCGGTAAGCCCCAACGCCAAGCCAACGATCGCGCCAAACAAGAGTGCCAACATGGTCAACCGTACTTGGCAAAAAGCTGGGTGTATTTTTCAATCCGCGCAATATCCACGCGCTGCCCTTCCAGCTCACGCTCCAGCGCGCAGGTCACGGCCTTGTAAAACACCTTGTCCAGGGCCTTGCGCACTGCCGCCAGTTGCTGCACGACTTTCTCGCAATCATCTTCTTCCTCGACCAGACGTTGCACACCGCGCAGCTGACCTTCAGCGCGCTTCAGGCGATTCAGCATTTCGTGTTTTTTGTCATACCAGTCTGTCATAGCATTGGCTCGGGCATTTTCAGTCAATGCAAAGATACCCCCTAGGGTATCTTGGTTCAAGGCGCCTTTCGTGTGAAAATCCGGTTAAATTTCACAGCCAAGAGAGACCCCTATGCATAATCCCTTTGGCGAATTGATCGGCCTGAAGATTCAACACCAGGACAATAACAGCAGCACACTGACCCTGGAGGTGACCCCACACCTGATGAACCCGCACAAGGTGGCCCACGGCGCTGTACTCTATGCACTGGCTGATACTGGAATGGGCGCGGCCCTCTATCCGAGCCTGAGTGAGGGCGAACTGTGCGCCACCATTGAAATCAAAATGAACTACTTTGCCCCGGTCTTTGATGGCAATCTGGTTTGCCACACGCAGGTGATTAATCGGGGTAAAAAAGTGGCCAATCTGGAATCCGAGCTAAAACAGGGCGACAAGCTGGTGGCCAAGGCCAGTGGCAATTACTCCATATTTACGCCCTCCGGCAAGCGGCAATGACCTCGTTCAGCAGCATAGCTTTTTCAGCTCCTGTGGTTCGCACGGCCTTGCGTGTAGCGCTGGTGGTGGGCACGCTTCTGGTAATGATCAATCACCTGCCCGCTTTGCTCGAGGGTAGCACCACAAGCCGCAATTACCTGCAAATAGGGCTGACTTACCTGGTGCCTTATTGCGTCTCCACCTACTCGGCAACAGTGGCGATACTGCGACGCGCTGATTAAACTGCAGCGCTCACAGGAGAACCCCATGACAGAACACAACAATCCGGGCCCACTGGCGGGCATTCGCGTATTGGAACTCGGCCAGTTGCTGGCCGGCCCCTTTACCGCCTCCATCCTTGGCTACTTTGGCGCCGAGATCATCAAGGTCGAGCCCCCCGAAGGCGACCAGATCCGGCGCTGGCGCATCGTCAAAGACGATACCGCCCTGTGGTGGTACAGCCTGGGGCGCAACAAAAAGTCCATCGTGATCGACTTGAAAAGCGAGGAAGGCCGGGCGCTGGTTAAAGAACTGGCCAACGAGTGCGACGTACTGATCGAAAACTTCCGCCCCGGTGTAATGGAGAACTGGGGGCTGGGCCCGGAAGATTTGAAAGCCACCAACCCGGAGCTGATCTACACCCGCATATCCGGTTACGGACAGACCGGCCCCTACTCCACCAAACCCGGCTTCGCCTCGGTGTGCGAGGGTATCAGCGGTTTTCGCTTTCTGAACGGCTTCCCCGATGAAGCGCCGGTGCGGCCCAATCTCAGCATCGGCGACAGCATTGCCTCCCTGCACGCGGTGATTGGCATTCTGATGTCGCTGACCGCCAAGCTGCGCAACCGCGCCTCGGGTCAGGTGGTAGACGTCGCCCTGTACGAATCCATGTTCAACCTGCTGGAAGGGGTTATTCCTGAATACAGCGGCGCCGGGGTTATCCGCCAGCCTTCCGGCACCACCGTGACCGGCATTGTCCCCACAAACACCTATCGCTGCGAAGACGGCAAGTTTGTGGTGATCGGCGGCAACGGCGACTCTATCTTCAAGCGTCTGATGATCGCCATTGGCCGCGAAGATATGGCTAACGACCCCGAGCTGGCGGATAACGCAGGCCGGGTGACCCATGAGCGAACCATCGACAAGGTACTGGCAAGCTGGTGCTCCAGCCTGCCCTCCAAAACGGTTATCGCCACACTGGAAGAGGCCCGGGTACCGGTTGGCCCCATCTACAATGCCGAAGACATGTTCAAGGACCCCCACTTTCAGGCGCGCGGGCTGTTTGAAGAAGTGCCTGTGGGCGACGATACGATTCATATCCCGGCCATCACCCCCAAACTGTCAGAAACGCCCGGCGCCACCCGCTGGCCCGGCCCGAAATTGGGGGAGCACAGCGACAGGGTACTCAAAGAAGTGCTCGGCAAGAGCGACAGCGCCATCGAGAGCCTGCGCCAGACCGGCGCCGTCAGATAGCTCTCACCCATTTGTGCGATGCGCAATCCCTGCCCCGCCCTCATCCTCGGGGATTGCGCCTGATTGATCAAAAAACCATCGAACTGGTTGCCAAGGTCAGACTAAGGCTTCATAGTTAAACGTCAGCAGCACCTCAGAACTTATTAATAATAACGAGGGCAGTATGAAGAAACCGCTATCCATCTTGGCTGGAGCGCTGTGCGTCTCCCTTACGTCACCTTCCCATGCTCAGGACCAGGCGCCTGCCGCCAGTCCCGGTAAAAAAGTCAGCGCCAGTCTGGAAGAAGTGCTGGTAACCGCCCGGCGCAGGCGCGAATCCCTGCAGGAAACGCCCATCGCCGTGACCGCCCTGAGTGGCGCGGAGCTGCAGGAACGCGGTATCGTCAATATCGGCGAACTCACCAAAAGCGTACCCAGTGTTGAGATCACCGAAAGTGTATCCAACCTGATCTACATACGCGGCATCGGCCAGCGCGCCGCCTTCGCCCGGGTTGACCCGACGGTGGGGGTCTATCTGGACAATATCTTCCTACCCCGCGCCGACGGCCACCTGATGGATACGGTCGACGTTGAAAACATCCAGGTACTGCGCGGCCCCCAGGGCACCCTGTTTGG
This sequence comes from Litorivivens sp., assembly GCF_041624475.1. Classification (GTDB taxonomy): domain Bacteria; phylum Pseudomonadota; class Gammaproteobacteria; order Pseudomonadales; family Spongiibacteraceae; genus Litorivivens. The sequence continues at coordinate 101,515 of NZ_JBFJUX010000001.1, forward strand.
CAAAAACACCACCGGCGGCGCTATTGTTCTCACGCTGGAAAAGCCCAAGGCGGAAACCGAAGGCTATCTTTTTGGTTCGGTCGGCAATTACGAGCGGGTGCAGGTGCGCGGCGCCTACAACACCGCCTTGAGCGACAATGTTTTTGCGCGCATTTCCTTTAACCATCTGCAGGATGACGGTTTTTTCGAAGACGACTCGCAAGGCGAAACCAACACCTCCAAGGGCCGCACCGCGTTGTTTGGTCAGCTGCGCTGGGAGATCAGCAGTACCGCACTACTCGATACCCTGCTCTACGCCAGCCGCATCGACGAACGCCTGCCCGGTTCCTACTGTACCTTTATGAACGAGGATGCGGTGCTGGTGCGCGGCCTCTATCTGATGTGGCCCGGTGACACCGACCCCTCAAACCCCACGGCCTACAAAGAAAACTGCGACAGCAACTCCCGCGAGCGTCTGGGCGATTTGAAAAGCAATATGGGCCCCAACAACATGATGGATCGCGAGCTGGATACCTATCTGGCCGCGACCACGCTGGACTGGGAGCTCAGCGAAACCCTGTCCATGAAAGTGGTGGCCAGCGCCCGCGACGAAACCAAAGGCCCGCTGATCAGTTCGGATCAGGACGGTGGCCCGGCCAACTTCAATGAATCCTTTACCCGCTTTGACGGTGGCCGCGAATCCTACAGCTTCGAAGTGCAGTTCAACGGCACCCTGTTTGATGGCGCGGTGACCTATACCAGCGGCTTTTTCGCCCAGGAAGAAACCAACGCCGAAACCTTTACCCTGATCAATTCACTGAACGGCCTGGATATCACCACTGCGCCGCTGGTGCTCGGCGGGCAACGCCCCGTTCAGCCCCCGCCCGGCGGCACCAACCCGCCGCTGGTGGGCATTCTGGTAGACCCCACACTCGACTCGGAATTCAGTTTGCGCAATTTCACCAAGGCCTATTTCTTCCAGGGCTCTTGGGACATGACCGAACAACTCGAACTGACCCTCGGTATTCGCTATACCGCCGAGCGCCGACAATCGGATCTTGAAGTGCGGGGCACCGACCGCAACGCCGTTGGCCAGCGCCTGCTCTCTACCGGGCGCTTCGCCCCGGACACTATCACCGGCAGCGGCTTTTATGTCTTTAACGGCGTCTGGGCGCAAGACCCGGTCGGGATTGCCATGAGCTTCTTCCCCGATGTAGATGGCGATGGTATCAATGACTTCCCGTATGCGGCCCAGCCCTTCCGCGTCGATGAAAAAGACAACACCTTTAAAAAGACCACGCCCATGGCCTCCCTGTCCTATCAGTTTCCTGAAGAAGCACTGCCCGAGAACTGGGATACCTTCATGGTCTACGGCACCTGGAGCAGCGGTTTCAAATCCGGCTTCTTCGAACCCAAAGGGGTTGATGGCTTGCAGCAAGTGGAACCGGAAGAAGTGGAAAACCGGGAGCTGGGCCTGAAGCTTGAGGCATTCCGTCGATCGCTGCGCTTCAATATGGCGGTCTATGATATGGACTTCGACAATCAGCAGCTGATTCAGGTCGACGCCGACTCCAACAACAACCTGGTGGTGATTTACCAGAACGCCGGGGCTTCGGAGATTCAGGGCATCGAAATGGAACTGCAGTGGATGCCCAGCCCCGGCCTGATGATTAATGTTTCGGCCAGTCACAACGACTACACCTTCACAGACTTTACCGACAACGACCTGCTGGAGGCGGCTCTGGGCCGACAAGTCTCCATTGACCGGTCTGACGAAACCTTTCCGGTATCACCGGAAACCACTGCAGCCTTTGGCATTCAGTACGCCTTTAATCCCGACTTTGGTATCGTCACGCCGCGACTCGACTTCAGCTACAAAAGCGATATTTACTACGGCCTCGACGACGGCGCCCACACCATTTACGAGCAGGACAAGTCAAAAGCTGGGCAAACTGCCTATAGCGTTACCGACTTTCGCCTGATGTGGCAAAACAATGAGGGCAACCGCACCGCTGCCCTCTGGGTGAAAAACGTCTTCGATGAGCGCTACGACATCGGCGTTGCCGCGGTGGGCGACTCTGTCGCCACCTTCTTTCAGACCTACGGCGATCCACGCCGCTTCGGCATCGAGTTCCGCCAGCACTTCTAGTCCCCACCTCCCACGCTGCGTTGCCACTGGCGACGCAGCGCGGCATACTGCGGCCATAGCGCAACCGTGTGTTTTATGAGCCAGCTCGACGACCTTAAACAGCAGTTTCCCGCCAACGGCTTCTGGCACTTCACCGAGCCGCAAGCCGGTATCGTACTACTGCATATTCACCACGAATGCGCCTCCGCCACCGTCAGCCTCTACGGCGGGCAGGTGCTGTCCTTTCAGCCGCGCGGCGAAGACGATCTGCTCTGGCTCAGCAGCGAGGCGCACTTTCAGCCCGGCAAAGCCATTCGCGGCGGCATTCCCATCTGCTGGCCCTGGTTTGGGCCGCACCCGAGCGATGCCGAAGCCCCGGCCCACGGCACCGTGCGCAAATCCCAGTGGCAACTGAATAGCCTGTATTGCGACCAGAGCAGCGCGCGAATTGTTCTCTCCTATCCCGGCGATGAACTGTCCCTGCAGCTCAGCATTGTTATTGACAGCCAATTGCAGCTATCACTGACAACAGACAACTGCGGCTCCGATACCGCAACCATCAGCTCGGCCCTGCACAGCTATTTCGCGATATCCGATATCAGTGACATCAGCATTACCGGGCTGGAAGACAAACCCTTTCGCGATGCGGTTAACAATAATCGTCCCTGCCTGCAGCAGGGACCGATTCACTTTGACGGCGAGCTTGACCGGGTTTATCAAAACGCCAATAGGCCAATCTGTATTCGTGACGCCGGCCTGAAACGCCTTATCCGCATTGCCAGCCACGGCTCAAACAGCGCTGTGGTGTGGAACCCCTGGATCGAAAAATCCGCACGCCTCGGCGATATGGGGCCGGAAGGCTATCGGCAGATGGTCTGCGTGGAGACCGCCAACGCCGACATCGACTGCATTAACCTGGTACCCGGCCAGCGCCACAGCCTGAGCGCCGTGATCAGCGTCGAAGACCTCTGACAGAACCTGTTATGTAGGCTAGTATTATCCCAGTGATTTTTACGGGGAATTCCCATGCTTCGTCTACTGTTGCCAGTCCTGGCCCTGACTTTCCTAAGCGGCTGTGAAACCACCTACATCAACACCATGGAACAATTCGGGGTGCACAAGCGCGACATACTCGCCGACCGCATTGTCGATGTGCAGGAAGCCCAGGCCGACGGACAGCAGGAATTCCGCAGTGCGCTGGAACAGTTTCGCTCAGTGATCAATGTCGAAGGCGGCGAACTGGAAAAACAATACGACAAACTGCAATCGGCTTACGACGACAGCGAAGCCGCGGCGGAAAAAATCAGCAAACGCATCGACAAGGTAGAGTCGGTAGCCGAAGCCCTGTTCGACGAATGGCAGGACGAGCTGGACCAGTACACCAACCAGCGCCTGCGCGCCGACAGCGAACGCAAACTGAAAGAAACCCAACGGGGCTACGAGCAAGTCATGCGCGCCATGCGCGCCTCGGAGAAATCACTGACCCCGGTGCTGAATGCCCTGCGTGACAATACGCTGTACTTAAAGCACAACCTGAATGCCTCGGCGATTGGGGCATTGCGGGGTGAATATCAAAACGTGAATAGCAATGTGGAACAATTGCTGAAGGCAATGGAGAAGTCGATTGCCGAGTCTAACGCGTTTATAAAAACGCTGGATAAATAGTCTTTCTACGAAGTACTGCGTTTCTTTCCCCTTGGAGCAGCCGAGCACTGCAGCATTCGGCGGAAACAAGCGAGCGGGTGTCTGAGGCCGTAGGCCGAGTTTCCGCTCGCGCCGCCGGATGCGAAGCGCACAGGGGATCGGTTGGAGCGGAGCGGAAACCGACTGCGGAACGGGGTGCCCTTTTTCTTGGTTACTTCTTTTTCGGGCAAGCAAAAAGAAGTAACTCGCCCAGCAGGGCGAAACATTTGCTAAACCTTTTCGATGAAAATTATTCTGTGTCAGATTGTTTCGCCTATCGGCGAGTTACCTTTCTTGCTTGTCCAAGAAACGTAACCCAAAGAAGGACACCCCCCGTTCCGGCGCCCTTCGGGTCCCCTGCGATGCTCAGTTTGCATCGGTCGCTGCGCAACTCGACCTTCGCGGCTATCGCCGCTACGGGACTCGAACAGTGCTCGCTCTGGCCCGATGCAAACTTGCGCTTCTCGGCGCCTCCAAGGGGGAGATTACGGCGCTCCGTAGCTAGGGCTAAAACAAAAAGCTACTCTGTGGGCTCACACAAAAACACCGGAATCGCCCGATCTGTCCTCGCCTGATACTCATCAAAATCCGGATACAGCGAACACAAATGCGGCCAGGCCGCTGCTTTTTCTTCTTCACTGATCTGCCGCGCGCGCATGTTGCGGGTTACGCCGTTGTGCATGATTGTGATATCCGGGTTGGCTTTGATGTTGTGGTACCACACCGGGTTTCTGTCCATGCCGCCCTGTGAAGCCACCAGGTAACAGTTGTCGCCTTCGGGCAGGTGAATCAGAGCCACTTCGCGCCACTGCCCGCTTTTCGCGCCTTTCATGCCAACCACACAGATGGGGTAACCGCCGGGGAAGTTTTTCCACAGTTTGCCTTTGGATTTTTTAAATACCCAGACATTGGCCGCGGTTATCCACTTCATAAACTTTTTGATGGTGGTGAAGTGTTCCTGCGGAATCGGTTTTACGTCCTCACGCTTGGTTTTCACATAGCTGTATTCAACCACGGTTGGTTCCTCTTCTCGTTGTCTGGGCGCATCTTACCGAATGGTCACGCCGGCTGATCTTAACAAGCTGTTACAGTAAGGGGAATGTAAGGGGGCCGCCGCTTGGATTCTTCAATAAAAACAACGGAACGTTTCTACTATGGTTGGGTAATCGTGGCGCTGGCAATGATTATGCACGCCCTCACCACCGGCGGCACCAACGCCTTATACGGCGTGTTTGCCCTGCCCCTGAGCGACGCCTTTGGCCTGTCCCGCGCAGCCATACTGGCCGCCACCGCCAGTGTGGCAATGATCTGTTCCGGGTTGTTCTCGCCCTTTGCCGGCTTGTGGCTGTCCCGCTATTCCCCGAAAAAACTGATTCTGCTCGGCTGCACGATGTTAAGCGGCGGCTTTTTCGCCATGACCTTTGTCACCGAGTGGTGGCAGATGTCGATTATCTACGGCCTGTGCTGGAGCACCGGCAATACGATGTTTGGCGCGCTGGCGGCCAATACCTCGGTGTCCAACTGGTTTGAAGCCGAGCGCGGCAAGGCGCTGGGCGTGGCGTCGATTGGCATGTCGATGGGTTCGTTTTCCTTCCCGCCAATGATTACCTGGGTGATCATCAATCACGGTTGGCGTTCCGCCTACGCGGTGCTGGGCTGCCTGACCATCGCCGCCGTACCGTTTATTGTGCGCTGGTACCGCGACCGGCCTGAGGACGAAGCCGACAGCGATAACGAAGGCCAGACGCAAAGCGGCAGCAACTGGGGCGACATTCTGCGCCGCCGCGATTTCTGGGTGATCGGTATCTGCATCAGTATCTGCTTTGCCGGCTTTAACGGGGTGACCATCAACCTGATCCCCATGGCCGTGGATCAGGGCATATCGCCTACCGCCGGTGCCTGGCTGCTGTCGGTCACCGCCACCTTCAGCGTGATCGGCAAGATTGTGATAGGCATGTCGGCTGACAAACTCGGGCCGCCCAAGGCCTTGATGATTCCATTAAGCATGCTGATTATCGCCTGCCTGCTGCTACTGAACAGCCCGGGCTACCCGGTCATGATGCTAGCCTCGGCCTTTATCGGCCTCTCCACAGGTGGCGCGATTCCGGTATGGGGCGCATTGATTGGCACCTATTTCGGGCAGCGCCGCTTTGCGCAGGTGATGGGGGCGATGAACCCCTTGCTGGTGCCCTTGATTGTCGCCTGCGCGCCCTTTGTCAGCTGGGTGAACGAAACCACCGGCAGCTACGATATGGCCCTGCTGACCATTGTCGGTTTTATTGCTATGTCGTTTACCCTGATTCCGCTGCTGCGACCGGTTCGCTAGGCCAGCGCCCGAAACTGTGCCAGCTCAAAGTCGCTTAGCAGGCTGACCGGAATCATATGAAACATAGTCGTGGTCGGGTAAACAAGCACCATATCCTCCAACACCGCGACCTTCTTCAGCTCACGAAAGCCATAACGGGATTCGCCGTTGCTTGAGCGCAGCACAAAGCCGGTCGGGTTCATCTCCAGTTGCTGTTCCCGCTGCATCAGCGGGTTGTCCCAGTAGATCCGGCGAAACCGCCAGCGGTGAATACGCGGCAACAGCCCCCAGCGAAAGCCAACCAACAGCACCGTAACAATAGCCGTAGCGCTGATGCTGGCAGAAGAAAACCCCATCAGCGGCGGAAACAGTGCCAACACCACAAACAAGGCCAGCGTTAGCCGCCAGCGCAAGGGCCTGTGAGCATGCCAGCAGGCGCGAACAAATTGGTCTTCAGAGATATGGTAGGCGTGGCTCACCGCAGAGGCTCCGTTCCCTCGATAAGGACTACAGTTTAACCAAAGCGCGCAGGACGTAAAATACGAACCCTCTTCCACGGTTGGAATAATAGCCCGCCAGAAAAAAGCGCCCTTCAGAAGGGTGATATTTTTGGGCAAAAAGAATAAAGTGGGCGAATCACATAATTAAAAAGCGGCATGCTGACAACAGCTTGGCCAGCCGCAGGTGTTCGCGAACAGACTCAAGGACTGAGGATGCAGACACAGTCATCACATCAAAAGCCTCTTGGCGCCAGTCCTGTTATTCGGCTGTGTATCGGTGTTATTAAACTGGTCGCCAGCTTAATAGTACCGCCTCGGCCTCGCTCGTTATAAAACAAGATGATAGCCGACACTCTGGGGCCCACTCTAATAAATTACCGTGGGGCCCCGCTAATAATTATTATGAGGTCGGAGACCTCATTAACGGGCTGTTATGTGCAATCAAGGGTATAGCCATGAGCAAAATAGATCGAGATTTGGTTGATCCTCCAGTAGAGCCAGAATTTGAAAAGGCGCATCGAGTTACCAAGGCTGCAGTGTCCGCCGTTCCGGTTCTTGGGGGCGCTTTGGCGGAGGCATTCAACGCACTTATTGAACCCCCAATGGCTAGACGAAGAACAGAGTGGATGGTTCAGGTAACTGAGGCAATAAATGAGCTTTATGATAAAGGAATTGTCACAGAACCTGATTTGCAGGAAAACGAAAAATTCTTTACTACGCTGGTGCATGCAAGTAACTCGGCAATAAGAAATCATGAGGATGAAAAGCTTAATGCTCTCAGGAATGCGGTAATAAATTCGGCTCTTCCCGGTGCGCCAAGCGACACAATGCAGCAGTTGTTCCTTAATCTAATTGACTCATGTACTTCTTGGCATATTGCACTTCTCAAGCTATTTCAAGGGCCCAACCAGTGGGCAGTGGAGCATAATCACCAATTTCCAAATTGGTCTACGGGCGGCATTTCCTCAGTCATTGAACATGCTTATCCACAGCTCCAGAATCAGAAACCCTTGTATCAGTTGGTCTGGAATGAGCTTTATCGTAACGGGCTATTTAGTACTGATGGGTTGGGAACAACAATGAGTGGCGACGGCATGTTAGCTAAGCGTACAACTCCCATAGGTGATGCATTTGTTGAATTTATTTCCGAACCAAACCTGTAAGGCACATAACAAGTCCAATCACCGCGACGTATTTTTTTGTTCAGCCTGCGGCTCCACAAATAAATACGCGCGTGTTGGCGGCGCTATGTGATCAAACCTGCAATGGAGTAACAATGAAAAAAATATTCGCGCTTCTCTCAGTAATCTTTCTTGCAATCAGCCTTTCTGGATGTGGTTCCACAATAAAAAAAGGGTTCACTAACCCCAATTATCCGATTTCTTCAGTGAAAAGGGTTGCCATTTTACCTTTTGATGGTGTTCCTGACGCCAATACAGCAGCAGATATGATCTCAATGGTTCTTGCTAACCGGGACGTGTTTGAATCCGTTGTAGATAGGGCACAGATAAATTCGGTTATTGCGGAACATCGACTTCCCAATGATTTGCTTAACGATGATACTGCGATTGCAAAAAAACAACTTATCAACGCTGACGCCTTACTCAAGGGGCGTGTTACACGTTTTGAGCAAGGCGTACCATCTGCTCCCCTAGCAACACCTACCAAAATCTCAATGTCTCTAAAGCTCGTTAGCGCAGAGACAGGCCAAACTATATGGACCCAGTTATACTCAAAGTCCTCTGGAGGTCGAGGATTGCTTGCTCCAAGCGTAGACGAAATGATGATCGAAATGGCTGAGGAAATCGCAAACGATCTTGCTAATTTAAAGTGAAAGCATAAAGGGGACGGAGGGATTTAAAATTAACCGGTCGCCTAATCTAAAGACTCTGAACCGAATGAAGTAACTCAGAACAAAATATCGAGGATTACCTATGCCAAGGAAGGCGAGGAATTATCTGACAGGCATGCCCTATCATGTGGTGCAGCGGGGCAATAACCGAGAGCCCTGTTTTGTAGAGCCCGAGAATTTTCAATTCTATCTGCAGTTGTGGGAGGAGGTCTCAAAGCGCTATGGCGTAGACGTCCATGCTTTCTGCCTGATGACCAACCACATTCATTTTCTGGTGACGCCCCACGAGCAGGATGCTCTGTCTAATACGATGAAGGTGGTAGGCAGTCGGTACGCACAGCACTTCAACTCGCAATACCGGCGCACCGGTACACTCTGGGAAGGTCGTCACCGCTCTAGCCTGGTGCAAAGTGAATCCTACACCTTGCTGTGCTATCGCTATATAGAGCTGAACCCGGTCAGAGCGTCTATGGTCGCCCACCCCGGCGAGTATCAATGGTCTAGCTACCAGGCAAACGCCTGGGGTGAGAGCCACTGGCTTAAGCCGCATGAAGAGTATCGAAAGCTTGGGCCCCACGCAGCGGAACGCCAGCACGCTTACCGCGAGCTGTTCCGCAATTCACTGGATTCTGATGACATACATAAAATTCAGCAAGGCACTCAGTATAACCACCCGGTAGCCGATGACCGTTTTTGCAGGATGATAGAAGAAAAGTACGGTATAAAGGTTGGGAAGATACGCCGAGGCCGACCGCCAAAGAGGCGGATTTGATCAAGATTTATTCCCTCCGTCCCCTTTTCCCTTTTCCTAGAGGAATGAATGATGAAACTAACTGGTGGCTGTCATTGTGGCGAGGTTCGCTACGAAGTTGAGGGAGACCCATACACCCATGCATTGTGCCATTGCTCGGATTGTCGACGTCACGCGGGTGCACCGATGGTTGGATGGACAATGTACCCTCAGGAAGCTCTGACGATAACCAAGGGCGCACCAAAGGTTTACGAATCTTCTGAGAACGGGCGCCGACAGTTTTGTTCGGCATGCGGAACGGGGCTCTTTTACGCGAATAGCCAAACGCTTCCGGGTCTTATTGATATTCAAAGCGGCACCTACGACGAGCCCCAGGCAATTCCTGCGCGTGTCCATATTCAGGTCGCGGAAAGAATCACATGGATGGCGGATACGCACCAACTCCCGGAATTTGATCGATATCCACCTATAGAGGGTTAATCAGGTTGGTCGATATTTATTCCCTCCGTCCCCTTTTTACGAGGCAATTCCCGCGCGGGTCCATATTCAGGTGGCGGAAAGAATCACATGGATGGTGGATGCGCATCAACTCCCGAAATTTGATAGATATCCACCCATGGAGGGTTAAGCAGGGGTGGTCGATATTTATTCCCTCCGTCCCCTTTTTACGTTTCAATACGCGCCAACGCTGGCTAAATTGTAGAGCAATCACCCACTACAAGCCTTGTGCGCGCCGGGAGGGCGTGCCGCAGACAATCGCAAACCAGGTTATGCACCGCGGCGTCATTTCGGCGCTTGTTAAATACCCATAAATCAAACTCATAGAGGAAAAGGTTCACCCATGGCCAAGGTTGAAGAAAGAGTCAAAGAATTACTCGCAAAACATCCTAATCTTACTCAGGAAGAAGCTCTTAAGATCGTCACCGACAAGAACGCGCGGAAGAAGAATAAAAGAGCTGAAAAAACAGAAAAACGCAGTGCCAATAAGCCCAAAGATTAATAAAGGCTGCAGAGAGATATAAAAACAAATAGCTGCCTAATCTGAATATATCAAATCGGCTTTTTATTCCCGCCGCCCCCTTTTGTCATCGCAAGCTTAAGTATTGGTAGTTTAGCCTCTCCTTTGCGCTTGTAGCTCACAGCCAGACATGGTCCATTCCATTGAGCTGCGCAACGCCGCCGAAATTTGAATAGCGACGTAGTTGCTTACCTGGTGTTTCAGCAAGGAGAACGAAAATGCGTAAAGGATTAATGATCTTAGTCACGACTATGATGCTGTTTCTCGCACTGCCTGTTAAAGCTTCGGAGAATCCAATTGCTGTATCACTTGGGGACAAGTCTTTGGCGTGGGGACCCTGCCCGGCTTTTTTCCCGGCGGGATGCCAAATAGCGGTTTTACATGGCGATCCGTCAAAGCCTAATGCCGATATATATTTCAAGATCCCCGGCGGGTATAAATTCCCTGCGCATTGGCACACCTCAGCAGAGCGAATGGTACTGATGACCGGAGAGATGAACGTGAATTACCACAACCAACCCACAACACATCTCAAGAAGGGTATGTACGCCTACGGTCCTGCCAAGGCGGTTCATGACGGCAAGTGCCTGAGCAAGGAAGCGTGCGTTTTGTTTATTGCCTTTGAAGAACCCGTGGATGCCCACGAGCATAAGTAGGCTAAGGCCAAGGCACTACTGCTCTTTGCTGAAAGTAATTGGCGCGGCCCGTAGCAAGCGTATCTAAAGGGGCCGCCGCCGAAAGCTAGGGAGCGATCGACATCTACCCCCTCCCTTTTTTGGGTCTCTTTTATTCTTACAGCGCAATCACTGAAAAATGTATCGTTGTGCGCTTCCCCCTCCAAATCTTCGCCGGTATTCTCCATAAATCGATGAATGCAATCCAGCCACCTGAACTATAGTGAGTTAAGGAGGCATATCGCTTGTGAGGCAGGCATTCTCGACAAGGCGTCCTGTATACGTGGCGAATGTGCCGCTGTTCATCCCACAACTCGGGAGCACACAACATGATTGATTTATCGTCCCTGACAGAGTTCGTCGGCTGGTCCTTGGTTATCAACTTTTTTATCCTTCTTCTAGTGACAGCCGTAGTGTGCACTGCGCGACCCGTTATTCTCCCACTTCACCAAAAATTGCTGGGTATACCTGAAGATGAATTGCTACGGCTTTATGCAAACTATCTTTCGCAGTACAAGATTGCTGTTTTCGTTCTTAACTTTACCCCTTATTGCGCGCTGAAGATCATGGTGGGTTGACCATGTCCGCTTCATGCCACGGTAACGACGAGCACAACGACAAGCATAATAACCGCAGTATAGATTTTCTGTTCTGGGGCTCGCTTATTGGCGTCGGCACGCTTTTTATTCTTGGGGTTTATTTCCCCAAGGCTGTCAGCGGCCAGCCATGGCTCGAGACCATGGCCCACACAACACACCAGATGGTGAGTGCGATGTGGTGGGGCGTGGCAATCGGCGCACTGTTTATTGGCCTTCTCTCAAAGATTCCCCGCGACTTTATTATGTCGGTACTGGGGAAAGGCGGCACACTTTCTGGTTTATTCCGCGCTACCGCCGCTGGCGTTTTACTAGACCTGTGTTCGCACGGAATTTTAATGGTTGGTGCGAAGCTGTATGAGCGCGGCGCCAGCGCCGGTCAGGTCATTGCTTTTTTGCTGGCAAGCCCGTGGAATTCCTTTTCTCTAACCTTGGTGTTGATCGGACTGATCGGTCTGCAGTGGACGATTGCCTTTATCGCCCTATCCATGGTGATTGCAATCACCACCGGCTTTGTATTTGATCGACTGGTAGATCGCGGCACACTGCCGCGCAACTTTAACACCACTTCTCTGCCGGAGGATTTTGAGTTCTGGCCCGAAGCCAAACGGAGTTTGGCAAAAACCGGTTTCGATTTCCGATTTGTGTTCGATGTTATCGTTCGCGGTATCAGAGATTCCAGGATGGTTGTTCGCTGGCTGTTATTTGGTATTTTGCTGGCCGGTATATTACGTGCGCTTCTGGAACCCGCTCAATACGAGCAGTTTTTTGGCCCAACGCTTGTTGGCCTGGCCATAACTATTTTTGTAGCCACCGTTCTGGAGGTGTGTTCGGAGGGGTCAACGCCGGTTGCCGCTGATATACTGACCCGAGCCGGCGCGCCGGGTAACAGCTTTGCTTTTCTTATGGCCGGGGTTGCGACCGATTACACTGAAGTCATGGTGCTTAAAGATACCACCAGAAGCTGGAAATTGGCGCTGTTTCTACCGCTGATTGCCTTACCGCAGATAGTGGTGGTGGCGTGGTTTATGAATGCTTATTAGTTAAAAAATAACGCGTCATGCTGTTTGAATAGTTGGGGATATTAGATGACAAAACAAGAACACTTTAACTGCCTTGAGAGCATGTATGCTGCTGCTCCGGTCAATGAATTCTACAAGCCGATGATGAGCGTTCGCGAAGGCGAAGCGGTTATTGAAATTGAGCTCTCGGAAAAGTTTCATCACTCGGCGGGCGGTGTGCACGGTTCGGTGTACTTTAAAATGCTGGATGACGCAGCCTTCTTCGCGGCCAACTCGCTTGAACCGGAATTTTTTGTGTTAACCACCTCATTTACCACCTACATTACGCGACCGGTCGCGTCTGGCAAAATGAAAGCGATTGGCAAGGTGGTAAACAGTAACAAGAGCCAGTTTATTGCCGAATCGGTTGTCTACGACGCGCAAGACCGGGAGATCGGTCGCGGCAGTGGTATTTTTGTTCGCGGCAAATTGCCCTTGGTTGATGCTGCGGGTTACGCATAGTCGAATATGCCCGCTTACGTTTGTGATCAAACCAGGTTAAAGATCACCGCCGCGTAAAGGAAAAACCTCAGAAAGCGCGCCAGACCGAACAGCAGATAGGTTTTGAAGGGAAATTTAACCAGCCCCGCGACCGTACTGGCGATGGCGTAGGGAATGGGCAGCAGTGCTGCAATCAGAATAAAGACTCCGCCCCATTTGCGAATAAATTCGACATGGCCAGCATGGCGCTCAAACAGGTAGGCGTGAACTTTCGGCAGATGTTCCAAACTTACGCCAATACCGTAGGCCACTATGCCGCCCAGATAGGACACGGCTGCGAGTGCGCCGACCATCAGGTAAGGCATATCCGGGAAGCGCGCTTTGGCCCACAACATAAAAAGATCCGGCGGGATCATCCCGAGAAGGGACTCCGAAACAAAAAACAGGGCAAAGACAGCGCTGGGCCGCAACTGCTCGTGAATGAGCACCTGCAGTTCCTGCTGGTAAACCAGCACATAGGGTTGCAGCAGTAGGAAGGCGACTACAAAAATGGCGAGGGTCAGCAACACCTTTAGCAGGTTTTTCCCCACCAGCTCGTAAAAGCCACTGCTTTTGTAATAATCGTGCAGCAACCCAAGCTGTTCCCTTCTGCCGGGTCGTTTCACCGGGCCGGGCTTCAAAAGCGGAAACCCAACTCAACTTCATAGCTCGCGGAGGGGTATACACCCCCGAAGTGGGTGCCGCGGAAACCCGGCGAATCCTGAGCGGCCGCCAGCGATTCGCGGCTGGTGACATTGTCACCAAACACGGTGATATGCCAGCTTTCGTCATGAGCCTTGATGCCCGCCTGTACCCCATAGGTTGTGCCGGGCACGCGCACATCAATCGGGTCGAGGTCGGTCGCCAGCGCCACTTCTGTGGTATAGCTGGCGGTCATTCCCGCGTGGGCGACAAAGGGCCAGTCGAACATCCCGCCCTGCCAACCGAGGGTGAGGGTGGTTTTCAGCTCAGGTACCAGACGCAGGCGGCGGCCAGTCAGATCACAGGGCGGCGGGTTGGTGTTTTCCGCGGTGCAGGCGGCGCGTTCAAATTCGGAATACTCGGATTCGGTCAGGGCGCCATTCAAACCGATCAGGATCGAATAGGGTGTCATCAGCATGGCTTCGTATTCGAGCCCGTAGATGGTTGCCGAGGCGGCGTTCTCCACCACGTAGCCGACGCCATTAAAGGTTGATACCTGCAGATCTTCAAAGTCGGTGTAGAACAGCGAGGCATTCAGGCGCGCAGCACCCCCAAGCCATTCGGATTTGGCGCCAATCTCATAGGTCAACGCGGTTTCGGCGTCGAACTCCAGGTTATTGGCGTTCACTGGCTGGCCTGTGTAGCCCCCGGATTTGTAGCCCTGCGCCACCGTCAGATAGGCCATCGCCGAATCGGTGAAATCGTATTGCAATGAGGCCTTGGGTGAGAAGTCCAGGCTGGTGCGATCGCGCTGCGCCTCGAATTGCGTATCGCCGGTAATGATGACCGGGAAAATCGTCGCGCCCTGAGGGTTGTCGCCCAGACAGAATCCCGGCACCGTCAGCAAGCGACCCTCACAGCTTTCACCGGATAGCACCGCATTGCCCTCACCGCCGGTGCGGTTGTTAACCAGGGTGTGAGCCGTGTCGAGCTCTTTCTCTTCATAGCTCAGGCGGCCACCCAGGGTGAGGGACCAACTTTCGGCAAAATGCCAGGTTGCCTGACCAAACAGTGCGATGCTGTTGGTGATCTGATCGAAGCGAGTCAAGGCAGTTTCTACCGGCGCGGGCCCGCCTTCGGACTGCTGCCGGGCTTGAATTGTCTGCCCGGCTAATCGTCCGGAGGAGGCGTCGTTCAGCACTTGATCCTGACAACTCTCAGGGTCGGACGATCGCAGACAGGCCATGCGCTCCCCTTCGCCAGTGACCAGCAGCAGTTCGGAAAGCTCCAGAAATTCACGAATGTTGTAGTCCGCTTTTATGTCAGACTTCATATAAAACAGCCCGCCGACATATTCGAATAGGCCGGGCGGCGAGGTCACCCGCAACTCCTGACTAAACTGACGGAGCTCTTCATTGTTGTCCAGAATCAGAAAGGGTATCGGGGAAAAGTCCGCATCCAGACGCACCTCTTCATCAAGCCATGAGTAATTGGAGATGCTGGTCAGGGTGTAGTCACCGCCGAAGGTCCAGTCTGCTTTAATGGTTGCGTTGTAGGCGTCGCGCGCCACTCGGCCCTTTTCATTCTTTGCAGTCAGTTCATCGTAGGGGTCGGCCGATGTTTGTGGGTCGAACACCTGCATCGCCGCCAGATGCCGAGGCCGGGCGCTGATCAGCTGGCTGCCCTCGCCGTGCTGGCTCATCAGGGTGGCGTTCAGAGTCAGCCCCACGGTGAGGTCATCGCGAGCTGCCCATTCCAGACGCAGTCGCGCGGCTTCGTTATCGATATTTTCTTCGTCGATGTCGATAGTGGTGTTGTCCACACTGCCGTCGCGGGTCTGGCGCAACAACGCGGCACGCCAGCTGAGTTTTTCCGTTAGCGGCCCGGTGGCAACCAACCGATAACGCTGCTGATTGCGATCGCCCAGCAACACATCGCCCTTCATACCAAACTCCGGCTCCGGCATGGCGGTGCGAAAATGAATGGCGCCGGCAGAAGCATTTTTGCCAAACAGCGTTCCCTGAGGCCCGCGCATTACCTCGATGGTTTGAAGATCGAGCAGGGCCTGATTGATGTACGAGGCACGGCCGTAGTAAACCTCATCAATCAAGAGCGCCACTGACTGCTCAAAACCCCGGTTGTAGCTGGAACCGAGACCGCGCATATAGATACTGGGGAACGACGGCGTGGCCAGTACGTCCAGATTGGGCACGTAGTTGGCAACCTCATTCATGTCGCCCATATTTTTCTCGGCGATATCATCACCGCCGATGGCGGTTATCGACAGAGGCACGGATTGGGCGCTTTCTTCACGCTTTTGGGCAGTAACGACAATTTCTTCCAGCGCTGGGCGTTCGCGCAGTCGACGGGGCGGCTTGGTGGCCTTGTCCGAGGAGTTTGTGGCCTCGTCTGTCGAAGATGACTTGGCTGATGTTTCTTGTCCGTAGCCGGGCGTCGCTGCCAGCACGGCCGCGCACAGAGTTGTCGCCGCGATGCCGCGTGCAGCCCGCAAAGGCAAGGGCGCCCGCAGCGCGCCCAATGGTCGAAAAGAAGCTAGTAACATTATTATCTCTGTGATCGTTTAAATTGCGTGGTCGCACACTCTAGGCGCGTAGCAGCCTCGGCGTTTCAGCGCTGCAAACCGTGAACGTTGTGAACGGTAGGCGACTTCTCAACCGATTTGATGTCAGGCGCTGTCCCCAACAGCACATCGCCCAGCCCGGTCGAAACTCCCCACCACAGGCTTTCGTCGCGATAGTGATGCAGGCGATGCATGCGCTGGCGCCGACGGTAGTAGGTAATCGGCGGGCACCAGGTGGTATGACCGATAAAGTGACAGAATTCGTAGTGCAGGGACAGCACAAAGAACGTCGCCAGCGCCCCGGTCGCGAGCTCTGCGCTGGGTAACAGCCAGTAGGCCAGTACGAACAACAGCGGCACCACCGTCGGGAAAACCTCTTTGTTGATGGTGATATCGCTCAGGTCTGAGGGGTCGGCGTGGTGCGCACGGTGGGTGCGGCCAACGTTGGGGTCGACCGTTTTGCCAAACAGCGTGAACGGTTTCATGTGCAGTAGATGCACGTGAATCAACCATTCCAGTACCGGCCAGAATGCCAGAATCGCCAGCGGCGCAATCAGGTCGGCGTAACTCCAGTTACCCAGATAAAGGCGCAGACCAACAAGACCGATGACGAGCGCGGTGAGAATGCGGGGGCTCAAATGCCCGTAGAAGGCCTTGAAAAACTCTTGGGCAGTCTTTGGGTTTTGCGGGTCTGTTGTGGCGGTGTCGGTGCCAGTGTCGGTCATGGGGTTTTTCCCTCGATTTGCGTGTTCGAACTGTCTTTAGCACTCTGCTCATACAGGTCGAGAAATTCGTAAATGGCGGCGCTGCTCTCGTCGATATAGTCCTTTGCACAGCGGGCCGCTTCATCGCGCTGACCCTGTCGCACCAGCATCGCAAGCCGCTCAAAAATATCCAGCTTCTGTTGTTGACCCGACAGCATCTGGGTCATAAGCCCCCACAGTGGCTCGTAGGTTCTGCGCAGCGAGTTGAAGGCGAGACGGTAGGCAATGTTGCCGCTGCCCTCCACCAGAATCTCCCAGAACTGGAAGGCCAACAGCTGCACGGCTTCGGCTTCGTTGGTGGCCCGCATCTGCGCCACCACCGCGTTCAGACGGTCAGCCGTTTCGGCGTTTCCCTGAGTGGCCGCGTCGGCGGCAATCTCTGGCGACAGAACCTGCCGCATGCGAACAATGCTGCGTGCAACATCCACCTGAATCTGGCTGTGCCGGTCGAACAGCAGGTTCGGCAAAAGTTCTGCCCCCGCTTCGGCGCGATAATCCAACACCGTTGTCAGGCCGCCCTGCTTTACATCGACCAGTCGCGCCTGCTGGAGACGCTTGATCGCCTCGCGCACGGCATTGCGGCTGACCCCCAGCATCTCGGACAGCAATCGTTCTGACGGCAGCTCTTCGCCGGCCTTCAGCTCCTGACTGACGATGCGGCTGCAGAGCTGGTCGTAGACCTCATCCGAAATCGAGCGTTTGTTGACTGCCTGGAACATGCGCACAGGGCCTCATCTATGAACGTTCTGTCTGCCATCTGCTCGGGCTGCGCTGCAGACGGAGTGGTCACTTATCCTACCAGTGGACCAGCACTTGTCAATCCAAAGTTATTGGGCGTCAAAAATTGAGGCCGGGCGCGGGTTTCAGGCACAAACCCGCTTGTGCCAGTGGTCAGCGTGTTGTTATTTCAGCTAGACAGGACGTGAATTGTAGGTATGCCAATACAACTGGGCTTCTGAGGACTCGATTATCGAATCCAAATAGGCCGCCGCCGCTTTGGCGGTATAGGTTTGATCCAGCGTAATACCGCAGTCAGCAAACTTTGCGGTGGCCCGATCCCCTTCCTCAGTGCGCACGCCGTAGCCTTCGCCGTAGTAGGTGTCGATCAGCGTGGGCGGCGGTATCGGCGGCAGAGCGATCTTATTGCGAGACAACCATCGGCAGGTTCGCTTCATCAGCTGACCAACGGTGGCAACCGTGCAGGTGGGAATCGGACCGAGGTGTGAGGGCGCAACCCGGATTCCGACAATGTCGGTTCTGAGCCCGGCGATTGCCGCGCCAATCGTCAAACCGGCAACCGTCGCCGCCGAGCCAACAGGAACAACGATTTTATCGGGCATCGGGCACTGCCCCTGCTCGATTTGTTGGCGCAATTCAAACGCCGCGTTGATAAAGCCAAGCGTGCCCGCAATATTGGAGCCACCGGCAAACAGGAAATAGTGCTTTCGCGAGAGGCGTAAGGGATGACCGTAGAAGCGCATAACGGTATGGGCCAGCGAGCCACAAAACTTGAGCTCGGCACCAAATTTTTTCATTCGCTGTAAATTGTCGCGCACAGTGTTTGACTCCGGCTGGTCAAACAAAAGGACCGTGCAGCGCAGACCCAGTTGCTGGCAGAGCATGGCGGTGGCAACACCGTGGTTGGTTCCGGTGGCGCCAAAGGTGACCACGTGTTCTCTACCCTGGGCCATGACCTCGGCCAGAATAAATTCCAGTTTGCGGATTTTATTTCCGCCGTACACGGCATGGGAAAGGTCATCCCGTTTTATCCATGCGTTTGCGCCGACATTGGCCAATGCCTCGACCGGTGTCGGCAAATCCGCCAACTGCTGCCAAGGCAGGGCATCTTTTAACTGCGGATACGCATCGAATAGAGGTCTGTTAGAGGTCATGCCAAGCTCGTCTTATTCGGCCAGTTTTAGGGTTGATCTGTTGATTTGAGGGCCTTTTTTACCCCTTCTTAGCTCTGATTATAAAGCCCCGCTATACAGATTAACGTTTACCGCAAGGGAATACAGCGCTATTCAAATGCTGCATAAGCTCTCGCTCTTCGTCGCGCTATGGCAACAATTTTGTAACACCCCTTTAGTACATTCTCCGCCACTATTATTCGGTGTGGCGGTATGGCTGACATTCAGCGGCGTAATTTTATTTCTCGAATGGGCCTGGCAAGTGTCGTGACACTCGCCGGTTGTAATGGCTCTGGGTCTTCCAGTCCTGCGCCCTCTGGTGCGACAGATGATGAATTTCCCGATGAAATACACTATTTCGCCAGCGGCAGCTATCAGTACGACGATGCAACCCGAACACTGATTATCCAGATCAGTGAATCGCAGTTCCCAAGCGGTACCTCACCCCAGATTGGCGATGACTTCAGCCTTGCGGTGCGTGGCATTATGGATGATGCCATGTTCTGGCTACACCGGGACGGGGCCCGCGAGCGCTTGCTGCAATGGGTTCGGCTTGCCGGTAGCAGTGACGATATTGTAGGCCAGTGGCGCAATGCCTATGGCTACACCATGAGGCTCGGCGCAGGCGGCGCATTTGAACTGGAATACACCGGTATTGACGGTCTACCTCAGGGCTTTGCCGGGATCGCATCCCTGGCTTCGTCGCCCTTTCAACAGGCAGTTGCCAGCGGTGACCCAGGCGCCCAGTCGCTTATTATCTGGACGCGCGTTGAAGGCAACGAGACCTCGGCCGTGCACTGGGAGGTGTCCACCGATCCGTTTTTTAATGAGATTGCAGCAGCCGGCACACAGGTGCCTCTGGCTGGCGGCACCGTCAAACTGACGGTTAGTGGGCTGGTATCCGATACCGTTTATTACTACCGATTTGCGCAAGTCTCCAGCACGGACGGCCTGAAACATTTTTCGTTGACCGGGCGCGGGCGGACGCTGCCGGCTAAAACGGCTGCCGTGGCGAAGCTCAAATTTGCGGTGGTTTCCTGCTCCAGCTATCCCCACGGTTTTTTCGTCGCCTACCGCAATGTCGCCCGCCGCGATGACCTCGACTACGTGCTGCACCTTGGCGATTACATTTATGAATATCGTGAAGATGAGTATGGCAATCGAGAGGTGCTTGATCAGGGCCGGCTATACGCGGAAGACAATCGCAAGGAAATCGTCACACTGGAAGACTACCGCGCACGCTACCGGCGCTATCGTGAAGATACTGACCTGCAAATGCTGCACGCGCGCTATGCCTTTATCACGACCTGGGACGATCACGAAACCACCGATAACAGTTGGGATCCGGATGGACGTGGCCCCGATGGCGGTGCAGTAAATCACAACGGCGGCGAGGGCGAGTGGGAGCAGCGCAAGGCCAATGGTGTCCAGGCCTACAACGAGTGGATGCCCATCGCTGATATTGAAGACCCCTTTAATCCGCAGATCTATCGTAGCTTCGTGTTTGGTTCATTGATGGAATTAATGATGCTGGATACACGCATTGGTGGTCGTCACCAGCAACCAGACATCGTGCACGAAGATTTCAATAACGCCACCCGCCGATTGATCAGCCCACTGCAGGAGGCATGGCTCCTGCAGCGGCTTGGCGCAGCGCAAGCTCAGTCGCGCCAATGGAAGGTGATTGGTCAGCAGGTGATGATGGCGCCCTTTCAGGGTCCGCCGCTGCTGGCAGAGCAGCCCGACTCACCGCCGGGTGGGCCAGTGTCGCCCGAGTGGATCAACGTGCTGAACACCGATGGCTGGGACGGCTATGCGGCCAGCCGGCAGGTCATCTGGGATTTTGTCGAGAGTAACAAGATCGACAATCTGGTGGTGCTGACCGGAGATATTCACACCTCCTGGGCAATGGAATTACAGCAGCCGCTGATTTTGAATTCCGCGGCGCTTAACACCAATCCCGGTGTTGAACCGCTGGTTAGCCTGCAAGGGCCCAAGTACGGCGTGGAGTTTGTCACACCTTCAATAACGTCGCCGGGACTAGAGGCGGTCATACCGGCTGATATCGGGATCACCGCAGCCGAGGAGACACTCAAAGCCTACAACCCGCATATCAAGTACAGCAATCTGAGTCGGCGAGGTTACATGATTCTGGATGTCACAACCGACGCCTGCAGTGCAACCTGGTATCACGTAGCGACAATCTTTGACCGCGAAAACGACAGTGAAGAAAAGGCGGCAGCCTATCGGGTTCGCTCAGGCAGTCAGTCGCTGGAACAAGCCTAATTTTCTGATTGCTTGGGCAGCGTTTTTTGGCCCCAATTACGTGGCCCCAAATACGATTTTTCGGCCCCAATGGCGCCAGCCCCAGGTCAGGCCGCTGGGGCCTCTATACCGGGGGGCGACGGGAGGTCCTGCAAACCAGCAACCGGGTAGGTGCCAAACACGCGCAGCAGCTCGCGACCACACTCGTCCGTTTCGCGAATAATATTCATCAGGCTGGAAAAGCTGACGCCTTCAACGCCTTTTGAGTCATAGGCCTCGTCGTTAAAGCGCTGCATTTCCCTGCGATGGACGGCGTCCTCTTGTTCCAGCATTCCCTCAGTGAGGTCACCGGCAAGTGCCTGTTGACCCATTGCCAGCAGATGCTCGATCCGCTGCTTCAGGGCTTCGCGCAGCGCCTTGGCATCCGGGCTAAGGTCGCTCCAGAGTGGCCCCATATCGTCCTGCACATCCTTGATGGCCTTGGTCGCATAGATTGCTTTGCGCACGGTCGCCAGCAAGGCTTCAACATGGTCGCGGTGCTCTGACGGCAAGCCTTCCAGCCGGTTTGCATAAGCCACAATCTCGGCTTCGAGACGCTTCAATTCCTCGTAATGATCCAGATAAACCGCCATGCCCCTGCCCAATGGCTTCAATGGCTCGCTCTGACTGGCGTAGAACTGCATTGGGCTGTGGTAGGCCTGGCCCAGTAACTGAAAGGATCGGGCCAGCAATAACCCGGTTTCCTGGCGCAGCGCGACCACCGCCGCCTCCGGCACCGACACTGGCACCTTGTGAAGGTAAGTGGTGAGCTGATGTTTTTGCCCGATATTGTTTTCCAGCCAATCGGCGAGCTGGCGGATGATGGGCAGCACCAGAAAAATGCCGAAGAAATTAAAGCTGCTGTGAAAGATAACCAGCTGCAAGAGGTTATCGCTTACCGCAAAGTATTCATAAACGGCAGGTGCCAGCGGCAACATGACGAGAAAGGCAAAGACAGCGGTCAAGGCGTTGTAGATCAAATGGAACATCGAAACCTGCCGCTTTACCGCGGCCCCCGAGGTACCCGCCAGCAGCATGGTGCTGGTGGTGCCGAGGTCGGCACCGATCACCATCGCAGCCGCCTCGGGAAAACCTAGCAGGCCGGCGTGCAGGGCCGATAACACCAGCATCACGACCGCCGACGAAGACTGGATCACCGCTGCCAGCAGCACCCCCAAGCCCAAAAACCAGATGGCTGACCAGCCCACCAGAAAACTGAGATCGGTATTTCTGGCAAGATCTTCCACCCCCGTTTTCATGGCATCAAGCCCGAACAGCAGCAAGCCCAAGCCCAGCAACAGATGCCCCAGACTTTCCCAGCGCAGACGCCCTTCCAGCCAGACTTTTAGAAGCGCACCGATACCCATCAGCGGCAGTGCCAGACTAACGAGATCCAGCTTGAAACCCAGCCAGGTCACCAGCCAACCGGTCATGGTGGTGCCGAGATTTGCTCCCAGAATGACGCCCAGCGCATTGCGCATGGGCATCACGCCAGCGGCCACAAAAGCAAGTACTAACAAACCCAGCAAAGAGCTGCTTTGCAGCAAGGCAGTCAGCAAAACGCCGAGCGGTATCGCCAGCCACAAACTCGCCGTTGCACTGCGCAGGGACTGAATGACCGCCCGATTCAGAAGCGACTTTAACGACTTTTCTAGGAAGAACATGCCCAGCATGAACAGGCCGAGCCCGGACACCAGCAAGCCCCAATCAATAGAAAAACTCATCGTCGCTCCAGCTCATCCAGATAGCACTTCAAAACCGCCGGGGCCGCCGACGGAAAGGGGCCGGTCTCTGCTTCCATGACGTCCAGCACAAGCTTGCACACGGCGCGACGACAGAGTGCTTTGTCGTCTGCAGGCAAAATGTGCCAGGAGACTTCATCGGTATGGGTGTTGCTAATCGCCTCGGTGGCATAGTCCAGATAGCGGGCCCTGTGGCGCCAGCTGTCAATGTCGGCGGGGTGGAATTTCCACTGCTTCTCCGGGTCTGTCAGCCGCTTCTTTAACCTTTTCACCTGCTCCTGACGCCCTACATGCAACCAGAGCTTGAGTACCCGGGTGCCGCTGCGCGCCAGGTGTGCTTCAAAATCACGTATCGACTGATAGCGCGCGGCCCAATCACAACTAATGTTCGGATTGTCGTCAGCCAGCACCCGCTCTGCCAGAACCGCCTCGTAGTAACTGCGGTTCATCAGGGTCACCTGCCCCAGAGCCGGTAAATGCGGCTGTGCCCGCCACAGAAAGTCGTGGGCCCGCTCCCGCGACGAAGGTACGCCGAAACCAATGGCGCGAAACCCCATAGGGTCCATGCCCCCGCCTGCTGCCCGGATGCAGCCGTCCTTGCCGCTGGTATCGAGACCCTGAAAGATCACAAGCAGTGCCGCCTCTCCGCTCGCCCAGAACCGGCGCTGAACGCGCTTGAGCTGCTGCTGCAGGTCCTCTAACTCCGCAAGGACAGCGCGCTCAGGGAAGCTGCTGGCATAAGACTCCAGCCCCCGCGCCGACGCACTATCAAATTGCCAACGTGATTTACCGTCGCCCTGCATATCACCCTGCCTACTTATCAGAAGGTGTTCAGGAGAGAACACTAAAGAAAGTATAGGACAGGCACGGCACCTGCCACCCGCGACCGTAATAAAGGGTCATCGGCGAGCCCGCTTTTCGCGTAAACACCGAAATAAGGTTGTCGTCGTTTAGTGCGATTCAGTTTTGGTCCATGCCGCGAATGTTGAACTAGACTCGTATTACGCAGAAAGGTAGCGAGTGCTGGTTGATGCTGCGCCGGCAACCACAAACCCCCGTGTTGGAGAAAATAAAATGGCTGAAGAAAGTAAATGCCCGTTCAATCACACCGCTGGCGTGGGACAAACCAACCGCGATTGGTGGCCCAATCAGTTGCGCCTTGAATTGTTGCACCAGCATTCCGAAAAGTCTGACCCGATGGGCGAGGACTTTGATTACGCCAAGGCCTTCAAGAAGCTCGACTACAAAGCCCTGAAAAAAGACCTGACCAAACTGATGACCGATTCGCAGCCCTGGTGGCCGGCAGACTTCGGCCATTATGGCCCGCAGTTTATCCGCATGGCCTGGCACGCGGCCGGCACCTACCGGGTCGCCGACGGGCGCGGTGGCGGCGGGCGCGGACAGCAGCGCTTTGCCCCGCTCAACAGCTGGCCCGACAACGTGAATATCGACAAGTCACGGCGCCTGCTATGGCCGATCAAGCAAAAGTACGGCAATAAAATATCCTGGGCGGACCTGATGATTCTGGCGGGCAATGTGGCGCTGGAATCGATGGGCTTCAAAACCCTCGGCTTTGCCGGCGGCCGCGCCGACGTGTGGGAGCCCGACGAAGATGTGAACTGGGGCTCCGAAATTGAATGGCTGGGTGTAGACAAGCGATTCAGCGGTGACCGCGATCTTAAGGAGCCCTTCGGCGCGACCCATATGGGCCTGATCTACGTGAACCCCGAAGGCCCCGACGGCAGCGGCGATTATCTGGCCGCCGCAAAAGACATTCGCATTACCTTTGGTCGTATGGCCATGGACGATGAGGAAACCGTGGCGCTGATCGCCGGTGGCCACACCTTTGGCAAATGTCACGGCGCGGCACCGGAAGCCCACAAAGGGCCGGAACCGGAAGCCGCCGGCCTGGAGCAGCAGGGCTTCGGCTGGAGCAGCGATTACGGCACTGGCCACGGCGCCGATACCGTCTCCAGCGGCCTGGAAGTGACCTGGACCAAAACCCCGGCCAAGTGGAGCAACAACTTCTTCGAGAACCTGTTCAACTTTGAATGGGAGCAGACCAAATCGCCGGCCGGTGCGATTCAGTGGGTAGCCAAAGATGCGCCCGCCATCATCCCCGATGCGCACGATCCGAAGAAGAAGCACAAACCCACCATGCTGACCACGGATCTGACACTGCGCTTTGACCCGGAATTTGAAAAAATTTCCCGGCGTTTTCTGGAAGACCCAAAAGCCTTTGCCGATGCCTTTGCCAGAGCCTGGTTCAAACTGACCCATCGCGATATGGGTCCGCGCGCCCGCTATCTGGGCCCGGAAGTGCCCAAAAAAGAGCTGATCTGGCAGGACCCGATTCCCAAGCTCAACCACAAACTCGCGAGCAAAAAGGATATTGCCGACCTGAAAAAGAAAATTCTCGGCTCGAAGCTCACGGTGTCGCAGCTGGTGTCCGCAGCCTGGGGCTCGGCGTCAACCTTCCGCGGCTCCGACAAGCGCGGCGGCGCCAACGGCGCGCGCATCCGCCTGGCGCCGCAAAAGGACTGGCAAGTAAACCAGCCCAAGCAATTGGCCAAAGTGCTCAAGGTGCTGGAAGGCATTCAGGCTGACTTCAATAAAAAGGCCAAGGGCGGCAAGCGAGTGTCGCTCGCTGACCTGATTGTGCTGGGCGGTTGCGCCGCAGTAGAGCACGCCGCTGAAAAGGCGGGCGTGAAGGTCAAGGTGCCGTTTACCCCGGGGCGAATGGATGCCTCTCAGGAGCAAACCGATGTCGAGTCGTTTTCTCATCTGGAGCCGATCGCCGATGGCTTCCGCAACTATCAGCACGGCAAGTACTCGGTTAACGCCGAAGCCATGCTGATTGACCGCGCTCAACTGCTCACCCTGACCGCCCCCGAGATGACCGTGCTGGTAGGCGGGATGCGCATGCTCGGAGCGAATGCCGACCGCAGCAAACACGGTGTGTTCAGTAGCAAGAAAGGCACGCTGTCCAACGACTTTTTTGTGAAGTTGTTGGATATGGGCACCGAGTGGAAGCCGAGCGCGGACGACCCGGATGTGTACGAGGGCTACAACCGCAAAACCGGCAAACTCACGTTCACCGGCACCCGGGTTGATCTGGTGTTTGGCTCCAACTCCCAACTGCGGGCGCTTGCCGAGGTGTATGCCAGCGCCGATGCCAAAGAGAAGTTTGTGAAGGACTTTGTAGCAGCCTGGGACAAGGTGATGAACCTGGACCGTTTTGATTTGCGCTAATCACTCAGCGCAGCCAACGTGAGGGGCGGGGGCGGTTTCGCGGCCGGAAACTTATGCCGCGAACAGCCCTGCCAAGATGGGTAAAATTACCACCTTTTGCCCCCTCTTCTTGTCCTTACCCTCATCTTCTTGTGCCCTGCGCTTTTCAGGCAATAGCGCCTGATTGGGTAGCCTTCAACGCTAAGGCGCTGCACAAGCAAACTCCAGTGCACTTGCTACACTGGTAATTCATAACGCCAGATCCAGCTTTCAGGGGGATAGTTTAATGACCACCTTAACGCTCAATGGAGAAAAGGTTTCTACTGACGCGCCACCCGATACACCCCTCCTATGGGTGATTCGCGATGAATTCAATCTCAAAGGCACCAAGTTTGGCTGCGGTATTGCCATGTGTGGCGCCTGTACAGTGCATCTTAACGGCAGCCCTATACGCTCCTGCTCCATGCCGCTGAGCGCGGCCGAAGGCGGTGACGTGCGCACCATTGAAGGACTGGAAAACAGCCATCCCCTGCAGCAGGCCTGGGTAGAGCAACAGGTGCCCCAGTGTGGCTACTGCCAGTCAGGCCAGATCATGCAGGCAGCGGCGCTACTGGCAAACAAGGCGAGCCCCTCGGACGACGACATTGTGCAGCAGATGTCCGGCAACCTGTGCCGCTGCATGGCCTATGTCCGCATCAAATCCGCCATCAAGCAGGCCGCCGCACAGACTGACGGCACGGTGCAGGTTTACGATCCGAACCGCGCTGCAGTAGTCGGCGTGACCGGGCAAATAACCGAGCAGGAGGTGGGCTGAGATGACACGCGTCAATAAAACCGAACGCATTGAACACAGCCGCCGCCAGTTTCTGGTTGGCTCCGTGAGTGCCGGGCTGGTGATGGCCTTTGCTCCGGCCTTTACCCGCTACGGCTCGCTGCTGGCCTCTGAAAAGATTGAACAGAAACTGTTCAGCCCGACGATCTGGTTTCAGATAGACACGCAGGGCGACATACTGGTGAATGTTATCCGCGCGGAAATGGGCCAGCATGTGGGCACTGCGCTGGCGCGCATTGTCGCCGACGAACTGGGCGCTGACTGGAATCGTGTTCACTTTAAACACGTGGATACGGACCCCAAATGGGGCTATATGGTGACCGGCGGTTCCTGGTCGGTGTTCCAGTCTTACCTGCCGATGTCGCAGGCGGGCGCGGCGGGCCGCGAGGCTATTATCGAGGCCGGTGCAGCGCTGTTGGGCGTTAAACCCGAGCGCTGTAAAACCCGCGAAAGCCAGGTAGTTTGCGGCAATAAACGCATCGATTTTGCCGAGGTGGTCAAACGCGGCAAGATTGATAAAACCTATTCCGCCGAAGCGCTGGCGAAGTTCAAACCGAAAAAACCGGCGCAACGCGACCTGATTGCCAAGCCCGGCAAGGCGCTGGACATTCCCCCGAAAACCAACGGCGAGGCCCGTTACGGCATTGACGTGGAGCTGGAGGGAATGGTCTACGCCAGACCGCTGGTGCCGCCCACCCGCTATGGCTCTGTGGTGAAAAGCGTTGACGACAGCCGCGCGAAAAAGGTTAAGGGTTATCTGGGCTATGAAGTGCTGAAAGACCCCAGCGAGGTTCTGCAGGGCTGGGTAACGGTGCTGGCCGATACCTACTATGGCGCTATCAAGGCAGCCGACCAGCTCAAAGTGCAGTATCAAAAAGGCGATACCGCCAATGTGAGCGAAGACGATCTGATAGCCGAAGGCGAAAAGCTGGTGGCCGATAAATCTGCCGGTGCGCTGTTTGTTGAACACGGCGATATCGACGCGGCTGCGCAGCAGGCGGCTTCATCATTGGAAGGCCGTTACCGCACAGCCTCTGCCCTGCACTTTGCGCTGGAGCCGGTTAATGCCACGGTGGAATTCAAAGACGGCATTTGCCATGTGTATACCGGTAACCAGTGGCAGTCGCTGTTTTTGCCCGTGGTGGCAAAGTCGGTTGGCCTGAGTGAAGACAAGGTCATTATTCACCAGCATTACCTGGGCGGTGGTTTCGGGCGGCGTCTGGCGGGCGACTATATGTTGCCGGCGGCGCTGACCGCAAAGGCGGTTAACAAGCCGGTAAAACTGGTCTTTACCCGCGAAGACGATTCCCGTTTCGATTGTATTCGTTCGCCGTCGGTGCAGCACTTCTGGGCCTACTGGGACAGCAAACAAAAGCTGCAGGGCATTGAACATGCCGCGGCGGCCGGCTGGCCCACCAAGACCATGGCCCCCGCCTTTCTGATTGACGGTGTCGACGGCAAGGGCAAGATCGATACCTTCTCCATCAGCGGCGCAGACCACTGGTACACCCTGCCCAATCATCGGGTGCGCGCCATCAACAACCCTCTGGCTCAGAAAACCTTTGTACCCGGTTGGTTGCGTGCGGTTGGCCCCGGCTGGATAGGCTGGGGCGTGGAATCCTTTATGGATGAAGTGGCGCACAAGCAGAATGCCGATCCGGTCGCTTTTCGTCTGAGCCTGTTGGATGCCAAGGGGAAAAACGCGGGCAAAGCACCGGAGGCGGTGGGCGGCGCCAAGCGTCTGGCTCATGTTCTAAAGGAAGTGAAAAAACAATCCGGCTGGGGCCGCAAGCTGCCCGACAACGAAGGCTTGGGCGTTGCTGTTGCCGGAGGGCAGGAGCGCACCATGCCAACCTGGAGCGCCTGCGTTGCCCATGTGAAGGTCAACCGGGATAACGGTCAGGTGACGGTTAAAAAGCTCACCACCGTTATGGATTGCGGCACGGTAGTGCACCCGGACGGCGCGCTGGCGCAAACCGAAGGTGCCATGCTCTGGGGCTTGAGCCTGGCGCTGCATGAAGGCACCAGGATCAAGAACGGGCAAGTGGCGGACAACAACCTGAATACCTACAGCCCGCTGCGAATGAAAGATGTCCCGGAGCTGGATATCAGTTTTGTTGAGAACACTGAGTTTCCTGTAGGACTCGGTGAGCCCGGACTGATAGCGGTAGCGCCGGCCATTGGCAATGCCATTTTCAACGCGGTGGGCGCCAGGGTAAGGGACCTGCCGATTACAGCGGACGCCGTCAAAGCCGCCATGAAAAGCTAGCGGGGGGTTAAAAATTTATAACGGCTTGGGGGGGCTAAATGCCCCCTACCCTATTCCTTACCCCACTTCGGGTAAGACTTTCTTGCAATACAATTCCAGCGAACGCCAGCCCCGCTCCAGCGGCATACCACCCACCAGCGGATGCAGCACCGCGTTTTTGTGCTTGTCGGCTTTCATTCGTTCAATGCACTCTTCCGGCGTCACAATTTCATAGCGGCCGCTGGCGCGAATTTCTTCGACACTCGCACTGGGCATTTCCATGGGCCGGGCCAGACCGGCGCGCTTCCAACTGTTGTATTCCTGCACTTCATTCAGAAAATGATGACCGATTTCCGCCCAGGCAGTATCGGGATTTTCGTCGATAAACCACAGTGAAAAATCCTGCGGCGGCGCTACCATAAAACCCTTTTTGTCGTGGGCTTTAAGCTGTTCGTAGTAATAGGCTTCCAGCTCCGCGTCGTACATGGGCGGCGAGAACGGCAAACCAAAACGCGCGGCGCGGCGAGCCGCGACCTTGCTCATGCCGCCGACCAGAAACATCGGGTGAGGCCGGGTGTAGGGTTTGGGGGTGACGGTAATCATTTCGCCCCGGTATTCGAAAGGCTCATCGCCCCAAGCCTTGAGCAAAGTGTCGAGTACGTGGTCCATCCACTTGCCGCGCTCGGCAAAGGGTTTGTCGAGGGCGTGAAATTCAATTTCCCGGTATCCCAGCCCGGCAATAAAACTGAGACGCCCCCGACTTATCAGGTCAATCACCGCAAGGTCTTCCGCCAACCGCACCGGATCGTAGAGAGAGACCAGCAGCGCCATGATACCGATGCCCGCTTTCTCGGTGCGTGCGGCGATGGCCGAAGCCATAGTCAGGGGCGAGGGCAGCCAACCATTCTGGGCGCAGTGATGTTCTTCGACATTGATGTAGTCGAAACCGTGTTTATCCGCATAGTCGGCCATGTCGATGGCGGCCTGGTAGCGCGCAGAGCGGGCCGACGGATCACTCTCGGCACCGGTCATATTCAGTCGTAACGAACTCGGCATAAGGTCCTCGTTTTTTGAGCTGTTTTCTTCACTCTACCGACTAAATACAGGCTGTGCGTGGACAATCTGTAAGAAACCGGGTAAAAAATAAACAAAAATGCGCTACACCACGAAAATAATAACAACCGATGGAGCCGTCATGCCAAATCGTGCCTATCGCTGGCCGCAGGTGCTTATGCTCACCGCCGCCGGTATCGCCACCACCGTCAACGCCAAACCTGTACTGGAGGAGGTGGTTGTCACCGCCCAGAAGCGGGCCGAATCTCTCAGTGATGTACCCGTCTCTGTCTCTGCCGTAAGTGGTGAGAAGCTGAACAAAGCGGGTATCAGCAATATGGCTGACCTGTCTGAGTACACACCCAATTTCAAACTGGTGCCGGGCGGTTTGATTCCCAACGTCTACATGCGCGGCGTGGGTTCCGGCTCCAACCAGGGCTTTGAACTGTCGGTGGGCATTTTCGCCGACGGTATTCACCTGGGTCGCCCCCACCAGACCCGCGCGGCCTTTATGGATATCGAGCGGGTGGAAGTACTGCGCGGACCGCAGTCTATTCTATTCGGGAAAAACGCCATTGCCGGTGCCCTGAACATTGTCTCCGGCCGCCCCGGCGACGAGTTCGAAGGTATGGTTAGCGGCCTGGTAGGTTTTCCCCGTGGACGGGACAACGACCGCGAAGAGTACTCCGCGATGGTGTCGGTGCCGGTCACCGACACCTTTGGTTTTCGTCTGGCGGGCCGTAAACGCAGTGAAGACGGCTATATGTACAACGAGAACCTGAAACGAGTTGAGCCGGGCGTCGACGAAAAGGCCGCTCGCCTGACCCTTGGCTGGTATCCGTTGGACTGGACCGAGGCCTACCTGAAGCTAGAGCACTCAAACCGCGAGCAGCGCGGCCGCACCTTTGAGTTTACCCACGCCAGTGCGCTGACCGGCTGCAGTGGTGAAGATGTAGAGCTTAACCGCGTCAAGAATACCGACGCGGAAGAGTTTGCCGAGATCGACACCTACAACTACACACTCAATGTCGACATGAATTTTGAACCCGGCACCCTCACCATGACCAGCGGCTGGTCGGGCTTTGAATCCGAGGATCTGTTCGACGCCGATTCCAGCAGCTTTGACACTGTGCCCCTGCTCGGCCTCGAAGAGTACGACCAGTTCAGCCAGGAATTTCGCTTTGCCTCGACTACCGGTGGCTTTGTCGATTACATCGCCGGTGCCTTTTACCAAACCAGTGAGCTGCAGTTCGACGAATCTTCCCCGCTCAATGTGCGCAATGGCGCTCTGCAGGACTTTGGAGCCTGTGCGATCAACACCGTTGAAAATGTAAAAGCCGATCTGGCCCGCGATTTCAGTATCGACAGCGACGCCTGGTCTGCCTTTGTGCAGGTAACGTTTAACTGGACATCCAACCTGCGCACCACCCTGGGCGTTCGCCATGTGGTCGAAGAAAAAACCGGCTTCCGGGATTTCGACGTCTACGAGCCGGGGACAAAAAATGACGTCAACCCGGTTACGGCCACCGTGCTTAATGCTCTGCTGATCAACAAGCACACCCTGAGCGGCGAGCGCGACGTTGCAGTCACCCTGCCTTCAGTGAATGTGCAGTGGGACGTTACCGACGACATCATGACCTATATCGGCTTCACCCGCGGCGCAAAATCCGGCAGCTACGATGCACGCAACAACAACGATGGCACCGGCCCCAACGGCGGGGCAACCAACTTCGAGTTTGAAGACGAACTGGCCGACGCCTGGGAGCTGGGCGCCAAGATGCGCCTGGCCGATGGTGCAGCCGAGCTCAACATTGCAGTCTACCGGGTTGAATACGAAGACATGCAAGTGAGTGTATTCGACGGCGTGGCCGGCTTCACCGTAACCAATGCGGGCAGCGCGTTAACTCAGGGTATTGAACTCGACGGACGCTGGCTGCTGACGGAAAACTTTATGCTCAGTGGGTCGATGGCCTATCTGGATTTTGAATGGCTGGATTACGTCGACGGCCCCTGTTACGGCGGTGCGCCCAATGAAGACCCCGACACCGGCACCTGTGATTTAACAGGCCGGGAAAACCAGCATACCCCGGAGTGGACCGGCACCGTGTCGGGCACCTACACGCAACCGCTGTTCAACAGCCTGATGCTGGAGCTGGGTGTAGATTTGAGCTACAAGGGCGAGCATTTCACCTCGGGTGATCTGGACCCGCGCGGCATTCAGGAATCTGTAGAAAAGATCAACGCCCGCATTGCACTGAGCGACGTTGACGAAACCTGGAGCCTGGCAGTGGTAGGCCGCAACCTGACAGATGAAACCACCATCGGTATCGGCTCGCCTTCGGCGCTGGACGCCGGTGGCTATCGCGCCACCATCGAACCGACCAAGGTGGTTTATGTTGAGGGGCGCTACCGCTTCTAGTCACCGCTTTTTTCGGGAAAGCGACACTAGCGCAACTGCCACCAGGATTGACGACCGAGTGCGTTACCCGCGCCGCGCTCGGTCGTTAGCCCAAGATTGCCGCGCGAGCCCGACGTATATTTGTATTCCTTTTCACCGGCGCCGACGATGCCCGGTCGCGATATCATTTCATCAAAGTGTTTGCCGCTCGGTGGAATCAAGGTGCTGTCGCTATCGATCAGGTCGGCGCTGTTAATAAGGCCGTCATTATTGGCGTCAAATACCGCTTCGTCCAGTCGGCCGCCCGTCATCGCGTTCAATTCCATCAACCAGCTGGTGCCACCGAAACTGCAGGGGTTGGGCGAAGGCGCCATCGTCACAAAGATCACCCGGTCGTAGCGGAGAATGGCCTGGTCAATCACCCGCTCGCCACCGCCGTGGCTGGCACTGCTCAGTTTCAAATCCAGATACCAGCCCTGCTTGCTGCTGTAATCCACCGTGTTGCGGGACACCACGCGTAGATCTGAGCTGCTGTTATTGTCCGTGCCATTGAGGGCGCGTATACCTTGGGCAGTAATCGTCTGTTCCTGCAAATCGGTGCGGGATTCGATGACGGCGCCATCGTCGTGCAGGCCGTAAAAGGTTTGTACCTGAGGAGTATCCCCTACCTGCGCATCCTGGCTTTCTACATATTTGCCGGTGCCGAAATACACCATGATGCCGCTGTCAGGATGGCGCCCGACCGCAATGCGCGCGGTAATCGGCTGTGCCACATCGCTTGCATCGCGGGCCGTGAACAGGGGAGCGGGTTCACGATTGGTGCCATAAGCAATGCCCCAGCCATTAGCATTGTTTCCGGTGAGGTCAAACTTCCAGACATTGCCGCTCAGATCACCGGCATAAACCACATCAGTTATGCGGTCATCGTCCACGTCCACCGGCACCACACTGCTCAGGCCGTTGTCTGCGCCACTGACTTTGGTATCAATGGCCTTCAGCAAACTGCCGTCCGCGAGACTCACCACAAAGAGCTTTAGCGTATCCCCGCTGTTGTAACCGTTACCGAAAATCGCCACCCAGTCACCGCTTTCCAGACGCGCAATTACCGGCTCACTCATGGCAACGCCGAGTTTGTCGCTGCTCTCACTGCTGGTGGAAAATTCCCAAAGCACAGCGTCCGCATCAAAATTTTCCGGGTCGGAAACATTCAGCGCAAACACACTGCGCCCGCCGGCACCCAGGGCGCCCACCAGCACCGACTGCCAGCTGTTGCCGATATAGGCATCCAACACACGGGGAGAACCATCCACAAAATAGCGGTGTTCGTAGTCGGGCTTTGTCAGTGTGTAGAGGTGATCAAAAACCCCGGCGGGAATATAAGCAAACTGCTCTTCGCCACTGCTTGCTTTAAAGGCGTGCAGCATGCCGTCGTTGGCACCCACATACAGCATCGCCGGTTTGCTGGCTTTGGCAGTGAGATAAGCGACATAGCTGCTGCCTTCACCGCCCGGTAGTTTTGAGAAGCCGTAGTTCTGCTGCCAGTGAAAGTAAGGGTTGGAATTGACGATATCACCGAGCCGTTTACTGCGAATACGAAAGGCGGTATCTGAGCCCTCACGACTTTGATCACCCTTCAGCCAGTTGACTCGCTGCGGGCCAATTAAAGCAGCGGTATCGGCTGAAGCAATATCAGCGGTCAAGGCTGCTTTCTGACTATCACTTAAACTGTTCCAGTCAAAATTCCGGCCGTCGGTGTCTGTCCAGGTAAAGACCTTGCGAACATCATAGGCTGGTATTGTGGCGTCGCTGTCGGTCGACCATTCGAGCCCATTCAGGCTGCCATCGCTACCCACCCGGTAGGCCAATAACTGCCCGGACCAGTCGCGACTGTCGTAGCGGGCCTGAAATACCAGCGTATCGGTATCGAGCCGGGTGGAATTGGTTGCCACCGCCGAGGCCGAGCCGACTGACTGCAGAATGCGGGTTACTGCCGCCTTGAGTTTGTCGGCGATTTCCACCGACTTGCTGGCGTTCAACAACTGGCCCCGCCCATTGATGGTGGCATGCCACAAATCATCTACAGCGGTGGGGCTGCGGGCCGGAAATTCCGTAGGCCAGGTGGGCGGGTTGCTGTAGGGGTCAATGGGGTTGTCCGGGTCAAACAGAAAGCCGCGCGAACCCAGAGTAACCGCATAGGTCAGCATATGCAGGTTGCTGTTGCAGTCCAGCGCCGGGCTGCGATCACGGCGACTACAGGCTTCCTGCAGGGGTACTTTGCCGGTGGGCAAATCATCCCGCAGATGGGTGCTGTAATACTTCATGGCGATGTCTGCCATGGTGCCAGCGACGCTGTCTTCATAGGGTGAGCCTTTACCGGCATCTTCATTGCCGATCCCGACGTCATCCGGGTTGCTGTAGCCGTCGGTAAAAAGAATGGCGGCGTTCGACTGACAGGCGTGTGTTATCGGCGCGGCGCCATCGCTGCGCTGCAGCTGGTCGCCTGCGTGCTTTAATACACGGCGGTTGGGCGTGCCCCCGCTGTTTCCGCCCCGGCTATAGACCCTATTGTAGAATTGCTCGCGCTCTGACGACACGGAAAGGTTATTCAGCGTAAGCTCTTCGCGGGAATTGATGGTGAATTCACCAACTCGCGCGTTGCGCACTTCAAACAGAGAGTGGGCAACACCCGCCCGCGTGGCGAGATGGCGTTTGCGATAGTAAGAAAACCAGTTGGCAAAATTCTGCAGCATCGCGCGGTACTGTTCGCTGCTTTGAAAATTGGCGGATTTAATTTCGTAGCCAATCAGTGCTGTGCCATCGGGCGCAAGACCTGTGAGAGTTGCTCCGGTGTAGCCAAAGCGGGTCGGCAGTGCTTCTTTCAGGTAGAAGGTCGCCGGAAAGAAGTCCACCGCGCGCGCGGTTTTTTCTGTCGCGATTTCGCCGTCGGGAAAACGCATCCCCGGAAAAAAGGTAAAGCGGCGGCCTTCGTTGTCTGCATCGATATTGCTTGTTAAATCAAAGGTGAAACTGCCTTTGCTCGGGTCGCTGGGCGCCGCCGTTGCGTTAATGTTGCTCCAGTTTGTTTCGCCCACGCTTGGCCACGGTGCATAGACGTCTGCGGGGTTGAAATAGGCCCGGTTGTAATCCGGCGAGCGGGCAAAGGCCAACTCTGCGGTCGGTGGAATAGCGAAGTGATCGTTAGCGGCGTCAGCGTAGACCCTGTTGCCATTGCCGGAGCCGTTGGGAAAAAGGTAGACGTATTTTTTCCAGCTGCGGTTGGCGGCACCGGCGGCGTTGACATTCAACACCCCGCTTTCTGCTTCGTCGCTACCGTTCAGCCCGACAAAGCTTTGGCTTTCGGTATTCCACCACAGAGCCCCGTCATTGGTGGGCATCAGCACTTCCGAATCCATGCTGCCGGAATCGTCGATAGCGAGCAGTATGTTGGGCGGTACTCCGGTCGCTTGAGATAGCGGTGCCTGTGCAATATCCAGGGCCGCGACGGCAAGGTTGTGTGCTATCCCGGCAAGGGCGCCGAGACAAAATAGCTTCGCACTGCGAATGCTCATCCCTGATTCTCCACTGTTGCTGCGGCATTACTGCCGTCGATAAATACTGCGCAATACCACCATTGAGTTACTGCTGACACCAAAACCCCGGGCGGTTATCCGGTAGACTTTAAAGGGCGATACAGCGATATCGGATTCCAGCGAGGTTGACGGGCTGCCCTGCACATTCAACTCTTCAATAATGTACTGGGGATCGCTGTGCACCCCTGCGCCAAACTGGCTCACGCTTGCCCAGTTGCCTGAATTGCGATCTGACCAGTCGGGCGCTGAACAGGCCGTCGATGTGCCACTGCAATCCTGAAATAAACCGTTGCTGCCGTTGAAGGCCGGCAGCGAAGCCGCCGCCAACAGTCGCTCCGCGGAACGCAATGCGGCTTCGGCCGCCTGAAAAGCGGCGTGGGTATCGCGGGCATTGCCCGCCATCCGCTCCTGCAGCGTGGTGGACTGTAAGGCGCTGGCGCCGATCACCGTCATGATGAGCATGAAGATCAGGCATACAATTAAGGTGGCGCCTCGCTGGGCAGTTCGGTTCATGGCTTTCCTCCTACGGCAATCGATTACGCACAGCGACGGCTGTGGTATAGACTTTACGCAAGCGACCGTCTTGCGGCACAAGGCTGCTGTTATAGGTGAGGTTCTGGCCATCGGGGACGACATTGTCTTCCAGACTGTGCAGCAGCAATTCAATGCGCACGCTGAGCACTTTTGACCAGTCGCTGATGTTGTCTGCCGTCTTGTAGCTGTCAATGGCGCGGTCGCCGTTGCTGTCTTCGCCATAGCTAAGCTGCATGTTTTCAACACCCTCTACCAATTCCTGCGCTACACGCGGTGTTGCGCTGTCGAACTGGCGCGCCCGCACATACAGGGAGTGAATTGGCTTGCCCGCTGCACTAGTGCGGCCGGTGTCGCGTACGAAATACTCCACCGACTGAAAACCCAGCAGGAAAGCATCGCTGCCATACAGTTTGCTGAGTTTGTTGTTGTCGTTGGCGTTGCTGGCATGGGCGATCGTAAAGCGTTCATTGCCCGCGCTTTGGTTTTGCGACACCGTCGTCGCCTCAAACAGGTCAGCGTGGGTACAGTCGGTAATCAGCACAAAATCGCCGGCGCCAAGGCCGGCGTCATTGTTATCGATCTGGATATTGGCGTTGTTGGGGGAAAGGTTGCCAGTTAGCCCGGCCATGCGCGGATCGGCGCGCTGCAGGGTTACCACGTCACTGCCGACAACCGCCGCAAAGGGGTTACCGGCAGCCACATTGTCATAACCTTTAAGTACACCGCCGGGGGTGAAATCGAGATCGTCCGGTGGATCTTTGGCGATCACGTTTAAGGGAACCTGTGCCAGATTCGGGCAGCCCATGAACCCGGCCGTGCGCAGGTCTTTGCTGAGGTAGGCCAGCGCAAAGCGGCCGCTCTCCTGCAAACGCCCGGCAGCATCGAGCAATTGTCGGCTCTGTAGACTGGCGAGCGTTACCTGCATTACCGCGGTGCTCAGCGCCAAGCCCAGCGCCAGCGCGACCAGCAGCTCTACCAGAGTAAAACCTCGATCGTGTGTTTGAGAAAGGGCTTTCATCGCTATAGCTCCGTCACAAAGACGAAGCGTTCCAGATGACCGCCCCCGGCGTTGGCCAGGCGAGACCCGGAGATACGCTCTTCGTCCCACTGCACGGTGATGGTGAAGCGACGACCATTGCGGGCGATACTGCCGTCACCGCTGGTCAGCTGATTGGCCAAGGCATTAAGCCAGTCGCGCAGGTCGATCTGGTGAACACCGTTGCCGCCGGGAGGTGTGGCTGTGAGTGTGGTGTCGTAGAGTCCGGCCAGCGCCGCATCGCGGTTGGCGCGCATCCGGTCGGCTATGTCATAGGCCAGTAGCGTGGCATGGGAGCGCACATCGGCTGTCTGGTTGAATTTCAGGGCGTTGAGGTTAGCGGCGACCAGGCCGAGTATGCCCAGCGCGGTTACCAGCAGAGCAACCAGTACTTCTATCAGGCTGAAGCCTGCACAGGGTCGATTCCACATCGTGCATTCCTTTGCATGGTGTCGAGTGGACAGGGAGAACGGCGGCAATCGTCCCTGTTGCGCTCGAGTGAACATCCTGTTCTTGTGTGACTTCGGCGCGGTTTTGCGCCGGTAAGATGCCTAGCTTGACAGAAAGCTGATCAAATTGTCTACAATCACGCAGGTCTCAAGGAGGAGATTTGTGATGCAAAACAAAGGTTTTACCCTCGTCGAACTGCTGATTACCCTGATCATTGTCGCCTTGCTGCTGGCACTCGCCGCGCCGGCCTTCTCCGGCTGGACCAACAAACAGCGCCTGCGCAGTGCCGGCTACGACCTGCTCAACGACCTGCAAATGGCTCGCAACGAAGCGGTAAAGCGCGCGGCGCGCGTCACGCTCAACAATAGCGATGGCGACTGGCAAAGCGGCTGGGAGGTTTTTGTCGACAGCAATGAAAACGGCAACCGGGACAATGGCGAAACCCTACTGCTGTCGCGCCCGGCTTATGCCGATGTGCTGACTATCTCGGGCACCACAGCGGTCAGCCAGCATATTGGCTATGTGGCCAGCGGCGAAACCCGACAACCTGGCGGCGCCCTGCTGATGGGCACCCTCACCCTGTGCGCCAGCCATTCCGACAAAGCGCTGGAGGTGGTCATCAGCCGTGGGGGTCGAGCCCGGCTAGTCAGCACCAGCCGCAGCGCCGCCGGTTGCTGAAGGCCTTTCGCTCGGCCGCCAAGCCGAGTACCATGCACGGCCGCTTTACCAGACCGATTCCAGCCCCATGTCACTACAGTTTGCCAACGGCCAACGCTGGATCAGCATGACCGAGCCCGATCTGGGGCTCGGCCTGATTACCGAGGCCGAAAACCGTCGCATCACCATTCTTTTTCCTGCCGCCGAGGAAGAGCGCACCTACGCCGCTGATAATGCGCCACTGTCGCGGGTGCGCTTTGAGCCCGGCGAGCATATTCAGCTGGATGATGACGGCCCGCAGCTGCTGGTGCGCGATATTGAAGAGCACAATCACAGCCTGATTTACCTGGCCGAGGACAGCGACGGCCAGCTGCACCCGGTACCCGAGCAATTGCTGAGTGCCCAGGTGCAGCTGCACAGCGCTCGCGACCGCCTGCTGAGCGGCCAGCTGGATGACCCGCGCCTGTACATGCTGCGCGCCAAAACCCTGGCCTTTCGCAATCGCGCCCGCGCGGCCAGCAGCCGTGGTTTGCTGGGCGCCCGCGTCGATCTGATTCCGCACCAGTTTTACATCGCCTCACAGGCCGCCAAACGTGAACACCCTCGCCTACTGCTGGCCGATGAGGTGGGCTTGGGTAAAACCATTGAAGCCGGACTGATTTTGCATCAGCTGCTGCTGAACGAGCGGGTGGGCCGGGTGCTGATTCTGGTGCCCGACAGTC
This sequence comes from Litorivivens sp., assembly GCF_041624475.1. GTDB lineage: Bacteria > Pseudomonadota > Gammaproteobacteria > Pseudomonadales > Spongiibacteraceae > Litorivivens. The sequence continues at coordinate 141,236 of NZ_JBFJUX010000001.1, forward strand.
TGATTCATCAGTGGCTGGTGGAAATGCGCCGCCGATTCAATCTGGCCTTCAGTATTTTCGATGAGGCTCGCTGCGCCGATATCGATCCGTCGCGCAGCGAAGACAGCACGGTATTTTTCGACGAAGAAATCGAGCGCGAACGGGAAGAAAACCCCTTCGACAGCGAGCAGCTGGTGATTGCCAGCATCGATTGGCTGAGCGCCAATGAAAAACGCCAGCGCCAAGTGCTGGACGCCGGCTGGGATATGCTGATTCTCGATGAGGCCCATCACCTGCACTGGCGCGAAGACGGTGACCGTTCTGACTCCTATCGCTTTGCCGAGGCCCTGTGCTCGGCCATCTCATCGGTACTGTTGTTGACAGCCACTCCGGAAAGCGCCGGTATTGAGGGTCACTTCGCCCGTCTGCGACTGCTTGACCCGGCCCGCTATGCCAGTCTCGATAACTTTCGCCAAGAGCAGAGCGCGTATCAGGCCATCAGCGAGCTGGTGGATCAAGTCACAGAAGATCCCGTCAGTGCCTCGTCAAATAGCTCCTTGCTGACCTTGCTGGATGCGGGCCTGGCGGAGCGCTTTAAGGCGAGCCCACAGGCGTTAACAGAAGATGTACTCGACGCACTGCTTGACCGCTTCGGCACAGGCCGTAGCCTGTTTCGCAACAGTCGCAGCGCCGTGGGCGGGTTTCCTGTGCGCGAGCTGCACGAACACCCGTTGCCCTGCCCCGAGGCCATCGCCGATATCGCAACCCGCGACCCGCACGCGCTGGCTGATGCCAGTGACGAGTGGCCGGCCGCGGACCCGCGCGTTGGCTGGCTTGAGCAGTTTCTGCTGAAACGCCCGGACGAGCGCGCCCTGTTGATCTGCAACAGCGCCGAAACCGCTCGCACGCTGGAACTTTACCTGCGCCTGCGCCGGGGCATCGCCTCGACCGTTTTTCACGAGGGCATGAGCCTGTTTGAGCGCGATCGCGCCGCCGCCTACTTTGCCGATCACGACAGCGGCGCCCAGCTGCTGGTGTGTTCGGAAATAGGCAGCGAAGGCCGCAACTTCCAGTTTGCCGAACACCTTGTGCTGTTTGATCTGCCGCTGAACCCGGACCTGTTGGAACAGCGCATCGGGCGACTGGATCGCATTGGTCGCCAGCAGAATGTCCACGTTCATGTACCGTATTTTGCTGACACCGCCCAGCAGCGCCTGCTCGAATGGTATCGCGATGCCATCGGTATTTTTCGCGAGCCCTGCACTATCGGCGCGCCTATGTCTGATCGTTATGGCGAACAGCTCGAACAAGCGCTCGCTGATGCCGGGAAAATGGCCGCGCTTATCCGCGAAGCCAGCGACTACGCCGCCGAACTGCACCAGGAGCTGCACAGCGGCCGCAACCGTCTGTTGGAATTGAACTCCTGTCGGCCCGGCGTGGCTCAAGCGCTGGTGGAGAACGCCGAACAGGAGCAGCACAGCGACGAGCTCGCCGACTATCTGCTGCAGCTGGCCGATCAGTTCGGTTTGGAACACGAAGATCACAGTGATCGGGCCATTATCCTGCGCCCGGGCGATCATATGCTAAGCGAAAGTTTTCCTCACCTGCCCGAAGAGGGGCTGACCGGCACCTTCGATCGGCAGCGCGCCCTGTCCCGGGAAGATATGGCGTTCCTGTCCTGGGAACATCCGCTGGTGCGCGACGCGATGGAGCTTATCGTGAATGGCGAACTCGGCAGCGCCAGTATCAGTACCCTTTCTGTGAAGGGGCTGCCCGCAGGCAGTCTGCTGCTGGAAGCCTTTCTGAACCCGGTAATTCCTGCACCGGCCGCCCTGCAGCTGGATCGCTACCTGCCGGCCATGAGCGAGCGCCTGCTGATGGATGGTCAGGGCCGGCAATTGGGCGCGAAAGTTTCGCACGAGCAGCTCAACGGTTTGTGTCAGACCGTTAAACGCAAACTGATTCCACCGTTGATGCGCCAGATTCGCGAGCCGCTGGTCAGTCTGCTCGAGCAGGCCGAAAACCGCAGCACCGAGCTGCAGCACGAGTGGCGACAGCAGGCCCTTGAACACTATCGCGGCCAAAGACAGCGCGAACGCGAGCGGCTGGCCGCGCTGGCCGAACGCAACCCCGATGTGGGCGACGCCGAGCTTGTCGCGTTTGACCAGCGCAGTGAAACCGGCGAAGCCGCCCTGCAACAACTGCAATTGCAGATGAATGCTCTGCGCCTGGCTATTGTCAGCAGTTAAACGGATTCGAGACTATGTACCTGTTTTCCATCAACGCAACATCGAGCAAGGATCAGGGCGAGTTTAAAGCGGGTGAAGAATGCCCCTTTATCGCCTATATCAATTTTATTGATTTGTTTGGCGCGGAACAGCTGGCGAAACTGTATTTGTTGAAAGAAGGCTTTCGCGACGCGACCATTATCAAGCGTCGCTTTCTGAAGCTGGAAGGACAAAGCCACGACGACCCCCAGATTCGCGAAGCCCTACAGAAAGGCTATTGCCTGCAGGTATTCAGCGCGCACTGACGCAATCCTTAGGCGTGCAAGCCCGCACTGTAGCCGGATGACCAGGCCCACTGAAAATTAAAGCCGCCAAGCCAACCTGTGACATCCACCACCTCGCCAATAAAGTAGAGTCCCGGCTGCGTTTTCGCTTCCAGTGTCTTGGAGCTCAGACCATCGGTATCAACCCCGCCGCGGGTCACTTCCGCGGTGCGATAGCCTTCAGTGGCTGATGGTTTTACCTCGAAAGCATTCAGGTTTTCACCAACCCGGCGCAAGTCGCGGTCACTGATTTCCGCCATAACCGTTTGTGTACGTTCAGCCCATAGCAGAGCCTGCAATTCCAGCGTCAGGCTTTTTGACAAGCGCTGACCGAGCACGCTGCGCAGCAGGCTTTTCGGGCTTTGCTGCTTTTCCTGCAACAACCAGTCAACGGCATCTTCGCCAGGTAAAAAGTCGATGGTCAGCGCATCGCCGGGGTTCCAGTAGTTCGATATCTGGAGCATGGCCGGGCCACTCATTCCCCGGTGAGTAAACAGCATATCCGCGTGAAACTGTTGCTCGTTGCAAGACACATTAACCGACAGCGCTAACCCCGATAACCGTTCGCAAACGCCCTTCATAGCGTCACTGAACATAAAAGGCACCAGTCCGGCCTGACGCGGTTTCAGTGTTAGGCCAAACTGCTCAGCCAGCAGGTAGCCGTCACCACTGCCACCCAGTGTTGGAATAGACAAACCACCGGTTGCCACTACCAACGATTGGCAGGTAAAACTCTGCTTGCCGGCGGAGAGCTTGAATCGCGTACTGTTATCTTCTGAACCTTCGACGGCTTTAACATCGGCGACCTGACAGTTTGTGCGAATATCCACACCCGCGTTTTCGCACTCGGTCAGAAGCATATTGAGAATATCGCGCGCAGAGTTCAGGCAGAACAGCTGACCGTATAGCCGCTCCTCAAAAGCAATGTCGTAGCGCTCCACCAGAGACAGGAAATCCCATTGGCTGTAGCGCTTTAGCGAAGCCTTGCAGAAGTGGGGATTGCTGGAAATAAAATTGTTCGGCTCGATAGAATAGTTAGTAAAGTTGCAGCGCCCGCCGCCCGACATCAGGATTTTTTTACCAACTTTGTTGGCGCGCTCCAGCACCAGCACACGGCGGCCGCGTTGGGCCGCGGTAAAGGCGCAGAACAGGCCAGAAGCGCCTGCGCCGAGAATAATGACGTCGTAATGCACTGCGATTTATTCGACGGTCACCGACTTGGCGAGGTTGCGTGGCTGATCCACATCGGTGCCTTTAAACACGGCCACATGGTAGGACAGCAACTGCAGAGGTACGGTATAGAGAATCGGCGCAATAATATCGGCGCTGTGCGGTACCGGGATAACCGTAAGACCCGACTCGTTTTTGAAGCCCGCCTGCTTGTCGGCAAACACAAAAAGCTGACCGCCGCGGGCCTGCACCTCTTCGAGGTTGGATTTCAGTTTTTCCAGCAATTCGTCGTTGGGTGCGACTGCCACCACAGGCATATCGTCATCGACCAGTGCCAGTGGGCCGTGCTTGAGCTCACCGGCCGGATAGCTTTCCGCGTGAATATAGGAAATCTCTTTTAGTTTCAACGCGCCTTCCATCGCGATCGGCCACTGTATACCGCGCCCCAAAAAGAGTGCGTGATGTTTGTCGGCAAAAGTTTCCGCAACATCGCGAATGTCATGGTCCATGGTCAGGGCCGATGCCAGGGTTTCCGGCAGGGCGTGCAGCGCGGTTACAATCTCTGACTCCTGCGCCTTGTCGATGGCATAGCGACGACCGAGGGCTACCGTCAGCATAAGCAGTGCGGTGAGCTGGGTCGTGAAAGCCTTGGTTGAAGCAACGCCGATTTCGGGGCCAGCCTCCGTCATCAGCGCCAGGTCGGATTCGCGAACCAGGGAGCTTTGCGCAACATTGCACACCGTTAGGGTAGCGGCATAGTCCAGCTCCTTGGCGAGACGCAGAGCCGCCAGGGTGTCGGCAGTCTCGCCGGATTGGGAAATCGTAACCAGCAACGTGCCCGGACTGACCACGAATTTTCGGTAGCGAAATTCACTGGCGACTTCGACACGGCAGGGAATACCGGCCACACCTTCAATCCAGTATTTGGCCACCATGCCCGCGTGATAACTGGTGCCGCAGGCAACAATCTGTACGCTCTGTACTTTGTCAAAAATACTGGAAGCGGCGCTGCCAAAACTCTGTTCCAGAATATGATCGCGGCCCAGACGTCCCTGCAGGGTATTTTTGACGACCGCCGGCTGCTCAAAAATCTCCTTGAGCATAAAGTGCCGGTAGTTTCCCTTCTCAGCTGAATCAGCATTGCCGGTAATTCGCTCTACAGGCCGCTCTACCGTATTGCCATGGTGGTCCCATATGGCATAAGCGTTGCGGGTAATTTCAGCGATGTCACCTTCATCCAAATAGACAAAGCGATCGGTTACCTGTCGCAGTGCCAGTTGATCCGATGCCAGAAAATTTTCACCAAAACCCAAACCCAGTACCAGCGGGCTACCACTGCGAGCACAGACGATACGATTTGGCTCATCGGCGTGAACCACTGCCAGGCCATAGGCACCTTCCAAACGGGGAATCGCCGCCTTGACCGCGGCCAGCAAGTCGTTCCCCTGCTGCATCAGATGGTTAATCAGGTGGGCAATGGTTTCGGTGTCGGTTTCCGACACAAACTTATACCCCTGACTACTCAATTCCTCGCGCAGGGTATCGTGGTTTTCAATAATGCCGTTGTGTACCACTGCAAGCTTGTCGCCGGAGAAGTGCGGGTGCGCGTTTGCTTCGGTGGGTTTACCGTGAGTTGCCCAGCGCGTGTGAGCAATACCGGTGTGGCCGGCTTGCTTGGATGTTAAAGCCTGCTCCAGTGCGGCCACTTTGCCCACTTCCTTGCGGATAGCCAGCTTGCCCTGATCCAGCAGTGCGACACCGGCAGAGTCGTAGCCTCGGTATTCCAGTCGTTTCAGGCCTTCAATAAGAATATCGCTGATATCGCGATCGGCTACAGCGCCGACAATCCCGCACATGGTATGTCCTTAATCTGTCTTTTTGGTCGGCCGTTTCCAGCCGCTTATATTGCGTTGTTTACCGCGTGCCACTGCCAGTTCGGCCTCGGCGACGTCGCCGGTAATGGTTGAGCCCGCGCCCACAGTCGCATTTTTCCCTACCGTTACCGGCGCCACCAGTGAGGTGTTCGAGCCGATAAACGCCCCGTCACCAATGACGGTTTTGGATTTGTTCACGCCGTCGTAGTTGCAGGTAATGGTGCCAGCACCCACGTTGACGTTTTCACCCAGTTCGCTGTCACCGATATAGCTCAGGTGATTGACCTTGCTGCCTGCACCCAGCACGGCTTTTTTGGTTTCTACAAAATTGCCGATTTTGGCTTTCGCCGACAGCACGGTGCCCGGACGAAGCCTGGCGAAGGGGCCGACATCACAATCTTCGCCCACAACCGCTTCTTCGAGCACGGAGTTAGCCTTAATTGTACTGCCATTGGCCACCCGACTGTTAATCAGGACGCAGTTGGGACCGATATGAACCTTGTCTCCTATTTCGCACTGCCCTTCAAAAACGCAATTGACGTCGATATAGCAATCCTGACCCACCTTCAGCTCACCGCGAATATCAATGCGCCCAGCGTCCGCCAATGTGGCGCCGTCTGCCATAACGGCCTCTGCGCGGCAGCGCTGGTAATAGCGTTCCAGTTCGTTGAGTTGAGCGCGGTTGTTGACCCCCTGCACTTCCCAGGGCGACGCCGGCTGACATACCTCGATGGCGATACCATCGCCAACGGCCATTTCGATGATGTCGGTGAGATAGTATTCGCCCTGAGCATTGTCACTGCTGAGCCTGGGCAACCACTGTTTTAGGTGTTTGGCGGTCACAGCCATGATGCCCGTGTTCACTTCCTGAATAGCAAGTTGCTCAAAGCTGGCGTCTTTCTGCTCGACAATGGCAACGACGTTATCGTTTTCGCGAATGATTCGGCCATAGCCACTTGGATCATTTAGGTTGGTTGTGAGCAGGCTCATTGCCTCGTCGTTGCATTGCGCAACGAGCTTGTCCAGTGTTTCAGAGGCAATCAACGGTACGTCGCCGTAGAGAATCAGTACCCGGCTATCGTCCGCCAGACTCGGTAAAGCCTGTGCTACCGCATGCCCGGTGCCCTTTTGTTCAGTCTGATCAATCCAGGAAACTTGGTCAAAAGCCGCCTTGACATGATCCGCGCCATGGCCGACAACAACGTGAATAGTGTCAGCAGCAATACGCCGAGCAGCGCTGATCACATGCCCCAGCATTGGCGTGCCAGCGATAGCGTGCATGACCTTTGGCAGGCTCGAGCGCATTCGAGTGCCCTTGCCGGCGGCGAGAATGACGACTTCTATTGACACGATTTGCCTCTCTATCCATCAGTTCCAAGATGAGGCGCTGATGTTAGCGAATGCTGCAAGCAAGAGCCAGCTATCGCGGTGATAGTTGGCCAAGCTTTAGCAGCAAATCGAGTTCCGCAGGCAAATCGTTAATTTTTCAGACAAAAGTTCCTGTTTCAGCAGTGGTCGTGATCCGATAAAAGTAGTAGAAAACCAGGGCAAACAAGGCATCTGCCACTACTAGAACCGCAAAATACAGGGGGGCATGGCCCGCAAAGTAGTCAACCCAGCCTGTAGTGAAAACAGCCAGCTTGCCAATACAGCCCAGTAGCGCGAGATTTCGATTGCCCAGCGGATCACGGGACAACCAGAAGTAAGCCAGGCCAAACCCCAACACCAGCACACCAAACTGGTGTATCCAGGCTGTGGATGCCTGTATATCGGCCTCCGGTATTTGCATCAATACCCCGAAAAGCTCCGGCGCAAATACCATCAGCATACCCGCAGCGGCGTTAAACAGGGCAGCGAACAGGAAAAAGGCTTTCCAGCGCTTCAAATCAATCATCCTTTTGCCTCCTCTAACGTGCCTGCTCTGGCCGAATGCTCCTGCCACCGTTCATACAATGCCCGGCCATTGAGTATGCGCCAGGGAATCAGCAAGCCACTTTGTGCTTTGTAGTCTGCCCAGCCGGGATGGCGGGAAATTGCATGATCTTTGCCTTTCATCCGCGCCAGAAAGTAGATCGCCATATAAGCGTAGATAACCCAGGCCAGCCAGTGCGCCGCTAGTAGAGCATAGGCCGCGTAAAGCATTAGCTCACCCAGGTAGTTCGGATTACGTGTATAGCGGCACATACCGTCTGTAAAAAGGCCTGATTGGGTGCGGTATTTCATCGCCCAGTGCCGCTGGCCGTCAGCTGCAATCATGGTGACCACGCCAAGTGTATGTAACGCGATTGCAACAAACAGAACAAAGCCACTGGGTTCCACGTAGCGCGACAAAAACAGATAAGGAATAAGCCAATACCAGGCGATCAACAGAGCATAGAGATTAAAAAAGCCGATAAAACTTAGTTTGTTGTTGAGCTGATGATCCCTAAACGCAAAATCCTTGATCAGCCAACAATAGCCATAGATGCCGTGTAGGGCCAGATATACCCATGCCCCGGTGGAAAAGTTTTGAAAGTGATGCATCATCGCGTAAATAATAAACAGCGTTGCGATTTTGTGAATATCTACCGCCCACGCGACCTTAAAGCGCGGCTTTCCCGGTGCATCAAATATGCAGACATCGGCAAATTTGAGAAAAAAACGCGCCCAAAAAGGAATCGGCTCTCTCGTCTGGTTCATGGTTACCACCTCCTGGTAATCACCGTTACGCGGCGGTATAGCCGCCGTCCATTATCAACTCTGCGCCGGTCATGTAGCTGGAATCCTCGGATACGAGAAACCGGATACCACAGGCAATCTCTTCCGGTTCTGCCATTCGCCCCATGGGGATTTTTGCCATGACACTCGCAGTAAACTCATCAGCTGCGGACGCGTCCAACTCGGCCAGTGCGTTGCTGACCAGCGGTGTAGCGACATAACCTGGATGTATAGAATTCACCCTGATGGGAAAGCCCTGACGAGCGCAATACAGCGCAATCGACTTGGTGAGGGCTCGAACGGAGCCCTTGCTGGCATTGTAGGCAGGCAACATCGGGTCGCCAACAATTCCCTCGATAGACGACACGTTTACGATGACCCCACCACAGTGTTTCATCGCGGAGATAGCGGCCCTGCAGCCGAGAAACACCCCGTCCGCATTGATACTTTGGGTGCGACGCCAACTCTCAAGGGATTCGTCTTCTATACCGCAGATGGTGGCGACGCCAGCATTGTTGATCAGCGAGTGCAGCCCACCATGGCTAGCAATAATCTGGTCTACTGTTTCGCGCCAACCGGCCTCGTCGACAACATCCTGACGCAGAGCATACCCCGCGCCACCCTCGGCTTTTATCTGCTCAGCCACCGACGTTGCCGCATCCAGGTTGATATCACTGACCACTACACAAAAACCGTCAGCGGCCAGCGCGATTGCCGTGGCTCTTCCTATGCCAGCGCCCGCACCGGTAACCAGTGCGACTTGTTGCTGTGTTTTTGTCATAGCATTGACGCCCTCAGGTTGCAGTAAAGCCGCCATCCACGGTAAGTTCTGAGCCGGTCATATAGGACGATGCATCGCTAGCAAGAAACTGAGCAGCCAATGCAATGTCCTGCACGTCACCCAAACGACCCATCGGAATCATTTGGTTTTCCAGCATCTTTTGCGCTTCGGATTCCGACGAGGCCAAGCCGACCTCGACAAAGTCCTTGAACACCAAATATCCCATCTCCGTGGCAATCAGACCGGGATGCAAGGAATTGACCCGAATACCGTAACCAAACGCCGCAAATTCCACGGCGCTATGTTTGGTCAAAGAACGCACTGCGCCTTTGGTCGCTCCGTAGATAGAATGTCCCGGTACGCCAATCAATCCGGCAATTGACGACAAGTTGATTATTGAGCCACCGCGTCCGAAGCGTCCGTCCGGTTGCATAGCGCTGGCAGCAAACTGGGTACCCAAAAAAATGGAATCGATATTGATGCCATTAATGCGGTGTAATTGGCTGAGTGAATTTTCTTCTAACTTTCCACCAATATAGATACCGGCGTTGTTCACCAGAATATCCCAGCCGTCGTGCCAGTCAGCCAGGGCATCGACGACGCGGGCCCAGTCATCCTCTTTAGCCACATCATGCTGGATCGCCTTGACTTCAAAACCTTCGCCAACCAGCTCGCGGGCCAACGCCTCAACTCTCTCGCCATTGATATCGCTGGCCATAACCGCTGCGCCGCTCTGTGCAAAACAGCGCGCACAGGCTGCACCAATCCCGTTCCCCGCACCGGTTATCAGAGCGACTTTTCCCTGCAGGGAAAAATGATCGTTCATCATTTAACTCTGACTCCGCATTGACACAATGGCGCGACCGCGAATCTTGCCCGCCAGAATTTCGGGGCCAGCTTTTTTTAGCTGATCAAAGGGCAAATCAAACGAAAGGGAATCCAGCTTGCTGCGATCTAGGTCGGCTTCCAGTCGCGACCACGCCTGCTCACGCAGAGGCATCGGAGCATTGACCGAGTCGACCCCGAGCAAAGACACATTGCGCAGTGCAAACGGCAGTACCGTCGCGGCGAGATCTGTCCCCTGCGCCAGACCACAAGCGGTGACTACGCCGTTGTAGTCCAGCTGCGCCAGCACATTGGCCAGGGTATGGCTGCCACAGGAATCCACCGCTGCCGCCCATCGCGTGCTTTGCATAGGATCGCCGGGTGATGATAGCTCGTCGCGATGAATAACCTGTTTTGCGCCGAGGGATTTGAGAAAAGCCTCTTCTTCCATGCGTCCGGTGGATGCCGTCACCCGGTAGCCGAGCTTGGCCAGCAACGAAATCGCTGTCGTTCCCACCCCGCCAGAGGCACCGGTAACCAGAACATCGCCGCGATCCGGGCTTATGCCGAGCCGCTCCAACCTCAGTACCGACAGCATGGCTGTGTACCCTGCCGTACCGATGGCCATGGCTTCACGTGTTGAAATCGACTGAGGCAGTTTTACCAGTAGATCGCTACTTGTTCGCAGCCGTTCCGTGTATCCGCCGTTTCGCGTTTCAGATGCGCCATAACCATTGAGAACTACACGGTCTCCAACCCTGAATTTATTGCTGTCGCTGGCAGTGATCGTTCCTGCCATATCGATTCCCAGTATCAGTGGCGATTTCTGAACAATGGGAATGGCATCCGTCATCGCTAACCCGTCTTTGAAGTTTAGCGTTGTGTATTCAACCGCAACTTCGACATCACCTTCCCCGAGGTCCGAATCGCTGAGGTCGCGATAATCGACCTCCAGACCACTGTCACGACGGGTGGCCACGAGAGCCCTGATTGCTGCCATTGTGCTGTTCCTTTTTGCGATTTATCTTGGTTTTCGATAGGCCTTTGTATTTGTATTTTTGCCTCACCGACCCATACGGCGCAGGGCCGCATTGGTCAGGTATTGATCGTAAATATCCTGGTTGTTAACCATCATGCGATGACCGTTACCGATACGCTGTACCTGCTCCAGGCGCGTCATCTTTCCGGTCTGTACGTCATAGGCGTGAACATGTCCCCAGCTCCAGTAGGGATGTTTACCGTCCATAACTTTTCTGTCGCCGCTGTCGTAAAGAGCGTAGGCACCGTCGAAAGAGCGGAACATCTCGCCACGCCGGTCGAAGGTGACCATTGCCAAAGGCAATTGGGTGCGGGCATCAAACCACACGCGCTTGTGCCCCACCGGAGCACGGGGAAAACCCGTGGGTTCGGCCTCGACTACGATGGCTTCCGGAACCAGTTCGACCTCGGTATCCCAGAAAGTCTTGCCCTGAGGCCCCCCATGCGTGTTGTGTTCCCAGTTTTCGTGCTCGGCATTCCAACCACCCGAGACAGCGGCAAGAAAGGGCGTGCGTTTAACTATGCGATAGTTGCCCCAAGTATGCAGTGGGTCGCCAGCGGCCCAGGCGTCCGACAGATACAGGCTCGAACCCGGCACCAGAGGCTCAAAGCGCTGATCCGTTGGAAATCGACGGATACGCTTGAAATCTGGGATATAGCCATACAAATCCGGAAAGCGATTCTGGTCGTAGTACCAGGTGTTGATAAAAGATGTGCCGCGCACACTGTCCGGCGCGGTAAATATCACACTCTGGTAGCGCAATTTATCTTCGTGGCCCTTCCAGTGTTTGTCGGGAAACACCAAACGACCTACCGGTGAATACTCGGCCCAACCACTTTCATAGCCATACTGCTCTTTACCGTCCGGGTTGAGATCGTATTCCTTGATGGCATAAAAAGATGCATCGTGCCGTCCCCAGCTCAGGGTAAGACCGGCAAATAATTCCAGTCCGGTTGTCGCTTCCGGGAATGGAATGCCGCCAATCCAGGGGCCACCGTCGGGCGCAACCACATTGCCATTTTCATTGAATGAGGCCATACCTTTATGCCTGAAACTAGCCTCCATATATTCCCAGGGGCTGAGTTTCATAATGTCGCGCGTGGTCGCCTTAAGCTTTAGCTTGCGCCCCATATTTTTAATCTGGTGATACTTCACCGGATCCAATAGGGCTTTAACATGGTGAACGTTATCAGCGGTTATGTAGTCACCAGCCGACAGGCGGCCTTTGGTGTATTCGGAAATCGAAAGCAGTTCATCTGGATAGGCCTTGCCAAAATCTCCGTTGTCTGCCATCGCTTTCCATACCGGCATCAACAACCCTGCCGCAGAAAATGTAAGGGTTTTTCGCAAAAACTCTCTACGCATAAACTGCCGCGTATAGCGTTTTACCGAAACCACCATGGTCAGACTCCTGAAAAAAGGGCCGCTCTGGGGTCAGCAGCGGCCAAAGCCCCTGGAAAGGAAGCAGCTGAATAGTATTTAGAACTGATAGGCGACCCGCATACCGAACTCCTCCGCCCACTCAATAGTCTCGATGATGTTTTCATTCGGGTTGTCGCCCAAGCTTCCATCGAGATAGGTGTAGAACATTTCAATATTCCAGTCACCGCTTGGCTTCCATTTCAACGCAGGCTGCACCAACAACCCGCCGCGCGTGTCATATAGCATTGAAAAATCCGCTCGCCACACCAGGCCCGGGAAGGGTTGTTGCAACGCCAATACCAGGCCGTCCCAGCCATCAACCCCATCCGGAGTATTATTGATGTCACCACCCATACCACTCAGATGACGGCCAAACAGGTCTGACTCTGTGCGATGCATCCACTGGAAGACGAAGTAGGTGGCAGGAAAAGACCGGCTGAAACGTTGATATTTTTCAAGTACCAACGCTGAGATAATTTCATCCTCGACGATATATTCACGAGAAAGATTGGTGTTAGTGAAAACCCGGTCCGGTGTGTAGGTCACTTCGAAGTTCAGGATCAACTGGTCTGTCCAGCTACCGGGCTCACCCTGAAACACATAGCTGAAACCGGTACCGAAAATATCCTCACGGAAGTATTCACGCGCGATGTGGCCACGAAAACCGCTGCCGGAAGCTTGAAAGAAAAAATCGAGCTCGCGGCGCGCTTCTTCCATGCTATCAACCTCTTCAGCCAACAGTGTTTGTGATTCAGGAAATTCGCGAATGAGCGTATTCAAACCTTCAATACCATCGAGTCGCGCCATGGCTGCGTAGGTAAACCATTCATCTGCCGACCAAACGCCGGTTGTATCGACCTCCAGAGGAGTTTCGGCAAGCGTTGATCCCGAGCCAGGTACTGCTTCCGCGTCACGATTGACGTTGGATTTTGTCCAGCGGAAAACACCATCTGGATTGATTCGGTTGGTGTACATAAACTGCAAGCCAATGTCACCGATACTCCCTTTCAGCCGAAAACCGCTGTTTAACTCTTCGTCTACAGAGTCGTAGGTGTCACGTACCGTAAATTGTGACGCGATAACGTTGTAGGGCGTATTCGGATTGGGGTAGATAGTAGGCTGGAACATCTGTACAAATGTATCGAGTTCCCACACACCTATTTGATAGGATGCTCGAATGGCTGGGGAAGAAATGCGTTCGTCGGCGTATTCTTCCGACGCGAAATCCAGTATCAGGTGGCGTCGCAAATCCAAACCATTGGCTACATCCATCACTCGGAAGAACAGCGCCTGACCCCAGGCAATTTGTTGATTACCCGCACGTATCAGCAACGGCCCATCCTGGTAATCTATATAGGCCGTCGGGATGTCGATCATATAATCTTCGCCAGCCCACTCCAAACGATTCTGTACACCACCTTTTTTAAAATCGTCATACTCAAAATAATTGGGCTCCCCGTAGAGATAGCCAACGGCCTCGCTGTTCACATCATCCGGATCAAACTCTTCATAAGCCGCTGCGTCAAAAATGCCGCGAAGTTTGATTGTCGAAGACCAGTTGCTGTTAAACCGCAACTGAATGGTGTTTTCCAATCGGACCTGAGTGAAGTTGAAATCGTTGTCCGCTGGAACACCATTGCGGACTGCTGTGTCATTGACCGTTGGCTGAGGCAGTAAAGGAAGGTTCGTTTGGGGTAATGCGCCACGGCGCTCTACTGCTACCCCGTTGAACAGGTTGCCACGCTGATTGTAGGGGTTTTCGTCATCGACAGTTTTAACAGCCATTTCTGCCCGGATAAAACCACTGATATTGTAGTCCATCCCCAGTAAAGAGCCGTCAAGCGCCTGCACGCTACCGGAAAGGACTGTGGTTGAAGACAACAATGCCAGTATCGCGTTTTTTTTGTAGCTCATAAGGCTGCTCCCTGAATATCGTTATCAGTATCAGTTGCTGAGTTTTACAATACGACCGAATTGACCGACGATGTAATGCGAGTCACCAAACGCGGTATTGTCGGTGTACCAGGCGTTACCTAATTCAGAATGGGCTTGCAGGATGGATAGTTGATCTTGTGTGTTTGAGGTGTTCACCAAGTTTTCTCTGAGTCCGAAAACAATCAATTCGCTCTTCTGGGAGACCAGGGCATTAAGTAATACCCCATTGGTTGTCGTCGCCAGTTGTACCCAGTTGCTGCCATCATCGGTACTTCGCACCACTTCTCCATTCTGGCCTACGGCGTAGAGAGTTCCGTCCTCGGTTTGAGTTATATCGAAAATCGACGCGTCACCTTTTCGTAACAACTCCCAGCTTTCACCCAGATCATCCGAACGAGCGATCATGCCGAACTCACCGACCATCAGGAGTCGCCCTTTCTCATCGAATATCACTTTATAGATATGTGGCTCATAGGGCTGATCAATCAGCGATTGCCAATCCACCGCTCTACTCGTCCAGTTCACTCCTTTGTCACGCGATACGATGATGGTGCCAAAACCGCCAACGGCTGCGCAGTTTCCCTGCCCGTCGACGGCCACTGAAAACAAGCGTTGATCCGTTGGCGCAGACACCGGCTCCCATTCCAACGTGTTATCCGATCGCATGATCAGGCCTTCCTGGCCAACGGTCACTGCGTAGCCCTCACCGCTTGCCACTGAAAACAAGGCTCTGCCGTTTGTTTCCAGACGCTCAGCTTTCCAGCTCCCACCGTCGCTGCTGCGAAGCAAAGTACCGGCGGTCCCCACTGCGATCAATTCTCTTGGGCCGGCGGAGATGCCGTAGACAATGTCGTGAGCTGTGCCTTGATGAACCAGTTCTGCAGTACCCGTAAAGTTTTTCGCGCTGACGGGTCCACTGAGGCTCAGCAATGCACAGAAGCAGGCTAGCGCCGCGTGTTTGAGTGGCAGCATGGCGTTAACCCCCGAGGCGCTGCATCGCCTGAACTGTAAGGTATTTGTTGTAGACATCCTCTTTAGTTCCGTCGTAATGGCTTTGATAACCTCCGACAACAGATTTCGCCTGAACAAATCGACTCATACGGTTGGACTGCAGATCATGGCTATGCACACTGGACCAAGACCATGCAGGATGGGCGCCGTCTTTCCGCGTCATCTTATCGTTAGACTGCAACGCGTAATGGGGCTCGAAGGATTTCCAGATTTCTCCGCGGCGGTCATAGGTGTTGTAGGCCACATACATCTGATTGCGCACATCAATCCAGATTCGTTTTTTGCCTACAGGAGATCGCGGGTAGCCCACCGGTTCAGCTTCTACCACCAGGCACTCCGGTACCATTTCCATATAGGTATCAAAGAACGTCTGATCCTTCGGTCCCCCGTGAACCGGTTTTTCCCAATTGTCGTGATAACCACCATGGAAGTTGCGTGGGCCGATGACACCCAGCATCGGCTGGCGACCAATAATCTTGTAGTTACCCCAAGTGAGCAGCGGGTCGCCGGCTGCCCAGGCATCTGAAAGGAACAATGTTATGCCGGGCACCAAGGGCTCAAAGCGCTGGTTCGTAGGGAACTGCCGCACCCGGCGGAAGGCCGGTATGTAGCCGTGCAGGTCGGGGAATTTGCTCTGGTCGTAATCCCAGATACTCAGAAACGAGGTCCCAGCACTATCATTGGGCGCGGTAAAGAACACCGACTGGTAACGCAGCAGATCGTCTTTGCCCTTCCAGATATCCCCGTTGGTACGCGCTGTAGTATTCAGCTCACACCAAACAAAGTCATACTGGTAGGAAAGATCACCATCAGGATCAATATCCCAGTCCCTAACAGCATACTGGGAATAGTCATGACGACCCCAGCTTAGTGTAAGGTTGTACGCAGCTTCGATACCATTTTTAGGTTCCGGGAATGGCACGCCACCAATCCAGGGTTTGCCATCGGTGGTGTAGACGTTGTTGTCTTTACCCAGTACCGCCTTGCCCTTGTTTCTGAGGGTTGCTTCTAGAAATTCCGCTGGATACAACGACGATACATCCTTGACCGGCTCTACGATATGGATGCGTCGACCCATCGTTTTTACCTGGTGGTAGGCAACCGGATCCAATAGTTCCTTAACATGTTCGACATTGTTGGCGGTGATGATGTCGCCAGCCTTTATCTTGCCTTTGGTGTACATTTCGATGGAGGTCAGTTCATCGGGGTAGACTTTTGACATGTCCGCCCCGCGCGCGATGCTGGACCAGAGTGGTGAAAGAAGGCCTGCGCCGGCAACCCCAAGCGCGGTTTTTTCAAGAAAGGCGCGGCGGCTGAAGTTGTGATCGTATTTTCTGATTCGCATTTCTGTTCTCCTACTCGTGTTATCGCCTTAGAATGTTGTACAACCTAATAGCTTTCACTGACTGCGGCGCGCCCGACATAGCGCTCACTTTTAACCGGTACTTCTGCGGCTACAATTTTGCTGATATCGATGCCTTCTCCTATTACCAGGATGTCCTCATTGGAGATGAAGCGCGGTTTGATCAACCAAACAAGCATGGGTAGTACAACAAGCGCTACAACCATATTGATCAGCATGACCAGAACCAAGAGAAGACCCATATCAGCCAGAAACTTTAGGCCCGAGAGGAAGTACCACGGAAGAATCCCCAACAGCATAATGCTCGCAGTAAACATGATGGCCTTGCCTGTCGTTGTCAGGGCGGCGGTTAAAGCTAGCGCGTAGTCTTTGCGCTCCTGGAATTCTTCGCAGATCCGGCTGAGCAGATAAATACCGTAGTCAATACCCACACCGACGCCTATTGCCGCCACCATCAGCGAGTTAATATCAAGGCCGATTCCCATGAACGACATGCATGTAGTAAGGATGAAATTGGAAAGGTTAACCGGAATCAGCAGAATCACACCCGCCAACAGCGAACGGTAGGCGAAGCTTGCAACCAGCAGTATCGCGGCATTAAGCAGCCCCATAATCAACCAGTGGTAACGCTCGACTACATGGTTAATTGCCTGCTGTAGGGCGATCGTTCCGCTCCCCAATCTCACGGTAAAATCACTGTGCTCGTTGCCGACTTTTTCTACTGCTGCGCGTGCGCTGGCCAGCGCCGCATCTACAGTTTCCTGTTTGTTGTCCGGATACCAGAATGACACCGTTGAATTCTGCAGCTCAAAATCAACAACATGGCTATAGGCTTTTGGGCTCGAACCCATTAATACCGCCGACGTAGCCGCATTAACCGCTCGGTCATTATCGTCGAGCACCAACCACTTGGTGTGGCCACCGGATATAATGCGGTTAGCGTCCATCAGGAAATCGCCGAAAGACAGCGTCGCCCTTGGGGGAAAGTCGCTATTTTCCATCTCGGACTGCAGTTGCAGCATGGTGTTTACGGTTTCTGCCTGTTTTGCCACCCGATTGGTATTGCTCGGGTTCTTCGCTTCCAGAATAATTTCCAAGGTGTTAACGCCAGGGAAATGACTGTTGATCATCGCTACAGACTCGTTGTATTCCGAGTCTTCCCACAGCAGATTACTGCCTTCAACAGGGTTACCAATCTGGATATTCATCGCATGGTAGAAGGAAAACACAGCAACGATGACAGTGATTGCTGCGGAGTATTTAGCCTTGCGCCCCTGCGAAAGAGTCGATATGGCGGTCAGCGTGGCTTTAACTCTGCCATGAAATCCGTGATCAGAATCCGCAACAATTTTTTCCAGGTTGCGCGGAGCAGGCAGAACCGACAACAGCAATGGTGCTAGAAAGACACCTGTTGGGATGAGCATGAATGCCCAGAAGCCACAGAAGAAGGAAAAGCGCTCCATTGCCGGTATAGGCGCAAGGGAAATTAGCAGAATACCAACGGCATCGGTGATAATCCCCAGAATGGACGGAGCCATCATTACGCTGGTGGTCAGTTCGGCTGCCTTTTGTTTATCACCAACCTGATTGAAAATTTCATAGAATCGCTCGGTAAACTGAACGCAATGACTAAATGACCGCGCAATCAATAAGAGCGGCACGATCATCAACAGTGGCTCAATCGGTAGACCGACCCAACCCGCGAACCCGAAACCCCAGATCGCTGCTACAAGGCTTGCCATAATCGGGGTAACCACACCAGCGATATTCTGTGTGTAAAGAATAAGCGCGAGCACAAGCAGACTCAGAGTGATCGCGAATATGCCGATCATCTGATACTGATATTCGTATACCCAGCCAGTTAGCGCAGGCTGACCCGCCATATAAACGTCATGATTGTCATCGACGGCCTCGTCAACCAGGCCCTTGACGTATTCGAATGCCACCCCATAGTCCAGCAGCCTTTCGATGAAGGTAGCTGATATCAGTGTCGCGGTTTCATCCTGGGAAATGAGAAATTGCTGTGCGTTGGGCGATTTCTCAACATTCTTACGGAATTCTTCAATTTGCTCTTCGCTCGTTGGAACCGAATCACCCATCAGTGGCTGGGTATCGATCCCGTAGGGTGTGGCTTGGGCGTAACGAGCCTTTGCCGATGCGATTGACATAATTTGATCGTGATCAACACCCGGCGTTAGGTCGATATCGCGGGTAAGCTGCCAGACTTTTCCCAATGTTTCCGGGTTGTAGATATCGCCGTCTTTTCGTTTCACCATAACCGTAATGGCTAGCGGGTTTCCGAAGTTCGGGTGATCCTTGAAAACGTGTATAAACGGGTCATCTTCGGGCAGCAAGTCGGAGAATATGGTTTTTAACTCTACGTGTGGAACACCCATGGCAAAGAATATTGTCAGCGCAAGAAACAGAATGCTTGCGATCATTCTGTTTCTCAGAACAAGCCGTGATAATCTGGCCCGGACACTATTCATCACCAGTTTCCTCTCGCGTTTTGATTCTTGTGCTTATCGACTTTCGCGTAACGTTTTAACAATTGAAGTCCATTTAATCGCCGAACAGAAATATTTTGTATGGTCGTTTATGACGTATTACTGTTAATTGACGACAAGCTCAGATTCGCAGTCGTACACGTGCTTCTTTTTCTCTTTGAAAAGCTCGTAACAAAATCGCGCCTGGGGCTTTTCCGACGCGGTTTTTGGTATTTCAGACATTAACTGAATAAAGCTAGGCTTTTCGCTTGAATTGAGAAATTGTTTGCAGTGTTGGATAAGCCTTGTTGGTTTAAATATTTTTGCTTCAGTAGGAACGACAGCAGCGACGATATCTTTTTCTCCTGGCACGCCTGTTGAGGCCGGTATGCCATAGACAAAAACATCTTCTACATCGGGAAATTCGGCAATAACTTTTTCAATCTTTGCAATGTCTATAAACTCCCCGTTGCGACGTAACTCATCGCCTTTTCGACTATGGAAGAAAAACCAACCGTCCTTATCACGGTGGCCAATATCACCCATGTATAAAATGCCATCGCGACATTTCTTGCGCGATGCTTCTTCGTTTTTGTAATAAGAAACGGCCAGCGGTTCTCCATTGGCCGATTCAAACGTGATCTCGCCGCGCTCGCCATCGGGCACTTCATTGCCGTTGTCATCAACAATCTTTGCAACCAGTGACTCTGGTGGTTTTCCAATACTGCCTATCGGTCCGACGTTAGGAGGGTTGAACAACATGCCGCCTTCCGCAGCACCGTAAAATTCAAAAATCTCAACATCGAAGCGTTTCTTAAAATCATTCCAGATAGCCCCCGGCATACCCGCCGATATAACGTAACGCACGGGATTATCAGCGTCGTCGTCGCGGCGAGGCTCGCTATAGATTGCGTTGGTCATTCCACCGAGCAGATTGAAAACGGTACAACCGTAGTGCCGACAGATATCCCAAAGATGGGTCTTGGTGAATTTTCGACTGATAACACCGCGCATACCCATTTTCAGAACGTTACCCAGGGTTATCAGTTGCGCATTGGCATGGGTTAGCGAGAGTCCGGTGTAGGGCCTGTCGTTAGGTTTCATACCGAGAGCCGGCCCAATAGAGGCGACATTATCGTATCGCTCGTAGGGGGCCAGGATCGCCTTGGGGTCACCGGTAGTCCCTGACGTGTATAGCATCTGCATGATTTCAGAGGGCGATTCAATGCAGCAGTCAACGGGCTCGTAGGTTTCAGGCTGTACCGCGTTGTAATCACTGATGCGGTTATCGGCGCTACTGATAACGGGTATTTCGCCGGTGCGCATCACCCATATCCATTCAATAGCATCTATTTGGTTGGCGACTTTTTCGAGGTTTTTGTAGCAGTAGTCTGCGCAGATCACACCTTTGCAGCCGGAAAACTCGATCATGTATTTGAGTTTATCGCCGTCGGTTCGCGGATCTATGGGTACGAACACACTGCCTATCAGAGAGCTTGCAACCATCGCATCGACAAATTCGGGGTGGTTCTGCATCAGTAAGGCAAACTTATCGCCCCTTCGCATGCCGGCACCTACCAACGCATTCGCCAGGCGTTGGCCGTTGTCCCAGAGGTTCTGGTAGGTACGAATCTGCGAACTGATCGTCCCATCAGTAGATAGCGTTGCGAACGTTAATACATCGAGATCCGGGCATTCGTTTTTTTTCGCTTCAATAAGATTTGCGAAGATCCGAGTATCTTTCATTAGCTTCCCCTAATCTTTACTCAGTATTGTCAAAACCAGCGCAGCGACGTCTTTGCCAAGGTATCCACCGCCGTTTTCTGCCAAAGCCAACCGGGCGTTCTGCACCTGTCTGTCGCCAGCCTCACCGCGAAGTTGCATGGTCAATTCGACCAGCTGCGCAGCACCTGTGGCGCCAATCGGATGTCCTTTGCGCATAAGGCCACCGGAGGTGTTTACCGGGATACGGCCACCTAAGGATGTCGCACCACTCTCAACCAATTCGCCCCCCTTTCCGTACCCACAGAGACCCAGATATTCGTAGTAGCAGATCTCGGAAATTGCCGACGCATCGTGCAGCTCGATGCAACTCAAATCCTGTGGATCAACGCCAGTGGTGTTGTAGATTTCAGTCGCCGCCTGTTCCACGATGGGCGTTTCGCCCTCAGCCACATCCCAACCACTGGTCAGGGCGGAATCAAGAACGCGTATGCAACGCGAACTATCCAGGCGCTTGCGCACCCGTTCGCTTACCAACACCAATGCTGCGGCACCATCACCGATCGGCGCACACATAGGCAGGGTTAAGGGGTCGACTATCGATTTGGCGGACAGAACGTCGTCAATACTTAAGGTATTCTTGAACTGTGATAAGGGATTGAGTGCGCCATGTTTTGAGTTTTTCGCTGATACCGCCGCAATTTGTTCGCGCGTGGTGCCATAGCGATACATGTGCTCACGCGCCCACGTGGCGTAGATATCAATAAACAAGGAACGCGTTTTACCAGCGCCTTCCGTATCCAGTGGATGGTCTATAGCCCTGTTTCTGGCTATGAGTCCATCGATAATTTCTTCTTCTGCGGCAACATCGATTGCTCCGGAGAACACTGAGAAAGTCCGCAACTTGTCGTCGTGATAAAGCTTTTCGTATCCGCACACCAGAGCAATGTCATACGCTCCACGCGACATCAAGCTATAGGCTTGCTGCAAGGCAGTGGCTGATGTTGCACACGCGTTTTCGATATTGATGACGGGTATACGGCCGATACCCATCGAACGCAAAACTACCTGGCCCGGGATACAGGTCTGGCCACAGATAACCGCCCCAGCGGCATTGCCCATATAGGCAACCTGCAATTCACTACTTTCAATGCCCGCATCTTTCAGCGCAGCCTCAATAGCCGGTCTGGCGAGCTGTGCCAAGGAATTCGTTCTGAAGTCGCCAAAGGGTGTCATACCGACACCGGCGATATATACCGCGGTATCGGACATTATCGTCCTCCGTCGATCTTTTCCGGGTCGTATAAGTAGGAGCCGCCTTTGATGGAGAGCACTTCATTGCAGCCGTCTTCGATCATCGACGCCCGTGCATCGCGTAACATTTTTTCAATGGGGTATTCTCGACTCAAGCCATTACCACCAAACAGTTGCAGTGCATCGCTGGTAACCTCGAATGCAGTCTGGGTACTGGTGGTTTTGGCAAACATAGCCGAGCACAGGGACGGCTCCACGTTTGTTGGGTCGTTGTTGAACGCCAAAACACGACGTGTGAGCGCGCGCGCCATTTCGGTTTTTCGAAATAGGTGGAAAAGCCGAGACTTTACAGATTGATGCTGGATAATCGGCACGCCGCCCTGCTTTCGTTCATGGACATAGTCATGGGCGAGATGGGCCGCGGCCTGAGCCAGCCCTGCAAACGTTGCGCCCATAAGCGCATTGGCTTCGGTGTGGATGCAGTAAACTGCACGCAGGTAGTCCTCCGGACCGGCGAGCAGGTATTTTTCGGGAATATTCACATTATCGAAGAAAAGTTCACCCTGACAAAGGGCGCGCTGACCCAATTTGTCGAGTGGCTTGCCGCGGGATACGCCCGGCAAATTCGTGGGGAACACCAGCACGCATCCTTTCTCTGGGTTGGGGCCGTCACCGGTGTCCGCAGCGCAGTACAGAATGCACACCTCGGCAATAACGCCGTTAGACACCCAGGCGGACTTTTGGCCATTTAGCGTGATGGATCCGTCTTTTAGTGTGGCCACACAGTTTGGACGGCCGTAGTTGCCGGTTGGGTGGCTGACTTTTCCGTTGGGATCCAGCATGTCAGAGCCATGATCAGGTTCGGTAATTGCCCAGCAGCCCAGTGTTTCATCGGGAAACTCTTCCAGTAAATCCATTCGGCCGAATTTAGCCGATATCCACTGTGGCAGAATTGCGGCGCCGACCGAGATTGCAAGACCACTATCGCCGTAGCCGAGTTCTTCAAAAAGGATCGAAAATAGCAGCGCAGCTTCATTTGGCTCCATATCCATCAGTGTTTCCACGCGCACGCCAAGATCCAGATAACGCCGACGGAACTCCCAGTATGGAGAGTCTTCGGCAATAACTTCTTCAGGCGACATTTTGTCGAGCTGTTGGCCTATTGGGCGCATTACTTTGAGCGCAAAGTCGCGCAATGTGGCCTGAAAATCTCTGATGTGATCGGGCAGTGCGGCCTCGGCGCCACTGAGAGTAAGGCTGCCTTTTGGCACGCTATTCCAGTCTTGAACCGCCATTGATGTTCCCCTGTTATTAACTCGTTTATGAAATCATCGATCGGGGTTAATACTACCTAGCGGTGCAATTTCCAGTTTGTTTACACAAGACATTTATATTGTTAATTTACGACATCGTTTCGGTACCAGTGCGACAATAATATTAATTATGGAACTGAGATCTTCACTAGAAACAGCTCCCCCGCGGCATTTGGTGTACGGGTTGAACCCCCTGATCTCTATCCTCAGGGAGCACAATATCGATCCCCAACCGTTGCTGGAAGTCGCCCATATTCCAATTGACGCGCTGGACGATCCCACTTATCAACTCACACCCCACCAGGAAATTACGTTTACAGAGGAAGTTATCAAAGCCGTAGGCGAGCCAGATTTCGGTCTTACGGTTGGCCAGCGCTACCACCTGTCGTCCTATGGCATGCTGGGGCTTGCCATTCAGACGAGTGCAGACTTATTAAGCGGAATGCAGGTGCTGTATAAAAATATTCTGATGACTTGGACATACATGCACTGGATTACAACAGTGCGTGGGGACACGGCTTATGTCAGCCTCAGCAAATTGCGAGATCTCGGTGAGTGTCACCAGTACATGATTGATCGGGGTTTGGTAGCTTCACGCATAATTTTTGAAGAAGCTTTGGGTAGTCCGTTGAATATATCTGCTGTCTATCTGACGCAATCCGAGCCAGACTATGCCCATCGTTATCACGAACTGTTCGGCTGTGACATCCACTTTGGCGCCAACGAAAACTGCTATGAATTTCCGGCAGAGGTGTTAACCCAACCCCTTATTCACGCTGAACCGGAAACATCGCGAATCTATGCCAGTCAGTGCGAACGCATTACCAAGCAGCTGGCCAGCAACCAGACGTTTTCTGACATCGTCAGAAACTATATTCTCGCTTCAGCGCACCAGTCGACTACGTTGGAGCAGGCTGCCGATTACCTGAATATGACCGTGCGAACGGTTCAGCGAAAGCTGGGTCAGGAAAACACCAGTTACAAGGAGTTGCTGGAAGAAGTGCGTCGTAATCTGGCTATAGAGTACTTACAGACCACGACGCTAACCTTGGACGATATTGCAGATAAACTGGGCTACAGCGATTCGTCGAGCTTTTGTCACGCCTACAAAAGGTGGACCGGATCCAATCCTGGCCAGCTACGCCGACACGCCATTAACTCCTGAACTTATAGTCATGCGGTACTGTTGGGGAGACTCACCGGCCCAGCGCTTGAAGGCGTTCGAAAAGTTTGCAGTATCTGAATAGTCTAAAGATAAGGCGATTTGTTCTATCGTCAGGGACGTGGTTTCCAGATACTCCTTCGCTAATCGGAAGCGAATATTGTCAACGATTTGCTGATATCGTGTTCCCTGATCCTGCAGCCTTCGACGCAGTGTTCGCCCGGACAGGTTTAGCATATCGGCCATGGTTTCAACTCCGGGAAATCGACCTGGATTAGCAAGCAAATGCTCTTCTATTTCTTCTACGATAGTAAATTGCTGATCCAGCCTCGCTTTCGATATTTCGCATTTTTCAATGCATAACGCGGCAGTGTCGCTATCGCTATGCAAAAGTGGGAGATCCAGTAAATCGTATGGAAACTGTAGTTGGTACGCGTCGCAGTTAAATTCTACCGGACAATTAAACACTTTTTCGTAAAGACTCTTACTGAACCGGGGCGCATGAGCAATTTTGACGCCCGTAAGAAAATCGTCTTTCTCCAGCAAGCCTTTTACGATCATAAATGTCGCCGCAAGCTCTCGTTCAGCTATCATTTCCAGTTCTTTGTCATCGTACAACACCGATGACATACTCATGATGGCGGTGTCGCCTTCAACCTGGAATTCATGCTCGAGAAAGGCGAAGCTCAGCTCAACGTATTTGTAGGCCAGTTGCAGCGCCTTGCGCAAGGATGCAGCGCTCATCAGAGCGTATCCGTAGAGCCCAAACAGGTTGATGGGATAGGCGCACCCGACCCGCAATGCGCTCTCGGGATTGAGGGTAACTTTTTCTATGTTTCGCAAAAATTTCAGGCCCTGACTGAGCGGTATGCGGGTATCAGGATTCTCCAGAATCGAGAGGCTAAGGCCTGTTCCAGCAAGTAGTTGGCCGGCGTTGAAGCCCTCCTTCTCGAACAGTCGTACTGGAGCGAGGATTGTTTTAGCGGAATGTGTTTTGGGTCTCATTGCCAAAAACTCGCGATTGGCGAAGCCTGTAAACTAGCAACGCTGGCCACATTTCACAACCCTATGGCCAGCTTTCCTATTCTCGAATTCCCTGTATCGGGACTAACGTAAATGCTCCAAGCCAATGCTTGAACGATCAAGGCTAATTATTATTAGAAGGAGCACTGATATGAGCACGGAACCGAAAGTACTGATCTACGGCGCCAGCGGTTACACCGGTAAGCTGGTTGCGGAATGTCTGGGTGAACGAAAAATTCCGTTTTACTTTGCTGGGCGAAATCAGCAACGGCTGGAAGATGCTATGAAGATTGTGGTCGAGCGGTTGGGGCACGAGCCCGACCATGTTATTGCTCAGGCGGAAAATAAGAAAGACGCGCTGTTGCCGCTGTTCAAGAATGTAGACGTCGTCATCAACGTCGCTGGCCCCTTTATGCAGATGGCGTGGCCAGTCGTCGAGGCTTGTCTTGAAGCCAACTGCCATTATCTGGACACGACAGGTGAGCAGGACTGGACCATCGCGATTCGCAATGAATACGGCAAAGCCTTCGCTGACAAGAATCTGTTACTGAATCCCGCAAACAGTTATATGTGGGCCGCTGGGGCGCTTGCGGCAGAAAAAGTTTTAGAAGACCCCGAGATCGATACCCTGGATATAACTTACCAGATCAAGGATGCCCTGCCGTCTCAGGGTTCCACAAGATCGTTTCTACGAATGGTCTGCAATCCCCAGTACAAGCTGAAAGATCACCAAATGGTTGAATGGCAGGGTGATCGGGCCTTCACGATTTCGGTACCTCACCTTTCTCAGGTACAACTCGCGCTGCCTTGGGGTGGAGGTTGTGAACCTGTATGGTATGAGTTCGACGACCGAGTGCGCTCCTGTCAGGTACTAACTGCATTTGGCGACGAGATCATCGAGACCGTTGTCGCAACGATTCATCGTTTTCTTAAGGAAGCCGAAGGTAAGAGTCAGGAAGAAAAAGAAGCACTGACCAATCAGTTTGGTGATGAGATGAATAGCACAGAACCCCCCAAGGACTCCGTGGACATTCACCGCACCGTAATTACCTGTATTGGGCAAGGCCGACAGAAGACAACGGTATTCCCGATGTCGATGTGCGCTCCGTACACCTTCACTGGTGAAATTTGTGCCGAGGCTAGTGAGCGGCTTTTAAATGGCGAGCTGGTTAACGCGGGCTTCCAATCTGCTGCTGGAGCTTTTGGACACAAGGCTTTGATGAAGGTCTTTAACGAAAAAGGCTACATCAATCTTGAGTGATACACCGTTTTTCGCGCAATAAAAAAGGCAGCCTGAGCTGCCTTTTTATAGAAAAACCAATGAGTTACTTTTTCAAGTTTTTGCGAATCTGCTGCAGCGTACGCATCTGTGCCGATGCGGCAGCCAGTTGGGCAGCGGCGCGCGAGTAGTCGATTTCACTGCTCTGGTTGGTCATCGCGTGGGCGGCAGCGCGCTGAGCTTCAGCAGCGGCAGCTTCGTCCAGATCACCAGCGCGTACCGCTGTGTCTGCAAGAATGCTGATCGTGCCTTTTTGCACTTCCAGATAACCACCGGAGACGTAGAAGATTTCCTCTTCGCCGCCATCCTTGATAACGCGAACCGGGCCCGGCTCCAACGCAGTCAGCAGAGGTGCGTGACCGTAGCTAACACCCAGATCACCGAGTGTGCCGTGCGCGACAACCATTCTGGCCAGTCCGGAGAAAATCTCCTCTTCCGCACTTACGATGTCGCAATGTATGGTCATAGCCATGTTCTAACCTCGTTGCTAGCGAACGCCCCGATAGTGACACCGGGGCATTCATGCCTACGCGGAAGAGCCTTACAGCGTCTTCGCTTTCTCAATTGCTTCGTCGATGGTGCCGACCATGTAGAAAGCCTGCTCGGGCAGATCGTCGTGCTGACCGTTGAGGATTTCCTGGAAGCCGCGGATGGTTTCTTTCAGAGAAACGTATTTACCGGGGCTACCGGTGAAAACTTCTGCCACGTGGAAGGGCTGTGACAGGAAGCGCTCGATTTTACGCGCGCGTTCTACCACCAGCTTGTCTTCTTCAGACAGTTCGTCCATACCCAGGATAGCGATGATGTCTTTTAGCTCTTTGTAGCGCTGCAGAACAGTCTGTACACCGCGGGCCACATCGTAGTGCTCGGCGCCGATGATCAGCGGGTCGAGCTGACGAGAAGTAGAATCCAGTGGGTCAACAGCCGGGTAGATACCTTTTGCAGCAATGTCACGGCTCAGTACAACCGTTGAGTCGAGGTGAGCAAAGGTGGTCGCTGGCGACGGGTCAGTCAAGTCATCCGCCGGTACGTATACCGCCTGAATAGAAGTGATAGAACCGGTCTTGGTTGAGGTGATGCGCTCCTGCAGAACACCCATCTCTTCCGCCAGTGTCGGCTGGTAACCTACCGCTGAAGGCATACGGCCCAGCAGTGCTGATACTTCAGTACCGGCCAGTGTGTAACGGTAGATGTTGTCGACAAACAGCAGAACGTCACGGCCTTCGTCACGGAATTTCTCTGCCATGGTCAGACCGGTCAGAGCAACACGCAGACGGTTACCGGGCGGCTCGTTCATCTGGCCGTAAACCATTGCCACTTTGGATTGCTTGAAGTCTTTAACGTTTACAACGTTGGCTTCCTGCATCTCGTGGTAGAAGTCGTTACCTTCACGGGTACGCTCACCAACACCGGCGAATACAGACAGACCGCTGTGCTCGGTAGCGATGTTGTTGATCAGCTCCATCATGTTTACGGTTTTACCAACACCGGCACCACCGAACAGACCAACCTTACCACCTTTGGCAAACGGGCAAACCAGGTCGATAACCTTGATGCCGGTTTCCAGCAGTTCGTTGGAGGCTGCAAGCTCTTCGTACTTGGGCGCGTCGCGGTGAATCTGCATGCGCTCTTGCTCGCCGATCGGACCACATTCGTCGATCGGGTTGCCCAGTACGTCCATGATACGACCCAGCGTTTCGATACCGACGGGCACCTTGATGGGCTCATTAGTGTTAGTTGCTTCCAGGCCGCGACGCAGACCTTCGGAAGAACCCAGTGCGATTGTGCGCACAACGCCGTCGCCCAGCTGCTGCTGTACTTCCAGCGTCAGGCCACTCTCGTTGACGGTCAGTGCGTCATAAACCTGTGGCACGGCATCGCGTGGAAATTCCACGTCGATAACGGCGCCGATGATTTGTACGATACGTCCGCTACTCATTTCCGGTTCCTCTCAAACCTGAAGATTTAAATTTCGTTTCCTGTCCCGCAGTCTTAACCGCTGACTGCGGCGGCACCGCCCACGATTTCCGACAGCTCCTGGGTGATCGCTGACTGACGGGCCTTGTTGTAGACCAGTTGCAGATCGTCGATCAGGTCGCCGGCGTTGTCGGTTGCATTCTTCATCGCAATCATTCGCGCGGCCTGCTCACAAGCGCCATTTTCAACCACCGCCTGGTAAACCTGTGCCTCGATATAGCGAGTCAGCAGTCCATCCAGCAGCTCTTCGGCGTTGGGCTCGTAAATATAATCCCAGTGGTGTTTCAGTTCTTCGTCGTCATCCGCGGGTAGCGGCAACAGTTGCTCGACCTGCGGAGTCTGGGTCATGGTGTTCACAAATTCGTTGCGCACCAGATACAGACGGTCAATGGTGCCGTCGCTGTAGCCATCCAGCATAACTTTAACGCTGCCGATCAGACTCTTGATTTCCGGGTCTTCACCCAGATCACGGACATTGGCTACTACATTGCCACCGTAGCTCTGAAAGAAGGCACCGGCTTTGGCGCCCACCAGACAGAGATCAACCTCAACACCCTGCTCAGACCAGGATTTCATGCTGCGAATAGCGGCTTTAAACAGGTTAACGTTCAAACCACCACAAAGACCCCGGTCGGTCGACACCAGAATAAAACCAACGCGCTTGACGTCCCGCTCTTCCATGAACTCGTGTGTGTACTCCGGGTTGGCGTTGGCAATATGGCCAACCACTGCCCGGATGCGTTGCGCGTAAGGCTTGCCCAGCTGCATGCGATCTTGAGCTTTACGCATTTTACTGGCGGCGACCATTTCCATCGCGCTGGTAATTTTCTGCGTACTCTTGATGCTAGAGATCTGGGTGCGTATTTCTTTTGCGCCTGCCATAAAAATTGGCCCTCAAGCTTCCTACCGGCGCGCTTGCGCGCGCCTCTTTTCATCAGGAATAAACTACCTGAAAAACTTACCAGGTCTGGGTTGCTTTGAACTTTTCAACAAGCTCTTTGAACTTGCCTTCCAGTTCGTCGTTCCAGTTACCCGAGTCGTTGATCTGCTTCATCACGTCGGCGTATTCGGCATTGGCGAATGACAACAGAGAGGCTTCGAAGTCGAGAACTTTGTTAACTTCGATGTCTTTCAGGTGACCTTCGTTGGCGCAGTACAGAACCAGACCCATCTCAGCGATGCTCATGGGTGAGTATTGCTTCTGCTTCATCAGCTCGGTTACACGCTCACCGTGATCCAGCTGAGCCTTGGTGGCGTCATCCAGGTCAGAGGCAAACTGGGAGAATGCCGCCAGTTCGCGGTACTGAGCCAGTGCGGTACGGATACCACCGGACAGTTTCTTGATAACTTTGGTCTGAGCCGAACCACCAACACGCGATACCGAGATACCGGCGTTCATTGCCGGGCGGATGCCCGAGTTGAACATGTCGGTTTCAAGGAAGATCTGACCGTCGGTGATCGAGATAACGTTGGTCGGTACGAAGGCCGATACGTCACCTGCTTGGGTTTCGATAACGGGCAGCGCCGTCAGTGAACCGGTCTTACCTTTCACTTTGCCGTCGGTGAACTTCTCAACATACTCTTCGGAAACACGCGCGGCGCGTTCCAGCAGACGGCTGTGGAGGTAGAAAACATCACCGGGGTAAGCTTCACGGCCCGGCGGACGACGCAGCAGCAGAGAGATCTGGCGGTAAGCCCAGGCCTGCTTGGTCAAATCGTCGTAGATAACCAGTGCGTCTTCGCCGCGATCGCGATAGTACTCACCGATGGTACAACCGGTGAAGGGTGCGATGAACTGCATGGACGCTGGGTCAGACGCAGTCGCTGCAACCACGATGGTGTGGTCCATAGCGCCGTGCTCTTCCAGTTTGCGCACAACGGCAGCAACAGAAGAAGCCTTCTGGCCAACGGCAACGTAGATACATTTGATGCCGGAATCTTTCTGGTTGATGATCGCGTCAACCGCTACAGCAGTTTTACCGATCTGACGGTCACCAATGATCAGCTCACGCTGGCCGCGACCGATGGGTACCATGGAGTCAATCGCTTTCAGACCAATCTGAACGGGCTGGTCAACCGATTTACGCCAGATAACGCCGGGAGCAACTTTTTCAATTGCGTCAGTTTCTTTAGCGTCGATCGGACCTTTACCGTCGATGGGGTTACCCAGCGAATCGATAACGCGACCTTCCAGTTCCGGGCCGACCGGCACTTCAAGAATACGGCTGGTGCATTTGCACTTTTGACCTTCGGCAATGCCGAGGTAGTCGCCCAGTACCACCGCACCTACGGAGTCACGCTCCAGGTTCAGTGCCATACCAAAACGGCCGCCTTCAAATTCAATCATTTCACCGTACATGACGTCGGTCAGACCGTGAATACGGACGATACCGTCAGATACGGAAACTACGGTTCCTTCATTGCGAGCTTCAGAAGACACATCGACGTTTTCGATGCGCTGCTTAATGATGTCGCTAATTTCGGATGGATTCAGTTGCTGCATGCTCTGTTCCTCAATCCTGTGTCTAATCGCTTAGGAATTCATTGCTTCGGCGAGTTTCGCTAAGCGACCGCGCACCGAACCGTCGATAACCAAATCGCCCGCGCGGACCAATACGCCGCCGAGCAGTTCTTTATCAACGACTGCCGTTACTTTGACTTCGCGCTGGAGTTTGCCACTCAATGCCTGCGCCAACGACTGTTGGGCGCCGGCATCCAGTTCAAAGGCCGTTGACAGTTCCACGTCAACGCTCTTCTCCTGAGCGGCCTTGTGTGCCTCAAAAATCACGGCGATTTGCGGCAGCAGGGTCAGACGCTTGTTCTTGGCCAGAACACGAATGAAATTCTGGCCTTTGTCGTTGAGCGCGTCGCCGCACACATCGATAAAGGTCTGGGCCTGCAGGTCCGTAGTCATCGCCGGCGACGCCAGCACTTTCTTGATGGCATCCTGCTGGGCTACTGCCGCCGCTGTCGAAAGCTGCGCTGACCAGCCGGCCAGATCGCCAGCGGCCAGAGCGTACTCAAACGCCGCCTTCGCGTAAGGCCTTGCCACTGTGCTCAGTTCAGCCATGGTTTACCTCGCTTACAGTTGGGCGGCCAGTTTATCGAGCATATCTTTGTGCTTGGCTTCGTCGACAGACGCTTCCAGCACTTTCTCTGCGCCAGCCAGGGCCAGTGTGGCCACCTGCGAACGCAGCTGCTCTTTGGCGCGATTGACCTCTTGCTCTACTTCCGCTTGTGCAGCGGTTTTGATGCGGTCAGCTTCCGTTCGCGCCTGCTCTTTGGCTTCATCGACAATCTGATTGGCGCGTTTATTCGCCGATTCGATGATGCCCGCAGCCTCAGCTTTGGCTTCCTTCAAATGCTTGGAGGCCTTTTCCTGAGCCAGCTCCAGATCACGACCGGCGCGATCCGCGGCTTCCAATCCGTCAGCTATCTGCTTCTCGCGCTCATCCATCGCGGCTCGGATCGCCTTCCAGACGAAGGCGTAGCTGAACCAGATGAAAAACAAGAAGGCGATGGACTGGCCAATTAGGGTGAGATTAATGTTCACGCCGACACCTCTGTTTGACGGTTAAATGTAAGTACTGTCAAAAAGGTGTGCTTACGCCATTCCTGGCACAAGTACGAACAGTACGTACATGGCGATACCAACACCGATCATGGGTACCGCATCAAGCAGACCGGCGATCAGGAACATTTTGGTTTGCAGCATGGGAGCCAGTTCGGGCTGACGCGCAGAACCTTCCAGCAGTTTACCGCCCAGCAGAGCGAAACCGATGGCGGTACCCAGAGCACCAAAACCGATCATCAAAGAAACAGCAATCAAAGCCAAGCCCATGGTATTTCTCCTAAGTTGTGTAATTTAAAGCTAAAGTTAAACGTAAAGTGAATTAATGAAACTGGTCTTCTTCTTCAACCTGATGCGCCATCGCCATATAGACGATAGTCAGTACCATGAAGACGAAGGCCTGCAACACGATAACCAGAATGTGGAACACCGCCCACGCCCACTGCAGTACACCCGCGAACAGACCGAGCACCAGACCGGCACTGAACATGGTGGCAATCAGGATGAAGATCATCTCGCCGGCGTACAGGTTTCCGAACAGTCGCAGACCGAGAGAGATCGGTTTGGAGATCCAGGAAATAGTCTCCAGTGCGAAGTTAATCGGAATCAGAATCAGGTTGATGTACCACTTCTCAGCGTGGAAGGGGTGCAGCGTCAGTTCTTTGACGAAACCCATAAAACCCTTCTTGGCGATGGTGAAGTAAATCATCAAACCAAACACGGTAAAGGCCATACCAAGGGTTACATTGGGGTCGGTGGTCGGAACGACTTTAAAGAAGAAGTGGGGGTCGCCACTGATAATGGTCGCCAGGTGCGGCAGCCAGTCGACCGGCACCAGGTCCATCGTGTTCATCAGCAGAATCCAGACGAAAATGGTCAGGGCCATCGGCGCGATCATGGCGTTCTTGTGATGAAAGCTATCCTTGACCTGCTTATCGATAAAGTCGACAGCCATTTCGACAAAGTTCTGCATGCCGCGCGGCACGCCAGTGTGAATACGCTTGGCGACGCGGGCAAAAATCATGACGAACACGGCGCCGAGAAAAATGGACCAGAACATGGAATCCAGGTGAATGGCCATAAAGCCCATATCACTTGCTTCCTGTGAGGTGTGTGCCAGTGTCCAGGTATCCTGCGATAACACTTCGACCGAACCGTCAGCCTGGTGACGTTCATAACCTTCCGGCAACTTGCCATAGGTCAGGTTGGTCAAGTGGTGCTGGATATAACTGGTAGCGGTTAAGGTTTCCCCTGCCATCTCTCGCTCTCAATCTCAAAAGGTATCTTGGAAAGCCTGCGCGTCATATCTGACGGCTTTTCAAGGCACCCTTTTTAAGGTTATTGGTTAAACGTTTCCGTAACTGCTGCTATTTTGCGATGCGCCGATTGCCGATCCGCCAGGCAAACACCAGGTTAACCAGCATCATGCCGATAAAGCCTGCAAACACAGCACCCGCATTCAATGACGGCACACTGCTGAACACCACCGCAAACAGGCACACCGTCAACACAAATTTACCCGCTTCACCCCGCTTGAAGGACTGGGACACTGCCCTGGCCGCGCGTGCGCCCCGATGACGAAACGCCATCCGGGCAAAATAGGCATTGGGTAATACTGAGATCAGGCCGCCTATCAGGATAGATTTGGCCAAAACCGCATCTACCAGTAAAACTGTGGCCGAAGCCAGAACGAGCAATCCAGTCTGGATACCGAATATTTTCAGCAGCGGGGGGCGCGAAATGATGGCAGCCGTCGGCGGCTTAGCCCCCTGCTGTGCCATAAGT
The DNA here is from genome assembly GCF_041624475.1 of Litorivivens sp. Taxonomy (GTDB): domain Bacteria; phylum Pseudomonadota; class Gammaproteobacteria; order Pseudomonadales; family Spongiibacteraceae; genus Litorivivens. Next base: position 175,455 of record NZ_JBFJUX010000001.1, read on the forward strand.
CTCCCCAAAAGCGTGCTTTAATTCCGATTTCCGGTGAGTTGTCACTCGTCCAAAAAGCGGGGCGAATTATAGGGCCAATATGGTCAAGTATCAACCGATCCGCCTGTTCGAGGGTGGACAAATTGTCCCACCCCCTGATTAGCGCCCGCTGTGAATACCAAAATAAAATCAAACACTTACCATTTAGCACAACATAGTGTGGTTTTCATGGGGCACACTACTAGATGAAGTACCACAATTAAACAGCGCTGTTTATTAGCCCCGTCTGCATTTCCAGTCTTTGCAGGGCAAGTACTGGGTGAAGCCACAGCCGATGTCACTTCAACACAGACTCAGGTCATAAACCGTGCGCTAGCATCGTCTTTTAAAGACTCTACTGCAAGCACTGCCGCACAGATGGATGAGATCCCCGGCCATAGCAGGAGGTGTCGCTGGTGGTTGCTGTCATTAGTCAGTAATGTAAAGGGCAACAACAATACAAGGGGGTTCCATGGAGCAACTCAGCGGTCAGGATGCAATGTTTCTCAGTGCGGAGATGAAAGGTCTTCCGCAACACATAGGGGGGCTAAGTATCTACGATCAGTCCACCGCCGAAGGGGGTATCGTGCGCTTCAAGCAGATTCTCTCCATGCTGGAAAGCCGTGTTCACCTCTCGCCCATATTCACCCGCAAGCTGGCCCACGTGCCCATGAAGCTCGACCGCCCCTATTGGGTGGAAGACGAACATTTTGATCTTGAATACCACGTCCGCCACATCGCGCTGCCCGAACCCGGCGACTGGCGCCAGCTCTGTATTCTGGTATCGCGCATCCACGCCCGGCCGCTGGATATGAACAAGCCGCTGTGGGAGATGTACATCATTGAAGGGCTGGACAATATCGAGGGCCTACCGAAGAACTGCTTTGCCATGCTGTTGAAGGCCCACCACGCGGCGATGGACGGCGCCACCGGCGCGATGCTCTTCCCCATCATGCACGATCTGACACCCGAAGTTCAGCAGCCTACCGACATTCCGCCTCGCGTCATCAAAAAAGCCACCGACTGGCAGTTGCTGAGCAAAGCCTATGTGAACAACCTTAAACGGCCACGGCGCGCCTTGAAACTGATCGGCAACGTATTGCCCGCTTACCGGCGCATTCGGGCGGGCCGTCGCCAGGGCAATTTTCGCTCGCTGGAAGACAAACAGAAAACCCGTTTTCAGGGCCGGATATCGCCCTATCGGGTAGTGGATTCGGTCAAGTTTGATTTTGAAGACGTGCGCGCCATCAAGAATACGGTGAAGGGAGCGACCGTGAATGATGCAATGCTGACCATCGTCTCCGGCGCCCTGCGCAAGTATCTGGCCGCCAAAAACGAGCTCCCTGAAAAAACCCTTGTTACTGGCTGTCCAATTGATGTGCGCAGCGACGCTGAACGCGCCGCCGGTGGCAATATGGTCGGTTTTATGACCGTGTCACTGTGCACCGATATCGACGACCCGAAAGCGCGACTGGAAACCATCGCCTCTGAATCCAAACAGAGTAAGTCCTACGCCGAAGCCCTCGGCCCACGGATTGCAATGGACGTCACCGATGTCATGCCCGGCGGCATGATGGCGCTGGCCATGCGCGCTGCCGTTGGTACGGGTCTGACCGAACGTGCGGTCATATTCAATACCGTGGTAACCAATGTTCCCGGGCCGCCCGTGCAGCTGTATTTCTGCGGCGCCGAACTGGTGGATGGCTTGAGTCTCGGGCCGCTTCTGCCCGGTGTTGGCTTGTTTCACGTGGTTTACAGTTCAGTTCAGAACAAGAAGGGGTCGATCGCGATTTCCTTTAATGCCTGCCGCGAACAGATGCCGGATCCGTCCTTTTATGCCCAGTGCATCGAGGAGTCGTTTGACGAGCTGAAAGCAGCGACGCTGAAAAAGTAGGTGTTTACGCGGGGCCTAACCGGGCCCCGCTGCAAAGATTCAGGAGCTGATTTTGCTGATAATGCCGTCGAGCTGGTCGAGGTTGTTGTATTTGATCACCAGCTTGCCGGCGCCTTTGGCGCTGTGCTGTACCTGTACCGGGGAGCCCAACTGCTCGGACAGATCGTCCTGCAGCTTCTTGATATCCGGGTCGAGCTTTTTCGGAGCAGTCTGGCTTGGGTTCTTCTGCTCATCCACCAGGCGCCGAACCAGCGCTTCGGTCTGACGTACCGACAGGCCGCGACCAACAATTTGTGAGGCGGCAGAGGCCTGCATATCCGGATTCAGTGACAGTAGGGCACGGGCATGGCCCATTTCCAGATCGCCGTGTTCCAGCATGCGTTGCACTTCTTCGCGCAGGTTGGTCAAGCGCAGCAGATTGGTGATGGTGGTTCGCGATTTACCGACTGCTTCAGCAACCTGCGCATGGGTCAGCTCAAATTCGCGCTGCAGACGCTGCATCGCCAGCGCCTCTTCCATGGGATTGAGGTCTTCGCGCTGAATGTTTTCAATCAGCGCCATGGCGACGGCGGCTTCATCTGGCACATCGCGGATCAACGCAGGAATGGTATCCAGGCCGGCGAGCTGGGTCGCACGCCAGCGCCGTTCCCCGGCAATGATCTCAAAGCGCTTGTCGCTGATCGGGCGCACCACAATCGGCTGCATCACGCCCTGGGATTTAATACTCTCTGCCAGTTCTTCCAGCGCTTCGGGCTGCATGTCCCGGCGCGGCTGGTACTTGCCGCGCTGAATCAGGTCAACCGGCAAATCGCGCAGTTCCCCGTCGGCCGGACGGCCGGGACGGGTTTCGCCGGCCCCCTGCAGGGGAACGCTCTCCGGCGGAGTCGTAGTGGCAGCCGCCTGACTGCCCAGCAGGGCGTCAAGTCCGCGCCCCAAACCTCGTTTCTTTGCCATTTATCCTTCAGACCGAATCAATTGCAGATCGGGCGTTTCACGCGTCTGCGGTTTATCTGCACGTCGGAGCATTTCACCAGCCAGCGCAATATAGGCCATGGCTCCTTTCGAATCCTTATCGTAGTGAATCACCGGCATACCGTGGCTCGGGGCCTCGGCCAGGCGCACATTGCGCGGAATCACGGTGCGGTAGACCTTGTCGCCAAAATGATTGTAGAGCTGGGCGGAGACATCGTTGGTCAGGCTGTTGCGCGGGTCGTACATGGTGCGCAGCAGTCCTTCAATTTCCAGCTCCGGGTTGATCAGTTGCTTGACCCGATTCACGGTATTGATCAGCGCGCTGAGCCCTTCCAGCGCATAGTACTCGCATTGCATGGGAATGATTACCCCATGCGAGGCCGCCAGCGCGTTAACCGTCAGCATGTTCAATGAGGGCGGGCAATCGATCAGAATAAAATCGTAATCATCCAGTATCGGCGCCAACCCTTCTCGCAGGCGAAATTCACGGCCAATTTCATTGATCAATTCTACTTCAGCGGCGGTCAGATCCTGGTTGGCTCCGAGCAGGTCGTAGCCCGCATCCAGTTTGCTCTGAATCGCATCGCGAGCATTACTTTCACCGAGCAGCACATCATAGACACTGCGCTCGAGGGCGTTTTTATCGACACCACTGCCCATGCTCGCATTGCCCTGAGGGTCGAGATCGATCAACAGCACCCGTCGCCGGGTGGCGACCAGTGACGCAGCAAGATTGACGCTGGTGGTGGTTTTACCGACCCCGCCTTTCTGATTGGTGATTGCAAAAATTTTGGCCATGCTGTCCCCGTTCAGGGCATCCCGTGTTCGTTTGTTATGAACCGCCTCTTTCGGGGAGGCCAATCTTTATCAGGTGGCGCTCACCGGCCAGATTCGGTACCACCAGCGCGTGGGAACCCTTGACGATATAGGGTTTTGGTAACTGACTCAACTCCTGCTCCGGGTATTGACCCTTCATGGCCAGTAACTCGCCGCCCACAGCCAACAACGGCCCGCAGTCGCGGGTCATGTCCGCGAGCGAAGCAAAGGCCCGGGACAGGATGCCGTCATAGACCGGCGCCAGTTCGCCCGACTCGATGCGTTTATGGTGCACTGTCACATTTGGCAGGGCCAGATCCGCCACAACCTGCACCAGAAAACGGGTTTTCTTGCCGTTGCTGTCGAGCAGTTCAAATAACTTGTCCGGATAGACGATGGCCAGGGGGATGCCCGGCAAGCCCGCGCCGGTACCCACATCCAGCAGTCGCTCGCCGCTGACAAAGGGCACGACCGCCAGTGAGTCGAGCAAATGCTTGGTGACCATTTCTTCGGGGTCGCGGATGGCGGTCAGGTTATAGGCCCGGTTCCATTTCACCAGCAGCGCCAGATAACGCATCAGCCGATCGCGCTGCTGCTCGCTCAGCTCCAGTGCCAGTGCCCGCAGGCCCCGCTCGAGAATGTCGCGCTCGGCCATCAGGCCGTTTTGCTGCTGCGATCGAGCAGGCCTCGTTTTTTCAGGTAAATCAGCAAGAGTGAAACAGCTGCCGGCGTCACGCCGGGAATGCGCGAAGCCTGGGCCAGGGTTTCCGGTCGGGCGCTGGACAGCTTTTGTTTGATCTCGTTCGACAGACCTTCCACCGTCTGATAGTCGAAATCCAGCGGCAGGCTTGTGTGCTCAAAGCGCCGCAAGCGCTCAATTTCCTCGGTCTGACGGTCGATATAGCCGGCGTACTTCACACCGATCTCGATCTGTTCCGCAACCTGTAAGTTAGCACTCACTTCTCCTTTGAGTCCCGCCACATCTGAGTAGCTTAGCTCAGGACGCTTGAGAAGATCGAGCAGATTGTGTTCACGACTGATCGGCGTCGGGATTTTGCTGTTCAGAATGTCAGCTTCCGGGGTATTGGGCTGAATCCAGGTGCTGGCCATGCGCTGACGTTCCCGCTCCACCGTTTCGCGCTTGTCGCAGTAAGCTGCCCAGCGCGCATCATCCACCAGTCCCAGTTCGCGGCCCTTTTCGGTCAGTCGGGAATCGGCGTTGTCCTCGCGCAGCAGCAAGCGGTATTCGGCGCGGGAGGTAAACATCCGATAGGGCTCCAGCGTGCCCATGGTAATCAGATCGTCGACCAACACTCCGATGTAGGCTTGATCGCGCTTGGGACACCAGGTGTCTTTATCGGCCGCTTTCAGGGCGGCGTTGAGTCCAGCCAGCAGGCCCTGGGCGCCCGCTTCTTCGTAACCGGTGGTGCCGTTGATCTGCCCGGCGAAAAAGAGGTTTTCAATGACCTTGGTTTCAAGGGAAGTTTTCAGATCCCGAGGGTCGAAATAGTCGTATTCAATAGCGTAGCCCGGGCGGGTGATATGGGCATTTTCAAAGCCCTTGATCGAGCGCACCAATTGCATTTGCACATCAAAAGGCAAGCTGGTGGAGATGCCGTTGGGATAGAGCTCGTGGGTATTCAGCCCCTCCGGCTCGATAAAAATCTGGTGGCTGCTTTTGTCCGCAAAGCGGTGAACTTTGTCTTCGATGGACGGGCAATAACGCGGGCCGACGCCTTCGATCACGCCGGTGTACATGGGCGAGCGGTCCAGCCCGCCCTGAATGATTTCGTGGGTGCGCTCGTTGGTGTGGGTAATCCAGCAGCAGGTCTGACGCGGGTGCATCTCGAGACTGCCGAGATAGGACATCACCGGCTCGGGCTGATCGCCCCACTGCTCCTGCAGACCTTCGAAATTCACCGACTTGGCGTCAATGCGCGGCGGGGTGCCAGTTTTCAGGCGATCGACGCGCAGGGGCAGTTCCCGCAGACGCGCGGCCAGGGCGATCGCCGGTGGGTCGCCGGCTCGGCCGCCGCTGTGATTATCCAGACCGATATGGATTTTGCCGCCCAGGAAAGTCCCGGTTGTCAGCACGACCGTTTTCGCCCGAAAGCGAATACCGGTGTTGGTGATCGCACCGCAAACCCGCTCACCCTCGACGATCAAGTCGTCAACGGCTTGCTGGAAAATCGACAGATTGGGCTGATTTTCCAGTATTTCGCGAATCGCCGCCTTGTACAGCGCCCGGTCAGCCTGGGCCCGAGTCGCACGGACTGCCGGGCCTTTGCGAGCGTTCAAAACCCGAAACTGGATCCCGCCGCGGTCTGTGGCCAGGGCCATGGCGCCGCCGAGGGCATCGATTTCCTTGACCAGGTGGCTTTTGCCAATGCCGCCGATGGCCGGATTGCAGGACATTTGGCCCAGCGTTTCGATGTTGTGGGTCAGCAGCAGGGTTTTAGCACCCATGCGCGCCGCCGCCAGGCACGCTTCGGTACCAGCGTGGCCGCCGCCGATGACGATAACGTCGAATTGCTCGGGGTAATCCACGGGAAATCCTGCTCTGAGCTGAAAGGGAGTGTGATTATACGGGGCGAATTTCGCACTGCAATAAGCTGGTGAAAATTTAATCAGGGCTGGTTTTTAAAAAAGTTATTAAATAAAAATCTTATTTATAAGAGAAAGTAAGAGAGATTATTGTTGTTGTAATTATTAGTTGACGTAAAAATGTGGATAACCTTTGTAAGTTGCTGTTTTATAAATATTTAAAGTGCCTAATAAGTGGGCGTACAAACCCCTTGTAAAGCTGTTCCCCGGATGGTGACAAGCCTTGAACGGTTTGGGGGTAAGTATTTGTACTGATTTTCCGTCCACAGGCTTAAAACTTATCCCCCAAGTTATGCACAGTCTTTCCCCGCGCTATGCGCCCTCAATTCACAGCAAAAAAGTTGAAAGTTAAAGGGGTTGTGGTGACTATTTGATCAGATTTAGGGGTTAAGAATCGTGACTGACGCTGAAACTGAAGCTGGTGGGGATGCAAAAGCCTGCTTACCGAAGGAGTCCGGGGTTGCCGTAAAGGCCTTTGCGGGGATAGAGAAAGGCTATTTGCCGATACAGAAACTGGAAAAGATTTTTCCAAGCAGGTCGTCGGGGGTAAACTCGCCGGTAATGGTGCTCAGAGCATTCTGGCTGAGGCGTAATTCTTCAGCCAGTAGCTCACCGGCGCGGTAAACCATCAGTTGCTCTCTTCCCTGATCAAAATGCTGCTTGGCGTCGAGCAAGGCATCAATATGGCGCTGCCGGGCCGTGAACTGGCTGTCGCTACCACCGTGATAGCCCATGCAATCTTTCAGATGCTCGCGCAAGCGATCAATACCCGCTTGCGCCTTGGCTGAAAGGTTCAGCGCATGACCGTCGTCGCGTTCACCTATCGACAAGCCGGACAGATCCGCCTTGTTGTGTATAACGGTTAGCTTGTCGCGGTGGCTTTGGAATTGAGCAAGCAGATCGTCGGCGCTGTGGGGGTCGGTGGAATCGATCACCAGCAGAATGCGGTCGGCGTCGTCGATAACTTGCCAGGCGCGGCGAATGCCTTCCTGCTCTACCTGATCGACGCTGTCGCGCAAACCGGCGGTATCGATGACATGCAGTGGCATACCTTCGATCAGAATGGTCTCACGAAGCACGTCGCGGGTGGTGCCGGCGATATCGGTGACAATGGCGGACTCGCGTCCAGCCAGCGCGTTAAGCAGACTGGATTTTCCGGCATTGGGTTTGCCGGCAATGGCTACCGTCATGCCTTCGCGCAAAAGCGCCCCCTGTTTTGCGCTGCTTAATAATTTTGTTAGATCTCTATCAAGGTTTTCCAGTCCGAGTCGAACGGTTTCGTCGCTGAGAAAATCCACTTCTTCTTCGGGAAAATCGATTGCCGCTTCCACATACATACGCAGATGAATCAAGGCTTCGACCAGATCTTGAACGCGACGGCTGAACTCTCCTTCCAGCGACCGAACCGCATTTTTGGCCGCCTGTTCTGAGGCGCTGTCGATCAAGTCGGCGATGGCTTCAGCCTGGGCCAGATCAATTTTGTCGTTGAGAAAAGCCCGCTCGGAAAACTCGCCGGGCTTTGCCAGACGTGCACCTAGGCGGACTATTTCTCGCAACAGCAATTGTAAAACCACGGGGCCGCCATGGCCCTGCAGTTCCAATACGTCTTCACCGGTAAAGGAATTCGGTCCTGGAAAGTAAAGGGCGAGGCCGCTGTCTATCGCCTCAATTGAAGTGTTAGATGTGGCGTAGAACTGCGAGAAGTGTGCATACCGCGGCTTAAGCGTTTTGTTATTAAGAATAGCCTGGGCGATGGCCAGACACTTGGGGCCGGAAATACGAATGACGCCGACGCCACCCCGCCCGGCCGGGGTGGCGATGGCGGCGATGGTGTCGGTGTGAACGTTCATTCAGCTTTTGGCTGCGTTTTTCTCAATACTGCGGGTGATTATGTACTGCTGAGCGATGGACAGCAGGTTGTTGACTACCCAATACAGCACCAGACCAGCCGGGAAGAACAGGAAGAAGAAGGTAAAGATCACCGGCAGCCACTGCATGACTTTGGCCTGCATAGGATCGGGCGGCGGCGGGTTGAGTTTCTGCTGAACAAACATGGAAGCGCCCATGATAATCGGCAGAATGAAGTAAGGATCCATCGCCGACAGGTCATTGATCCAGCCGAAGAACGGTGCGTGGCGCAGCTCGACACTTTCCATCAACACCCAGTACAGCGCAATAAAAACGGGCATCTGTACAAGAATGGGCAGACAGCCGCCAAGCGGATTGATCTTCTCTTTTTTGTAGAGCTCCATCATTGCCTGAGACTGTTTCTGGCGGTCGTCGGCGTGTCGCTCGCGAATCTCAAGCAGCTTGGGTTGTACCCGGCGCATATTGGCCATGGAGCGGAAGGCGGTGGCATTGAGCTGGAAGAAGACAATCTTTACCAGCAAGGTGACGCCGATAATGGCCAGCCCCCAGTTACCCACCAGTTTATGAATCTGGGTCAAGAGCCAGAACAGCGGTTGGGCGATCCACCACAGCCAGCCGTAGTCGACGCTCAACTCCAGCCCCTCGGATATTTCCTGCAGGGCGTACTGATCTTTCGGTCCGATATACAGGCGGGCGGTCATATGGCCGGTTGATTTGGGTTCTACCACCTGAGGTGCTGAGGTATAGCGGGCAATATTGTCGCCACTGCGGGTGACCGAGGTGGAGAAAAAATTCTGTTGCTCCGCGGGTGGAACCCAGGCGCTGAGGAAGTAATGCTGGATTATAGCGATCCAACCGCCCTGCATTTCCAGCTTGAGGGGTTTGTCGCGCATTTTGTCGAAGGCGAGTTTTTCAAAGCGCTCTTCCGATGTGCGATAGCCCACACCAAGAAAGGGCTGCATGCCCATCATGCCGCTGTCCTGGGTTGCCGGGTCTTCACTGTTGTCGCGCTTGAGCTGGGTAAACAGCACGCCCTGCCATTGTTCATCACTGCGATTGTCGATTTCGTAGTCCATTTCGACAAGGTAGGAGCCGCGCTTAAAGCGATAGTGTTTATAGATGGTGATATCGCGACTTTGACCATAGGCCAGGGTCACGGTCAGTTCGTCCTGGCCCTCGCTGAGCTGGTAACTGGCGTTTTCAGTGACAAAGGTGGGGCGACCGTCGCGGGTATCGGTGCCGTTTTTACCGATCAGACCGCTTTGGGCGATATATTCGCGCCGGCGATTCTGCTCGAGAATGACGAAGGGCTGGTCGGGGGTGTCAATTTCTGCGTGATGTTTTGGCAGTGCGGCATAAATAATATCGCCGCCCGAGAGATCTATGGTCAGCTCTAACACATCGGTGCTGACGCTGACGGTATCGCTGCCGTGGCTGGATATGAGTTCTGCATCCTGTTCAGCTGGGGCTGAGCTAACTTCCGGAATATCTTCCCCAGAGGATTGAGCCGCTGCTCTGGCCGTGACTTGGGTGGAATCGGCCTGGGCGCTGACGGCGGCAGGTTCCTGCTGGCGGAATGCGGCCCATTCCACAACTAGCATAAACGACAATACCGCGATCGCGGCGATCAGCAAGGTGCGTTGTATATCCATTATGACTGAGATGCCTGCGTTGAAGGTTTGATTTGGTTTTTCCCGGCAGGCACAGGGTCGTAGCCGCCGGGGTTAAAGGGGTGGCAGCGACAGAGCCGGCGGGTGGCCAGCCAGCCGCCGCGAAGACTGCCGTGATGCTCTATGGCTTCAAGAGCGTATTGGGAACAGCTGGGGTGAAAGCGACAGTGACTGGCCATCATTGGGCTGATGGTATAGCGGTAAAGTCGAATCAGGGCTGTCAGTATCAGTCGCATGACTTGGCTTCATCTTCCTGCTGCTGCCGGCGCGCCTGCTTTTCGACGCGGCGTTGAAGTTGCTTCCACAGTTGGTTGCAACTGTCGTGAAGCTGAGGGTTGTCTAGTGTATCCAATCCTCTGCGCGCAAGCACTACGATATCCAGGCCGGTGATGACCTGTTGCTGGCGGAAGCTCTCACGGATGATGCGTTTGACCCGATTGCGTTGCACCGCAAGGCGGACGTTCTTCTTGGCAATAACAAGACCAAGGCGGGCATGGGGGAGTTGATTGGGTACAGCGAGAAACAGGAGTTCCGGGGAGGAAACCTTCAGGCGGGCATTATCAAAGACTGATTTGAAATCCCGTGCGTTCAGCAACCGTGACGCTTTTCCAAAACCTGCGTTCGTCACGGTGCTGGATGACCATCGCGAATGCCCGATCAGGCAGCGAGACGCTTGCGACCTTTGGCGCGACGACGGGCCAGAACCTGACGGCCGTTTTTGGTGGCCATGCGGGCACGGAAACCGTGGGTGCGCTTGCGTTTCAGAACGCTGGGTTGAAAAGTTCTTTTCATGATTCTGCTCCAAAGCCGCTTTCGTGGGCTTTCCTGCTTCCTATATAAGAAGGAAGACTTGTGCCGTGTTCTGTCGGAGTGAAAACAAAGACACCGACGCTAAAATTAAGGATCGCGAATTCTAGTGAATATTGTCAGTAAAGGCAATGAATTTTTCGAGGGCTTTGATCATAGGAAACCGTCGATAGGGGCGAACGCGAGTCTGTCCTTTTGGTGGTATGTAAGTGCTCACAAAAGCGGTGTTGAACAGCTTATCCACAGCTCTGTACCCGAGTTATACACATTTGTTTCCTGTGAAATAAATATAAAATTATTACTTTTTCAAAAATAAGATAACTATTTGAAAAATATTGTATAAATTAAAAGTCAATGGGAAAAATTTTTTTATTTCCCTGTGGATAAAGCCCAAAAACACGCGTTAAAATAGCGTCCTTCGATGGGAGGTCGTCCCGATTTTGGGGATAACTGCCCTCGTGCGACATTCACAGCAATAACAATTACAACGATAACAAGGCAGGAGAAGTTTCAGTGCCGGAAGCCGCTTGGGAACAGTGTCTCAATTACTTGCAGAGCGAGTTGCCATCCCAACAGTTTAACACCTGGATTCGACCTTTGCGGGCCGTTGCCAATGGCAGTCAGCTGCAACTGCTAGCGCCTAACCGTTTTATTAAAGACTGGGTTGTTGATCGTTATCTGGACCGGATTTCTCAGATTGTCAGCGAGGTCAGCACTCAGCCCGGTTGTGATGTGGTGGTGGATATTGGCGCGCGCGCACCGATTCGCCCCATAGGAAGTCCGGCACCCAGTGCCACGCAGAGCGCTCCACGGGTCGAGCCTGCGCCCCGACCCGCAGCAGAACCGTCACCGCAGGCCTCAAGACCGGCGCGGGTGCGGCGGGTTGAAGTGGAGGGTGGTATTCGGCACCAGAGTTCACTGATAGAAAATCACACCTTTGACACCTTCGTAGAGGGTAAATCCAATCAGCTGGCGCGGGCGGCTGCCATGCAGGTGGCGGAAAATCCGGGTCAGGCCTACAACCCGGTCTTTCTCTACGGTGGGGTCGGTCTGGGCAAGACCCACCTCATGCATGCCGTGGGCAACGCCATGCTTAAACAAAAGCCGGATGCGAAAATTGTCTACCTGCATTCCGAGCGTTTTGTTGCTGATATGGTCAAGGCCCTGTCGCTCAATGCGATTAATGAGTTCAAGCGCTATTACCGCAGCGTCGACGCGCTGCTGATTGACGATATTCAGTTTTTTGCGAACAAAGATCGCTCCCAGGAAGAGTTTTTTCATACCTTTAACGCCCTGCTTGAAGGTGGTCAGCAAATGATTCTGACCTGTGATCGCTACCCGAAAGAAATCAATGGTCTGGAAGAGCGATTAAAGTCACGTTTTGGTTGGGGTCTGACGGTTGCCGTCGAACCGCCGGAGCTGGAAACCCGGGTGGCTATTCTGATGAAGAAGGCGGAGCAGGAAAAAATTGATCTGCCCCAGGATGCGGCCTTTTTTATTGGTCAGCGGGTGCGCTCCAATGTGCGCGAGCTGGAAGGCGCACTGAAACGAGTGATCGCCAGCGCCCGCTTTATGGCGCGCACGATTGATATACCCCTGATTCGAGAATCCTTGAAGGATCTGCTGGCCTTGCAGGACAAGCAGGTCAGTGTCGATAATATTCAGCGCACGGTTGCCGAATACTACAAAATCAAGGTGGCCGACCTGACCTCCAAGCGGCGCAGTCGCTCCGTGGCCCGGCCCCGACAGTTGGCGATGGCCTTGGCGAAGGAACTGACTAACCAGAGTCTGCCGGAAATTGGCGACAGTTTCGGAGGTCGTGACCATACGACGGTCTTGCACGCCTGCCGAAAAATCAAAGAGTTGCGCGAGACCAGTGCTGACATTCGCGAAGACTATCAGAACCTGCTGCGCTCTCTGACCACCTGACGCTTGCAGGGTACTGCTTTTATTGCATTTTTTAACCTCCTGGCATAGGACTTTGCGGTTTTGTGCCGTATGATTACTGTTGAAAAATGAATCAATAATTCCAATTGGGATCGCCTGCCGACTATGAAATTTACCATTGCCCGCGAGGCCTTGCTGAAACCCCTGAATCTGGTAGCTGGTGTAGTGGAACGCCGCCAGACACTGGCTATTCTGGCGAATGTACAACTGGTGCTTGAAGGCCAGGAGTTGTCGCTCACCGGGACCGACCTTGAAGTTGAGTTGATTGGCCGGGTTGAACTGCCTTCGCCGCCCGCCTCCGAGGGCGAAATTACTGTACCGGCCCGCAAGCTGGTGGATATCTGTAAGTCTCTGCCAGAGGGTTCCGAGCTGGAATTCTCGCTTGACGAAAACCGCTTGATTCTGAAATCCGGTCGCAGCCGCTTTACCCTATCAACTCTACCGGCCTCGGACTTTCCGAGTGTGGATCAAACCGAATCCGGGCAGAGCTTTACGGTCAAGCAAGGTGACATCAAGCGCCTGATTGAAAAAACCTCCTTTGCCATGGCGCAGCAGGATGTTCGTTACTACCTCAATGGCATGCTGTGGGAGCTGGCGGCAACGCACCTGCGGACTGTAGCCACTGATGGCCACCGCCTGGCCATGTGCACCCTGACAGCGGAGCTGGGAATTAGTCAGAACGCTCAGGTAATTGTGCCCCGCAAAGGCGTCAATGAGCTGGTTCGTCTGTTGATGGATGATGACCAGGACGCGGATATTCAGTTAAGCAACAACCATCTACGGGTGGTAACCCCCGGCTTTACCTTCACTTCAAAACTGATTGACGGCAAATTTCCGGACTATGAGCGCGTGCTGCCACGCAGCAGTACGAAAGAAGTTCTCGGTGATCGCGGCGTTTTGCGGCAGGCTTTTGGTCGAACCTCCATCCTGTCGAATGAAAAGTATCGGGGCATTCGCTTGTTGCTGACCAGTGGTGAGCTCAAAATTCAGGCAAACAACCCGGAACAGGAAGAAGCGGAAGAGATTATTGCGGTCGACTACGAGGGGCCGGACCTCGAAATCGGCTTCAATGTCAGTTACTTGATGGACGTACTGGCGGTTATGACCAGTGATAATGTCAAAATACTGCTCTCGGATTCCAATAGCAGCGCCTTGCTTGAAGAACCCGAAGCCAGCGAATGCAGTTATGTTGTTATGCCGATGCGCCTGTAAGGCGGATTGGCGATGAGGAGGGGTGGCACAGGCCACCCTTTTTTTCGCTAGATTATGCTCCTGCAACAGCTCCAGCTGTCTAATTTTCGCATTATTGAGTCGGCGCGCTTAAGTGATCTGGCATCCGTCAATCTGATAAGCGGTCGCAACGGCTCCGGTAAGACTTCCCTTCTTGAAGCAATCCACGTCCTAGGTCATGGTCGCTCCTTTCGTACTCGTAAGTGGCAGCGACTGGTTCGCTATGAACAAGCTGGTTTTTTAATTACAGGCGTGGGCACCAACAACCGGGGCGAGCAGCGAATTGGTATAGAAAGACGATTGGCTGACTCCTCTCCTAGCGTGAGGCTGAACGGGGAAAGTCTTCGGGCGACCAGTGAGCTCGCCGCCCTGCTACCGATACAAATTCTGGATAGTGCCGGCTTCTCGCTGTTGGAAGGGCCGCCGGAATATCGCCGGCAGTTGTTGGATTGGGCAGTGTTTCACGTGGAACCTTTTCGTTTTCTGCAGGCCTGGCGTCGCTATCAGAAGGCCCTGAAACAGCGTAATGCCTTGCTTCGAAGCAATCGAGTCGACAAACAAGCGCTTTCACCCTGGACTGATGAACTGGCGGTACAGGGTGAATTGATACACGAACTGCGCACTGCACAGTTGGAACGGCTGCTACCCCTGCTGGTGGAGATGCACGCGGCACTAAATAGCGGTGTATCGGTGCCGGTGGAGGTGGCGGTAGATTATTATCCCGGCTGGAACCGGGAGCGCAATCCGCTTCGGGCGAAGCTCGATATGGAAATCGATCGGGATATTGAGCTGGGCTATACCCGAGATGGCCCTCATCGCGCCGATTTACGTGTTCGCAGCGCGGGACAGTCTGTGGTCGAGGTCTTCTCGCGGGGCCAGTTAAAGTCCCTTGTGGCGGCTTTTCGGCTGTCACAGGCGAAGTTATTGCGCCAATATGGTATAAAGAGTGTCTTTCTGGTTGATGATCTGGCCGCGGAGCTCGACAGTGATCGGCGCGCGCGTTTTATCGACGAATTATTAAAATTGGACTGTCAGAGCTTTTTTACCGCGATCAATGCGTCGGACCTTAGCGCTAGCTTTGGTTCAACAAAGATAAAAATGTTTCACGTGGAACATGGTCGCGTTACCCCCCTACCCTGACCTGCCCTCCGGCTGGTGTTACGAGGATTAGTATGAGCGAAGGTAAACAATACGATTCATCGAGTATCAAGGTGCTGAAAGGCCTGGATGCGGTGCGTAAGCGTCCGGGCATGTACATCGGGGATACCGACGACGGCACAGGCTTGCACCACATGGTGTTTGAGGTTGTCGACAACTCGATCGACGAGGCACTGGCTGGTTACTGCAGCAAGATCGAAGTGGTGATTCATCCCGATGAGTCCATCACCGTGCGCGATAACGGCCGGGGAATCCCCACCGAGATTCACGAGGAAGGGGTATCTGCCGCTGAAGTCATCATGACGGTGCTGCACGCCGGGGGTAAGTTCGACGACAATACCTATAAGGTATCCGGCGGCCTGCATGGGGTTGGGGTCTCAGTAGTTAATGCCCTGTCCAAGAAGCTGGTGATGACTATCCGTCGCGGTGGCAAGGTTCACGAGCAAACCTATACCCACGGTGTGCCGGATGCACCGCTGGCCGTGGTGGGTGATGCCGACACCACCGGCACGGAAATGCGCTTCCACCCGTCTGAAGACACCTTTACCAATATTGAATTTCACTTCGACATCCTCGCCAAACGCCTGCGGGAGCTGGCTTTCCTCAATTCAGGGGTTAATATCGACCTGATCGACGAGCGCAGCGGCGAGAAAGAGAACTTCTGCTATGAAGGCGGACTGAAAGCCTTTGTTGAGTTCCTTAACCAGAACAAAAGCCCGATTAACAATGTCTTCCATTTCACCACTGAGGGTGAAGGCGGCATCTCGGTGGAGGTGGCGCTACAGTGGAATGACGGCTTCCAGGAAAACCTCTACTGCTACACAAACAATATCCCCCAGCGTGACGGCGGCACACACCTGGCGGGTTTCCGGGCTGGTCTGACCCGCAACCTGAACAACTACATCGAACAGGAAGGCCTGGCCAAGAAAGCCAAAATCAGTACCACCGGTGACGATGCCCGGGAGGGTCTGACCGCCATTGTCTCGGTGAAGGTGCCCGATCCCAAATTCTCATCCCAGACCAAAGACAAGCTGGTATCCAGCGAAGTGAAAACCGTGGTTGAACAGGCCATGAGCGACAAGTTCGGTGATTTCCTGCTGGAAAACCCCAACGAAGCCAAGGTGGTTGTGCAGAAAATGCTGGATGCCGCCCGGGCCCGTGAAGCGGCCCGCAAGGCCCGTGAAATGACCCGCCGCAAGGGTGCGTTGGATATCGCGGGCTTGCCTGGCAAGCTGGCGGATTGCCAGGAAAAAGATCCAGCACTTTCAGAGATTTACCTAGTGGAGGGTGACTCGGCAGGCGGCAGTGCCAAACAGGGCCGCGATCGTCGCACACAGGCGATCTTGCCGCTCAAAGGTAAAATTCTGAACGTAGAAAAGGCGCGGTTCGATAAAATGCTGTCCTCAGCCGAGGTGGGCACCATTGTCACCGCACTGGGTTGTGGTATTGGCAAGTCCGAATTCAACGTTGAGAAACTGCGCTACCACTACATTATTATCATGACGGATGCGGACGTCGACGGCTCCCACATCCGTACCCTCCTCCTGACCTTTTTCTTCCGTCAGATGCCGGAACTGATTGAGCAGGGTCATATTTTTATCGCCCAGCCGCCGCTCTACAAAATCGGCCGGGGCAAATCGCACACCTATCTGAAAGATGATGACGCGCTCAACGAGTACCTGACCAATTCCGCACTGGAAGACGCCGCCCTGTTCGTTCATCCGGACGCGCCGGGCATCAGCGGTGAGGCCTTGGAGCAGCTGGTACGCGACTATCGGGGCGTAGAAAAAGTCATCGACCGACTCAGCCGTGTCTACCCAGATATTGCGCTGTGGCAAATGCTGGACGCCCCCACCCTGACCCAGGAAGGCATGCAGGATCGCAGTGTGGTTGAAGAATGGTGCGCTGATCTGGAGCGACGTTTGGGCGAGACGGTTCTGGCCAAACACAACCGATACGCGGTGGTTGTAGACGAAGACAAAGAGCGCCATGATTTCCGTCCCCGGATAACCATCATCGCTCACGGAGTAAGTACTGACTACCTGCTGACAAGAGAGTTTATAGGGTCTTCCGAGTACGCGAAGATAAAATCACTGGGCGAGAAACTGTCCGGGCTGCTTGAGGAAGGAGCCTATGTTCAACGCGGCGAGCGCAAAGAGCCGGTGGACAATTTTGGCGACGCCCTAACCTGGCTGATGAAGCAGGCGGAGCGCGGCTACAACATTCAGCGCTATAAAGGTCTTGGTGAAATGAACCCGGACCAGCTCTGGGAAACCACTATGGATCCACAGGGGCGCCGCATGCTGCGGGTCACGATCGAAGACGCCATTGCGGCGGATCAGATCTTTACCACCCTGATGGGCGATGTGGTCGAGCCGCGTCGGGCCTTTATTGAAACCAACGCCCTGAACGTCGCCAACCTGGACGTTTAAGATAAACGGCGCCGGCTATCCAGCCGGCGTCAGGCATTCTTTTTTGCCCAACCTTAAACACCTCCGCCCTTCTGTATGCGTAAAAGTACGTGTAGCTATCCGGTTTGCCATCCTCTAGCCTCAGCTCATTGTGGATAGAAACTGCGGTGGTACCCTATGCTTGAAGCTCCTGCTCCCAGAGATGATGATGAGCGCGTAGCGGCGCTGCGAGCGTTGAACATTCTCGATACCGCATCAGAAGAACGCTTTGACCGCCTGACACGCTTGGCGACAAGATTATTTGAAGTGCCAATCGCCCTGGTCAGCCTGATTGACCATAACCGACAGTGGTTCAAATCCGTTCAGGGGCTTTCGGTTACCGAAACGCCGAGAAATATTTCCTTCTGCGGTCATGTGGTTTTTTGCCATGAGACGCTGGTGATAAAAGACGCTTCCAGAGATGCGCGCTTTGCGGACAACCCTCTCGTCACCGGTGCGCCCCACATCAGGTTCTATGCGGGGTATCCCTTGAAGGATATGAACGGCTATGTCATGGGTACCTTATGTATTATTGATTCTTCACCTCGCTCATTTTCCAAAGACGACCTGCAAAACCTGACTGATCTTGGGCAAATGGCTGAAAGGGAACTGAATGCCATACAGCTGGCGACCCACGACACCCTGACCGGCTTGTCAAATCGTCGGGGGCTGGAGGTGTTGGCGGAAAAGGCACTGAAATATTGCGTCCGACACAATGCGCCCACCAGCCTGGCCTTTATCGACCTGAACAAGTTCAAAGCGATTAACGACCAGTACGGCCATGCGGCCGGCGACAATGTGTTGAAAACCTTCTCGGCAATGATGCTTGAAAGGTTTCGCGACTCCGATATCTGTGCGCGGCTGGGGGGTGATGAATTCGTCGTACTGATGCTGGATGCCACAGAGCAGCAGGCGGCGCAGGCCATTGAAAATTTCCGAGAAGCTATCGCTGAAGCCGGCGACAAGGGGGTGTGGCCTTGTCCCATCACCTTTTCCAGCGGCGTCGTCCTCTACAATCCCTTCAGACACGCCTCTTTGCATCAGCTTTTGCAGGAAAGCGACAAGCTGATGTACCAGCAAAAAGCGAGGTCGTAGACCTTAAAAGTCATAAAGCGGTGTAGACGCAGCGAGCGGGCCTGCGCTGCGCTTGCGTTCCAGTTCTGCTTCTCTAGGGGGTCGCGGGGTGCCATGCAATCACGGTGAAATGGCACTACAATGTTGTCACCAATAACACCAACGGATCCTGACCGTGCTTGCTTTTTTACCTCACTGGCTGCGGGGCAGTCTCAGCCTTTTTCTGATCGCCCTATCGACACTGTTCTGGTTTATACCGCTGATTCTGCTTGCCTTTATCAAGCTGCTGATCCCGATTCACGGGGTGAGAGCGCTTTGTACACGACTGCTTATTGAAATCGCCACCCTATGGATTGGATTCAATAACCGTCTGCTGGATACCATGAACCGCATTGACTGGGATGTATCCGGCCTCGACCAACTCAGGCCCGATGACTGGTATCTGGTCACCTGCAACCACCAATCCTGGGCGGATATTCTCGTGGTACAGAAGGTGCTGCACCGGCGCACACCGATGCTCAAGTTTTTTCTGAAGCAGCAGTTGATCTGGGTGCCGGTTATCGGTGTGGCCTGGTGGGCGCTGGATTTTCCCTTTATGAAGCGCTACACCGCCGAGCAGATCGCGAAAAACCCCAGCCTGAAGGGCAAGGACCTGGAAACCACCCGCCGCGCCTGTGAGAAGTTTCAGTACACCCCGGTGGCCGTTTTCAATTTCATGGAAGGCACGCGCTTTACTCCGCAAAAACACGAAGCCCAGGATTCGCCCTACCGTCACCTGCTTAAGCCCAAGGCCGGCGGCACCGGCTTTGTGCTGGGGGCGATGGGCAAACAGCTGCATACGCTGCTGAATATTACCCTCCACTACCCCGGTCCAAGCTTCGGTTTCTGGGATCTTATCAGTGGCCGCATCAACCGCATCGTTGTGCGCATTGAAGCCCTGCCCATTCCTGAAGAATTGCGTGGGCGGAACTATCAGGAAGACGATAGCTACCGCTTCCAGGTGCAACAATGGGTCGGTGAGCTATGGCAAGAAAAAGACGCTCTACTTCAAGATTTACGGAATAACAATTAGCCTGTCAGTGGTGTAGGTTGTTACCGTGTTTCATCAATACATTGAGCTTACAACTTAAGCAGAAATTGATGAGGTGGTACCACGATGAATCCTGCACCGATTCCAGGAAGCGATCGTGAACGCGTTGATGCCTTGCATCGATTGAAGGTTTTGGATACGCCGGCCGAGGAGCGGTTTGACCGGTTGACGCGTCTGGCAAAAAAACTGTTTGATGTGCCCATTGCCTTGGTAAGTCTGGTGGATGAAAATCGCCAGTGGTTCAAATCCAGGGATGGGCTGGATGCCCCTGAAACACCAAGAGACATATCATTCTGCGGCCATGCGGTCTATGAAGATGATCTTCTGGTTATCAACGACGCCAGCCTCGATGAGCGATTTTGTGACAACCCTCTGGTCGTGGGCGGGCCCAATATCAGGTTCTACGCCGGCTACCCGCTGCGGGATCAGGACGGCCACGCATTGGGTACGTTGTGCCTGATCGACAGGCAGCCGCGCTATCTGGATGAGTACGATATGGAATCTCTTCAGGATCTGGCGGTCATGGCTGAGAACGAGCTGATCGCCACAAAAATGGCGACCGTCGATGACCTGACCGGGCTGTCCAATCGGCGTGGATTTGTCATGCTGGCCGAAAAAAGCCTGAAACTGGCGGAGCGCCAACAATATCCCTTGAGTCTGCTATTTTTAGACCTGAATAAATTCAAGCCGATAAACGACAAATTCGGGCATGCCGAAGGAGATCGGGTACTAACAGATTTTGCCGATATGCTGAAAAGTGAATTTAGAAGCTCGGATATATTTGCCCGTCTTGGTGGTGATGAATTTGTGGTGTTGTTGTCGGATACGAGTAAAGCGGGTGCGCAAGCGGGCGTTGAAAAATTCTCCAGGGCGGTGGCCAAGTACAACCGCACTTCCAGTAAACCCTACGAGATAGCCTTTTCTGCCGGGGTTGTTCAATACAGCCGATTTCGCCATGACAGCCTCGAAGCCCTGCTCGCCGATGGTGATGAGATGATGTATGCCGCGAAGAAACAAGGGCAAGTCAGCCGTTGAAAGACAAGGCTTTTGTCCTTGTGACTTTACCAGATTTCTTTGCGAGCTTTACTTCCAAATTCGCTATCGTCTGTCGTGGTTTAACGCGTAGTGCTTTTATTTCTTAAGGTTTTCCACGAGTATATTTTCAATACCCAGGCCATCGACTTTAGTTCAACCTGAATACTTCTTAAAATACCGCGAGCTCGCTCGATATTGATTTTAAGACCGTGTTTTAATCGGTCCGCTATCACACAGGCGTGTATAGCTCTCATTTCGGCGTCGATGATAACGTCGGCTGCGACTCCTGAAATCGCGACACAGGTATTGAAGGGATCACCGATACCTTAGCAGACCAGCAAGAAACAGCCCTTCTGTGTCTCCGGCAGTCGTGCCTGTCCGGGCCCCAAGGGTATACTGCGCAATCCTTTTATAGAGAGTGATCATGCGCAGTCAGCAAACTCACGTTCACGCCCGCGATATCAACTGGCGCGTGTTGCGCCAGCTCTGGCCCTACCTGTTTGAATTTCGCTCCCGCATAGCACTGGCCTTGCTCTGTCTGGTGGGTGCCAAGCTCGCGAGTGTCGGCCTGCCTTTTATTCTTAAACACCTGGTGGATGATCTGGACCGGGCCAGTTCGATGCTGGTCGCCCTGCCGTTGGGACTGCTATTGGCCTACGGCACGGTGCGCTTTGCCAATGTGCTGTTCGGCGAGCTGCGCGATACGCTGTTCGGGCGCGTGACGGAACGGGCAATGCGACGTATTGGCCTGAAGGCCTTTCAGCATCTGCATGCGCTCGATCTGGAGTTTCACCTTAACCGCCGCACCGGTGGTCTGTCGCGGGATATTGAGCGCGGCACCAACGGCATCAGTTTCCTGCTGCGTTTTATGGTCTTCAATATAGTACCCACCTTTATCGAGATTGGTCTGGTGGTGGTTCTGTTGTGGGTTAATTACAACATCTGGTTTGCCCTGATCGTGTTGCTCGCGGTGAGCTGCTATGTGGCGTTTTCGGTTTTTGCTACCGAATGGCGTACCCGCTATGTGCGCGAAGCCAATGAGGCCGAGTCGCGCACCAGCACCCGCGCCGTGGACAGTCTGCTGAATTTCGAAACGGTGAAATACTTCGGTAATGAAGGCTTTGAAGCACGCCACTACGATTCGGAGCTGGCAAGTTGGGAAACGGCCCGCCGCCGTAACCGCCTGAGTCTGTTTGCCCTGAACGGCGGTCAGGCCCTGATCATCGCCGCCAGCATGACCGCAGCGATGGTCTTGGCGGCGCAGCAGGTGCTGGCCGAGCAGATGACGCTGGGCGACTTTGTGCTGATCAACGCCTTTATGATGCAGATTTTCATGCCGCTCAATTTCCTCGGTTTTGTCTACCGGGAAATGAAGGGCGCAATGGCCAATATCGAGGCCTTGTTTGCTTTGCTTGCCCAGGTGCCGGCGATAAAGGATGCAGACGACGCCGCTGACTTGGTGGTCAGCGAGGGGCGTATCGACTTTGAGCAGGTCAGCTTTCACTATGACTCGCAGCGCCCCATCATCGAAAACCTGAGCTTTTCCGTAGCACCACGTCGCAAGCTGGCGATTGTCGGCAGCAGTGGTGCGGGCAAGTCTACGCTGTTCAAATTGCTGTTTCGGTTTTACGAGGTTTGCGGCGGACGGATTCTGATCGACGGTCAGGATATTCGCTCAGTGAGTCAGGCCTCTTTGCGTGCCGCTATTGGGGTCGTGCCCCAGGACAGTGTGCTGTTCAATATGAGTATTGGCGAGAATATTCGCTACGGCCGCGTGGATGCGAGCGATGAAGACGTATGGGAAGCGGTGCGCACTGCCCACCTGGAAAGTTTTATCAACAGCCTGCCGCAAGGGCTGGATACCCGCGTCGGCGAGCGCGGCTTGAAACTGTCGGGGGGTGAAAGGCAGCGGGTTGCGATTGCCCGTACCATCCTCAAGCGCCCCCCTATTCTGGTGTTTGATGAGGCCACTTCGTCACTGGACAGTCGCTCGGAGCGCAGCATTGTTGACGCTATGCGCGACATTGCCAGCGACCACACCAGCCTGGTGATTGCTCACCGCTTGTCGACTATTGTCGATGCCGATGAAATCGTTGTGCTTGATAAAGGCAGGTTGGTAGAGCGCGGTACCCATACTGAGCTGCTGATGCAGGGAGGGCAATACGCAGCGCTGTGGGCCCTGCAGCAGTCAGAGCGGCGGGAGTTGGAATAAACCCGCCGCTACCGGCACTGTGTTTTGCTGAAAGGCAGTTCAGCCGTTGGCCGCAAGCGCGGTGACATTGCTGGGTTCGGCGCTGACTTCTTCCAGTGCTTCCACCTTGCCCTTGCAGGCTTGCACCAGTAGTTCCTTGTTGCGGGCCAGCAGGATACCGAATTCTTCGGCTTCTTTCTCGTTGGCGCTGGGCACGTGTTTGTGCAGCAGTTCGGTAAGGTTTTCCGCCAGCTCCAGCATTTTGTCGTAGGCATCGGCGTCTTTTTTGCTATCAAACATTGCGTTATCCCGGTCGCACATCCACTTGGCAACAACAGCCATGGTCCGTCCTCTTGTCGGTCAGTTTCCATAACTGTATTTATATACAGTTTTTGTTGCAAGTGTTTTTTACGGGTTTTTCAGTGGCAGGGTCAGGATAAAGCGACTGCCACCGCAAGGATTCTGTTCGCAGCTCAGGCTGCCGCCAAGGCGCGCTGCGTTTTTGGCGCAGATGGCAAGGCCGAGGCCGGTGCCGCTGTATTCGTCTTTGCTGTGCAGCCGGGTGAAGGGTTGGAAGATATGTTCTCGGTATTGTTCTTCAATACCGATACCGTTGTCGGAAACGATGATGGCCACGCCCGCGTCATCTAGTCTGGTTGTGACTTCAACAAGGGGGCGCTCGTTATTGTTGTATTTAAGCGCGTTGCTGAGCAGGTTTTGAAGAATCTGACGCAACAACACAGGTTGGCTGTGTAGAGCAGGTAGGTCCTGTACATCGACATGGAAGGCATTAAGGGCCTTGCCTTTCTGCTCGGCAAGCATTCGGCACAGCTCGTCCAAAACGGCGTGTAGGTCTACCGGCTCGCTGGTTAGCTCGATCTTATCTGCACGCAGAAAATCGGTCAGCATTCGAATCAGCGCGCTGGCGTCATTAGCGGCGCGACCGATAAAGTCTAGATAGGTTGCTACGTCATCCTGACGACCTTCCTGCAGATCTTCTTTCAGCAGCTCACTAAAACTGTTGATCTGGTTAAGCGGAGCTCGCAGGTCGTGAGACAGGACGTGGGCGAATTGTTCAAGCTCGCGACGGCTTTCGTCCAGAGCCTGACGATAGAGAGCCTTGTCGATAGCGTTCTGAATAGCGTGCTCCAATACGGGGGTATTGAGCTGGTCTTTGGGCAGGTATTCATCGGCGCCCGCATGGATAGCGCGTGCCGCAAGCAGTTCGTCGCCGTAACCGGTAGTCAGTATGATGGGCAGGAAGGGCTCAAGCTCGCGTATCTGATTCAGGCCTTCAAGCGCCTCAGTGCCCGGCATCTGGTAATCGAGCAGAACCAGATCGGGGATCTCATGACGAAGGCCATTCAGGGCCTCGTCGAGTGATGCGGCTTCGGTAAACGTGGCGCCGAGAGAGTATTTGCCGATGGCTCTTTTCAGCGTTGCGCGATCGCCGCTATCGTCGTCTATCAGCAGGATTTTCATTCCACACCTTTTATCGGCTCGGTCTTGGGAAAGCGCACGACTCGCCAGTAACAGTCGAGCAGTTCTATCAGGTTTAGGAAGTCCTTTCCTGCGTTGTCTTTCAGCACGTAGCCGGCCACATTCAAATCATAGGCGGCAATCACGTCTTCGTCACGCGATGAGGTGGTCAAGACAAAAGCGATTGCGCGCTTGAGTCGCGGTTGCTCGCGAATATGTCGCAGAAACTCGATACCATCCATGCGCGGCATATTGATATCAACCAGCATCATAAAGGGCTCGCTCAAGGGCTTCTCGCCGTCTTTACCATCGATCAACTCCAGAGCTTCGACGCCGTCGATGGCGCGCACGATGGGGTTGACGACTTTGGCTTTGCGCAGGGCGCGCTGAATGGCTTTGGCATCGCCGTCGTCATCTTCCAGCAAGAGGATGGTTACGGCGTCATCGGTATTCATAGTCGCGGAACTCCTTTGACAGTTTTGGGCCAGATGATTGTGAACCGGCAACCTTTTCCGACCTGTGAATGTAACTCAATACGACCGCCGTAGAGGTCCACGTATTTTTTGACTACCGACAGCCCGATACCACTCCCTTCGACTTGGTCCCTGGGTCTGAGCGTGCGAAAAATCTCAAACACTTTGTCGTGGTAGCGAGACTCTATCCCCGGCCCATCGTCTTCGATGCAGAACTCGTAGTCATTTTTTAGCGCACGGACACTGATATTGATGCTTCCCTGGGGTTTGTCGTGATGTTTGATGGCATTGCCAATCAGGTTGTAGAGAATCTGCTGCAGCGGCATGCGCGGTGTTTCAACTTCGCCAAAACCCTCTGAAACCGTCACCGTAATATGCTCTGGTGGTGACAGCAGCGCCAGGATATTGTCGATCATCGCCTTGCCGTTAATCTTTTCCTGAAAGCTGGCATCAGTAACCCGACCGATGCGCGAGTACAGCAGCAGGTCATCCAGCAGGCGCTCCATGCGCTTCACCCGGCTGCGCAACAGGTCCATGTTTTCGCGATCTTCATCGCAGAGGTGCTCTTCAAGATCCTCCGCAAGCCACTCCGCCGCATTGTTGATAACACGCAGTGGCGCTTTGAGGTCATGAGATGCCAGATAGGCAAAGGACTCCAACTCCTCGTTGGTTGCTTTGAGTTTATTTTCCATACGTTTGAGTTCGGATATATCCCGAAACACCACTACTGCGCCGTGTACACCGCCCTGCTCATCGGTCATGGCCGACACGGTGTATTCCACCGGAAAGCAGTAACCTTGCTTGTGCCAGAACACCTCGTCGCGTTCGAAATGGCTGCCGCCTTCCTGCAACACGTGATAGATCTTGCACGACGCCTGCGGGTAGGGGCGACCGTCGGCGTGGGAGTGATGAATGATGCTGTGCTGTTTGTAGCCCACCATTTCCTCGGCACTGAAGCCGGTAATGCGCTCGGCGGCCTTATTGAGAAAGGTCGTTCGCCCCTCACTGTCCAGCCCGTAGATTCCCTCTCCCGCATTTTCCAGCAGCAACCGCAACTGGTGCCGACTCTCGCTGAGGCGGCGAGCGCCGACGGCTGTGCGCTCCAACAATTGGGAGGCGTACATCAGTAGTGTGGCAATGATCAGCCCGGCTACCAGCACCACATCCTGACGGTCCGTGGGCAGGCTGGCGTAGTAAGGCCGGGTCGGCCATACGGTGAGTTGCCAGGGAGTGCCTACGATCTCCAGGGACTGGGTGACCGCCCAGTAGCGGTGAAATTCCGAGCGTTGCGATGTGCTTTCAAACAGGTGCTGGTTATCGACCTTTATCTCGAGGTGAAAATGTCGCAGGTATTCAGGTGAAATCACGCCGGTAAGCAGCTCAGTGCCCTGGAAAACGGCAACCACAAAGGCACCGGTCTGCCGGTTGACGGGTGTGGACAACAGAAAGTAGTTGTTGTTTTCTGCCTGACCATTGGGATAGGACAGAATAAATTCCCTATCGTTTTGGCGGATCTCTTGCAGCGCTGTATTCAGTTTGTCAGGTTCATCGAGAATTGGCGTGGGCTCTTCGTTCCCCACCCACTCCAGGATATTGTGGTTTTCGTCGATGTAGCCAATAGCGACCTTGCCTTGGTGGTCGTCCACGTACCACCGTGCGTCTTTGCGCCAGAGGTCTAAATCCGGCTCACTTGAGCGAGATAGACGCTGGGCCATGCGTCGCAGCGAATAGGCCTGAGAGCGTATCGAATGCTGCAGGCTGCTGCCGGTCATCGCGGTTTCCTGCACCATGATTTCGCGAATTTGGGCTGACTCGTTTTTGGCCAGCGCAGCCCAGAGAACGATAGTTCCCGCAATGACAAGGGGCACCAGCGCACGAGTGAGAATCTGCATCCCACCATCAATTTCATCCGCTTGGCGCTGCTGGGCGGCAAGGCTAAGGCCGCCCAGCCCAAGCAGACTGAAGCAGAGCAGGCTCAGGGGAGCCATTCGCGCCAGGTTGCCCCAGCCGTAACTGCCCTGCGCTTGGTCAAAAATAGCCCACAGGCCACAGGCGACGATGGCGAGAAGCGCAAGGCATGTGGCTTGCAGCAACTTCGGGCCAGCGAGGTGGGTTTGTGTGCGTGTCTGCAATAACACCAGGGTGACATTGAGAAAGAAAAGTGCCACAGCCACGGTCGGTGCCAGATTCAGCGTTTCAATACTGGGCGGAGCCGCAAACAGGGAGTGAAACCAGAAGTCGATATTCCAGCGCGCCTTCGCAAGATACTGCAGCAGATGCACGCTTCCGATCAAAAGAGCTATTGTGGACGCAAGCCGGGCGGCTTTAGCGCGCTGAAACAGAAAGCCGAGTAGCGCCAGCCCGCTGAAAATTACAGCCATTGCGTTGTTGTAGTGCATGGCTGTTGTGCCCAAACCGAGTGAAACCAGGCGTGGGCTGTCCACGTGCCAGCCGATAACTACCACTAAACCGATAACTACCGAAAGGCCGGCGAAAAACATTGTCAACAGGTAGGGAGGCGAAGCGCTTCGCATGCATGTCCTTGTTTATCGCTTTAACAGGGTGTTGATTGTGAGGGGGGGTCAGTGCCGCGACGTTGAGCCCGGGAAAATGTTCTTTCCTCCGCGTGACCAATAGTGTTCGATAAACTTCAATTGTTCAATCAAACCCGCCGGCCCAACGTTTTTATCGATAAAACCGTCTGCGCCGAGCTCGTAGGCCAGATTGACGTCTTCGGGCGCAGATGACGAAGAGATAACTACCAGTGGCAGTTGGCTGCAAGCCTCCTGTTGCGAAATCAGCTCCAACGCTTTAAAGCCGTCGAGTTTGGGCATGTTCAGATCTATCAACACCACATCCGGAAAGGGCAGGCTGTTCTGGCCGTCGAGCTCAAGGGCGTTCACCAGATAACTCAGCAATTCTTCGCCATCGCTAACGACGGTGAGTTCGAAGGGAATATTGATGGTTTGCAGGGCCTTGCGCACCAGGACAGCATCGCCCAGCGAATCCTCCGCCAGGAGGATTTGCACTGTGCGCTGTTCGCGCTCTGTCAGTTCAGAGTGTTTTAGTTTAGGAGCCATAGCCACTGCGCGGGTCAAAGCTGAAAATGTGTGCAACACCGTCGAGTCAGATTGTTGCGTCCTCAATTCAGTATAGTTCAGCTCAGAAAAACTGCGCTCTGGCCTTGATTTTCGCCCCTTGGCTAACAGCTTTTGCGGTTTAGCCGGCATGCGCGCCGGTATGGGTGAGAACGTGTTCTGCAAAACCGTGGCCTGCCTCGGCGTAGAGATTGAAGGTGATACAGCCCGCCTCGCGAATTTCCTTCTCTTCATCGGGGTAGCGGGACACCACCGCGAGATCTCCACTAAAATTCTGTGTTTTCAGAAACTTAACCACCGACATATTTTCCTTGTGGTTGGTCAGGCTGACAAGAATCAGCTTGCGCCCGGCCAGGTTGGCCTTTTCCCAGAAATCCCGATCGTTGCCGTCGCCGTGCACGCAGTTAATGCCCTCGGCCTGCAGGGTCTCGACCTTGTCGGCACGCTCCTCAATGCAGACGACGTTGCCGGGAAAGCGCTCTACCAGATAGCGGTAGGCCCCTACCCCAACCCGGCCGGCGCCGACGATGACGATATCCCCCTCGCCCAGGTTTGCAATGGCCGTGTCGGTACTGCCGGGGCCGCGCTCATTGGCCTGCAACAGCGGCGCGAAATACTCGTAAATCTCCCGGGCCCGGTTGTTGAGTGGTGTCGCGATGAAAAAAGAAAGCGCCAGCGCCAGGGCGATGGTGGTTACCCAGGGAGTCTCTATGGCACCGCTTTCGGCAGCAAGCTGGGCGACGATCAGGCCAAACTCGCTGTAGGTTGCCAGCGACAGGCCCACCAGCATCGCCGTCCGGGCCCGCTGCCTCAGCCACAGCAGCAACACCACATAGACCACCGGCCGGATTACAACTAGCGCCCCCAGCAACAGCGCCGCCACCAGCATGTCGCCGCCGGGAAGCCCGTTAAAGCCAATTTGCAAAAAGAAGCCAATAAGGAATATATCCTTGAATTGCAAAAGGTTTTTGTACAGCTCGGAGCTTTTGCTGTGGCTGTTCAGGAGCATGCCGACCAGCAGTGCGCCGAGATCGCCTTTCATGTTTACCGATTCAAACAGGCCGGCACCGCCAAGCGCGACCAGAAAGCCGAACAGCACCAGCAATTCGCCGTGTCCGACCCAGCTCAGAAGCAGACCCAGCAAGGGGCGCAGCAGTGGCAGCGCCAGCAGGCCGAGAGCGTAAACTGTGGGAAATTTGCCGGAGGCTACCGCCAGATAACCGACCGCAAACAGATCCTGCACCACCAGAATGCCGATGGCGATGGCCGCGTGCAGGGCAAGTGCCTCCCCGCGGTCCTCCAGTGTTTTGGTGGTAAAGACCGTGCTCGAAAAAGACAGCGCAAAGGCCAGAGTCAAGCCCGCTTCGGTTGACAGCGCAAGCCCTGGCAGCAGTACACCGAGCACACTGAGCATGCCCCAGGTCAGTGGTATCACCAGCAGGGCTTGCAGGCTTGCGGTGCCCCATACTTGGGGCGCAATCAGCTCGCGCAGGTTCAGCTTCAGGCCGATGGTGAAGAGCAGCAGCGTAATGCCCAGATCGGCGATGATGGCAACCGCCTCGCCTTGCCCCAAACCCCAGGCGTGGGCAATAAAGCCGGCCAGCAGATAACCCAGCAGGGGCGGATATCCAAGGGCCCGAAAACCGAGGCCGGTACAAAAGGCGAGCAGTATCACCAGGGGTTCCAAGGGAGGCTCCTTAAGCGAGAGTCTACAAACTGAAAATGGGCAGTATAGAGGATCAGGCCAGTACCGCAGATACCTGCTGACGAAACCAGCGATGCCCCGGATCTCTGTCGAGAACGCGCGGCCAGTACATATACAGGGGTATCGGCTCAATGGCCAGCGGGAAGGGGTGGCAACGCACCGGATAGGCTTGCTCGTAAAGTGCGCCAAGGCGCTCGGGTACGGTGGCCAGAAAGTGGGTTTGCGCCACCACTATGGGCATGGACGCAAAGCTCTGCACGCTGGCGCGGACCTGCCGCTCCATACTCGACTGGCCGATGGCGTATTCCAGCGAGGTCTGCTTGCCGTGGCGACGGGACAGAATAACGTGTGGTTCATCCAGATAGCCCTTCAAGGTCAGACCGGTTTTGGCGCGTGGATGATTAGCTGCGGCCAGCACCACCAGTTTTTCGGTGCCGACTGGTGCCTGTAGCAACTGGGGGTGATCGTAGTTGACGTAGTCGAGCAGCAGGTCGGCCGTCAGATCCACCAGGGTCTTGACGGACTCGTTCTGCTGAATCGGCAGGGAGTCGATGCGCAGGCCAGGCGCGCTGTCGGCGAGCTGGTTCAGGAGTTGACCCAGCACCATGCTTTCGAACATGACTTCGCCGATCAGGGTGAAATGACGGTCGGCGCTGGCGGGATCAAAGGTCGGGGCGGCGGTCACCGCGCGGCGCACCAGCTGCAGAGCCTCGTGGATATCTCCTTGCAGCTGCCGTGCCCGTGGCGTCGGCTGCATGCCGCTGCGCTGGCGAATAAACAACGCGTCGTCGAAGGTAAGGCGCAGCCGCTGCAGGGCGGCGCTGACCGCAGGCTGGCTCATGCCGAGGGCGACTGCGGTCGCCGACAGCTTGCCGGTGTCCATCAGGCTGTCAAACACGGTCAGCAGATTCAGGTCGATAGAGCGTAAATTCAGGTTCATGGATAATAAACATATAAAACATTCAATTTACAAATATCACGGCTGCGCTAGGCTGGCAACACTGCCACTGGAGGTGCGACATGCCCGATATAACCATCAAACCCGAACATCTGGTGATTGTTTTCATCCTGTTTGCCATGCTCTGGGAGGTGTTCGCGGGTCGAACCCGTGACGGCCGCAAGACCCGGGAAGACTGGAATATGGCGCTGTTGACCGGTGCCGCAATGGTGGCGGTGCAACGTCCGGCGCTGGTGTTGGCCACGGCCTTTATTGGCGGTTTGCTGGTACCCCAGTGGCAGGGTGCATTGAGCGAGTTTGCCGCGGCAAATTTCTGGTGGGTTTTGCTGGCCTACATAGCGCTGGAAGAGTTGCTACACGGCGTCGGGCACTGGTTTGCCCACGCTCGGCGACCCAAAAGCAAGAACGCGCAGCGCCTGCAGACCCTGTTCAAGATGGGCCATCGTCCCCACCATCTGTCAGGTGGCAATGACGGCAAGGGTCAGCTCACGGTGACCCAGACTTTCGTCGAGCACTGGCTGTGGTGGTTTATCATGCCCAACTACTGGTTTCAGTTTTTTTGTGTCTATTTGGGGCTGACCGAAGTCTTTCTGGTGGGCACGGTGTTCAAGGGACTGTGGGCCGCCCACAACCATGTGAACTGGAATTACGACCTCTATTTTCTCAACCATCGCTGGGCCTGGGTGCGCAAGACCATGTACGGGCTGTGCCACATTCTGACCTTCCCGACCCAGCATCATCACCATCATGCGCGGGGCAAAAATTCCGGCAGCAATCTGTGCAACCTGTTGGCCATCTATGACTGGTTGATCTTCGATTCGCTGGTGATCGAAAAGGAAAAGCCCGCGATTTATGGCTGGAAGCAGTCGCCGGAAGAAGAGCGCAGTATCTGGTACCGGTTTTTTGCGACGGACCTGAAAAAGCTGGCCTGAGCTGTTTAGGGTTTGGCGACCTGCTCAAGCCGCTCGGTTAACAAGAGTATTGTTGATTCGGTTGACTGGTTTACTCCAGCTCAAATTCCACAAACACGGTTGAGCTGATTTTCACCTTCGCAGGTTTGAAGTCGTGGCTGGGCGGTTCGGGGGCATCCCCGCCCTTGGCGGCGTGAGCCATCGTTTCCTGCATACCGAAGTGGCGCTGAATATCCTGGCGCCCGATCTGGTGAACCCGCGCCACTTCCGCATCAAACTGGGCGGCGAGAAAGTCGGCTTGCTCTCTCGCCTTGCGGGCGGCATCGGCCAGCGCCTTTTGCTTCAACTCGTCGAGGTTGGAGACCTCGGGCTGGATGCGGTTGATTTCGGAGACGCCGCTGTCCACCAGCACCTGGAGTGCTTTGTTGTAGAGGCTGGTGTCGCGCAGCACCGCTTCAACATTGCGCTGCACACGGTGGCGACGGGTGCGGCTGCCGTCGTTGCGGTTGTAGTCTTCCTGAATGCTGACATCGAGGGCCGAGGAGGTGATGTCCTCTTCTTTTACCCCGAGCTTCATCAGTGCGCGCACCGAGGCACTGGCGTATTTATCCACTTCGGCCTTGGCCGCGGCGGGGTCGCTGTCGTGGAGGCTGGAAACGTTGTAGTGCAGGCGAATAATGTCGGGCAGCACTTCAAATTCGCCCTGACCTTCTACCGCGATAACCCGTGGTTCCGGGGGCACCAGTGGCGAGTCGTTGAGCTGACTCCACAGTACCAGAGCCAGCAGAAGAACGGTGACGATCAGGACAAACTGTCGCATGGCAACCTCACGAGTTTTAAACAGTGCAAAGCCGCCATTATGCCAAAGGCTTGGGCGCTATAACGCTAACGCTGAGAGGAAATATTGCCGCCGTCGACCACCAGTTCGGTGGCGGTGATGTAGCTTGCTTCATCGGATAGGAGAAAGCGTACCGCCTTGCCGATCTCCATCGGGTCGCCAATGCGGCCCAGCAGAATGCGGCGCTCGAATTCCTCTTTCAGACCGGGAGCATTGTCCACTGCCTGCTGAATCATGGGCGTGAGAATCTGGCCGGGTGAAACGCTGTTGATGCGAATACCGTCGCGTCCCAGATCGTCAGCCAGCGCCCGGTTTAGGGCCAGCATGCCACCCTTGGAGGCGCTGTAGCTAGGGTTCATGGCATTGCCCAGCGTGGCGTTGATCGAGGCGATGCCAACAATCGCCGAGCCGGGCAGGCTTTTCATATCGCCTCGCAGCGCCTGAGCCAGAAACACCTCGGCGCGCAGATTGATATTGAGCACACTGTCCCACAGCGCCGGGTCAAGCTGGTCGAGCATGCCGACACCGGCCACGCCAGCGGCGTGCACCAGCGCGCCTATGGGTCCGAGAGCGGCGCGGCTTTGCTCGACACCTGCCTGCAAGGCCCCGACATCGGCCACATCCACAAGCAAGCCTAAACAGGAAACGCCAGTGGATTTTTGCAGTTGTTCTGCGATGACAACAACACCCTCGCTGATATCCCACAGTGCCACTGGGCGGCCCGCCTCAGCCAGCGCCTGGGCACAGGCTTGGCCAATGCCGGAGGCGGCGCCAGTGACGATAGCGGGCGTGATGGGGCTGGTTGAAACGCTCATGGAGAATCCTCTGCTGACGGGGTGTGTGTAATCGAGTTAGCGGGCCTTCGGCTCTATTCTGGCGGCCTCGGACGATGATGGCTTGCTACACTAGTTTAGCGGTATTTTCGCTGTATATCCGATATACAACCTACATGTAGGTAGGTTATAAACTGACCGTATACAAGGTCAAGGCTGCCAGCCTTCCCGGTCACTGGAGGCGCGTGAGGGCGGGACGTAAGAACAAGAATAACTGTTTGTATATCAGAGAATTACTGAAATTTCACACCGTTCCAGGCTGATTAGTTGATTTGGACTAGTCTGAATGCCAGTTACCTCCCGGCTTCTGTGGCGATAGCTTACCTACCAACTGGTAGATCAATCTTTTCGGGAGAAGTTTATGAAACCTGCCCTGTTGAAACGCGCCGGCATAGGGCTGGCCGGTGCTTGTCTGGTGTCGGGCTCGGTTATGGCCAACAGGGTCGCGCTGGAAGAAGTGGTGGTCACGGCTCAGCGCAAAGCCGAATCACTGCAGGACGCACCGATTTCCATTGCCGCTTTTTCGTCCGATGCACTGGAGAAAAAGGGGATTTCCAATCTGGTTGATTTGCGCGCCAATGTCCCCAATCTGCAGCTCACTCCCCACCCCAACAGTGCGACCACGGCGCGGGTCTATATGCGAGGCGTGGGTAATAACGACGATCAGGTCACTCAGGATCCGAGTGTCGCCGTGTACATGGATGGTGTCTATTTGGCGCGCAACCTGGGTCTGGCTCAGGAAGTGGCGGATATCGAACGCATCGAGGTTCTGCGCGGCCCTCAGGGCACGCTATACGGCCGCAACGCCACCGGCGGCGCGATCAATGTGATTACCAAAGCCCCGACTCCGGAAGCGATCGAATTCATCCAGAAGTTCAGCGCCGGCAACTTTGACTATTTTCGCAGCAAAACCAGCCTGAACCTGCCGCTGGGCGAGCGATTGGCCGCCAAGCTGGCATACATGACCATGCAGAAAGACGGTTTTGTCGACAACGCCGGCAGCGGCGTCGACCGCTTTGGTGATCGCGATCGCGAGGCCTTGCGACTGGACCTTCTGTGGGACGTAAGCGCTGCGCTTGAAGTGCGCTACGCCTACGATGCCTCCCGCATTGAAGACACGCCGATGTTTGTCGAGCGTGTGCCGTTGCACCCGAAAGAGGCTAATCGCCCCGAGCGCGGCTCGGAATCGGTTCGCGGGCTGAAAGCCAATGACGTTACTCCGTCCGGTCACAGCCTGACTGCAAAGTGGTTGCTCACCGATTCGCTGGAGCTGAAGTACATTGGCGCCTACCGCGAACTGGAAAACTTCACCCACCAGAACTACCACGCCGGTGAGCGCGGTGACCACGCGACCTTTATCACCGAGTTTGATATCGAGCAGGATCAGACAACCCACGAACTGCAGCTGCTGGGTAACGCCCTGGATGACCGTCTGGATTACGTGGTTGGCGTGTACGGCTTCGCCGAAAGCGCCGACAGTTTTGACCTGACCGTGGTGCCGGAATTTGATATCGACCTTACCGGCGATGGTATCAACGATGCCCGCGCCACCATCAATGCCAAGCGCGATGTCACCATCGACAACAAAGCCTCCGCGATTTTCGGTCAGGCGACCTATACCCCGGAGTGGCTGGAAAGCCGCCTCCACCTGACTGTGGGTTGGCGCAGTTCGCGCGACAGTCGCGAAGCCACCCTGAGAAACGTCAATCACCTGAGCAATATCCAGCCTGCCGGCGGCCTACCCTTCCCCACGCCCACCGAGCTTGTATTGGCTGATCCGGAAGGCCGGGGCGATCGCGACTTCCGCGACAGCAGCCCGTCCTTTGTGGTGGCCTACGACCTGGCGGAAACGACTAACGTATACGCCAAGTGGGTAAACGGCTACAAAACCGGTGGCTACAACGTACGCGCCAGTACCGTGGAACGCTTCAACGCCGGTTTTGATGCCGAACATCTGGTGTCCACCGAACTGGGTTTGAAGGGCGAGTACCTCAATCGTCGGTTGCGATTGAACATGGCGGTGTTTGCCGCCGACTACGACGATATTCAGGTTAACGTGCAGACCGATCCCAACGACCCTACGGTTACCGACGTGTTGAACGCGGGTGAAGCGACTATCGAAGGGCTTGAACTGGACCTGACAGCCCTACTGGGCGAGGCCACCACGTTGACCTTCAGTTACGGCTACCTCGATACCGATTACGAAGTAGTGCGCGATGCGGAAGGCAAGGATGTAACCCCTGAGTTTCGATTCGTCAATGCGCCTAGCCACAGCGCAACCCTGGGCGTGGACTACACCTTTACCGGGATTCAGTTCGCCGATACCCGGTTGTCGGTTGACTACAGCTGGCAGGACGACAAGTTCACTGGCAGCAATATCAAGGATGGTCGTTACATCGTTAATGCCTACGGTCTTTGGAACGCGCGCTTTTCCATGGCCGATATCCGCGCCCTCGGCGGCGGTATCGATGTCGCACTGTGGGCACGCAATATCACGGATGAGGAATACTATATCGCCCATTTTAACGCGTTGTTCCCCTCCGCCGTATTCGGTGATCCGAAAACGTACGGACTGGATATTACTTACAACTTTTAGATCTTTTTACAAACAAAAAAAATGCCGGACTGACGCCAGTCCGGCATTTTAATTTTTAAAAATTTTCGTTTTTCATTTACGGCATGGAGTGAACAAACTCCTTCCACTTGCGCTGGAACTGAATCACAAAGCTCGGTGTAGCGGACCCAGTACCCGCCGATTTCAGTCTCGGGTGGCGAGCGATAACACGCTGCAGTGCCGGTACCTGATTGGCTTCAATATCGACAAACAACACATGCTTGCCAGATTTTATTTCATCGCGAAAGCGTTTGAAGTCGTGGTGCATTTCCTGAATGCCGAACAGCCCGCCTTCCCAGGTGCAGAATCCGAGCGCGACAATGGCCAGAAAAATAAAGGGCACCCACGTGACGGTTTCGGGCAAACCGCTGAGCCAGGCAATGGCCAAGACCAGTGCGGCGGCGGCCACACCGATCACTGCGCCGAGCTCCGTGCCGTAGACCACGTCTTTTTTCAGTACGGCCTCCATATTGTGCAGGTGTTCGTGTGTTTCAACACCGGTATCATCTTCGCTGTAGACATGAATCTGGGGACGGTCCATGCCTTCTGATTCGAGTTCCGCTTCTACGCGATCAAGCTCGTCCAGATCGTCACTGATAAA
This sequence comes from Litorivivens sp., assembly GCF_041624475.1. GTDB lineage: Bacteria > Pseudomonadota > Gammaproteobacteria > Pseudomonadales > Spongiibacteraceae > Litorivivens. The sequence goes on from NZ_JBFJUX010000001.1 coordinate 211,790, forward strand.
GTAGTGGCGTTCCATACACACCCTCCATTTCTACTGAGTCTCAGAAAATTACGAGACAGATTGTCTGTTAGATCAGACCTTCATATAACTTTACAACAACTGAAGGCGCTGGCTATGAACGATTAAAACTATAGAAAGCTTTTCTTAGACGCTTTACTTATTAGCAGAGAAGGCTGTCGAATCGTCCTCTAAGGTTATAAAAGAATGTAAAAATAATTTTTTAGTCTGTTTTCTTATTAAAGGAATAAAACACTGAACCTTTTTGCCCGCCTTATAGGAAATCTGCACAAACACTCTGTGCAACCTTCGATTTTCGTCTATAGTGAACTGAAGCTGGTTCAGGGACAGATTGGCTGACTCCACACGCCTCAAGCGCAGTACTGATATCAATGCATTCTTAATGGAAACAAGCAGCATTGAAGGCAGAAATAACAAAAGAGGTGACTTAAACGCGGGCCGGTGTGGTAGCGCGTTTGATTCCGGTGGAGACGGTCCTACGATAAAAATGATACCTGTCAGCATACCTCGCGGTAGTCTGTAAACCGGTATGCGGCGGGCCCAACGCCATAGGGAAGCGACATGGTTATAGCGCTGATTATACTGGGGCTGGTTGTCGTTACGATTCTCTTCCACCTGTTCAGTCCGTGGTGGCTCACCCCCATTGCGTCTAACTGGCAGTCGATTGATACCACCATTGAAATCTCTTTCTGGATAACGGGCGCCGTGTTTATTGCGGTTAATGTTTTTCTGGCGTGGGTGGTGTGGCGCTATCGAAAACACGGTGATAACAAGGCTCATTACGAGCCGGAAAACAAATCCCTGGAAAGCTGGCTGACCATAATCACCACCATCGGTGTGGTCGCGATGCTGACCCCGGGCCTGATTGCCTGGGGGAAAATTATTAATGCGCCGGAGGACGCACAGATTGCCGAGGCCATTGGCCAGCAGTGGCAGTGGACATTTCGTTTTCCCGGCGACGACGGAAAACTTGGTGGCGCCGATGCGCGCTTTGTTACGCCGGACAATCCCTTTGGTCTCGACCCGCAAGACCCCGACGGTCAGGACGATGTTCTGGTTAACAGCCAGCGCCTGCATCTACCGCTGAATCAATCGGTAAAACTCTATCTTCGCTCCAACGACGTGTTGCACAATTTTGCGGTGCCTCAGTTTCGCGTGAAAATGGATCTGGTACCCGGCACCGAAACCTACCAGTGGTTTGAGCCCACCCGCGAAGGCGAGTTCGATATTCTCTGCGAAGAATTGTGTGGTCTGGCTCACTACACCATGCGCGGCACGGTGGTGGTTGAAGCCGAAGAAAAGTTTGCGCAGTGGCTGGAGGGCTTCCCCACCTTCACTGAGACCCAGCTGACCAATAACGCAGACCTGGCCGCGGGCAAAAAACTTTACGCCAACTGCGCTGCCTGCCACGGTGTCGATGCGGCGGGCAACCAGCAACTCAACGCGCCCAACCTCAGTATTTTGAGTGCCGATTATATGGCGCGGCAACTGCGCTACTATCGCGAGGGCATTCGCGGCGCTCACCCGCAGGATGCTATCGGCAAGCAGATGGTGGGTATGGCGAATACTGTCAGCAAGCCCGAGGACGAGCGCAACCTGCTGGCCTATATCCAGTCACTGCCAGCGATTGCGTCGAGTCCAACACGCGAGGGTGGCAATGCCAAAGCCGGGGGCGCCGTATTTGAGGTCTGCGTGGCCTGTCACGGCGCCGAGGGTCAGGGTAAAGGCTTGTTAAGTGCACCGCGTCTCGCCGGCCAGGCCGACTGGTATTTGCACAGACAGCTCAAACTCTACAGCCTGGGTTGGCGCGGCAAGCACACCCACGATCAGTTCGGCACCCAGATGCGCTTTATGACGCGCACGATCCAGAATCCCGAACGCCTGGAGGATCTGCTGGCCTACATCGCTACGCTGGCACCGCAACCGTCTGACACCCTTTCCGTTTCTTCAACCGGGGATGACCGCCCATGAGTCACGTCGCCATTGCCGATCAGGAACCCCATCTGCATCACCCGAAAACCTTTATCGGTAAATACATCTGGAGTCAGGATCACAAGGTCATCGCTATTCAGTACGGCTGCACCGCGATCTTTGTGGGCCTGATTGCGCTGGCGCTGTCAGTGCTTATGCGCCTGCAGCTGGGCTACCCGGATCAGTTTGATTTCATCAACCCCAACAGTTATCTGCAGTTTGTCACCATGCACGGCATGATCATGGTGATCTATCTGCTAACCGCCCTGCTGCTCGGCGGTTTCGGGAATTATCTGATTCCCTTGATGGTGGGCACACGGGATATGGTCTTTCCCTATCTCAATATGCTCAGTTACTGGTTTTATCTCTTGTCGGTGATTGTGCTGCTGGCCAGTTTTTTTGCGCCGGGCGGGCCGACCGGGGCCGGCTGGACCCTGTACCCGCCGCAGGCGATTCTCGAAGGCACACCCGGTGTCGGCAGCGGCATTGTATTGATGCTGTTGTCACTGGCCATTTTTATTGTCGCCTTCACCATGGGTGGTTTGAATTACGTGACGACCGTTTTGCAGGCCCGCACCCGGGGTATGACCCTGATGCGAATGCCGCTGACCATCTGGGGTATTTTCACCGCAACTATTCTCGGGTTGTTTGCCTTTCCTGCGCTGTTGGTCAGCGCCATCATGATGCTGTTTGATACCCTCGCCGGCACCAGCTTTTTTATGCCGGCGATTGTGTCACTGGGTGAGCCGCTGGAACATGAGGGCGGCAGTCCTATTCTGTTTCAGCACCTGTTCTGGTTTTTCGGTCACCCGGAAGTGTACATCGTCGCCCTGCCCGCCTTCGGCATGATCAGCGATGTACTAAGCGTGCATGCGCGCAAAAACATTTTCGGTTACCGCATGATGGTCTGGGCCATCGTCATTATTGGCGGTTTGAGTTTTATCGTCTGGGCTCACCATATGTATGTGAGTGGCATGAACCCCTACTTCGGGTTTTTCTTTGCCACAACCACACTGATTATTGCCGTGCCCACGGCGATAAAAGTGTACAACTGGGTGCTGACGCTATGGCGGGGCAATATCCATTTAACGGTACCGATGTTGTTTGCCATCGGTTTTATTTTCACCTTTACCCACGGCGGCCTCAGCGGTCTGTTTTTGGGGAATGTGGTTATCGACCTGCCACTGTCTGACACTTTCTTCGTGGTGGCCCACTTTCATATGGTCATGGGTGTGTCGCCGATCATGGTGCTGTTTGCCGCCATCTATCACTGGTTCCCACTGATCAGCGGCAAGCAGCTGCACACGGGCATGGGTAAGATTCATTTCTGGGGAACCTTCCTCGGCACTTACGCCATTTATCTGCCCATGCACTACCTCGGTTTTCTTGGCGTGCCGCGCCGCTATTACGCATTGGGCGATTCATCCTTTATGCCGGACTCGGTACATTCCATGAACGAGGACATCACCATTGCGGCGATTATTGTGGCGTTGTTCCAGCTGGTGTTTATTTACAACGTCATCTGGACCCTGCGCAAAGGGCCGCGCTCGGAGCGCAACCCTTGGGGCGCCGCGTCACTGGAGTGGCAGACACCGGATGTTCCCCCTGGCCACGGCAACTGGGGTGATAAATTGCCAACAGTGTATCGCTGGGCTTACGACTACAGCGTACCCGGCGCGCGCAAGGATTTTATCCCCCAATGCACGCCCGAGGAAGACGTGGACTACGAGCCCGGCGGGCGCAAGAGTCATGAAACCTGAGCGAAAAAGAGCGGGAGAACGGGATGGCTTGGACGCAGATTTTTACTGACAAACCCTGGCTGCCGGAACCGGCCGGCGAAGTACCGCTGACTGACACCGGTCGGCCACCGGGTCTGATTGCACTGCGCATGTTGCTCGGTGCTATCACTATTCTGTTTATGCTGTTTTTCGTCACCTTTATCGAGCGTTCCCAGTTTCAGGATTTTCACGCTCTCGCCGGCGAGCCCTGGCAACCCTTCACGGATTCGCTGCGGCTTTGGATTAATACCGGCGTGCTGTTGCTGGCCAGTGTGACCCTGCACGGCGCGGCGAAAACCACCAATCGCAATCTTGCCGTGGGTCTGCTAGGCGGCAGCGCTTTTTTCGCCCTGCTGTTTGTGTTGTTGCAGGTATCCGTGTGGCAGTTTTTGTTGAACCTCGGCTACGGTCTTTCGGCCAATCCGGCCAACAGCTATTTTTATATGCTGACCGGGGTTCACGCGCTGCATATCGTCGGTGGCCTGGTGGCGCTCGGCTGGGTTTGTCAGCGCCTGCTGGCCGGCGCTGATACAGAGGTTGCGCTGCGCGCCTGTGCTACCTACTGGCACTATCTGTTTGTGCTCTGGCTGGTGCTGTTTTTCATGCTCACGCGCACGCCGGAAACCTACGCAATGATTGCCGCTTTCTGCGGACTGGGGTAAGCCAATGGCAACGACATCCTCGCAGGACATCACCTACTGGAAGCAGATGGTCAACGACTGGTCCGCCGACAAGGAGACTTTCAAGCTCTCCTGGGGCAAGTTGATGATGTGGATCTTCCTGCTCAGCGACACCTTTATTTTCAGTATTTTCCTGATCAGTTACATGAATGCGCGCATGGCCAGTACCGATCAATGGCCCCTGGCGAGCGAGGTTTTCGCCCTGCACGTGGGTGGCACCAGTGTGCCGCTACTGCTGATCGCGATCATGACCTTTATCCTGATTACCAGCAGCGGCACCATGGCCATGGCGGTGAACTGCGCCTATCAGGGCAAAAAAGCAGCGACTTTTAAATTGATGCTGGCCACCGCGCTGCTGGGTGCGAGTTTTGTCGGCATGCAGGCCTTTGAGTGGACCAAATTGATTGAAGAAGGCGTGCGCCCCTGGGCCAACCCTATGGGCGCGGCCCAGTTCGGCTCGGTGTTTTTTATGGTGACCGGTTTCCACGGCTTGCACGTCACCGCAGGGGTTATATATCTGGCGATTGTGGCGACCAAGGTCAAGCGCGGCCACTATGACAAAAAGGGCTTTCAGATTGTCGAAATAACCGGGCTCTACTGGCACTTTGTGGATCTGGTGTGGGTCTTTATTTTCGCCTTTTTCTATCTCTGGTAAGGAGCAGACCATGAGTGATGCAACGCAAACGGCTTCGACAGAGAGTCACGAAGGACAAGAGCACCCGATTGGTCTTTACTTCAAAGTCTGGACCTTGTTGTTTGTACTCAGCGCCATGTCTTATATGGTGGATTACATGGAACTTCAGGGCCTGCTCCGCTGGTCGCTGATTCTGTTGTTTATGTTTCTAAAGGCTGGATTGATCATCGCGGTGTTTATGCACTTTGCGTGGGAGCCGGGCACGCTTAAGGTTGCCCTGTTGCTACCGACACTGGCGATTGTGGTTTTTATTATCTTTATCGCTATAGAAGCAGATTACATCTATCTCAATCGGCTGGAGTTTTTGGCTGGCGGTAAATGAATAAGCGTCATCAACAAGGGCTGCTGCTCGGCGCTCTGCTGCTGGCACTGTCACTGGCAGGGGGGTTCTATTGGCTGGCACCGCAGCCGGCGGCCGTGCCGCCGATACAGGGTGCGGTGCTGCCCACACCGAAACCCTTACCTGACTTTACTTTGCAAAATCATCGCGGTGAAACGGTGACGGCCAACAGCTTTGGTGATGGCTGGCATCTGGTGAGCTACGGTTTCACTCAATGCCCGGATGTCTGCCCCACGCTGCTTGCGGACCTGGACCGCTTCCATGCGCTGGTGGATGAAAGCGGCCATTTCAAGGACCTCACCATCTGGTTTTACAGCATTGACCCCGCCCGCGACAGCGTCGAGGCTCTGGCCAAGTACGTGCCGTGGTTTGATGCGCGTTTTATCGGCTTGCGGGCCGATGATGCCGCTCAGGCGCAGCGCTTTGAGCAGGCCCTGGGCATGACGGCGACCATTAGCGGCACACGGGGCGAAGAAGATTACCAGGTAGCCCACGGCTTTCGCCTTTACCTGCTCGATGCACGGGGGCAGCTGCGGGCCGCGCTGGCCCCGACCCGCAATCGTGCGGGCCAGCAGTTTTATGAACCTCCGGTTTTGCTGGAGGACTATCTCGCTCTGCGGCGCTGGGCGCAGGAACAGAGCTGATTAGTCGGGCTGTCGGTCGCTGGCCCAGCTTTGCAGGGCCAGTGTCTGAACTTCTTTCACGGCCTCTTCTGGAATGCCGTCGAGCCGTGGCAGGTTCAATGGCTCGTCGTGAAAAATATACAGCCGCGAGGCCAGTTGCGCGAAGGGCAGGGATGATTCGCCGAAACGCTCTCCGCAATGGCGGGTAGACACCTCGACACCGCCGCCCCAGTTCTGACCACTGTCGTTATTGGGGTTGTAGAAATAGACCCGCATTTCCCCGTTCTGATCGAGCGCCACCCGCAGCAGGGTGATGGCGTGCCAGCCGACAAAGCGGCCGCCGCTGTCGGTTATCGCCAGACCGGCCGGCTGGGGGTGGATCACGGGCTGATTGCCGTTATACAGCGGGTGGTAACTGGCAAAGAAATGGCGCACAAAGCGATCGTAGTCCTTGAGCTTACCGGTATTGATATCCACCGCGATGGCAAAGGCGCGCCCTACCCACCAGCCGTGAAATTCCGGGTTCACCCAGCAGTGAAAGTCTTCTTCGCGGTTGGCACAGCGCCGCCCCATTTCGTTATAAATACGGTCCAGATGGGGCACCAGTACGGTGGAGGCCGGATCGTTGTCTATCGGCGGTGCCAGTGCGATGGGTAGTTCGGCGGAGTCGAGGGCCTGCCCTTCGAAGGTCATGATGATGCGATCGAACTGGGCTGCCTGTGCTATCAGGTGAAGCAGATAGTCTGGGGCATTGATAGACCACATCGAGATGGCGCGGGCGGACTGGCAGGTCGGGTTGTTGCCCTGCCCCACACCCAGAGGCTGGCCGAGCACGGCAATGGTGCCCGCCAGCAGAAATACGCGCGGCGACTGGCGGGGGCCGAACAGTGCCGCCAGCTGTTGTTCGCATGTCGCTGACAGGGACATATTGATCTGCCGCCACAGGGCCGGTGCCAGCGGCGGCTGGAACAGTATGCCCCGCTCCAGAAGCATCGTGAGGCTGTAGATGCACTGTGCCGTTTCCGGGTAGATCGCCTCGCGCATCAGAGTGAGGGTAAGCTCGTTATAGCAGCGCAGGCTGTCGAGGCCAGTAGTACTCAGGCCGAGGCACTCCGGGATCAGTTCCTCCCGCTGACTGTCCAGCAGCCAGCGCAGAAACCCGGCGTGGTAATCTGACACCAGACCCACGTCGTGCATTGCCCGCGCAAAGCCGCCGGCCTCCTGCAGCAGGCTTTGACTGTCCATGGCCTCAAGCCGCTCCCGATAAACCGCAAGGCCGGGGTCGTCGCGGCAGCCCTGAGTGGGCCCAAACAGGGCTGAGATCAGACGGTCGGCGCCGAGCCGGGTATCTCCCAGCGGCTGATCGCTCTGGGCCAGGCTGATGGCAATCTGGGTGATCATGGATTTCGCGCCTTCGACCTGGATGGGTCGCTCGCCCAGCAGGCGCCAGATTTCATCGCAGAGGCTGCCGAGAATATCTTCGTAGCCGATGTGGGAGGCGACAAACTGAAGCAGGTCGTCGACCACGTTTCCCAGTGGCCCGCCGCGCTGTGCCTCAGTCTTGCCCAGATTGAACACCCGGCCCACGTTGTGGGCCAGCACCTGGGTCAGATAGTGGCGCGCCTGCTCGCTGGAGAATCCGGGTTTCCAGTTCACCTCATTGGCGATGGCGAGTATCCGCAGCTGGTTTATGCACTCCAGGGTCGCCGTTGCCTGGTCGGCCTGCTCAAGGGTGTTGCGTACCAGTGCGGTGATCAGGGTGGCGGGCTTGTCCCAGTCGCTGTTGTGGAAAATTCCCGCCCGGTCGAGCGTGGGTGCCCAGCGATAAAGGCATTCGATACCGCCCTCGCAGCGCAGCAGCCGACCTGCGATGTCCAGCACATAGACGCCGTATTCGGCTTTGGCGATGGGGTTCGCCTGCTCCAGTTGAGCGGCCGCGTCGGCCAGCGTCGCTTCCAGCGAGGCTAGTGAGTTGCTTGCATTTTCGATTTCAGACATGGGTCGCTTCAGACATAGAAGTCCAAGTCTTCCTTGTATGTTACAGATGCCGTCTACGATACGGGTAGTCGCCAAAGAAAGAAACCTGTACGGAAATTACGGCATGTGGTGATGCGGTTTGCCTGTGGACGCGAGTTGTTTGCAGCAGTCAGCGCAAACGCTCACGGACAAAAGGCAGGTTCCCGGTGGCTAAGGGCTCAGGCCGCGTTAGAAATATTAGAACCGGGCGTGGACGCCGCATTTTCCGCAAGCCGGGTATGGGCTTCTATCCAGTCGCGTACGCGTGTATTCAGCTCCTTGCTCGAGGTGCCGGTGGACGCAATAGGCTCGCCAATATACACCGTGATCAGGCCCGGGTACTTGAGGAATTTTTTCGATGGCCAGTACTGCCCGGCGTTGTGGGCAACCGGCACAATGGGCGTGTTTGTATTGATCGCCAGACCAGCGCCGCTGCGGGCGTAGTTGCCGGTCTGGCCGGGTGGTGTGCGGGTGCCTTCGGGAAAGATCAATACCCGCCGGCCGTCGTTCAGGCGGCGGGTACCTTCATCCATAATGTAGCGCAGGGCCAGCTTGGGGTTGCTGCGGTCAATGGCAATAGGATCCACCAGTTTCAGGCCCCAGCCAAAAAACGGCAGTTTCAGCAGTTCCTGTTTCAGCACGATACCAATGGGGAAAAAGGTGTACTGCAGGAAAAAGGTCTCCCACTGGCTCTGGTGCTTGGCCATTACCACGTAATGTCCGTCCGGGATGTCGCCGATGACCCGGAATCTGACGCCGCAGGTTAGTCGAAGCCAGAGTAATACCCAGCGGTTCCAGGTAATCAGGTAACGGCCTCTGATCGACAGTGGCGCAAAGCGGAAAAACAGGATGCCGGTGGTACTGAACCAGCCGGTCAGGAGGCTGTAGCCCGCGTAAAACAGCAGAGTTCTGATAAACAATACAGGCTTGCACCGGAACAGGCTCATGAGATTGGGGTTTGCCTCAACAGGTCATCAACAAAGTCGGCGAGCTTATCAAACACCCGGGTATGAGACAGTGATGCGTGTTGCGACAATTGTGCTGCGCTCTTTTCGCCTTTGCCGGTTTTTACCAGTATGGGCTGACAGTCGCGTGCAACGGCCGCCTGTAAGTCCTTGATGGAATCGCCGACAAAGGGCGCGTTTTTTACTGATGTATTAAAAGCGGCTGCGGCCTGGTCGATCAAACCCGGTCGCGGTTTGCGACAATCGCAGTTCGCGTCCGGCAAATGCGGACAAAAGAAGATGCCGTTGACGGTACCGCCGGCGGTGCCGACCAGTGCGCACATTTTGCGGTGCATGGCTGTCAGTTCTGCCTCCGAGAAGTAACCGCGTCCGAGGCCGGACTGATTGGTGCAGACGCCAACTGTGTAACCAGCCTGACTGAGACGGGCAATGGCGTCGATGCTGCCCGGAATGGGGAGCCATTCGTCGGCGCTGCGGATGTAGTTATCCGAGTCCTCGTTGATCACACCATCGCGGTCGAGCAGCACCAGGCGCATCAGTTTTTTCCGGGCACCAGCAGGGAAATGTCGGCCACCTGCAAAAACAGTTCGCGCAAGTGACTGAGCAGGCTGAGACGATTTTTTTTCAGTGACGGGTCGTCGGCATTGACCATCACGTCATCAAAGAAGCTGTCGACCGGTTCGCGCAGACTGGCCAGCGATTTCAGTGCCGCTTCAAAATCACCTTTTTCCAGCAGGGGCTGAAAGGCGCCGCTGGCGGCCTGCAGGGAGGCGGCCAGACGTTTCTCGGCCTCTTCCTGCAGCAGAGACTCGTTTATTTCACCCGTGCTGAAACCCTCGGCTTTGGCGAGTATATTGGATACCCGTTTGTTGGCCGCCGCCAGTGCTTCGGCCTCGCCCAGGGCGGTGAAACTGTTCACGGCCTTGATGCGGCGGTCGATATCCAGCGGTGCGCTCAGATTCTTGGCGGTGACCGCCATAAAGACTTCGGCGGGAATGCCCTGCTCGTCATAGACGGCACGCAGCCGCTCGATCATGTAGACGAGTACGGTTTCGGTCAGTGCGTCATCGGCTTTGATTGCGCTGTGCTGCTTGGCAGCCAGGGTGATAAGTTCGCGCAGATCCAGCTCCAGGTGCTGTTCCAAGATGATGCGCAATACGCCCAGACAGGCGCGGCGCAGTGCAAAGGGGTCCTTGGAGCCGCTCGGCGGCTGGCCGATACCGAAGATGCCGGTAATGGTATCGAGGCGGTCGGCCAGCGCAATCACGCTGCCGGCCTGGGTGGTGGGCAGAGTGTCGCCGGCAAAGCGCGGTAGGTATTGCTCATTCATTGCCTTGGCGACGTCGGCCGGTTCACCGTCGTTGCTGGCGTAGTAGTAACCGGCTATCCCCTGCATGTCGGCAAACTCGTAAACCATATCGGTTACGAGATCGCTTTTGCAGAGCTGGGCGGCACGCTCTGCAAGTGTCACGTCGGCGCCGATTTTTTCTGCCAGCACTCGGCTCAATGCAGCGATGCGCTCGGTCTTGTCAAAGACAGTGCCGAGCTTTTCCTGAAAGACGATGGTTTTCAGTTTTTCCCGTCGATCAAACAGCGTAGTTTTACAATCGGTTTCAAAGAAAAAAGCGGCGTCGCTCAGGCGCGGGCGGATGACCTTTTCATTGCCCGCGATGACCTGCGCCGGGTCCGCACTTTCAATATTGGCGACTGTAATAAAATGCGGCATAAGATTACCGTTAGTGTCGACCACGTGAAAGTATTTCTGGTGTTCTTTCATGGAAGAGATCAGCGCCTCGGCGGGCACTTTGAGAAATCGCTCTTCAAAGCTCCCGGCTAGGGCAACCGGCCACTCCACCAGCGCGGTGACTTCATCCAGCAGGTCATCGGAAATGACCGCCTCGCCGCCGAGCTTTTTACCTTCCGCCGCCACTTGCTCGCGGATCATCTCGCGGCGTTTTTCGAAACTGGCGACGACTTTGCCTTCATCGCGTAGCAGACTTTCGTAGTCGCCAGCGCTGGCGATCGTTAGTGCGCGATTGGCGTGAAAGCGGTGGCCGCGAGTTGTATTGCCGGCAGTGAGATTCAGCGCTTTGCCATCCAGCGTGTCGCTGCCGTAAAGCGAGGTAATCCAATGCACCGGGCGCACAAACTCAGCGCGGCTGGCGCCCCAGCGCATACGCTTGGGAATGGGCAGGGCCGCGAGTGCCCTTTCAATCATGTCGAAAATCACGTCGACGGTCTTCGCGCCGGCCTGCTCGTTTTTCACGAACAGTTTGTCCTGTTTGCCATCGTTGGCGATATGGTTTTTCAGATCCTCGATCGCGAGGCCGTTTTTCTGGGCAAAGGCTTCGGCGGCGCGGGTGGGATTGTCATCTTTATCAAAGGCGACTTTGGCGGGTGGCCCCCAGGCTTCGATAGCCTGGCTGGGCGCCTGCTCACTGAGGCCGCGCAGCAGCACTGCCAGACGGCGTGGGCTGGCAAAGCGTTCGGCGTTCTCAAAACTCAGGGCCGCGTCTTTTAGCTGACTTTCAATGCTGTCGGCAAAGGCATCGCTGAGCCCCTTCAGGGCGACTGGTGGCAGCTCTTCGGTGCCAATTTCGATTAACAGATCCCGTGTGCTCATGACTTGCCCTCCTCTGCGGCCAACACCTCGGTGCGCAGATGCTCCGGTGCCAGCGGGAAGCCCAGCGCCTTGCGGGCGTCGAAGTAAGCCTGAGCCACGGCGCGGGCCAGGGTGCGCACTCGCAGAATAAAGCGCTGGCGCTCGGTGACGGAGATGGCGTGGCGGGCGTCGAGCAGGTTAAAGGCGTGGGAGGCCTTCATCACCATTTCGTAGGCGGGCAGTGGCAGGCCCTTTTCGATCAGGCGCTGGCTCTGGGCTTCGCAGTGATCGAATTGTTTGAACAGTTCGGCCACATCGGCTTCTTCAAAGTTGAAGCGGGACATCTCCACTTCGTTCTGGTGAAACACGTCACCATAGCTTACCGCCCCGTCCGGGCCATTGGTCCAGACCAGATCATAAATGCTGTCCACGCCCTGCAGGTACATCGCGATACGCTCGAGGCCATAGGTGATCTCGCCGGTCACCGGATAGCACTCCAGTCCGCCCACTTGCTGAAAATAGGTAAACTGGGTAACTTCCATGCCGTTTAGCCAGACTTCCCAGCCCAGGCCCCAGGCGCCCAGGGTAGGTGATTCCCAGTTGTCTTCGACAAAACGGATATCGTGGATGGCGGGATCGAGGCCCAGATGGCGCAGGGAATCCAGATAAATTTCCTGAATTTCCAGTGGCGAGGGCTTCATCACCACCTGAAACTGGTAGTAGTGCTGCAAGCGGTTGGGGTTTTCACCGTAGCGACCGTCGGTGGGGCGGCGGCAGGGCTGCACGTAGGCGCTGTTCCAGGTCTCCGGGCCAATGGCGCGCAGGAAGGTGCCGGGGTGAAAGGTGCCGGCGCCCACTTCCATATCCAGCGGCTGCAGAATCACACAGCCGCGCTCCGCCCAGAAATGTTGAAGCGCGAGAATCAGCCCCTGAAATGTACTGACGTCTGCCTTGGTCACGTAAAACCCACCTGTCTTTGCAAAAAGGCGGGAATTATAACGTCTGCCGGGCGCTTACGCGAAGGTGTTCACTGCTAACCGGGCTTAAGAGCTGTGCAGGTGCTGGTATTGGTCGGCCCAGCGGGTAAAGTGCTCGGCGGATATGGCGGGGGTGAAGAGATAGCCCTGGGCCATGTCGCAATGCACTTCTTTCAACAGCCGGCGCTGCTCCATGTGCTCGACACCCTCGCCGACCACTTTCATGTTCAGAGAGTGGGCCATGGTGACGATGGCCTGAATGAGCTGCCGGCTTTGCTCCGAGTGCTGGCAGTCGACCACAAAACTGCGATCGATTTTGAGTACATCAAAGGGGTACTGTTTGAGGTAGCTGAGTGAGGCGTAGCCGGTGCCAAAATCATCGAGGGCGAGGCGCACATTCATGTCCTTGAGGCGATAGAGGATGCTTTTGGTAAGACGGTCGTTGCCCATCAGCAGACGCTCGGTCACTTCCAGTTCCAGACATTGTGGGGGCAGCCCGGTTTTCTCCAGTGCGCGCTCCACCGCCGTCAAAATGTGGCCGTTTTCGAACTGCCGGGCGCAGACATTCACCGCCACCACAAACTCGCTGTCATGCTCCTGCCAGCGCATCGCGTGCATGCAGGCCTGTTCCAGCGCCCAATCGCCAATGGGCAGAATAAGCCCGGTTTCCTCGGCGATCTGTATGAAGTTTTCCGGCGGCGGGTTGTTAAGTTTGGCGTTGTGCCAGCGCAGCAGGGCTTCGGCGCCTACTAGCCGGTTGCAGCTGATATCGATGACGGGCTGGAAGGCGAGCGACAGCTCGTCCCGGGCGATGGCGTGGCGCAGGTGGGATTCGATGGCCAGACGGTTGGCGGCCCCATTGCCGGGTTTGTGTCGGTAGCGATAGAAACCATTACCACCCTGCTCGCGGGCGTAATACATGGCGGATTCTGCGCAGTGCATCAGCTCCGGGCCGGAGCTGGCGTCGTCGGGGAAAATCGCCAGTCCGAAGCTCCCGGTCAGGGTGATTTCACTGTCATCAATCATCAGCGGTTCGCTGATAGCGGACTTCAGTGCCAGCACGGTGCGCATCGTATTCTCGTCGCGTTGGTTCTGCAGAAGAATGAGAAACTTGTCGCCGCCCAGATTGCCGATCATGTCGCCTTCATACAATGTTTCGCGCAGACGGCCGGCGATCTGTTTCAGCACTCTGTCGCCAAAGCCGTGGCCCCGCGAGTCGTTGAGCAGCTTGAATCGGTCCAGGTTGAGGTAGATCAGAGCCAGGCCGGTTTCGCGGGATTTCGCGGCCAGGCAGGCCTGCTCGAGCTTTTTCAGACTGTAGCTACGATTGGGCAGGCCGGTCACGCCATCAAAGTGAGCGCTCATATACAGCCGCTGGGCCATAACTTTTTCGTCGCTGGCATCATCGATCAGGGCCAGTATGTAGAGCAGCTCGCCGTCGTCATCGAAAATGGGGCGGCAGGTGGTAATGGTATTGCGCCCCGCAGTGCCCGCTTTCTCGAAAAACACCTCTCCGTACCATTCGTCGCGGCGGCCTACCGCATCGGCGACCTCGTGAAAGACTTCGGTCGGCACACCGATGTTGTCCAGCTCGAGAAGATTCTTGCCTTGCAGATCGCGGGAGGCTATGCCGACCAGCTCGCCAAAGTTGCTGTTGGCGAAGGCAACCACGCCAGCGCCGTCAACAAACAGAATGGACTGAGGGCTTTTTTCCAGCCCGAACAGCAATTTTTTCAGTTCTCGTTTCAGGTAGCGGGTATTGGACTGGGATTCCTTCAGCTTGCGCAGCAGGAGCATTGCGACGATAAAAAGAGGAATGACGCTGAGCAAAAAGGCCGTGGTTGCATTGGCAAGCCATAGGGCCAGCCCGCCGACCAGCAGGGGCGCAATTACAGCAATAAGCCACGGCTGCTGGGGACGCACGCGTTCACTCCCTTGGCTGGTCGGCGGTTTGTGGCAGGGCGAATGCTTTTCGTTGCCAAGTTCATTAGCCAATACAATAACTTAATTCTGGTAGACGACCGGGATGGAATCAAGCTTTGTATTGTCTGGATGGTATCCAGAGCGCATTCTTAATGTACGCTGAGGCTCCCACATGACCGGGATCAGAGGGGCTAATACTCGTTGTATTTTTTTGCGCTTCCCCTCACCTTGTCGGCGGGGTATTTGGCTTCGTTCTTTTTGAATTTTTCGCTTACCGCGCTGCGGATATCAACGTCCAACTTGTCCGCCAGGCGAATCAGATAGAGCTGAATATCGGCGATTTCGTCGGTAACCGCTGCGAGCTGCTGCGCAGACAGTGCGCGCGACTGCTCTTCAGTCAGCCACTGAAAGCACTCGACCAGTTCGCTGGCCTCAACGCTGAGCGCCATCGCCAGATTTTTCGGCGAGTGAAACTGATCCCAGTCGCGCTCGGCGGCAAATTCCCTGAGCTTTAAGCGAAGCTGTTCCAGTTCAGTCATGGGGTGCCTCTGAGTTATCGCGGAGCCTGCCCGACAAACAGGGTTTCGTGGCGGTTGCCGTATTGCTGGTCGCCGGTGCGCCCGTATTCCTGGTAAAAGCGAAGTTGAAGGCTGGAGAATACCGCAAGCAGTTCACCGGGCTCCAGCAGGAAGTCCGGGTTGCCGGGGCCGCCAGCGGGTTTGTCGCGGTTGAAGGTCTGATAGAACAGCAATCCCCCGGGCCGCAGAGCCTGTGCCAATGCGGGCAGGCTGGGCCGGTGCAGAAAGCGACTGACCACAATCACATCGAAACTTGAAGGTTCAGGCGGCTCGGTTTCGGCGTCGCGCTGCAGGGTCGAGAGCGCGGTGGCCAAATTGAGCTGGCTGGCCGCAGCCCCCAGTTTCTCCAGGGCGCTGTCGGCAAGGTCCCAGGCTTGTACCTCGAGGCCGTATTCCGCCAGCAACAGGGCGTTGGCACCCAAGCCACAGGCCAGATCCAGCGCTCTGCCCTGTTCCGGTAGCAGCCCGGTATTGCGCCTGAGAACCTCACAAGCCTGTTTTACCGTGGGCAATTCGGCGCTGGCGTAGCGCGCGTTCCATTTGGCGCGCTGGGACATCAATGCTTCCAGAATGCCGGGGTAAACAGCACCAGCAAGGTGAAGATCTCAAGGCGGCCCAGCAGCATGGCGTAGCACAGCACCCACTTGGCGGCCTGGCTTACATCGCCGTAGTGAGCCGAGACATCACCCAAGCCAGGGCCGAGATTGTTAAGAGTGGCGGAGGTGGCAGAAAAGGCGGTGGTGTAGTCCAGGTTGCTGGCCATCAGCGCCAGCAGAATCAGCAGAAAGGAAAACATATAGACCGCGAAAAAACTCCACACGGCGCTGACGGTTTTTGCATCCACCCGCTTGTTGCCGACTTTGAGGGGAATAATGGCGTGTGGGTGGATAAGTTGCTTCAGTTCGCGAATGCCCTGCTTGGTAATCAGCATGACCCGCACTACCTTCATGCCGCCTGCCGTGGAGCCACCGCAGCCGCCCATAAACGACAGCAGGATAAGCATCACCGGCACAAAGGCAGGCCAGACCGCAAAGTCGGCCGCCGCAAAACCGGTGGTGGTGGCGATGGAAATGGTGTGGAACACCCCGAGCAAGACGCTTTCCTGGACGCTGTAGGTTTTGGTGTAGGCCAGATAGCCGACGATGATGGCACAGGCCACGCTCACCGCCAGCAAATAAAAGCGGGTTTCCGAGTCGCGCAGGTAGTGATAAAAACGGCGGCTGCGCCAGGCGAAAAAATGCACCCCGAAGTTGATGCCGGCCAGCAGCATAAACACCGAGGCAATCAGCAGAATCATCGGGTTGTCGAAAAAGCCCAGACTGGCATCGTGGGTGGAAAAGCCGCCGATAGCGACCGTGGAAAAGGCGTGGCAGAGGGCATCAAAACCGCTCATTCCCGCCAGCCAGTAGGCGACGGTGCAGGCAATGGTGAGGTAGAGATAGATAAGAAACAGGGCCTTGGCAGTACCGGTAATACGCGGCGTCAGTTTGCTGTCCTTGACCGGGCCGGGGGTTTCGGCGCGATAGAGCTGCATACCCCCAATGCCCAGAATCGGCAGAATGGCCACGGCAATAACAATGATACCGATGCCGCCCAGCCATTGCAGGAACTGGCGGTAAAAGAGGATGGAAACCGGCAGTTCGTCGAGGCCGGTGATCACCGTCGCTCCGGTGGTGGTGAGGCCGGAGATGGATTCAAACACCGCGTCGCTCAGCGGCAGGTTCAGGCCGTCCGCCAACAGGAAGGGCAGCGAGCCAAAACAGCCCAGTACCGTCCAGAACAGGGACACCACCAGAAAACCGTCGCGAATGTTGAGTTCGCTGCGGGCGCGCCGTACAAACAACCAGACAATGCCGCCGCTACCGAAACACAGCACAAAGGCAGTCAGGAAGGCGCTTGCCGCGCCATCGCCGGTCAGCAGCGCAATCACTGCCGGTATCAGCATGGTGCCGCTGAAGATCATCAACAGAATGCCGACAATGCGGGCAATCACGGCGAAATGCATGCTGTGGGCTCCGCCCTAGAAGAAAGTGAAACCGACCTGAAACAGGCGTTCCACTTCCTTGATTTTGTGTTTGTCGACGAGGAACAGGATCAGGTGATCCTCGGGCTCCACCACAATGTGGCTGTGGGCGATCAGAACATCTTCGCCGCGGGTGAGCGCGCCGATGGTCACGCCCTCGGGCAAATCGATTTCATCGAGGCGGCGGCCGACCACTTTTGAGGAGCGGCTGTCGCCGTGGGCGATGACCTCTAACGCTTCGGCTGCGCCGCGGCGCAGGGAGTGTACATTGGTGATGTCGCCGCGCCGCACATGGGCCAGCAGGCTGCCGATGGTAATCTGCTGGGGCGACAGGGCGATGTCGATTTCAATACCCTGCACTAGGTCCACATAGGCGGGGTTGGTGATCAGGGTGATGACCTTTTTCGCACCCATGCGCTTGGCCAGCAGCGAACTCATGATGTTCGCTTCATCGTCATTGGTCAGCGCGCAGAACACATCGATGTTGTCGATATTTTCCGAGGTCAGCAGCTCGTGGTCGGAGGCCTCGCCGTGCAGCACCACCGCCTTGCTCAGTTCTTCCGACAGGGCGCGGCAGCGCTGGTAGCTCTGTTCAATGATTTTGACTGAATACTTGCTTTCAATGGCGCGGGCCAGCCGCTCGCCGATGTTGCCGCCGCCGGCGATCATGATGCGCTTGTAGGACTCATCGAGGCGGCGCATTTCCGACATCACCGGCAGGATGTGATCCTTAGCCGCGATAAAGAACACTTCGTCGCCGGCTTCCACCACCGTGTCGGCCTTGGGGAGGATGGCCTCACCGCGCCGGAAAATGGCAGCGACCCGGGTATCCACCTTGGGCATGTGCTTGCGGATTTCCTGCAGTTCAACGCCCACCATCGGCCCACCGTAATAGGCCTTCACCGCCACCAGCTGTACCTTGCCGTCGGCAAAGTCGAGCACCTGCAGGGAGCCGGGGTATTCCAGCAGCCGCATGATGTAGCGGGTGACCAATTGTTCGGGGCTGATGATCACGTCGATGGGAATCGAGGTGTCGGCAAACAAGCCATCGTGAAGCAGGTAGGCGCGGGAGCGAATGCGGGAAATCTTGGTGGGGGTGCGGAACATGGAATAGGCGATCTGGCACGCCACCATATTGATTTCATCGCTGCTGGTCACGGCGATCAGCATATCGGCGTCATCGGCGCCCGCCCGGCGCAGCACATCCGGGTGAGAGGCGAGACCGGTCACGGTGCCGATATCGAGTTTATCCTGCAGCTGCTGCAGGCGGTCGCCGTCGCGATCGACGATGGTGATGTCGTTGTGTTCACTGGCGAGGTTGGCTGCCAGTGTGCCGCCGACCTGCCCTGCCCCCAGAATGATGATTTTCATCAGGAATCCTGACTCAATTTAGCCGCGATTGTAGGCGCATTGCCTGAACTTGTTAACCCGTGTCTCTGATTCGACTCAGTTTTCCGTCCAGGCCTTCTCTAATACAGCGTAGTAGAAACCATCGTGGCCGTCTGCCTGGGGCAGTAGCTGGCGACCAAGGGGTTGTTCCAGGCCCCAGTCGGCGGTAATGGGGCAATGCTTCGCATTGGGCTCTTCGTCGAGGAAGGCTTCGACTACACCGGTGTTTTCGGGGGGCAGTATCGAGCAGGTGGCGTATAGCAGGCGGCCGCCGGGCTTCAGGGTGGGCCACAGGGCTTTCAATAGCCGCAATTGGGTGGCGGCCAATGTGGCGATATCGGTGCTCAGGCGGTGCAGTTTGATATCCGGGTTGCGTCGCACCACGCCGCTGGCGCTGCAGGGGGCGTCGAGCAGAATCTGGTCGAACGTTTCGTTATCCCACCACTGCTCCGGACGGGCGGCATCGCCAGCGATCAGTTCGGCGCTGAAGTCGAGCCGCTCCAGATTGTCCTGCACCCGAAGCAGGCGGCTGTCGTCAATATCCAGGCAGGTGAGCGACAGCTCGCCGCCGGTGGTTTCCAGCAAATGGCCGCTTTTGCCGCCGGGTGCGGCGCAGGCGTCGAGAATACGCATGCCGGCTTGGGGCTGCAGCAGTTCGGCGCAGAGCTGGGCAGACTCGTCCTGCACGCTCGCCGCGCCGTCTTCGAAACCGGGCAGTTTGCTGACGTCGACCGGTTTGGCGAGACGGATACCGTTGGCGGCAAAAGCGCAGGGGCTGGCGGCCAACTCGGCGGCCGTCAGCTGCTCCAGGTAAGCGTCGCGGGTCTGGCGTGTCGCGTTGTTGCGCAGACACAGGGGGGGATGGCTGTTGTTGGCGGCAATAATGGCCTCGGCCTGTTCGGGCCAGGCCTCAATAATGGCTTGATGCAACCACTCCGGGTGGGCGCAGGCTTCGGCTTCGCTCAGGTTGGCCAGCAGGGTGTCGCGTTCGCGCTGAAAGCGGCGCAGTACGGCATTGGTCAGGCCCTTGGCCCAGTCTTTTTTCAGTTTGCGCACCGCGTTGACGGTGGTGTTGATGCAGGCGTGATCGGCAATGCGCATGTAGTCGAGCTGATAGACCCCGAGGCAGAGCAGCATGTGCAGGTCGAGATCTTTATCCTTCATCGGCTTTTTGATGCACTGGTTTACCACGGCGTCGAGCAGCGGGTAAAAGCGCAGGGTGCCGTAGCACAGCTCGCGCAGCAGGGGGCGCTGTTCGAATTTGACCTTCTGCTCCCAGCGCGGCAGTTCCCGCGACAGGGATTGGCCGTTAGCGACGGCTTGCAGGCAGCGGGCGGCCGCGGCGCGGACTTCAGGCATGGGTGTCTCCCAGTTGGGTGCCGGGAGCGAAGCGTTCAGCCCGGGCGTTGAGCATGTCCTGGGCCGACATGGCGCGGGCGCCGGGCAGCTGCAGTTCGGTTAACAGCAGTGAGCCCTTGCCGCAGGCGACGTGGATGCCGTTTTTGTCCGCGCGAAGAATTTCGCCGGGGCTGCCCTCGCCGGTGGTGACGCTGGCGCGCTGTATTTTCAGGCGCTCGCCATTGAGCTGGGTATAGCTGATGGGAAAGGGGTTAAAGGCGCGGATTTTTCGGCACAGAACCTCCGCATCTTCCGCCCAGTTGATAGCCGCCTCCTCTTTGAGGATTTTCGGGGCGTAGCAGCTCAGCGCGTCGTTCTGTTTCTCGCCGGGCAATTTTCCCGCCGCCAGTCGGCTTACCGCTTCGATCAGCGCCGGGCCGCCCTGCTCCGCCAGTTTGTCGTGCAGGCTGGCGGCGGTGTCGGTATCGGCAATCGGGCAATGGGTTTTGAGCAGCATGTCACCGGTATCGAGGCCCGCATCCATCTGCATAATGGTAATGCCGGTTTCCGCATCGCCTGCCTCAATGGCGCGCTGAATGGGCGCCGCGCCGCGCCAGCGCGGCAGCAGCGAGGCGTGGACATTGATGCAGCCCAGACGCGGAGCATCCAGCACCGCCTGCGGCAAAATCAGGCCGTAGGCCACCACAATCATCAGGTCGGCGCGGTGGCTTTGCAGTTCGGTAAGGGCGTCATCGGTTTTGAAATTCAGCGGTTGAAACACCGGCAGCTGGTGGGCCTGAGCCAGCTGCTTGACCGGGCTGGCCTGCAGTTTCTTGCCGCGCCCGGCGGGGCGGTCCGGCTGGCTGTAGACGGCGACAATCTCGTGCTGGCCGCTGTCGATCAGCGCCTGCAGGTGGCTGGCGGCGAAATCGGGGGTGCCCGCAAAAATCAGGCGCAGTGGTCGGTTCACGGAGTGTCCTTAGCTGTGGGCTGCCTCAGGAGGCAGCCCGGCGATGCTGTTTTTCCAGCTTGCTGCGAATGCGGTTGCGTTTCAGTGGAGAGAGGTAATCCACAAAGAGCTTGCCTTTGAGGTGGTCCATCTCGTGCTGGATGCACACGGCAAGCAGACCTTGCGGCTCTTCTTCAAAGCGCTGGCCGTCGCGGCCCAGTGCGGTAACGCGGATATGGGCCGGACGCTCGACGGTCTCGTAAAAGCCGGGTACCGACAGACAGCCCTCGTCGTAACTGCCAAGATCTTGATCCAGAACGGTAATTTCCGGGTTGATATAGACCCTCGGCTCGCTGCGATCTTCGCTGACGTCAATCACGATGACCTGCTCATGGACATCCACCTGGGTGGCCGCCAGGCCGATGCCGGGGGCGTCGTACATGGTGTCGAACATATTGTCGACCAGGGTGCGTATGCGTTCATCGACCTCTGCCACCGGCTTGGCTTCGGTGCGCAGGCGGGGATCGGGGAATTCGAGTATTTCCAGTATCATGCTCTTTCCGTCAGGGCTCGCATTCTGCGGTTTACAAGGTGTTTGTGACCGAGTTGTCGTGAAATTTTAACTGGTACTGCTAAGATTATGATCAACAAGCATAATTGACCCAATCTGTGCTAACGTAACAGCTGCGGCCCATTATACCACAGCGAACCCTGCAGACAGTGTGCTCAGGCGTGGTAAAACGGCGCGTTCAACAGAGTGTGGCAAGGCTTTCGCCACTCGAGGATAACAAGATGAAACGACTGCTGCTTGGTCTGGCGCTCACGATAAGCTTTTCTGCGGCTGTGCTGGCTGATGTTCTGGCATTGAAGGAAGATCACCCGCAAACCTATGTGGTTAAGCGCGGCGATACCCTGTGGAGTATCTCCAATATCTTTCTGGAAGACCCATGGCTCTGGCCGGAGCTGTGGCATTACAACCAGCAGGTGGACGACCCGCACCTGATTTATCCCGGCGATATCCTGTATCTGGTCTGGGTGGACGGCAAACCGCGGCTGGTAAAAAACATCGTCAAAAAGACCACGGTAAACCGCGATGTCAAACTGACGCCGCAGATGCGCATTTCCGATCTTACGGCGGCGATCCCGGCCATTTCCCTGGATGTAATCGGCCCGTTCCTGACTAACAGCCGGGTGGTGGACAAGGCCCTGCTGGAAAAAGCGCCCTATGTGCTGAGCGGGCGTGAAGGCCACATCGTGACCGGGGCGGGCGACACGCTCTATGCCCGGGGCAAGTTTGACGACGAAAACGTATACGGCATCTACCGCCAGGCTCAGGTGTTTACCGACCCCGATACCGGCGAGTTTCTGGGTATTCAGGCGCGCGATATCGGCACCGGCAAGCGCTTGTCGGTGGACGGCGATATTGCCACCCTGCAGGTGAACCGCAGCAACGAAGAAATTCGCCGCGGTGATCGTCTCCTGCCCCAGGAAGATCGCACCCTGAAGCCCCGCTTTGAACCCCGTGCGCCGGAACAGCCGGTGGAAGGCGAGATCATTGCCGTCGATGGTGGTGTCAGTCAGGTGGGCAGCATGGATGTGGTCATCCTCAATCGCGGGGAGCGCGACGGGCTCAAGTCCGGCGACGTGATGGCGATCTACCAGCGCGGCGTGCTGGTGCGCGACGATATCGCCAAGGAAGTTGTGCGCGTGCCCGACGTAGAGGCTGGCCTGCTGATGGTATTTCGCAGCTACGAAAAGGTCTCCTTTGCGGTGGTGCTGACCGCAACCCAGGCCCTGCGCGTTGGCGATAAGGTTAAAAACCCCACTTAATTGAACGGTTAACGCAGGCACAGGACGTGCCTGGAGAATCACATGGATGTGAGCGATACCCAGTCTGACCGCCAATGGCTGCTGCTTTCCCAGTGGCCAGGCCTTTCCCGCAAAGCCCTGCTGCAGATGATGCAGCAGGCGCCCTCACTCCCTGAACTGCTGTCACTCAATGATGCAAACTGCCTGGCATGTGGCGTTAGACCGGCCTGGCTGGCGGCCCGCGCGGCTTATCTCGGGGGTGACTGGGCCGTGGACACGCAGGTGGAGCCCCAGTGGCAGGCGCTGCAGGCCATTGGCGGGCAGATCATTGCCTATACAGACGACCGCTATCCCGCCCTGTTGCGGGAAATCCCCGACCCGCCGCCGCTCTTGTATGTGGCTGGGCGAGTTGAGCTGTTGGCGCAGCCGCAGTTGGCGGTGGTGGGCAGCCGCAATGCTTCACGCGCTGGCTTGGCGCTGGCCGAGGCCTTTGCTCGGGATATGGCCGCTCGCGGTCTGTGTATTACCAGCGGTCTGGCCTGGGGCGTTGATTCCAGCAGTCACCTGGGCGCGCTCAAATCTGGCGGCGACACCATCGCCGTGCTCGGCACCGGCATCGACGTGCCCTATCCCCGCCGCAACCTGGCGCTTTATCAGGAGATTCGTGAGCGCGGCCTGCTGGTCTCCGAGTTTCCACCGGGCGCGCCGCCGCGGCGCGAGCAGTTTCCCCAGCGAAACCGTGTGATCAGCGGGCTCAGTCTGGGTGTGCTGGTGGTGGAAGCGGCCCTGCGCAGCGGCTCCCTGATTACCGCCCGCTTTGCGCTGGAGCAGGGGCGCGAGGTTTTTGCCATTCCGGGTTCTATCCACAACCCGCTGGCGCGGGGCTGTCACCGGCTGATTCGCGAGGGCGCGGTCTTGGTTGAGGCGGCGCAGGACATCCTTGATGCCTGGGTCGGCTGGTTGCCGCCGGCTCTGGCTGCGCCGGAGGATCATCACAGGGAAGAACCGGCTCTCGAACCGGCCCAGCAGCGCTTGCTGCAGGCACTGGGTTTCGACCCTCAGCCCCTGGACAAGCTGGCCGATCACTGTCGGGTGGCAGTCGATGACTTGCTGCCCGAGTTGCTGGCGCTGGAGCTGGAGGGCTGGGTTGAGCAGCAGGGCGCCTGCTGGGTGCGTTGCCGGTAGCACACAGTATTTGGTCGGCCGAATACTGTGCAGATTGCGCACTCGGCTTGCGCTCTTACTGCGATTTCGTTGTCCTTTTACCCAAGGAAATTCTCACATTCAGGAGGCGCAATGGATACCGCAGTCAAACAGACACATATCTATCGGAAAGCCACCTGCCCTTGGGGTAAGAAAGCGGTTGATCTGCTGGAGCAGGAGAAAATAGCTTACACCGACCACACCTTTGACAGTCGCAACCAGGAGGCGCGATTCAAGGAAGAGGAAGGCGTAGAGACAACGCCGCAGGTCTATATGCACGGCCGCAGGATCGGCGGTTACGATGAGTTGGCTGCACACCTCAACAGTCACTCCACAGAAGAAGAACATGAGAGTACTCTGAAAGCCTACGCCCCGGTCATTGCGGTGTTTTCCACGGCGCTGCTGATGAGTCTGGCCAGCGCCTTGGGTGTGATGGGCTTTATGGGCTTTTCCCTGTGCCTGCTGGCCTGCCTTAAGCTGATGGACCTGCCCAGCTTTGTGGAGGGCTTTATGCAATACGATCTGCTGGCGCCGCGCCTTCCGGCCTATGCCTGGGCCTACCCCTTTCTGGAGTTGGGCGTAGGGCTTGCCCTGCTGGGCAGCTTGGTGCTGACCCCGGTTGCCTTTGTGGCCATCGCGGTCGGTCTGACAGGCGGCGTGTCGATAATCAAGGCCGTTTACATCGACCGCCAGGATCTGGATTGCGCCTGTGTGGGTGGCAATTACGATGTGCCGCTTGGTTTCGTCAGCTTTTCCGAAAACGCGGTGATGGCCGGTATGGGGCTGGCGATTCTGCTCGGGTTTCGCTAGTCCCTCCCGGCGGAGGTCGGACCCGACAAACTTGCATTGCGATGGCGCCTCCGGTATTTTCCGCGCTTTCTGCGGCACCGGCACCTGCTGGCTTAACTGGAGCTTTGAAAATGAGAGGATCCCGTGTTGCCATTCGCAGGGGCTCAGATTTCGGTCTGCCAGCCTCGCCTGAACGGTTGATCCATGTCCTCAGCTAAGGCCTTTCGCATTCGCCGCGCCGCCGATATTCTGTTGGGCGGTGGGCTGATAACGCACCCCACGGAAGCGGTCTGGGGGTTGGCCTGCCTGCCGAATTTTCCCGCGGCTACGGCGCGCCTGCTCGACCTGAAACAGCGCCACCCCGCCAAGGGCTTGATCCTTGTCGCTCACGACGCCGACTGCTTTGCACCCCTTATCGACCCCCTGCCTGTGGACGTTCGCGAACGAATGCTGGCGGCCTGGCCGGCCCCGGTCACTTTTGTGGTGCCGGACCCGGATGGTTGGGCGCCGCCCTGGGTGCGTGGTAGCCATGATTCCGTGGCAATTAGGGTTAGCGGGCACTCGCTTACGGCTGCCTTGAGCCGCGCCGTCGGCGGCCCGCTGATCAGTACCTCGGCCAACCCCTCCGGCGCCAATCCGGCGCGCACGGCACTCAAAGCTCGACAGTATTTCGGGGAACAACTGGATTACTATCTGGTCGGAGAGACCGGCGGCGCCAGTCGGCCAAGCCGCATTCTCAATGCCCTTACCGGCGAAGCCTTTCGGGAGTAAGCGTGGATATCGAGGCCGTCAAAGACTACCTGCTCAAGCTGCAGGATCGCATCTGCCGCGAACTGGAGGCGGTCGACGGCAAAGGCGTCTTTGTGGAAGACGCTTGGGAGCGCGGCCGCAGCCGAATACTCACCGACGGTGCGGTGATCGAAAAAGGCGGGGTCAATTTCTCCCACGTCACCGGCGACAATATGCCCGCCACCGCCTCTGCCCGCCGCCCGGAGCTGGCGGGGCGCTCCTATCAGGCCATGGGCGTATCGCTGGTGATTCACCCGGAAAACCCCTATGTCCCCACCAGCCATGCCAACGTCCGATTTTTTGTCGCCGAAAAGCCCGGTGAAGAGCCAGTGTGGTGGTTCGGCGGTGGTTTTGATTTGACCCCCTACTACCCCTTTGAAGAAGACTGTGTGCACTGGCATCAGACCGCCTTTGAGGCCTGCCAGCCCTTCGGCGACGAGGTCTATCCACGCCTTAAGCAGTGGTGCGACGAATATTTTTACTTAAAACATCGCGACGAAACCCGCGGGGTCGGCGGCCTGTTCTTCGATGATCTCGACGAGGGTGGCTTTGAGCACAGCTTTGGCCTGATGCGCAGCGTGGGCGATGCCTTTCTCAAGGCCTACCTGCCGATTGTCGAGCGCCGCAAGGCTTTAGCTTGGGGTGAGCGCGAGCGCAGCTTCCAGCTTTACCGCCGTGGCCGCTATGTGGAATTCAATCTGGTTTTTGACCGGGGCACCCATTTTGGCCTGCAAAGCGGCGGGCGCACGGAATCCATCCTGATGTCGCTGCCCCCGCTGGCGAGATGGGAGTACAATTGGCACCCCGAAGAGGGCAGCCCGGAGGCCGACCTCTACGACAACTATCTAAAGCCACGGAATTGGTTATAGGTTATACATGTCCAGTTCTGATCAGTACGCGGTTTTCGGCAACCCGATCCGCCACAGCAAGTCCCCGGAAATTCATGCCGCCTTTGCCGCCCAGAGTGGCCAGGACATGGTCTACCGCACCCACATGGTAGAGGATGGTCTGTTCGCCGAAAGCGCGCGCCGTTTTTTTGATAACGGCGGCAAGGGCTTGAACATAACCGTGCCCTGCAAGGTCGATGCCTTTCAGTTTGCCGACAGTCTGAGCGATCGGGCGCGCCGGGCCGGCGCCGTGAACACCCTGGCCAAGCAGGAAGACGGCACCATCTACGGTGACAACACCGACGGTGCCGGCATTGTGCGCGATATGCTGGAAAATCTGGCCTGGGAGATGGCCGACCGCCGAGTACTGATACTGGGCGCTGGTGGGGCGGTACGCGGCATACTTGGGCCTTTGCTGGTCCGCAACCCTCGCCATATCGTGGTAGCCAATCGCACGGTGGAAAAAGCCCGCAATCTGGCCCGCGAATTCAGCGAGCTGGGCGAAGTGCGCGGCTGCAGCTACGAAGGGCTGGCCGGCAGTCAGTTTGATCTGGTTATCAACGGCACCAGCGCCAGCATGATGGGCGACCTGCCGCCGCTGCCGCCGGAACTGCTCAGTGAAACCGCTTGCTGCTACGACATGATGTACTCCGCAGCCCCGACACCGTTTATGCGCTGGGCTGCCAGTGAGGCGGCCTGGGCGGTATCGGACGGGCTGGGCATGCTGGTCGAGCAGGCGGCAGAATCCTTTTGCATCTGGCGCGGCATTCGCCCCAACACGGCGCCGGTTATCGAGCAAATTCGCGCGTCACTCAACAAATCCACAGAATAAAGGAAGCCGGTTTTGCTGTTACAGGTTATCGGACTGATCGTCGGTCTTGTTGCGCTGGTCTGGAGTGCCGACAAATTTGTGCTCGGCGCTTCTGCCACGGCGCGCATTCTGGGGGTCTCTACTCTCGTAATCGGCATTCTGGTGGTGGGCATCGGTACCTCGGCCCCGGAAATGCTGGTCTCCGCAATTGCCGCCTATCAGGGCCAGGCCGGCCTTTCGGTCGGTAACGCGCTGGGTTCCAATATCACCAATATCGGCTTGGTGTTGGGTATCACGGCGCTGGTGGCCCCCTTGCATGTGCGCTCCAAAATCCTGTTCCGGGAAATCCCTCTGCTGATTCTGGTGATGCTGGCGGGCTGGCTGCTGCTGCGCGACGGTGAACTGAACGTGCTCGACGGCGCCCTGCTATTGTGTGGTTTTGCGCTGGTGATTCTGCGGCAGTTGTGGGAAGCCAAACACGGCATTGACGACCCGCTGGTAGGCGAGTTCGACGAAGTCCTTGAAAAGGAAATGGGCCTCGGCATGGCCCTGTTCTGGTTGGCGCTTGGTTTCGCGGTACTGCTGCTGTCGGCGCGGCTAATGGTCTGGGCGGCGGTGGATATTGCCCAGGCATTGGGCGTGAGCGAGCTTGTTATCGGTCTGACCATCGTGGCTATCGGTACCAGTCTGCCGGAGCTGGCGGCCTCAGTCGCTGCGGTGCGCAAGGGTGAACACGATATTGCGCTGGGCAATGTACTGGGTTCCAACCTGTTTAACCTCTTGGGGGTTATGGCGCTGCCGGGGGTGATTTCACCGGGGAAAGTTGATCCCGCCGTTTTGAGTCGGGATTATCCGATTATGATCGGGTTATCGGTGATGTTGTTTTTGGTGGCTTACAGCTTTAAGGGCAGTCGGCGGATTGAGCGTTGGGAAGGGGGTTTATTGGCCGGTTTGTATTTCGCCTATCTTGGGTTGTTGGCGTATACGGCTTGATGCTTTGAGGCATAGCGGTTTAGCTCTGATCGTTATTGTCGGATTGTTCGGGCATTGGTTTCGCCCTGCTGGGCGAGTTACTTCTTTTTCCTCGTCGAAAAAGAAGTAACCAAGAAAAAGGACGCCCCGTTCCGCAGTCGGTTTCCGCTGCGCTCCAACCGATCCCCTGTGCGCTTCGCAGCCGGCGGCGCGAGCGGAAACTCGCCCTATCGGGCTCAAACACCCGCTCGCTTGTGTCCGCCGGCTGCTGCAGTGCTCGGCTGCTCCAAGGGGAAATAACAGCCGCGCTCCGTAGCCCATTTTCGAGAATTACTTTGAAAGTTCGGTTATATGCCGATCTTTCAGCTTCGCGTAATTATTCGCGCTATAAGTAAAATACTCCCGCTCTTTCTCGCTTAAATCCCGTACCGGTTTTGCCGGGCTCCCTACGTACAACTTTCCGGATTCCAGTCGCTTGCCCGGCGGCACCAGACTGTTGGCGCCGAGAACCACCTCGTCCTCAATCACAGCTCCGTCCATGACTATACAGCCCATACCAATCAGCACCCGACTGCCAATGTCACAGCCGTGCAGGGTGACGCTGTGGGCCACGGTGACATCGTCGCCGATGGTGAGTGGATAGCCATCCGGATTAAACGGTCCGGCATGGGTGATATGCAAAATCGAGTTGTCCTGAATGCTGGTACGCGCGCCGATGCGGATGCGGTGCATATCGCCACGAATGGTGGTGTTGGGCCATACCGAGCTGTCTTCGCCCAGCGTCACATCACCAATGACCACCGCGCTGGGATCGATAAACACGCCTTTGGCGAGTTTCGGTGTGTGACCTTCGAAGCTTCGAATGTAGTCATCTGCCTGATAGCTCATGGGGCTTCCTGTATTGCATGGGAATGCTGCCATCTTAAAGGAATTAACGTCGTCTCGCGTTACAATGGTTCTTTTACCCCAACCACGACGAGGGCTTTATGTCGCTGTGTGAACTGCCGGATTTTTCCACCCTGGAGCTGGACAAAGTGCCGGCCCAGCTCGACAACCTGCTCGACGAGGCGCGGGCCGACATCGCGGCGCTGGAGACAGGTCAGCCGGTGCAACTGCTGGTGGGTTTGGAGGCCATTGACGACCGGATTGAAAAATTCTGGTCGGTGATCAGTCACCTCAACGGCGTGATGAACAGCCCGGAGCTGCGGGAGATTTACGCCCAGTGTCAGCCCAAACTGACCGCCTACAGCAATGAGGTGGGACAGAACCGGGCGCTCTATGAGCAGGCTCAGGGACTGGCGGACAGCGATGTTGCCCTGTCGCCGGAACAGCGCAAGGCCTTGACCAACCTGCTGCGCGATTTCCGTCTGGCCGGGGTGGCGCTTGAGGGTGAGGCGAAAGAACGCTTCAAGGCCATCAAGTTGCGCCTGAGCGAACTCTCTACCGAATTTCAAAACCAGTTGCTGGACGCGACTCAGGGCTGGTTCAAACACGTAACCGACAAAAGCGAGCTGGCCGGTGTGCCGGACTCTGCCCTTGAGGGCTACGGGGATGCGGCTAAGGCAAGGGATCTGGACGGCTACTGCATTTCGCTCGACGTGCCGGCCTATCTGCCGATAATGCAGTACGCCGAAAACCGCGAGCTGCGCCGGGAAATGTACGAGGCCTATACCACCCGCGCCTCGGATCAGGGTCCCAAAGCCGGGGAATGGGACAATGGCCCGGTGATGGTGGAGATCCTGCAACTGCGCGCCGAGCTGGCCGACATTCTGGGCTACGCCAATTACGCGGAGGTTTCGCTGGCGCCGAAAATGGCGGAGAGCCCGGATCAGGTTATCGCGTTTCTGCGCGAGCTGGCGGAGAAAAGTTTGCCCCGTGCCCGCGCCGAATTCGATGAGCTGAAAAACTTCGCGGCAAGCAAGGGCTGCGACAATCTGCAGGCCTGGGATGTGCCCTTCTATAGCGAGCAATTGCGCACCGAGCGCTATGCCATTTCCCAGGAAGAGCTGAAGCCCTACTTTCCGGTGGATACGGTGCAGGACGGTCTGTTCAAGGTGGTCGGTCAATTGTTTGGCATTAGCTTTGAGCGCGACTCGACAGCAGCGTTATGGCATGAAGATGCCCGCTGCTATCGACTGCAGCGCGACGGCGAGCATATTGCGACTGTGTACACGGATCTGTTTGCCCGGGCCAACAAGCGCGGTGGTGCCTGGATGGCCGATTTTTGCGGGCGCCGCGAAGTCGAGGGTGAGGTGCGTTTGCCGGTGGCTTTTGTGACCTGCAATTTTCCGCCGCCCACCAGCAGCCGCCCTTCCCTGCTCACGCACAACGATGTGACCACCCTCTTCCACGAGTTCGGCCATGCTCTGCATCACATGCTGACCGAGGTCAACGTGCTGGCCGTATCGGGAATCAATGGCGTGGCCTGGGATGCGGTGGAGCTACCCAGTCAGCTCTTGGAAAACTGGTGCTGGCAACCCGAGGTGGTGCCAATGATTTCGAGTCACTACGAATCCGGTGAGGCTTTGCCCGAGGCCATGCTGCAGAAATTGCTGGCGGCAAAAAATTTCCAGTCGGGCATGCAAATGGTGCGTCAGATTGAATTTTCGCTGTTCGACATGCTGCTCCACGTCGAGGCTCCGCCGAAAGAGGTTGCTGATATTCAGTCGAAAATCGATGCGGTGCGCGCCGAGGTGGCGGTCTATCCGGTGCCCGCTATAAATCGCTTCCAGCACGGCTTTGCCCATATTTTTGGCGGCGGCTATGCGGCGGGCTATTACAGCTACAAGTGGGCCGAGCTTCTATCGGCGGATGTTTTTTCCCGCTTTGCCGAAGAAGGCGTCATGAGTCGTGAGCTGGGACAGGAGTTTGTCGACAAACTGTTGTCGCGTGGCGGCGCCGAAGATCCGATGACCCTGTTCCGGGATTTTCGCGGGCGCGAGCCCCAGCTGGAACCGCTGTTGCGCGATGCCGGAATACTGGAGGATGCCGCATGAGTAGCCAGTATGGGCCGCGCCGTTTTATCGCCGGCGCGGTTTGCCCGAAATGTGCAGAAATGGACAAGACCGTGATGTACCGGGTGAACGATAACGAACAGGTGCGCGAATGTGTGCGCTGCGGATTCAAGGAAACTATTCGCGATGAAATGACGGCGGAGGAAGTTCAGACCCGGGTCAATCAGCCGCGAGTGGGAGAAAAGCCGCTGCCGCACGAGGATGAGGTGCAAGTGGTGAATCTGCTCGACCCCAAAGACGGTCGTTCGAGGCGGGACCACTGAGCGATTGCAAGTGCGATGGACGGATGTACTACAGCGCCAGAAAACCCGTTATCAGCAAGCCAATTGTGGCGATTAAACCCACCCCAAAACTGATGCTGCGCGCCAGTCTCAGATCTGCGTAGTAGCACAGCATATGGCCGGCGCGGGCGGCGACAAAGACCACCATCAAAGGGTTCACCCAGTCCGGGTCGGCGTTGACCAGAAAGCAGAAGGCGACAATCAGCAACAGCGTGGGCAGGTTTTCATTGCTGTTGCCATGGGCGCGCGCCGCACGAAACAGGAAGTCCTCCGGGCCGCTGTTTATCGGCTGGCCCGGCGGGTGCCGCCGCCGTATACCGGTGAAATCCAGTACCAGCACTTGCATCAACATCAACAGTGCCAGTACCCCCAAAGAGCCGACTGCCAGAGCGTAATTGAACATCAGGTTTTCCATTGAGGTCTCCCTTGGGCCAGTGCGTATTTTAGTGTGTGCAGCATTCTGACATCGTCGGCGCGGGCTTTTCGAGGAGCGATGCTGCATTCATGGCCCGAGTCGCTATACTGAGAGTGGGCATGAATTTATGGCACAGTTGAGTGAGGTTGTCATGGTGCGCGGCGTATTGCTTGATATCAGTGGTGTGCTCTATCAGGACGACGAGCCATTGCCCGGCGCGGTGGCGGCTGTGCAGAAACTACAGCAGGCGGGTATCGATTTTCGGCTGTTGACCAACACCTCGCGACGCACCGCCGAAGCAATCTACTATGACCTCAAGCGTATGGGCTTTGCCATCAGCGAGCGGCAGCTCTACACCGCGCCGCGCGCCATGCTCGACTACCTGCAAAAGCACAACCTGCGCCCCTACTGTCTGATGCACCCCAACCTGGATCCGGAGTTTGCCCGTCTCAACCACACCAATCCCAACGCGGTGGTGGTATGCGATGCCGGGGAACGCTTTGATTATAAGGGGCTCAACAAGGCGTTTCAGGTGCTGATGAATGACGATGCCAAGCTGCTGGCGATTGGCGAGAACCGCTATTTTCGCAGCCGAAATCGTCTGCAGCTGGACGCCGGGCCCTTTGTCAAAGCGCTGGAATATGCCAGTGGCAAGCAGGCGGTGGTGCTCGGTAAGCCGGCCCCGGCCTTTTTCGACAGTGCGCTGGCTTCACTCGGTCTGCCGGCGGACGAGGTGTTGATGATTGGCGACGATGTAGAGGCCGATGTTAACGGCGCCCTGCAGGCGGGTCTGCGGGCCTGTCTGGTCAAGACCGGCAAATACCTCGAGGGTGACGAATCCCGGGCCCCGGATGGCCTGCTCGCCGATGACCTGCTGCAGGCTGTGGAAGAATTTACCGTGACCGCCTGACACCAGGGCCCTAACGACGACCTATTCGGTCATTGACCTGAACGGTGCCTGTCGCCCTATGATGGCCTCTGTTTTTACGAGGAACATCGAATGCACGAAGTCGGCTTTGGCAAACTGGGGCTGCGCGACGCCGCGCTGGCGGCGCTGGCGATACTGGGCTGGTGGCTGTTTTCCCACTATTCGGCAGGCGTCGGGCCGCTGGCCGACTTCAGCGGCGTGGTGCTGGGAGCCGGGCTGGTATTCTGCGCCCACACCGCCCATGAGTGGGGGCATATCCTGGGTGCCTGGCTCGGGCGCAGCGCCATGCGTTCGGGCAGCAGCCTCAGCTCCTTTTCCAATTTTATCTACGACTCAAAAAAGAATAATCGCGGCCAGTTCCTGCTGATGT
Source organism: Litorivivens sp. (assembly GCF_041624475.1). Classification (GTDB taxonomy): domain Bacteria; phylum Pseudomonadota; class Gammaproteobacteria; order Pseudomonadales; family Spongiibacteraceae; genus Litorivivens. The sequence continues at coordinate 244,922 of NZ_JBFJUX010000001.1, forward strand.
CGATCATGGGCTTTATTCCAACCGGCATCGCGGTATGGCTCTACTACACCCAGTTGCCAGTCGGCGAACTTGCCACCGATGTGGCGCGCGGCGGGGTGCTGATTCTGGTAGCGCTGGGGGTATTTCTGGAGTTGCCGCTGGTGATCTGGGCGTTGGTGCGCAAGGACTTGCCGCCGGTGGATCGCGGCGCTCCGGCCTGAGCGTCGTTTTCAGTGCCCCTGCTCTGGCTTCAGCAGGGCGCCGGCGCTTAAGGCCTCGTCCGTTTGAGGTAGGTATCACACTGCGAAACCACACTTGCAGCAAACAGACGCAAAAAATGGCTCATCTACCGTCAACAGGGCGTTTCGGGCGATCTCGCGTTGATGGCAAGACGCTGTACAAATTTGAAATTACTGCCAAACTGGTTACAGGGTCATAGCCCAATCGATTCAGAATAAAATAATAAGTGAGGTCGAAATGAACAAGCCGCTCTCCCTGGTGGTCGGCGCCGTGCTGATGACACTGGCAGGTAGTCCGCTGTTGGCGCAGCAAACTAATCCTGAAACCGAAAAGGCCCCCGCCGCTCGGAAAGCACAGGCGACGGCGCTGGAAGAAGTGATCGTCACCGCCCGCCGGCGGGCCGAGAATATCCAGGAAACCCCGATTGCGGTGACCGCCATCAGTGGCGAATCGCTGCGTGAACAGGGCATCGTCAATACCAGCGAGCTGACCAAAAGCGTACCCAGCCTGCAGATCAATGAAGGCCAGTCGAATCAGATTTATATCCGGGGTATAGGTGAGCGCTCGGGCTTCGCCAGGGTTGATCCGACGGTGGGTGTGTATTTGGACGACCTCTTTCTGCCGCGCACCGACGGCCAACTGCTCGATACCGTGGATGTGCGCAGTATTCAGGTTCTGCGCGGTCCCCAAGGCACTCTATTTGGCAAAAACACCACCGGTGGCGCACTGGTTCTGACGCTGGAAAAGCCTAACGACACCTACGAAGGTTATTTGGAAGGCGCGTTGGGAAATTATGCATCGCGTTCCCTGCGGGCCGCCGTCAATGTCCCGATCACGGATAATTTTTACGTACGTACCGCGATAACTTACGACAAGGATGACGGCTTCTTCGAGGACAAGTTTCAGGACAAGACCTACTCCTCTACCGACCGCAAGGCGCTGGTACTGCAAACGCGCTATGAAAGCGACTCAAGCCTGACGGTGGATACGCTGGCCTACCTCGGCAAAATTGATGAAGCCTTTCCCGCCGTTAACTGTGATGTGGCCAGTGAAAACGGTTTGTTTGCCGAGGGCCTTTATGTGATGTGGGCGGGCGACACCGACCCCAGCAACCCCACCGCCTACAAGAAGAACTGCGAGGCTAACTCGCGCACAAAGGGCAACGTCGGCGACCTGGAAACCAATATGGGGGCCAACCCCAACCTCAAGAAAAAACTGGATACTATTTTGCTGGGCGCCACTTTCCAGTGGGACTACAACGATGATGTCGCTATGAAAGTCGTTGTCGGCGCGCGCAAGGAAACCGAAGGGCCTATTCAATCCAGCGATAACGATGGCGGCCCGGAAAACTGGTCAGAGGCGGTGAATACCGACGATGGTGATCGCGACTCTTTCAGCCTGGAATATCAGGTAAATGGTACGGCGTTGGACAGCCGCTTGAGTTATACCGGCGGTTTGTTTTACATGCGTGAAACCAACTTTGAACCCTTTGCCTTGATCAGCAACTTTTCCGGCCTCGACGCGTTAACTCTGGGTGAGCTCGCCGCCGGCCGACTGCCGACTCGGCCTACTCCGGGTGGCACCGTTCCTTTTGTTGGCATACTCAGTGGCCCGCTGTCCATTTCTGAGTTCGACCTAGAGAACAACACCTTCGCAGCCTTCTTTCAGGGTTCTTACGATGTCACTGATAATTTCCAGGTCACGGCAGGTATTCGCTATACGGCAGAAAAGCGTGCGTCTGAATTGGCGCTCTATCAGGCTGATGTAGGCGCGATCGAGGACCGTGTTACCGGCGGTGTGTTTTTCTCACCGGCGACCGGCAGGCCCATCACCTTTGGCCCCGAAGCGGGCGGCTTTTTCCCCTGTACGGGCCCGACCGGCTGTAACTGGGTAGACGATCCCGTGCGTGTCTTCCAGAACCAGTTCCTGGACAACAATGGCGATGGCATTCCGGATATCCCCATGAGGGCTGAGCCCACCTTTGTCGATAAAGAAGAAAAGACCTTTTCCAAAGTAACGCCCATGGTTTCCGTATCCTACAACCTGCCCGGCGACTGGCTGGAAGAAACACTGTTTGACTCGATGATGGTTTACGGCACGGTGAGCAGTGGCTTTAAATCCGGCTTTTTCGAGCCGCGTTTGCTTGATGGACTGCAGCAGGTAGATGCGGAAGAAGTGCTGAACCGGGAGGTGGGCATCAAGATTGACGCGTTTGATCGCACTCTGCGATTTAATGCGGCCCTGTATCACATGGATTTTGACAATATGCAGTTGATACAGGTATCAACTGACTCTGGCGGCAATATAGCGGTAATCTTCCGAAACGCCGGTGAGTCCACCATCACCGGTGTGGAGATGGAGCTGACCTGGATGCCCTCCCCGATCGTGATGTTCAACGCTTCCTTCAGTAATAACGACTACGAGTTTCAGGAGTTCAAGGATAACGACCTGCTCAATGCGGTGGCGGGAAACTTTATCCCCGAGGATCGCACTGATGAAACCTTCCCGGCGGCTCCGGAAACCTCCGCGTCGGTTGGCGCACAGCTGATGATCCCGACCGATTTTGGCCTGATCATTCCGCGTATCGATGTAAGCTACAAAAGCGAAATCTTTTTCGGCCTCGACGAAGGTTCCTACAATCTTTACGAGCGTGAAGGTATTGGCGGCTCAGACGCCTATGCCCTGATTGATGCCCGCCTGTCCTGGCAGAACAACGACGGCGATATGACGGTGGCGGCTTTTGTGAAGAACGTGACCGATGAACGTTACGTGATAGGTACAGCGTCCGTGGCTGATTCGGTGAGCACCTTCAATCAGACCTATGGCGATCCACGCCGCTTTGGTGTGATGATTCGACAAACCTTCTGAGGCCGTTGTGATTTCGGGCGAGGCGACACGCGCCTCGCTGCCCATTGTTTAGGTCAGGCTATTTTTCTCGACAGTGTGCCGACGACCCTAGCATGTTTTTCCCGCTGAAAAGCGGCGTTTTTCCTCAAGGTTTGCGGCCTCCGCAGTGGTTACTGCAAGGTGTAGCAGTCCCGTCCGTTTTGTTTACTTTTATAGAGAAGCTGGTCCGCTTCGTGCAGCAGGTCCCCGGCGGTCAGTTGGGCGTCTGGCACTTTGCGGCGAGCGCCGATGCTGGCGCTGACATAGCGCCTTGCGGTACCGGTGTGGTGGTGGGGAATCTTCAAATCGCGAATGGCGATCAAAAGACCTTCGATCATTCGGCGGCTATTGTCTTCATTGACCCCATACCAGATCAGGGCAAACTCCTCTCCGCCTATCCGCGCAATGATATCGCTGGGCCGGCGTGACTGGCTGCGTAGCGCCGAGGCTATCTGCTTGAGGCAATGATCGCCTGCAGGATGACCGTAGTGGTCGTTATAAGCCTTGAAATGATCCAGGTCGAGCATCACCACGGTGATGGGTCGATGTTCCCGGCTGGCGAGCTTGAACAGGCGGCGATATTCCCGCTGGAAGGCGCGCTTGTTGAGTAGCCCCGTGAGACTGTCATCGCGGGAGAGCTGGTGCAAATAGTCTCGCCGAATCCAGGTCAAGCGGTTGTGCACTTCCACGACCCAGGAGCCTGCGGCGATAACAATGGTCATTAGAGTGAATGAGTAAATTCGCCCCAGGGTAGGGATTTCCCCGCGAAAACCGTTGAGTTCTGCGGCAACGGCGATCAGACAGATACCCGCCAATTGAGGGGTTTGTACTCGCCACCGCACACGGCACAGCAGCAACCCGATAAAGGGAGGTAGGGCAATCAATGCCATCGGAATCTCCAACCCCACCTTTAATCCGCTGTAGCGTTGAAATACCAGTAACAGGGAAATCAAGGTCATTCCAGCCGCACAGGCAAACTCGGAGTAGCGGCGTAGTGAAGGGCGGAGTGCAATAGTCGCGGCAATTATCGCAACGGGGAGTACGCCGAAGAACACCTGCTTTTGGCGTAGCTCAATATGGGCCTCGGGTATCGCTGGAAGTAAATGGTCGATGCCGGTGAGTATAAGCGCCAGCAGCGCCCCCGCGAGCATCGCTGTTACTCTGAAGTAAACGCGTGACTGGTCGTTATGACGCAGGAACCTTGTCTCATCGACGCCGCGGAAGCGCATACCATAGACTTCGCTCATGCGGCGCCGGGTCATGCGATTCACCGGCAGGCTTTCGCGCCCGTCGAGTGCCAGCAGTAAATGGCTAGAGCGCAGGTCAGGCATACTGCTCACTTGTGGCAATCACTGTGTGATTGCGCCCACTGGCTTTGGCTTCATAAAGTTTTCGATCTGCCAATTTTAGAATGTCAAAGCGATTGCGGTTGTCATCCGGTATCAGGTGAATGGAGCCAATGCTCAATGTTACGTGTTGCAGCTGATCGGGTCGGGCCTGATGAGGAATGGCAAGGTTTTCGATACTCTGCCGCACTTGCTGCAGCACGCGGATGTTCTGCTCCTCCGACAGCCCGTAAAATAGTAGCGCGAATTCTTCACCGCCGATTCGAGCCACGAAGCCTTCGTGGTGGTCGGCGACTTCTCGAAGTGTGCGGCCCAGTCTGGCTAGACAATGGTCGCCTTGCGAGTGGCCATAGTTGTCGTTGTAAGGTTTGAAATAATCGACGTCGGCCAGCGCTATGCTGATCGGACGATGCTCGCGCTGAGCGAGTGAAAACAGGCGTCGATAGAGGTTGCGAAATTCTCGCCGGGTCAGCGCACCGGTCAGCCCGTCGTGTTGGATCTTGTTGCGCAGATCTCGTGACTCAAGCCAGTTCAGTCGATTATTGGCTTCTACAATGTAGCAGCCCACCGCGCCGAGAATGAACATGATCACTGACATTTCAATCTCATAAACGGTGTTGGCCAGGGCCAGCTTGTCGTCTATGCGCAGACCCACGTGAATTTCGGTGAGTATGTTCAGGGTCAGTATTGCCAGGCACAGAGGCACAATGCGTACGGTGGGAATACTGGCAAAGAAAAACGCCGAGAGCATGGTGATGTCGGCCCAGCTTTGGGCGGTGAAGTAGCCCATTTCGTGGCCTAGGATTCGCTGGTACATCGCACTCGCGGCAACGCAGAAAATGGCGATGAGGGTAAGGGGTGTGGACAGGGGCGATAATTTGCGGACTAGGGAGGCGGCAATAGTAAGCACCAGCAGCGGCACGATCAGATAAAATTGTATGCCCCGCGCAATTTCCACAAACTCAGTCGGTGGGTGGAATAGCAGATAGTCCAGTGCTGGATAACACAGATAGATAATCAGTAGCAGTGAGCTCAGCAGCAGCCGGGCGCGCAGGCTCAGCGTGAACAAATCAACCCGATAGGCCGCCTCGAGCTCAGGGGCAAAACGCAAGCGCAGGTAGTGGCGCTTGCGAATATGCTGGCGATAGGCTGAGTGCTCGTCGTAGCTCAGCAGTTGGGGTGATTCCGAGGCGTGTTTGATCGTTCCGACTCAGTCAGTGTTTTTTTATAGGTGAGCCTAGAATAACCGATGGGTTAAAAATCAACCATCAGGGAAGTTGCTACCACCAGCGCTGGCGGCGCTGCAGATGTCCGAATGCTAAACCTAGGGACAGGCCTCGGGCCAGATTGAACAGGGTAAAGGCCAGCCACAGGCCGTGGCTGCCCAGTCCTTGACTCAACTGCCAGACTGGCAGGTAGACGCCGAGTACGCACAGCAGCATGGTGTATTGCATCCAGCGGGTTTGCAGGGCGCCGATGAAAATACCGTCGAGCAGATAGCTGGCTACCGAGATCAGGGGCAGTGCCACCAGCCAGGCAAAGTGCTCGTGAGCACTGGCGCGAACCTCCGGCAGATCGGTCATCAGGGCGATAATGGGGGTTTGCGCGAGCAGCAGCGCCAGAGAAAGCAGTGCTCCGGTCGCCAGACTCCACTGACCACAGGCCTTGCACACGGCCGTAAACTCATCGGCCCGGCGCCGGCCGGCGCTCTCCCCGACCAGCGCCTCGGCGGCGTGGGCAAAGCCATCGAGGCCGTGGGAGGTAAACAAGAGAAGGTTGAGCAGGATGGTATTGGCGGCCAGCACACTGGCGCCAAAGCCCGCGCTCTGGGCGGTGAAAAAGGCAAAGGCAAACAGCAGCGCGGCGGTGCGAACAAACAGGGCGCTGTTAGTTTGCAGTAGCTGGCGATAGTTGGCGCTCGCCAACATACGGCCGAGCTGCCGCCGGGCCAATCCGCGCAGAGCTGGTGCTACCGCCCAGAGCGCAATACCCGCACCGCAGTATTCGCTGATCACGCTGGCGTAGGCAGCGCCGTCGCTGTTGAGGCCGGCGCCCATGATCAGCAGGTAGTCCAGAACTATATTGAGGCCGTTAGTGGCGACCATGACCACCAGCGCCCAGCGCGCCCGCTGCTGGCCGATCAGCCAGCCCACCGCCACATAGGTCAGCAAGACGGCCGGCGCACTGAGTAGCCGGATATCCAGATAGCTGATGGCCAGTTCCCGCGCGCTGGGCGGGGTTTGCATGGCGCTGACCGCCAGTGGCGCGAGCCAGGGCCCGATCAGCAGAACCGCCAGGCCGAGCCCCAGTGCCAGCGAGGCCGACTGCAGCAGCACTTCCACCTGACTGTCCCGGTCAGCCGCACCCCAGGCCTGAGCTGAGGCGCCAGTAGTGCCCATGCGCAGAAAACCAAAGCCCCAGTAGAAGAAGGCGAGAATACTGCTGCCCACGGCCACCGCCGCCAGATAGGTGGGGCTTTCCAGATGCCCGAGAATGGCGGTGTCTACCAATCCGAGCAGGGGAACCGACAGATTGGATAGAATCAGTGGACCGGCAATACGCCATATTTTGTGGTGAAGGCTCAATGCGACCTCATTCAATGGTGGTTGCTGCACCAATCGGGACCGGGCGATACATTTTAGTGGCAGCCAGTGTGGCGCTGTCGCGCGAGAACGGTTTATAATTGCGTCGTTTTGCCGCACCCAAAGTGAACTTTGGGCGGTGCGCAGGCATACCCATGGCAGGGGAAGACACTCTCACTGCTGCCCGTATTTTGCAGGTAGCAGGGCATTTTGTACTTTCGTTTTAACAATCCACAAGAGATTGCAGCGGCTCCAGGGCCGTGTATTGCCATTGTTTTGCGCGCCGTCTGCAAGCTAGCGACGGGGAAATTATAAACCCTCTGTACATGGAGACACGGGAGAATGTATTCACAAGCGAAACGGCTGTCTCAGCTGGCGCTTAGTCCTGTGCTGTTGGCGCTGACTATGCTCAGCTCCGGTGCGTGGGCCTCTAATGGCCAGCGCTGGGAAACCAACATGACGACCAGCGTGACCGAAGTTGGCCAGAAAATCTATGACCTGCACATGCTCGTATTCTGGATATGTGTGGCCGTAGGTGTTGTGGTCTTTGGCTTCCTTTTTTACTCCGTATTTGCGTTTCGCAAATCCAAAGGCGCCAAGGCCTCCAGTTTCCACGAAAACACCACCGTGGAAATTGCCTGGACGATTGTTCCTTTCCTGATTCTCGTCGTTATGGCGTGGCCGGCAACGACCACCCTGATCGAGATCTACGACACTGACGATGCCGATATCGATATTCTGGTAACCGGCTATCAGTGGAAGTGGAAGTACGAGTACATCCTCCCCGAGGGTGACAATATCTCTTTCTTCTCCAACCTGCTGACCGACAAGAGCGAAATCTACAACACCGCTGAAAAAGGCTCCAACTACCTGCTGGAAGTTGATGAGCCGATGGTGATTCCTGTCGACAAGAAGGTGCGCTTCCTGATCACAGCCAACGATGTGCTCCACGCCTGGTGGGTGCCCGCGCTGGCGGTCAAGAAGGACGCGATTCCCGGCTTTATCAATGAGTCCTGGACCCGTGCCGAGGAAACCGGGGTTTACCGCGGCCAGTGTGCCGAGCTCTGTGGTCGTGACCACGGCTATATGCCCATCGTCGTCAATGTGGTTGAGCAAGGCGAATACGATCAGTGGCTGGCCGGCAAGCAGGCCGAAGCCGCCGAGATCAAAGAGCTGATGGCTCAGACTTTCTCCATGGACGAATTGATGCAGCGCGGCAAGGGTGTCTATACCCGTTCCTGCGTAGCCTGTCACGGTGCCAATGGTGAAGGTGGCGTGGGTAAACCCATCGCCGACAGCCCGATTGCGACCGGTGAAGTCGCTCAGCATATCAACGTCATGGTGAACGGCGTTGCCGGCACGGCGATGCAGGCCTTTGGTGGTCAGCTGAACGATGTCGAATTGGCGGCCGTTGTGACCTACACCCGTAATGCCTTTGGCAACAATATGGGTGACAAGGTCCAGCCGATTGATATTTACAACTTCAAGAAAGGTCAGTAGGAGGATTCACCATGGGTGCTCACGGACCTGCTAAAGGTTTAACCCGGTGGTTATTTACCACCAACCACAAGGACATCGGCACGATGTACCTGTGGTTCAGCTTTGCGATGTTCCTGTTGGGCGGTTCGTTCGCCATGATCATTCGCGCCGAGCTGTTCCAGCCAGGCCTGCAGATTGTAGAGCCTGAATTTTTTAACCAGATGACCACCATGCACGGCCTCGTGATGGTATTCGGTGCCATCATGCCGGCGTTTGTTGGTCTGGCGAACTGGATGATTCCGCTGATGATCGGTGCGCCCGATATGGCACTGCCGCGGATGAACAACTGGTCATTCTGGATCCTGCCTCCGGCCTTCGCGCTGCTGGCTTCTACCCTGTTTATGGAAGGCGGCGGCCCCAACTTCGGTTGGACCTTCTACGCCCCGCTGTCGACAACCTATGCCCCGCCCTCGGTGACTTATTTCATCTTCGGCGTTCACATCATGGGTCTGTCTTCCATCATGGGTGCGATCAACATCATCGCCACCATCGTCAACATGCGTGCGCCGGGCATGACCTACATGAAAATGCCCCTGTTCGTATGGACCTGGCTGATCACCGCCTTCCTGCTGGTTGCGGTTATGCCGGTATTGGCCGGTGCGGTTACGATGATGCTGATGGATATCCACTTCGGCACCAGCTTCTTCTCCGCCGCTGGTGGCGGTGACCCGGTTCTGTTCCAGCACGTGTTCTGGTTCTTCGGTCACCCCGAGGTTTACATCATCATCCTGCCCGGTTTTGGTGTGGTCTCCCAGATCATCCCGACCTTCTCGCGCAAGCCTCTGTTCGGTTACGACTCCATGGTTTACGCGACTGCGTCTATCGCCTTCCTGTCGTTTATCGTGTGGGCTCACCACATGTACACGGTAGGTATGCCGATCGCCGGTGAGCTGTTCTTTATGTACGCCACCATGCTGATTGCGGTACCGACAGCGGCCAAGGTGTTTAACTGGATCACCACAATGTTCAAGGGTTCACTGACCTTTGAAACGCCGATGCTGTTCTCGATCGCGTTTGTGTTTCTGTTCACTGTGGGTGGTTTCTCCGGTCTGATGCTGGCGATTGCTCCGGCTGACTTCCAGTATCACGACACCTACTTCGTTGTGGCTCACTTCCACTACACCATGGTAGCGGGTGCGATCTTCTCCATGTCTGCGGCTGTGTACTACTGGCTGCCGAAGTGGACCGGCAAGATGTACAACGAAACCATGGGTAAAACCCATTTCTGGGTATCGTTTGTCGGCTTTAACCTGACCTTCTTCCCGCAGCACTTTGTGGGCCTGGCGGGTATGCCGCGTCGTATCCCCGACTACAACCTGATGTTTGCCGACTTCAACATGATGTCGTCAATTGGTGCCTTCATTTATGGCGCCAGTCAGTTGCTCTTCCTGTTCAACGTGGTTCGCACCATTACCCACGGCGAGAAGATCGACGATCCTAAGGTTTGGGACGGTGCTCACGGTCTCGAATGGACAGTGCCGACGCCGGCGCCCTATCACACTTTCACTACCCCGCCGGACGTGAAAGAGGTTGAGGCACATGGCTGAACGCACTGACAAAGGTATTTTCTACACAGCCGCTAAACTGATGGCGGTCTGTGTAGCGATGTTTGCCTTTGTTTTTGTGGTGATGGTGCCCCTGTACAACGTGTTGTGCGATGTATTGGGCATTAATGGCAAAACCGGCGGTCGGTATCAGGTGACAGAAAACGTCATCGATACCAGCCGTACTGTGAAAGTGCAGTTTGTGGCGAATTTCAACGAGCAGATGCCGTGGGAATTCAAGCCCAACGTGACGGTGGTAAAAGTGCATCCGGGTGAGGCGACTAACATCACCTACTTTGCACGCAATACCCAACCGCGGGATATGATCGCACAGGCCATTCCCAGTGTTGTGCCCTCGCGGGCGGCGCAGTACTTTCACAAGACGGAATGCTTTTGCTTCAATCACCAGCCTCTGGTGGCGGGTGGCGAAGCGGATCTGGGGCTGCAGTTTATTGTCGACCCGGATCTGCCCAAGGACATACACACCATCACCCTGTCCTATACGATTTTTGATGTAACAGAAATGGCGCAGCCACAGAGCGACTCTGTCGCGGCGCGTTAAAACGAGTTTTCTCAAAAGAGAACGGAGATACAAAATGGCAAGTCAAGGCAACACGGCGCACGAAGTTTACTACGTGCCCGAGAGCAGCAAACTCGCTGTGTGTGCGACTATTGGCCTGGTGCTGACTATCTTCGGTGCTGCCAGCGGCATCAATGACCGCACCTTTGGCGACCCGAACGAGTCCACCAATTCCTGGTTTATTTTCTGGGTCGGTCTGGCCTTCTTTGCAGCCACCCTGTTTGTCTGGTTCAGTACCGCCATCAAGGAAAACATCGCGGGCAAAAACAGCGCCCAGCTGAAGCGTTCCTATGCGATTGGCATGCAGTGGTTCATCTTTTCCGAGGTGATGTTCTTCTTCGCCTTCTTCCTGGCCCTGTTCTACATCCGCTGGTTTGCGGGTCCCTGGCTGGGCGGCGAAGGCGACGCCGGGCGCTCCAACTTTCTGCTGTGGGGTGACTTCCAGTACGCCTGGCCGATGATGGAAACACCGCAGGATGCCATCGGCGGTGTCGCCAATCAGGTAATGGCGAACAATGGTGTGTTCAGCGGTCCTGAGCGCAGCATGGCCTTCCCCGGCTTTGGTGAAATCTTCAAGTGGCTGCCCTTCTACAACACGGTGATTCTGCTGACCTCTTCGGTCACGGTACACTGGGCTCACCACGCCCTGCTGCACGACAACCGCAAGAAATTTCACCAGTGGCTGACCGTTACGGTTCTGCTGGGTGTGGTCTTCGTTGGCCTGCAGTTGCTGGAATACTACGAAGCCTACGCGCACTACGGGCTGACGCTGGAAACCGGTGCTTACGGCACGACCTTCTTCATGCTGACCGGCTTCCACGGCTTCCACGTGGCGATGGGTATGATCATGCTGCTGATCCAGTTGTTGCGCAGCTACACCAAAGGCCACTTTACCAAAGACGACCATTTCGGCTTTGCCGCTTCAAGCTGGTACTGGCACTTTGTTGATGTGGTGTGGATCTTCCTGATGCTGGTGGTTTACATCTTCTAAGGAAGTAACCGGCAGGTAGTTTCGAGAGGCCCGGGCACGGAAGTGCTTGGGCCTTTGTTTGTGCGGGAGAGCTCAGAGGTAATTAAGTACTCCTGTCATTGCGCACCCAAAGCACTTCGTGGGGCATGCTAAGCAAAGCGAAGCAAACTCTTGAATGCGCTAGAGTTATGGGAGGTTGCTTCGTCGTTGCTCTCCTCGCAATGACGGAGCGATGGCATTAGACAAGAGGTTTAGTCCTCTACCGGCACCAACTTGTGCTGGTCCCAGGGCGCGCCGAATTCCAGCTGGCCGCTTTGAATGCCATAGGCAATCAGCCCGAGTAAACTGCCGGCCAGCACCACGCGTATACCCAGGGCATACCACTGGCGCCGTTTGCCGTCACCTTGGTCTTTTACCAGGAAGGCGAGGCCTGAAAACAGGCTGATAACGACGCCGATAAACAGGATGGCAATGGCAATTTTGAGCCCCATGGTGATAATACCCCCAGTTGAAAGCGGGCAGTATACACAATCGACTTCGGCGCTCCTACGACGCGGCGGTGGCCGATGATGCGCGAACTCTGGTCGAGCAACTGGCCGCTGGCGCTGTTGGTGTCCGCGGTGCTGCCGGTGTTGCTGGTGCTCGGGTTTTGGCAGCTGGAGCGTGCCGACAACAAACGCGATGTACTTGCGCGTCAGCAGGCACAGCAGGCTTTGCCGCCACTGATATTGAACAGCATGCGTGGCGATCTGCCGGAATTTCGCGCGGTCAGTGTGCGCGGTCGTTATGACACAGAGCGTTACTGGCTGCTGGAAAACCGTATCCATCAGGGGCGCTACGGCTTTGAAGTGATCAGCCCTTTTGTGCTCGCCAATGGCGAGACGGTATTGGTCCATCGGGGCTGGGTGCCGGGTGATCGAGGTCGCCGGGCATTGCCCGAGATTGAAACGCCGTCCGGTGAGCTGTCCCTGAGCGGTAAGATCGACAGCGGCAGCGCCAGTGGTTTCAGTCTCGGTGAAGAAGCGGCAACCGATACCTGGCCCAAGCGCCTGCAGTGGCTGACGACAGAGCGGGCCGAGCGCGAACTGGGCGCTGCCCTGCCCGACTTGTTGCTGCGTTTGGAGCGCGGTGAGGCGGGCATGTTTGAGCCCACCTACAGCGCGGTGAACATGCCGCCGGAAAAACACACCGGCTATGCCGTGCAATGGTTTGGCATGGCCGCCATCATCGTTATGCTGTTTGGCTGGCGATTGTGGCACCAATACAGATCCCAAGGAGATCGCAGTGAGCAATCCTGAAAACAGTTCACCCAAGTTGGTTTTTTCCCTGATCGTAGGCATCCCCCTGCTGGTGATAGCCCTGTCTACCGTGGTTTACCAGCTGGCCAATCGCGACATGCTGGCGCTGGGCACGGTCAACAATGGCACCTTGATTCAGCCGCCGCTGGACATCCAAACGCTGGAGCCGCGCTATCGAAACGGTGAGACAGTAGCCTTTAATCAGCCGGACTCTCTGTGGCAGTTTGTGGTTGTGGGCGACGGCTATTGTGAAAGCACCTGTGAAGCCATGCTTTACCTGACCCGCCAAACCCACACCGCACTCGGCAAAAAAATGGGTCGCGTGTCGCGGATGTATTTGAATACGTCCTCAGAATTCAGCCCGGCCTTTGAAAAACTGCTGATCGACGAGCATGAAAAACTCAGTTCAGCCTTTATCGACGCCGAGGCCTATCGCCAGTCGAAGTTGCCACTGGAAGACGAGACACGCGGCTTTTACGTGGTTGATCCGAAGGGTTGGATCATGATGTTCTACCAGCTGCCGGATCTTGAGCAGGATACGCTGACCAGTACCGGCAAGTTGGTGATCAAGGATATGAAGCGCCTGTTGCGCTAGCGCGTTTGTTGGGGGAGACAAGCATGAATCAGTCAAAGCCGGGCTATCGCCTGACGCTGTTGGCCTGCGCCCTAGCGGTGCTTGTGGTGGGGCTGGGTGCCTTTACCCGTTTAGTGGATGCCGGCCTCGGCTGCCCGGACTGGCCCACCTGCTATGGGCATGTGTTGTGGCCTGCGAGCGACGATGAAATTGCGGCCGCCAATGCCCATCCGGATTTTGTCGACACGCCGGTCGAATCCCACAAGACCTGGCCTGAACAGGTGCACCGTCTGTTTGCCTCAAGCCTTGGCCTGTTGGGCATTATTATTTTTGCCTTGAGCCTTAAACACCGGCCCGAAGAGCAGCCCTGGAAAGGCACCGTTGCCTTGCTTGCGGTGCTGTTTCTGGGCACCGTGGCGCGCATTGTCTATGGCGACGGTCTGGACCCTTATCTGTGGAAAATGGTGGCGGCCTACTTTGGCTGGCTTGCCTGGCTGGCGATTAAAACCGGCACCTCGTCCGGTCAGCCAGTGAAGCTCCCGGCCTTTATAGCGGGCTTCCTGATTTTGCAGGGCCTGTTCGGAATGTGGACGGTAACACTCAAACTGTGGCCCCAGGTGGTAACGGCTCACCTGCTTGGCGGCTTTACCGTGTTTGCCCTGTTGTGGCTGCTTGCGCTGCGCTTGCGCAACTCGCACTGGCAAATTCCGGCAGCGCAATTTGGTGCAGTAAAGGCCCTGAAGCCCTTTGCCTTGATCGCTCTGTTTGTGGTGGTCGCGCAGGTGGCGCTGGGCGGCTGGACCACATCAAACTACGCGGCGGTGGCCTGCCCGGATTTGCCCACCTGCCAGAACGAATGGTTGCCTGAGATGAATTTCGCCGCCGGTTTTGATGTCTTCCAGCATATCGGCCCCAATTATCTCGGCGGCACCATGGACAACGCGGCGCGGGTCGCCATTCATTTTTCCCACCGCATCGGCGCGATCGTAACCACCATCGTGCTGCTGATGCTGGCCTGGCGCCTGCGGCGCAGCGGTCTCGTGCCGCTGCAGACCATGTCGCTGGTTGTGGTGGCGGCGCTCGCCCTTCAAGTCGCACTGGGCTTGGGTAACATTCTGCTAAAATTCCCCCTCTGGGTGACGGTGTCCCATAATCTTGGCGGCGCCCTGTTATTGCTGACCCTGGTCACCCTCAATTACGGCCTGCGAACCGCAGAGCCCATGGAGCACGCATCGTGACTGACACCCCGGGCAAAAGCCGCGCTATCTGGCGCGACTACTATGAAATGTGCAAGCCCAATGTGGTTTACCTGATGCTGGTGACCGCCATGATCGGCATGTTTATGGCGGTGCCAGGCATGGTGCCCTGGGATGTTCTGCTTTACGGCAACCTCGGCATCGGTCTGTGCGCGGCCTCGGCGGCGGCGGTGAACCATCTGGTCGATCGGCGTATCGATCTGGTGATGTCCCGGACCAAGAATCGGCCGATGGCCCAGGGTCGGATCAAAACGCTGCACGCCTCCCTGTTTGCGCTGGTGCTGGGGGCTGTTGGCATGGCCCTGCTGATTGTCAAAATCAATCAACTCACCGCCTGGCTGACACTGGCCTCCTTGTTGGGTTACGCGGTGGTCTACACCCTCTGGCTCAAGCGCGCGACACCGCAGAACATTGTGATCGGCGGTTTGGCTGGCGCTGCCCCGCCCCTGCTCGGCTGGACGGCGGTGACCGGTGAAATCCACGGTCACGCCCTGCTGCTGGTGTTGATTATTTTTGCCTGGACGCCGCCCCACTTCTGGGCCCTCGCCATTGCTCGCAAGGATGAATATGCCAAGGTCGATATTCCCATGCTGCCGGTGACCCACGGCGTGAAGTACACCGCCCTGCAGATCCTGCTCTATACCCTGATTCTGTTTGCGGTTTCACTGATGCCCTTTGCCACCGGCATGAGCGGCTCACTCTACCTGTTAGGCGCCGTGGTTTTGGGAGCCGGTTTTATCTACTGGGCCATTGTTCTGATGCGCGGCAAAAACCCCAATGCGCCGATGGAAACCTTCAAATATTCCCTGATTTATCTGCTGGCGATTTTCGTCATCATGCTGGTGGACCACTACATGCTGCCGGCCATGACTATCTATGAATTGGGAGGTGAGCGTGGCCTATCCTGAGCCCTTTGAAGAAGTGTGCGGCGAGCGCAAGCGCGGCATCCAGATCACGGTCGTTACCATTGTGGTACTGGCCACCCTGTTTGTTGGCGGGTTTTTCTGGGCCTTCACCCGCGAGCGGGTGTTAAGCCAGGAAGAGCTGCAGGCCAACGGCGCCCTGTTGTTTGAGACTGCGCGCAAACTGCCCGCCTTTTCACTGGCTAACGACAAGGGTGAGGCGGTCGACGCGACCTGGTTTGAGGGTCAGTGGGATATCGTATTCTTCGGCTTTACCTTCTGTCCGGATGTCTGCCCCACCACCCTGGCGCTGCTGAAGCAGTACTACGAGCAACTGACGCCGGAACAGCGTGCAGATACCCGCATCGTGCTGGCCAGTGTCGATCCGGCACGGGATACCGTGAGCCAGCTCAGTCAGTACCTGTCCTTCTTTCACGAGGATTTTCGCGGTGTGACCGGCGAGTTTCTGGACGTTCATCGCTTTGCCACCGGTCTCGGAGCGCCGTTCAACAAGGTGCCGGGCGGTGGTGAGAATTATCTGGTGGATCACAGTGGCAATGTGGCGCTGATCAACCCGAACGGGCACTTCGTCGGTATTCTAAAAGCCCCTATCAGTGTTGAGCAGATCAATCGGGTAATGCCGACCTTTCGCGCGCTGCGCTGATTAGGAAATCCGTTCGATGACCCACTGCGCGTCGCCGCTGCGTTGGTCGGCCTCGCGCAATAGCTCGGTGGGGTCGTTGGCAAAGGGCCGGTAGCGTTCCCGCAGCAAATTGGCGGCTACCGATTCGCTGAGCTCAATAGCGTAACGCTCGATTTCAAGACCCCGTTCGGCCGCCGTGCCCGGCGTCTGGGACAAGCGGTCGCGCAGTTCCCGCTCCTTCGACGCCACCGCACTGATGACCTGAAGGGAACCGAGTTCAATGCGGTCGCGCATTTCGGTTTCACCTAACTCTTCTTTCAAAAAGATGGCGACATCGGTATAGAAGGCTTTCATCTCGCCGGTCATGTTCCTGGCGGTCTGGCTGTCCACCGAAAACCAGTGCAATTTCTGCAAAAAGCCCGCGTGATAACAGTAGGGTACGGTTTGTTTGAGGATATAGCTCCAGGCGCCGAGCATGCCCAGGATCAAATGATTCAGCTGTACGTCGATATCAGCGAGGGTGGCGCGGAAATTCCCAGCCCAGTCGTTGAAGGCCTGGGCTCGATAGACAAAGGCCGCATCGATAAGCGAGTCCTTATCTCCGTAGTAGTGCTGAATGGCGGCGCCGTTGCGGGTGCCCGCATCTTTCAGGATGGCCGCAACTCGCGCGCCATCCTTGCCAAAAAGCGAGGTCTGGCGCTCTACCGCCAGGATCATTCGCTCGGAGATAGGCAGGTGCTTGTAGTGACTGACAAAGGCCGTGGAGTTGCTATCAAGTTTGTTCAAGAAACCACTCCGGAGAGATCGCAATCAGGTCGCTGAAAACGCTAGAAAAGTCCGTGTCTACCGGCTCGTAGTGCTCCCGTAACAGGCTGGCGCTGAGCGATTCGGCGACACCGCTGGCAAAGCGGCTCAGCTCGGCGGCGGCGTCGGCTCGATTGAGCTCGTCCCGTTCAAACGCTTCACGCAGTTTGCGTTCGCGCTGGGTGAGCATGCCGGCGGTCAGCGGCGCCACCAGTTGCAGCCTTTCAAGGGCGGCGTCGCCACCCAACTGTTTGCTGAGCAGCGAATACAGTCCGGCAAAGGCGTTGCGCAAGGGCGCAAACCAAGGGTAGCGATCCTGGCTATTGATGCGGTCCGGTTTAAGGATTTCCAGCTGCTCTGCGCAGGCACAGTAATAGGCTGCCGGCAGGGTGTGATAAATAATCAGACAGCGGGGTGCAAAGATGGCAAACACGTAGTGCTGCAGACGCATGTGCTCGCCAACTTCTGCCGACCAGCGCTGGCTGATGATGTCTGCGTAACGATTGATGGCTTTGTAGCGGTAGAAAAAAACCGCGTCCTGCAGCCGGGCCATATCACCGTAGTGGTAGCGAATAGCAGAAATATTGGCAGAGCCAGCGTCTTTGACCACGCGTTGTATACGTGATCCAGGCAAGCTATGCAGAGCGATGTCTCTCTCCGCAGAGATCAGCAGGCGCTCCTTCAGTGCCAATTCGGGAAAGAGGTGTGCAGTCCTCTTTGATGCCAAGTGTGTTTTCGCCTGAGCAACGGATTATGATTTTTTAAGAGTCGGGAAGTTAATACTTACTCGCGCCTATTTCAAGTCGTTTTAAACTCGCCTGCGACTTCTGCCCACCGGCAACAACAGGAAAAATAACGCAGCGGCAAACACCACGATGCTCGGCCCGGCAGGCGTATCCAGTTGCCAGGCGCTGTAGAGGCCACCAAACACCGCGAGACAACCACAAGCAATAGCGCCCAGTGCTACCTGCTCCGGTGTTCGGCTCAGTCGACCGGCGGTTGCGGCCGGGATGATCAGCAGTGCACTGATCAGCAGCACCCCAACAATTTTCATGCCGACTGCGACCAGCAGTGCAATCAATACCATCTGCAATATCTCCAGCCGGGCAACCGGCAGCCCTTCCACCTGTGCCAGATCGCGGTGGGTGGCAATGGCGACCAGTGCATTCCAGCGCCACAGTATCAAGCCGGTGCAGAGCAGGGAGATGGCAGCCAGCAGACCCAAATCGCTGGCGCGCACCGCCAGAATATCGCCAAACAGGTAGGCATTGAGGTCGATAGCGCCGCTCTGGAGCGAAACAGAAACCAGGCCGAGGGCCAGAGACGTGTGCGCCGCGATCCCCAGCAGGCTGTCCAGATTGTTGCCCGATATCCGGTGCAGCGGGCCCAGCACCAGCGCCAGCACAACACACACGGCGATAACGGTGAATTCAACCTGGGTGTCGAGCAGCAAACCCAGCGCGACCCCAAGCAGCGCCGAATGGGCAAGGGTGTCACCGTAGTAGGCCATGCGCTGCCACAGAATAATGCTGCCCAGCGGTCCGGCGGGAATCACCAGCAGCAGGCCGGCAGTCAAGGCGTAAAGTAGCAGGTCAGTCATGTTGGCAGCCTTCATCGACAACGTCGCCGTGCATGGAGTGATCGTGATCGTGTTCGTGAACATAGGGGGCGAGCACGGGGGCTTCCTTGTCACCGAACAGGGTCAGATAACCCGGGTCGCTGCTGATGGATTGGGGGTGGCCGTGACAGCAGATATGCCGGTTCAGGCAGATAACCGAATCGGTTTGCGCCATGACCCAGTGCAGGTCGTGAGATACCACCAGCACGGCGCAGCCGAGCTGGTTGCGCAGCTCGGAAATTTTGGCGTAGAGCTCCTGCTGGCCGCTGATGTCGACCCCCTGGGCGGGTTCGTCCAGTACCAGCAGTTGGGGCTTGGCCAGCAGGGCGCGGGCCAGCAGAACGCGCTGGGTTTCACCACCGGACAGGCCGTGCATGGAATGGCCAAAGAGCTGGCTGGCTCCCGCCAATTCCAGCGATTCCCGACGCGCCCGGCTGCCGGCACCGGTCAGGGCCAGAAAGCGGTCGACGCTCAGCGGCAGGCCGGCGTTGAGCGTCAGTTTTTGCGGCATATAGCCGATGCGCAGGCCGCGTCGGCGCTTGATTCGCCCGGAGCTGGGTTGGCTCAAACCGAGCAGCAGGCTGACCAGGGTGGTTTTGCCGGCGCCATTGGGGCCAATCAGGCTGGTGATTTCCCCTGCGGTCAGCGACAGCGAAATCTCGTCGAGAATGGGTCGCTCACCAACGCTATAGGTCACTTTGTCGAGGGTTACCAAGGCGCTCATAAGGCTTTTTTCTGGCAGTTGGGGCAGTCGCCGACAATCTCGACATTGCTGTGCTGAATATTGAAGTCCTTGGCCTCGGCGCAACGCGCAACCGCCTCGCTTACCTTGCGGGAGGCGACCTCAACGGTGACCTGGCAGTGCCGGCAAATCAAAAACTGACTGTCGTGGGGTTGGCCCGGACTGTCGCAGCCGATGTAGGCGTTCAGTGAGGACAGGCGGTGCACCAGGCCTTGCTCCTGCAGAAAGTCCAGTGCCCGGTACACCGTGGGCGGTGCCGGATGGCCCTCGCCGTCTTCGGCCAGCAGTTCCAGAATGGCGTAGGCGCCCAGCGGGCGATGGCTTTGCCAGACCTTTGCCAACACGCGCTCGCGCAGGGTGGTCAGGCGGGCGCCCTGAGTTTTGCAGATCCGGCGCGCCGCCAGCAGAGCATCGTCGATGCAGCGGTGGTGATCGTGGCGCGCGTAGGCTGTAGGACTGGCCATCCTTTAGCTCCGAAGTGAAATAAAATGTTATAATATTGCAATTTGCGCGGGAGTTCACGAATTGAAGCGGCTTAAGTTTTTCTGGCTGGCGGTTATTCTGGGGTTGGTGCAGCCGGCCCTGGCGCGTGAGCCCCTGCTGATCGTGAGCAGCATCAAGCCCCTGCAGCTGCTGGTAACGGCCATTGGTGGTCGCGAAGTGGACAGTCAACTGCTTCTGCCTCCGGGCTTTTCGCCCCACGATGCCAGGCTGAAGCCCTCCCACTGGCAGTTGCTGGAGCGCGCCGATGTGGTGGTATGGGTTGGCCCCGAGCTGGAACAGTTTCTGGCCTCGGCGCTTGAGCGAAACCGCAAGGCCCTGGCACTTGGCCGGGTGGCTAGTGAGACGGCGCTGGCGAAAGACCCCCATGTCTGGCTGAGCGTCGATTATCTGGCCGATATGGCGCGGCTGGTGAGTGAGACGCTGGCGCGAAAACGGCCTCGATCCGAGGCCTTTTTCTATGCTCAGGCGGCGCGCTTGGTATCTGCTTTGCGGCAGGAGCATTTATCGTTAAAGCAGGGCTTTACCGCCGTCAAACCGCGCTATTTGCTGCCTCATCTGGGCTATACGCATTTCGAGCAGCAGTACGGCCTGGCGCCGGCGGCAGTGCTTGCGCCCCACGCCGAAAAGATGCCGGGTGCGGCCCATGTGGTCGAGTTGCGCAGCCGCCTGCTGGCGGGGGAGTTTGACTGCGTGTTTCGCGAGGCCCAGCACGAGAGCAAAATGATGTCGCGCCTGCTCGATGGCGTGCAGACACTTCAGATCGCGCTGGATCCGATGGGGGTGGATATTGCCAATGGGGAGACCGGCTACGTGGCGTACTACCGGCAGCTCGGAGCGGCGTTTACACAGTGTCCGCGACAGGCTGAGTAAAAGCCTTTTAAATCATTAAGTTGAGCAAAAACAATGGCGGCCATGCGAAGTCGCACGACCGCAGTGCTTTTATTTACTCTGACGCAGTCATCAGGTCGGCAATGCGGGCATCCAGCTCAGCGCCCAGCGAGGCGGATACCTCGTTCAGCGTGCGGTGCATGACCTTGCTGCTTTCCTCGGCCGTTACGGTTGCTTCTTCCTGAGCAACGACCGCTGAAGTTGCGTTGGTGTTGTAGGCCAGTACCAGCGACTCGTCGATACGAGCTTGCGAATCGGCGGCAGTCGCCAGCGTGCTGACAATCATCAGTGAGATTGCACTTGCAAGTCTTTTCATCGCTTGGTTCCTCCGTACAGGGCCCTATGCCCTTTATCAAATGCCTTGTTACATTTGATGTTACGTAAGGTAACACAGCTTGGATCGACTGTCCTCGTTAAATCGGTGTAATTTTGCGTTAAGCCGGTGCTATTTTGCATAAAGTGTTACTAGCACGGCGTCAAAGGTAACACATTTGTAATAAACCGCCTCTTCCGGGAGAGTGGTTGGGGCGCAATTTGCCGTCGTGCTAAACTTTCGCGCTCCCCCAATAACAGGCTTTACGCATCCATGACCACCCTAGATCCCGCCCTGGTACTGGTAGACGGCTCCTCCTATCTCTACCGCGCGTTTCACGCCCTGCCCATGTTGACCACCTCTACCGGGCGCAATTCCGGTGCGGCCAAGGGGGTGATCAACATGATTCGCCGCCTGAAAAAGGACTATCCCAAGGCGACTATTGCGGTGGTATTTGATGCCAAGGGCAAAACCTTCCGCGATGAGATCTACCCCGAATACAAGGCCAATCGGCCACCTATGCCTGAGGAATTGCGTGAGCAGATTGAGCCCATCCACGCCATTATCAAGGCCATGGGTTTGCCGCTGCTGGCGATTGAGGGGGTTGAGGCCGACGATGTCATCGGCACCCTGTCTGCTCAGGCGAGCCGCGCAGGCAAGTCAGTGCTGGTGTCCACGGGCGACAAGGACATGGCCCAGCTGGTGAACGAGCATGTGACGCTGGTGAATACCATGACCGATACGGTGATGGATCCGGCAGGTGTAAACGAAAAATTTGGTTTGCCACCGGAGCTGATCATCGATTATCTCGCCCTGATGGGCGACAAAGTCGACAATATTCCGGGAGTTCCCGGTGTTGGCGAGAAAACTGCCCTGGCCCTGTTGCAGAATCTCGGTGGCCTGCAGGATATTTATCAGAAGCTGGATCAGATTCCGGAGCTGCCCATTCGCGGCGCCAAAAAACTGCCGGACAAGCTGGCGGCGGAGCGGGACAAGGCGGAGCTGTCCTACCAGCTCGCTACCATCAAGCTGGATGTTGAATTGCCGCTGGCCTTCGATGAAATCGAGCCGGGTGCGGAAAACCCTGATGAGCTGCTGCACTGGTACCGGGAGCTGGAGTTCAATACCTGGATTGACGAGGTACTGGCTGGCGGTGAAACCGCGCCGGCCGAGCAGTTGCCGGTGGAATACGATGTGGTGCTGGACAAGGCCCTGTTTGAGCGCTGGCTGAAGCGCCTTGAAGCGGCGCCGCTGTTTGCCTTCGACACGGAAACCACCAGTCTGGATTATATGGCGGCGCGGGTGGTTGGCGTGTCCTTTGCCGTCGAAGCGGGCAAGGCGGCCTATGTGCCTTTCGGTCACGATTATCTCGGTGCCCCCGAGCAGCTGAGTGAAGAAGAGGTGCTGGGTGCCCTGAAGCCCCTGCTGGAAAACCCGGATAAACCGAAGGTGGGGCAGAACCTCAAATACGATGCCAATGTGCTGGTCAACCACGACATTGCCCTGCGCGGTATTGCCGAAGACACCATGCTGCAGTCGTACATTCTCGATGCGGCGGGCAATCGGCACGATATGGATTCGCTGGCCCTGAAATATCTGGGGGCCTCCACGGTTCACTACGAAGATATCGCCGGCAAGGGCGCCAAACAGCTCACCTTCAATCAGATAAAAGTCGAAGAAGCGGGCTATTACGCCGCCGAAGATGCAGATATCACGCTTAAGCTCCATGAAGCCCTGCGGCCGCAGGTGGCGGCTGAAAAAGAGCTGGATGATGTCTACCGGGCGATTGAGATGCCGCTGGTGCCGGTGCTCTCGCGCATGGAACGCTTTGGTGCCAAGGTCGATCGCGCCCTTTTAGACAAGCAGAGCCAGGAGCTGGCGGGCAAAATCGAGGCGATTCAAAAGCAGGCCTACGACGAAGCTGGTGGCCCCTTCAATCTTTCTTCGCCCAAGCAGCTCGGCGAAATCCTGTTTGAAAAGCTGGAGCTGCCGGTAGTAAAGAAGACGCCGAAAGGCGCGCCCTCAACCGCTGAAGAGGTGCTGGTGGAGCTAGCCCACGACTACAAACTGCCCCAGCTGATTCTGGATTACCGGGGTATGGCGAAGCTTAAATCCACCTACACCGACAAGCTGCCGCAGATGATCAGCCCGGCCACAGGGCGTATTCATACCTCTTATCATCAGGCGGTGGCTGCCACAGGGCGGCTGTCGTCAACGGACCCGAACCTGCAGAATATCCCCATTAAAACCCCCGAAGGCCGGCGAATTCGCCAGGCCTTTGTGGCGGAAAAAGGCTACAAGCTGGTGGCTGCCGACTACTCCCAGATTGAACTGCGCATCATGGCCCACCTGTCGGGTGACGAAGGCTTGATCAAGGCCTTTGCCGAGGGCAAGGACATCCATCGCGCCACCGCAGCCGAGGTCTTTGGCGTGGCGCTGGAAGATGTGGCTGACGAGCAGCGCCGCAACGCCAAGGCCATCAATTTTGGCCTGATTTACGGCATGTCGGCCTTTGGGTTGGCGCGTCAGCTTCATATTCCGCGCGGCGAAGCTCAGGACTACATTGAGCGCTATTTTGATCGCTATCCCGGCGTGGCCAGGTTTATGGAGGAGATCAAGGCCAGCGCCAAGGAAAAGGGCTACGTGGAAACCCTGTTCGGCCGCCGCCTCTACCTGCCGGATATCAAGGCCAGCAACGGTATGCGCCGTCAGGCCGCCGAACGTATCGCCATTAACGCGCCGATGCAGGGCACCGCTGCGGATATCATCAAACGGGCCATGATCGAGGTGGATGGCTGGCTGCAATCCAGCGATGTGGATGCGGCCATGATCATGCAGGTGCACGATGAGCTGATACTGGAGGTGGCCGAAGCCGAAGTGGACGCTGTGTCGAAAAAACTCGAGCAGCTGATGGCTGGAGCCGCGGAGCTGGCGGTGCCGCTGGAGGTAGGTCTGGGGGTTGGCGACAATTGGGGTGAAGCCCATTAATCTTGGCTGAAATCACGCGCAAGCTGCTGATAGTGTACGGCTTTTGGGAATATTCCCATTTCTGGAATTTCGGGAACTAAAGGCCGGGGAAAGCTTCTAAACTTGTACAGCAGCGAAATGCTGTTGGCCGACTTTCTCCATGAGTCGGTTTTCCCCAGAGAAGCTGATTGCCCGGTGCCCCCCCATGCACCGGGCCTTTTTATGGGCGACTATCGCTAAGCGTGTCTGGAACAGCAAACCCCGCAGGGATTCACTCCTCGCTGTCCTCTTCAAATTCCTCGTCCGGTTCGGTCGCATCCAGCCAGATATCCAGTTGTTCCTTCAGATCTTCCAGCCCGGTGCCTTTCAGGGCGGAAAACAGCTGTGTCTGCACCAGTGCGCCGTAGGCTTGTAAGTCCTTCCTAACTTGCAGCAGAGTGTTTTTGGCCTGGCCATTGCTGAACTTGTCGGCCTTGGTCAGTAGTACACGCACCGGCATGTCACAGTTGGCAGCCCACTGGATCATGGTCAGGTCAAAGGTCTGCAGCGGGTGACGGATATCCATCATCAGCACCAGGCCTCGCAGGCAGCGGCGCTCCGCCAGATACTGCTCCAGATGGCGCTCCCACTTCTTTTTGACTTCCGGGGGTACTTTGGCAAAACCGTAGCCGGGCAAATCCACCAGTCGCTGGGTTTCGCTGAGGCTGAAAAAGTTGATCAGCTGGGTGCGGCCGGGGGTTTTGGAGGTTCGGCACAGCTTTTTGTTGTCGGTGAGCCGGTTGATAGCGCTGGATTTGCCCGCATTGGAGCGGCCGGCAAAGGCCACCTCGGCGCCAATATCGTCGGGGCATTGTTTCAGGCTGGGGGCGCTCTGCAGAAAGCGGGCGCTGCGGTAGCTGATGGCCGGGATATCGTCCATGGAGGTCTCTTGTTGGAACGTCACTGATGAAAGGGGTATAGTGCGGCCGGCGCAGGGATGGTCTCCCCCCGCTGGCTTTGTGTATAATGCCGCAGTTTTTTTTCGCGGTCATCCTGCCCGGGTTTACTCCGCATTACAATCGTGAGCGATGTTATGAAGAAATCACTTTTGGCCCTTTCCCTTTCCGTGGGCCTGATGAGTCTGGTGCAGGCAGATGCGCTGGAAGACCGCTACAATCGCACTTGTGCAGTGTGTCATGCTGCGGGTGCTGCCGGCGCACCGCGCACTGGTGATGTCGCCGAGTGGGACAAGCGCCTGCAAGAAAAAGGTATGGATGCACTGGTGGCCAATGCCAAAAACGGTATCAAGGCGATGCCGCCCAAGGGCATGTGTTTTGACTGTTCGGACGAGGATTTCAAGGCCTTGATCGAATACATGGCAAAGCCCAAGTCGTAAAATCCCGAAAGAATCTGGAAATTATTGAGTAGGTACGATGAAAAAATCACTTCTGGTAATGCTGTCCACCCTGCTGCTCGCGGCGCCCTCCTTTGCTGGCGACGCTGCGAAAGGCAAGGCCAAGTCACAGTCCTGTGCCGCCTGTCATGGCGCCGACGGTAACAGTGCCGCACCGACCTTTCCGAAACTGGCGGGCCAGAATGAGAAATACCTGCTCAAGCAGATGAAGGACATCAAGTCCGGCGCCCGCCCGGTGCCGACCATGGCCGGTCAGCTGGACGGCATGAGCGAACAGGATATGGCGGATATCGCTGCCTACTACGCGAAGCAGCAAGGCACGGTTGGTCAGGCGAGCGAGAAACTGGCCGCCAAGGGCGAAGCCATTTATCGCGGCGGTATCGTTGAACGCGGCATCCCGGCCTGCAGCGGCTGCCACAGCCCCTCGGGCAAGGGCAACGCCTCGGCGGGCTTCCCTGCCCTGTCCGGTCAGCACGCGGCCTACACAGAAGCCCAGCTGAAAGCCTTCCGCGCAGCGGCTGATGGCGATGAGAGTGGTCGCATGAACGACGGCGAAGAAACCAAAACCATGCGCACGGTAGCTTTCCAGCTTAGCGACAGTGAAATCAAGGCGCTGGCAAACTACATTCAGGGCCTCTACTGATTTAGAGGCGCTGCTGAACTGAAAAAAGGCGGCGGTTGCCGCCTTTTTTGTCGGCCAGGCCCATTTTGCCGGAACCCTGACCGGATAAAATAATCAGAACAGAACGATTACCCAGGAGACTGAGAATGCTGACACGCCGATGGCTGATCGCCAGCCTGTTGACCCTGCTGCTGCCCGCTGCGGCCTGCGCCGAAGACTCTGCGTCGACCTTTGTTGAGGGCGAGCACTACGTTCGTCTGGATAACGAAGTCCGCACCGTGAACCCGAATAAAATCGAAGTCACTGAAGTGTTCTGGTACGGCTGCAGCCACTGCTTCCACTTCGAGCCGATGGTGCACGCCTGGTCGAAGAAGCAAGCCGATGACGTGGTCTTTGTTCAGTCCCCTGCGATGTGGAATCGGGTGATGGAAACTCACGCCCGCGCGTTCTACACCGCCAAAGCGCTGGACGTGCTGGACAAGGTTCACCAGCCGATCTTCAATGCTATCAACATGGAGCGCAATATGCTGCGCGACGCGGATGCTTTGGCGGAGCTGTTTGCCCAGCACGGCGTTGATCGCGAGAAGTTCATGAAGGTGTTCAACTCATTCTCGATTGATAGTCAGGTGCGCCAGGCCGACGCCCGCGCCCGCGGCTACGGTATTCAGGGCACGCCGGAAATGGTCGTTAACGGCAAATTCCGGGTCAGCACCCGCACTGCCGGCAGTCAGCGCAATATGCTGAATGTGGTCGATTATCTTGTAGAGCAGGAGCGCAAAGCCGCTCAGTGAGCTCTTCTCTCCCAAGCGCACCGGCCTGGATGACCGATGCGCTGCGATATATCCCGGAGTCGCGCAGCGTTGATGTCGAAGGTTGCGCCATTCACTACCTGTGCTGGAACCCGAAGGCTACGGACAAACCGCCCCTGCTGCTGGCACATGGCTTTTGCGCCCACGCGCACTGGTGGGATGTCACCGTGCCGGCCCTGCTTGAGCATTATCGGGTGGTGGCGCTGGACTTCAGTGGCATGGGCGACAGTGGTCACCGCGAACACTACTCTCACCCCCAGTATTGTCGCGAGATCGTTGCGGTGATCGAGGCGGAAAACCTGACGCCAGTCAATCTGGTGGGGCACAGCTTTGGCGGTCTGGTAAGCATTCAGACCACCGCGCGCTTTCCGGACAAGGTCCAGAGCCTGACCGTTATTGATTCCCGCATCAGCCTGCCGCGAAACGGCGACGAGACGCCCTCGCGCGGTGCCTCGGAGCTGCGCTCAAAACGGGTCTACCCCACGCTTGAGCAGGCGATGGCGCGCTTTCGCCTGATTCCTGAGGAGAACTGCACCGATCCTGCCCTGTTCGCTCATGTGGCCCGTGGCTCGCTGCGCGAACAGGACGGCGGCTGGGTTTGGAAGTTTGACGACCGCATCACTCAGACCCTTGAGCCGGTGGAGGTGCCTGAAGCCGACTTGCTGCCGAAGATTACCTGCCCTACCGCGTTTATTTTTGGCGAGCACAGCATTGTCGCACCGCGTGAAATGGCCGAGAAAACCGTGGCCTACATGGCGAACGGCAGAGCCCCCATCGAAATTGCCGATGCCCACCACCACGTCCTGCTGGATCAGCCGCTGGTGATGCGGGAAGCCCTTGTTACGCTGCTGGCCGAGCTGCGCGCCGGGAAGTCGGGCAAGGACTGAATTTTTCGGGTTAAAATGGCGCTTTCAGCGTCAACAGGGAACCCGAGACCATGCAACAATGGATAGTCCGCAGCAGTTTTCTGCTCGTCTGCAGCCTGTTGGCCGCCTGTAACGATTCCAGTTCCTCGTCATCGCCCTCTTCTGTTCCCGCAACCGACTCGGCCGCGCCCCAGCTTATTCCTCTCGATCAGCAGCTCGCTGCCTGTACGCGCGACAACCCGGCGCTGATTCCACCGGACGCAACCCAGGGCACAGCGCCAGATGGCTATGTGGCCGATGTCAGTGGTGACTTTGCCCTGGATCTTGCGGGCGAAGGCATTACGGTCGCAGCCCCGGCGGGCCAGTGCGCGGACAATCAAGACTTCCGCTTTGGTACAGGCATCGGTGATATCACTGGGGTGATCGCCAATACCGGCGGCATGGGTTGGGAAGATCCGGAGCAGGTGCTGAGCGGTATACACCAGCGCCAGTACGCACGAGCTTACGCTATTGAAAGCCCCTGCAACGGCAAGCGCGTGCTGTTTGTTTCCACCGACACCGGCATGATCTTTGGCTCCGTGCGTCAGGGTGTGCTGGCGGAGATTGCCGCCGATACTGCGCTTAGCCAGCGCTACGGTGCAGACAATCTGATGCTGTCGGCCACCCATACCCATTCCGGCCCGGCGGGCTATTCCCACCACGAGGCCTTTAACCTGTTTCACTTTGGCTTCGATCAGGAAAGCCTCGATGTGATTGTGCGCGGGGTGGTGGATGCCATTCGCAAAGCCGACGCCAACCTGCAGGCCAATCCCGAGCCAGCGCCGATATCCTTGGCTAGCGGTGAACTGCTCAACACCAATATCAACCGCTCCCTGCCCGCCTTTGAACGCAACCCGGAAAGCGAACGGCTGGAATTTGTCGACGGTGCGGGCCAGCCGGTTGAGGTGGACAAGCGCGCGGTGCAGCTGAATTTTGTGCGCAAAAACGACCGTGCCGTGGGCCTGATTAACTGGTTTGGGGTGCACCCGACGGTGATTGGCTCCTACGAGCAATATGTCAGCCCGGATAACAAGGGCTTCGCCTCCCTCCTCCTTGAGCGCATGCTGGGAACTGATTATGCAGCGGCAGCCGGCAATGACACCTTTGTTGCCGCTTTCGCCCAGACTGACGAGGGCGATGCCTCGCCCAATATTTTCATCAAGCAATTGCCCCACCCCAACCCCTCGCGCGGTGGTGGCGAGGACGACTTTGATTCGGCGGCGATTTCCGGTCTGAAGCAGGCGGCGAAGGCGCTGGAGCTGGGGGCGAATGGTCGTATTCTTCGCGGCGGGGTCGATTACCGCTTCTTTCATGTGAAAATGGATGAGGTCATTGTCGAAACCTATGAAGGCCCTGCCCTGCCTGCGGCCTGGGATTCGGACGACAAGCGCACCTGTGATCCGGCCTTGGGCGTATCCTTTGGCGCAGGCGCCGAGGATGGGCCGGGGGTCACTGCTGAAGGTGCCAGCTGTGAAGACCCGGACGCGGCTCAGGCGGCGGCCGATGATTTTGTCGCGGGCAGTGACGGCAAAATTCCTCCCAACTTGTTGGCTACCACCGTGCTGTGTAATGTCGGCCAACTGCCTGGTGCAGACCTGTCCTGCCACGCGGAAAAGCCCATCCTGTTTGCCATTGGCGAGCCGCTTAATGCCGAACCGAGCATTCTCCCCTTTCAGTTATTCCGCATCGGCAACCTGGCTATTCTCGGCGTGCCCTTCGAAGTGACGACCATGGCAGCAAGGCGCCTGCAGAAAACCTTGCTGAAGGTGCTGGCGCAGGACGGTGTGGATACGCTGGTGGTGGCCGGTCTGGTGAATGACTATGTGCACTACCTCACGACCCGAGAAGAGTATTCAGCACAGCAGTATGAAGGTGCGTCGACAATATTTGGCGCCTGGCAACTGGCCGCTGTGCAGCAGGAAAGCAAGAAACTGGCGACGGCCATGGTGGCCGGGGTGGCGGTTGACTCTGGCCCGGCCTACGTGGACGGCACGCCAGTGGTGACGCGCTCGCCCTACTCGCCATCCGACGACAATGGCGGTGGTGCTTATGGTGATGTGATTACGGATGTGGCACCGAGCGTTGCACGCGGTCAAAGCGTAACGGCGGTTTTTCAGGCGGGTCATCCGCGCAATGTGACCATCGCAGGCTCGGTCTTGCCCTTTGCAGTAGTTGAGCAGCAACAGAGCGACGGCAGTTGGCAGGTGGTACGCGACGACAATGCGCCGGAACTGTTTTTTACCTGGCGCAGTGACAGTCAGCAAGCCGGAAACCCCAATGATGCGCCGGTAACCGGGCCCTCGGAGGGTGAAGTACGCTGGGAGGTGCCGTTGGATAGTGCGCCGGGCATGTATCGCCTGCGCCATAACGGTATTGCCAAGGAATCGGCGTCGGCGGATGAAATCCCCTACAGCGGTGTGTCATCGACCTTTGTCATTAGCGGGCCGGCCCAGAACTGTGCTTCGGTAACGCCCTATTCTGCGCCCTGAGCAACGGTCGGGCTCAGGCGGGTAAAGCTTGTGACGGAGCTGAGGTCTCCGCCAGTTCTATGGCTTTTGCGCAAACCTGATTGTTGAACAGACGCTCGCGCCAGCCGCGGGTGTTGAAGGCTTGCCAGCTTTCGGCTCGCTGTTGCAGACGGTCAGCCAACAGATACAGCACAGCCGGGTTGTGAGTCAGGCCTATATGGCTGCCGGGAACTCGAATATTTTCACTTTGCGAATGCTTTTGATCGACACAGTAGTGCCAGTGCACAATGCCGTCGCTCTCGGTGTAGATGCTAGTACAGGGCACAGCCGGAGTTTTCTGCCACAGAGCGGCTTTGGCCACCATCGGGTCTTCAGCGCCGCGATTTAGCAACTGAAAGGCCTGGCTGACCAGCCCTTGCACAGCGTCAGACCGGCGCTCCGATACCGGAATGCCGAAAGGTGAGCCCAAGGTGATTACCTGGCGAATGTGGTCACCGTTCTCGGCGGCCAGCGCCCGGGCGTAAATCCCCCCCAGACTCCAGCCAATGATCGTGATTTTCTGCTGACGCTGCAGCACAATCTCTTTCAGGTGGCGCCGCAGGAGCACAAGTTTGTTATGGTGCAATCCGGTATTGAGACCCTGCTGCCAGGCGTGAACATCGTAGCCGAGCCGGGACAGGGAATTGCGCAGGGAGGCGGTAAAGGCATCGCTGGTCAGGAAAGCGGGAATCACCAGTACCGGGTGGCCGTCACCGCGTGGCAGGAGACGTTCAAAAGGCTTGCTCGACACGTGGGCCAGAGCCTCAACAGCAAAACGGCTTTCCAGTATCGTATGCAGAGCCTTGGGCTTTTTCTCGAACATCGGTTTTCTCCCTGACGCTAATGTCAGTGATAAATACGCTTTGAAAATATCGAGTTACCGCGAATATTGCAAAAAGATTAACGCACAAAAGGCGTACGAAACTTAGTTTGGGGGTCGCACGGAGTGCTTTTACCTTTCTAAGTGATTGTTTTTAAATTAAATAAAAATAAAGTAGGTAGTTTCCGGGGGCGCCTCCGAGACAGCGAAAGGAGTATGTAATATTGAGCCAGCTTGAGGGGGTTATGGCCTCTGATTGGTCGTCTTGGCTGGAAGACGGCCAATCAACGGTGGTGCTGGTGGATCACGATGGTGAAGCCATCGATCTGAGACGGCGCATTGCCGAGGCTCAAGGGCGAGCCTGGCTGGAAAACCTGCGGGTACTGCCCAAGGCCCAGTGGTGGGTTGAGCTCTGGGACAGCAGCTTTCCCGAGCTGCAGGTGCTCAGGCCGGTGCAGGTGTTGGCCTTGGCCGAAGCCTGCATCGACGGCAGTGACTATCTGGCGGAGTCGGTGATTGGCGTGCAAGGTATTGCCCGCCAGTTTGTCGATGCCTTCGAGCTGGCCGAGCGCTATGGGCTGTCCACAGAAGCTAAGCCCTTTGCAACCAATGAGCAGCAGGCGTTCTGCGACTGGCGCGAGCGGCTGCGGCTGCGGCTGGTGGAGCAGGGCGCGCTGACCGGCGGGCAGCTGGTTGCTGCATTGGGTGAGCGCATCGACGAACTGGAGTTGCCGGCGCGGCTGGTGCTAAGCCACCAGCTGGAGTTGACTCCGACGGAGCAGACCTTACTGAACAATCTGCGGGAGGCGGGCGTCGCTACCTACCAGCTGCCACCCTTTGCCAGTTCCAAAGAGACTCTCAGCTGCCATCAGGCGAGCTTTGCCGGCTTGCAAGAGGAAGTGCAGGCTGCGGCTCAATGGGTGGCGAATCGACCAGCCGAGCAGGCGCAGCCCCGGCTGGCGCTGGTCGCCACCGATGTCAGTCGCTACGAAGCCCCCTTGCAGCGAGCCCTGGAGCGCTATGTCTATCCGGCCAGCCTGTTTCCGGCCGGCCACGATCAGGCCTTGAGCGAACCCTGGCGGGTGGGCACTGGCCGTCTGTCGGCCTACCCGATTATTGCCAGTGCGCTGGATGCTCTGCAGATCGCCCAGGGCGAAGTGCCACTGGAGCAGCTCAGCCGCTTGCTGCGCAGCCCCTTTGTGGTCCAAGCCGCTGAGCAGGCCGGAGCCAGGGCGGAGCTCGACTGGTGCTGGCGCGAATACCTTGGCAATCGCAGCACCCTGGTGCGGGCACTGGGCCTGGCTGCACAGCGCGGCTTTGATGCGGCCACCGAAGCCCTGCTGGGCCTGCAAAAGATGGCAGCCAGTCACACCGGCCGTGCCCAGCCCTCGGTCTGGGTGGCGCGTTTTGATGCGGAGCTGCTGGCCCTCGGCTGGCCGAACCGGGAAGCGGGCGACCCGGTGGTGGATCAGTGCCGACAGGGCTTTTCCCAGGTAATGGATACCCTGCGGGCCCTCGACCGGCAACTGGGGGCCATCAGCCGCAGCGATGCGCTGCGCTGGTTGCAACATGTACTGCAGGGCAAGCGCTTTGAGCTGCGACGCGACGAGGCGCCGCCCCTGCAGTTGCTGAGCCTGGAAGAGGCGAGTGGCCAGCAGTTTGACGCCATCTGGGTGCTGGGCTTGAGCGATTCGGCGCTGCCACAGGCGGTGCCGCCGTCACCCTTTCTGTCGCGCGAGGAGCTGGTCGCGGCGGGCGTACCGCGTGCCGATCACAGTGATGCCCTGAAGCGCGATATTGCCCTGCTGGAAACGGTGCTGGGCAGTGCACCGGAATGGGTGATTTCTTATCCGCGCCAGAGCGATGATGCGGTGGTGCAGACCCCCTGTACGCTGCTCGACTGGCATTATCCCGTACTGCCTGAATCCGACTTGGGCGAAGCCTTTACAGTAGCCGCCGAACTGGAGTTGCCAGCGGAGGAGCGCGTGCGGCCCGTCTCGCCGCGTGAAAGAACATCGCTGCGCGGCGGCACCGGCCTGTTCAAGGCCTATGCGATCAGTCCCTTTTTTGCCTTCCTGAAATACCGCCTCGGTTTGCAGGCCATGCCCGAGCCGGTGGAAGGGCTTGATCCCAAAACCCAGGGCAACTGGATCCACCGGGTTTTGGAATTATTCTGGCGCGATATCCGCGAGAGTGCCGCGTTGCATGCAATGACTAACGCGCAAATAGAGGCGCAATTGTCTGCAGCTATCGACCGTGCGATGAGCGAGCACAGTGGCCACGGTGAACAACTGCGGCGTATCGAAAAACGCCGCCTCCTGTCGCTGCTGCAGGAATGGCTGGCCTTTGAACAAAGTCGCAGTGAGGCATTTGCTGTCACCCATGTGGAGGCAGCGGGGCAGGTGGATGCCTTTGGCTTGCCCCTGCGGATGAAGATAGACCGGGTGGACAGTATTGACGGCAAGACCGTGGTGATGGATTACAAAACCGGTGCGCTGAGTGCCAATCAGCTCAATGCGGATAATTTACTGGAGCCGCAACTACCGCTTTATGCCTTGCTCGGCGAAGACATCGTCGGCGAAAAAATAGAGGGCGTGGTGCTGGCGCAAATTCACCCGAGTAGCGGTATGGCCGTGCATATGCGCTCGAGTTGGAGTGCCAATCTGGTGCCGCGCAATGTGCAAAATCCGGTCGACAGTCCGGAAAAATGGCAGGCCGAATGCGATGCCTGGCGGCGTGTGCTTAGCGAGTATGCCCGCGGTTTTCTGGCCGGCGAAGCGGGGCACAATGCCTTGTGCAAAGACAGCGACTTTGCCTACGATCCCTATGTTCCCGTGCTGGCGCGAGCTGGGGAGGTGAGCGATGACTGAGTTGCGTATACCCGACCAGGCGCACCGCGACCAGGCCATCGCCCCCAGCCAGTCCGTCTTGCTGCGGGCGCCGGCGGGTTCCGGCAAAACCGGCGTGTTGTTGCTGCGTTTTCTGAATTGTCTGCTGACGGCGGAGCAGCCGGAGGCGGTGGTGGCGATCACCTTCACCCGCAAAGCAGCCGCCGAAATTCGCGAGCGCATCGTACACGCGTTAAACCTGAGTGACAGCGGCAACGAGGGCTACGAGGGCCAGCTCGCCGCGCTGGCGGCCCGGGTGCGCGAGCGCGACCAGCAGCGCGGCTGGCAGTTATTACAGAATCCCTCGCGGCTGCGTATTTCTACCTTTGACAGTTTCTGTGCGCGCATCGCGCGCCGATTGCCGCTGCTGTCCGGGCTGGGACAGATTGCCACCACTGACGATCCGGAGGCCCTCTACCGGGAGGCCATATTCAACCTGTTTGGCCGCCTGGAAGGTGGCGACGCGGAGCTCAGCGAAGCGCTGGGCAATGTGCTCAATTACGCGAATAACCGTCTTGAACAGCTCTTGCCGCTCTTGTCGAACCTGCTGGCGAAGCGCGATCAGTGGGTCGAAGGTATCGTCGCCGGCCGCCTCGAGGCAATGGAAGAGGCCATCGCTGAGGTGGTCATGGGCGAATATCGCCGGCTTGCCAGCGCTCTGTCAGCCTACAATCTGCAGACTGTGATCGAGGCGCTGCGCGAGCATTCCGCGCTTGAGGAAAGCCTGGCCTGGGCGGCCGACCTGCAGGACCTGGCTGAGCCATTGCCCGAGCACCTCGAACTGCACAGCCAGCTGGCCAGCCTGTTGCTCACCGGCAGCGGCACACTGCGGAAAAAGGTCGATGCCAAACTCGGTTTCCCGCCAAAGCAGGCCGCAACCGAAACTCTGAAAGCCTGGCTCAAAGCGGCTCACGACAGCGGTGATGTCGATGATCTAACAGAAGCTTTATGTCGCTTGGCGGAGCTGCCTGCGCCGGGCCTGCCCGAGGCCTCGAAAGCGCTGATCGGCGATCTGGTGCTGGTGCTAAAAAATTTGCTGGCAGAACTGCATCTGGTGTTTAACAGCAAGGGCATGCTGGATTTTCCGGAAGTGGCCTTCCGCGCGATTGGTGCGCTGCGGCCGCTGCCGGAAACCGAGGGGGTCTACGGTGACGCCCTGTTACAGGAAGACCGCATTCAGCACATGCTGGTCGATGAGATGCAGGACACCTCGGTCAATCAGATCGTGTTGCTGCAGTACCTGATGCAGGGTTGGGAACCCGGCGATGGCCGCAGCCTGTTTCTGTGCGGTGATCTGCAGCAGTCCATCTATCTGTTTCGCGGTGCGCTGGTGGGAGAGTTTGAGCGTCTACTGGAGCTCGGCCACTTTAACGGCCACCCCCTGCGGCAACTCCAGTTGGAGGCCAATTTCCGCTCTGCACCGACCCTGGTCAATTGGGTGAACGCGGCATTCACAGCCGTGTTTGCCGGCGGCTATACCCCCGCCATTGCCCAGCGCGAGGAAAGGGGTGCAGTCGCGGTGCACCCGCAAATCGGTGACAGGAATGATGCGCGTCCAGCGGAAGCGGAGCAGGTGGTGGCGCTGGTGCAGCAGGTTCAGGCGGAGCGCCCCGAGGGCTCAATTGCCATACTGGTGCGCAGCCGCAGCCACCTGCAGGCGATCGTGCCCGCGCTCAAGGCGGCAGGCATTGCCTTTGCCGGTCAGGATATCGACAAACTCGCGAGTCAGCCGGCAGTGGCGGATTATCTGGCGTTGCTCAGAGCCTGGTGGCATCGAGCCGATAGGGCCAGCTGGGTAGGGTTACTGCGGGCTCCCTTTGTAGGTTTGAGCTGGGACGATTGCTGGGTGCTGGCCAATGCCGCGCCCGATCAGCTGCTCAGTGATCTGGTTACCGATTTCGAAGGCCATCAAGAGCTGTTTCAGGGCGAATTTTCACTCAGCGCCGATGCCCGGCAGCGCTTGCAGAGACTGGCCCAGGTGTGGTCTGACATTTCAGGTCAGGCGCGTTCGGTAGACTGCCGCTGGGCGGTGCCGGCCCTGTGGCACAGCCTGGGAGGACCCGCCTGTGTGGATGCCGTCGAGCGCCGCAATATCGATCGGGTGCAGGCCCTGCTGGTGGCGCAGGCTCCGGCCGGGGTGATCAACGACTGGCAGGAGTTTGCCCGGGCACTGGACAAACTCTACGCGGAGTCGGCGCCGGCGCGGCTCGAGATCATGACCATTCACAAATCAAAAGGCCTGGAATTCGATACCGTGATATTGCCCGGTCTCGGTGAAACCGGACGCAGCGGTGAAAGTCCACTGTTTCACTGGCGGCGCATGCAGGACGAGTTGGTGATCGCACCGCGAGCGCCGCGCGGCGGCGATGCCGGGGCCGAGCGGTTTTACAACTATCTGAAAGCGCAGCAGAAGCGCGACAGCGACCGGGAACTCGATCGCTTGCTCTACGTGGCCCTGACGCGGGCGCGTTGTCAGCTGCATTTGCTGGGCCGGGCGAAGGCCGACAGCAAAGGCAAGTTAAGTGTTTCTGACGGTTCGCTTTTGGCGCGATTGTGGCCGCAGGTGCAAACCCTGTTTGACGCGGCTGATCCCCTGCCGGAGCAAGTCAGTGAGGTGAGCCTGCAGGTACCACGGGCTCCGCGGCTGAGTGCTGCGCCCCAGCTGAGGATTCACCGGCAATGGCAGGGCCCGCAGGAATCTGAAACCCCCGTCGACCGACTGGCCCGGCAGGAGCGCCAGGCAGTACTGGAAGCCAATATTGAGGAACGCTGTGTCGGTCTGGTCTATCACGAACTGATGCGCCGACTGGCGGTGCGTAGCGAAGCACCGGAACGCCTGTACCGCGCGATCCCGACCCGCCTGCGCCACTACTGTCATCCGGAGAGCGGCCTGAGTGACAGTGTCGACACGGTGCGCCTGCTGGTAGACAACACGCTTTCCTGCGAGCGGGGCCGATGGATTCTGGCTCACTATAAAACCAGCGGCGCTGAGCAGGCGCTGCGCCGACAATTGGGGGAGGGCTGGCAGAAGCTGATTGTGGACCGCTTTTTCGTCGATGGCGAAACCTGCTGGATTATCGACTACAAAACCGCCCGCGGCAGCGGCGAGGCCTTCCTCGAGGCACAGCGTGAGCGTTATGGCGAAAAGATGCAGATTTATCGCCAAGTGCTGAGCGAAGCCCTGTCTATAGATACGGTAAGGGCGGGTCTCTATTTTCCGGCTTGCCAGGCTTTGGTGGAGTGTTAGCGACGCCAATAAAATTTATTAAAAGCAGGTAAAACAAGGTCTTGCTATTGTTTAGCCGGGATCTTTCAGAATGGCTGCGTGGACTTAACGCAAACCATCAATTATTCTGAAATGACTATCTAGGCCCAACGCTCTGGCGTGTTCTGTCCTTGGCAGAGACCGCGAATCAACCGTTAGGGCCTGCCATTAATTAAAAGATTCGCCTCTCGGGGATTCATCATGAAAAGTCGGATTAACCAACTGGTGCCAGCGATGTCGCTGGTGCTGGGGCTCTCCGTTCTCACCGCCTGCGCGCCCGCGCCGGTCGTTACCGTTACTGACGAACAGATCAACGCAGCCCAGGATGCGGGCGAACTGGAGCGGTTGTACCGCGACACGGCACAGCAGCTAGCGACCTTTGACCGACAGTCGCGGCCTCAGGATTTTGCCCGGCTTGACGCGATTGGCAAGCAGCTGGCGAGCGTCAAGGCCGCACAGGTACGAGCGCGTATGCAGCGGTTTGCGTTGTCAGAAGATTTGATTCCGATGAATATTTTGGCTGAGGCAGCGTCCGACGCAGAACAGATACGCGGCTGGAATGCAGCGATCGGTGACGCTCTGAGCGAGGAGATCAGCCTGGCACGGAAAGCATCGCAAGCGGCATTTGATGAGGCGCTGAATCGCCAGGCGGCTTTGCCCGACGATGCCCATCGCGAACGCCTTGCGGTGTTGCAACAGCTGGCCGCCGTGAGCGGCGATCCCAGCTATGAGAATCAGCGCATGGCACTGGTGCAGTCACTTGCCCAGCAGGCCGCCGCAGCTAAGGAAGCAGAAAATCTGGAACAGGCCAAGGAGCTGCTGGACGCCCTGCCCGATAGCGCCAATACCCGCCAACAGCGAGCCGAAGTGGATCGCCGTCTGTTTGAAAAACGCTTCAACAAGGCCTTGGCCGACAACCGTCCCGACGAGGCCTACCAGCATTTTGCGGCTCTGGCTGCCGCGCCAAACTGGAACGATATCAAGCCGGATATGCGCGAAATCGGGCAGGTGATGATCGACTATTTTTCGGCTCTCGGCAGTGATGCCACCGGTAAAGGGCAGCTGGCGGATGCCAAACGTTGGCTGCTGCAGGCCAGCCACATGGCTGGTGCGCTGGGACTGGACGCGCCGCGCGAAGCCTTCAAACCCTTTGTCGACAAGGTTAAGGCCTTGGCCGACAAGGCTCGGAAGAGCGGCAAGCGCCCGGCCCAGGAATTGGGTCTGTTGTATCTGGTGGACCAGCTGCAGCCGGGGCGGGGCGACGTGACCGGGCGTATCAATGAGCTGCAAAATGAGATTGCCGCGATCGCGCCCCGTGAGGTCAGTACTACCGCCTTTCGCGACCCCTCCGGTGATTACAAGTTTGGTGACAAGATTGCCGCGGGCATTACCCAGTACCTGTTCAAATCCATTCCCCAGGACGTGCGCATCATCGAGCGCGAGCAGTACGAGGCGATCAAGCGCGAGCAGGATCTGCGCGGTGCCAGCAGCCTGACCTCAGTGGATTACCTGATTACCGGCTCGGTGCTCGAAGCCAAAGTGGAAGATACTCAGCAGAAGAACCGGCGCACCATGCGGGTGGTTACCGAAACCGGCACCCGGCCCAACCCGGCCTATCTGGAATGGCTGAAGCTGACCGAATCACAGCAGGATCGGATCAAGGCACCTGCGGAAACTGAAAACTATGAAACCCGGGAAGATGTCAGCATCAATGTCACCATCCACCGCAAGGTGGGGATATTCTCGGTCAGCTATCGTCTCATTGACGCCCACTCGGGCAAGGTGATTTTCCCCGATTCGGTGACCGAGAGCATCGAGTTTTCCGATGAAAGTACCGAGGGTGTACAGCTGGGTGATTTCACACTGGATTTCAAACTGGCGGACCTGCCCTCGGATGTGGAAATCCTCAACGAACTGGCGGCCAAAATCAGTGAGGAGATTGGCGGCAAGCTGACAGAGCGCCTCAGTCGGCAGGAGGAGGCCTATGCTTCATTGGCTACGGCAGCAGCCAGCGAGGGTCACTATCTCAAGGCGACCGAGCTGATGGCGCGCGCCGAGGCGATTGCTCTGCGCAAGGGACTCGACGCCAGCGAACTGCGCGAACATCTGATTAATCACGCGGTGGCGGATTCACTGGGACTGCCGGCACCGCGTGAGCTGGTGGCACCAACGATTCCGGCCATAGAAAAACCGGTACTGAACACCCGCCCCGCTCAGCCTCAGCCCGCTGCGGAGTAGTCCTACTCAGCGGCGTCTGGCGACTCGTTTTTCCGGGCCACGGTCTGTGGCCCGCG
Source organism: Litorivivens sp. (assembly GCF_041624475.1). GTDB lineage: Bacteria > Pseudomonadota > Gammaproteobacteria > Pseudomonadales > Spongiibacteraceae > Litorivivens. The sequence goes on from NZ_JBFJUX010000001.1 coordinate 284,600, forward strand.
CTCAATCCTGGCCAGGCCCTCGCGAGCCGCCCGGTTGCCTGCATCAAGGTCCAGGGCCTGTCGGTAGAGCCGGGCCGCTTCCAAGTGCTTACCTTCCTCCTCGGCCGTGCGTGCGCCTCCCAGCAGGCCGGTCACCCGTAATTGAGTTCCCAGATCCAGCAGTTTCTGCTCGCGCTGGATGTTGTCGGCCTCGGCCCGGGCCAGTTTTGTCTCGAGCTCGTTGAGGCCGGTGGCGCTCGGTGCCAGTTGCCGGGCGCGCTCAGCATAGAGGCGGGCGGAATCCGTGTCGCGTCGTTTCAGCTTTTGCTCGCCCAGCTCAACATAGCGTTCCGCGACGCGGTCGAGCCCGGCTCGGGCGGCGGGGTTATCGGGTCTAAGCTTGAGTACGCGCTGAAACCACAGTACGGCATTATCATTTTCCGGTGTCATCAACTGGTCGGCGGCTAGCGCTTCGCCGGCGCGCTGCAGCCAGCGGGCGACATCGCTGTCGGGGTCACTTTGCGGGGCCGGAGGCGCCGATGCTGTCACGGCCGGGCGGGATGTGTCGCCTGCCGGTTGCAGAAAATAGGCGCCGGCGGCCAGCGCCAGCGCAGCGAGACCGGCGCCGGCCCAGAGGAATTTCTTGCTGCTGTGGGCTGTATCCTGCTTGGGTATCGGAGCGGCGGTAGGTTGGGATTGGCCCAGATTGGCCGCGGGTGAGCGGGCGGGTTGAGGCGCACTGACCAGAGTGGCTTCGTCGGGGCTTTGAATGGGCGCGTGAAGCTGGCGGACTATGTGGCTTGAGGGCGGCAGGGTGCGTTCCATCTCGGCAATTTCCTGAGCCAGGCTATCGCCGCTGGTCGGTCGGTCGTGGGGTTCCTTGGCCAACAGTCTTTCCACCAGAGGCTGGTATTCGGCCAGGTCGTCGGGCAGGGGCGGCGGAGGTTCGCTGACGTGTTTGATGCCGAGGGCAATGGCATCTTCAGCCTGAAACGGCGGCACCCCAGCCAGCATTTCGTAGAGCACGATACCCAGGCTGTAGAGGTCGGAGGCGCCTTCCAGAGCCATGCCGCGCGCCTGCTCCGGGCTCATGTAACGCGGGGTGCCTACCATGGTACCGAGCTGGGTAAGTTGGGTTTCCGCGTCGTAATTGCGGGCAATGCCGAAGTCGGTGAGGATGGCGCGGCCGTCGCGGGCAAACAGAATATTGCCGGGTTTAATGTCCCGGTGGATGATGCCGCATTCATGGGCGCGGCCCAGCGCACTGGCCATTTCCCGGGTGATGCGTAGGGCGTCGGCCGGCGACAGTCCTTCGCGCAGCCGGTCTTTCAGGTCACCCCCGGTGTGAAATTCCATCGAAAAATAGTAGTTGCCTTCGTGCACATCCACGTCGTACACGGTGACAATGTTGGGGTGTGAGGTTCTTGCCAGGGTGCGCGCTTCGCGCAGAAAGCGGGTCTGAAAGGATTCGTCATCGCCGAGGGCGGCGGACATGACTTTCAGGGCGACTTCGCGGCCGAATTTTTCGTGCTCTGCCAGGTAGACGATGGCCATGCCACCGCGCCCCAGTTCCCTGATGATTTTATAGCCGGGGATATTCACTGCGCACCGCTGTCCTGCTGCCTGAACAGCCTTGAGTATAGCGGCAGAGGCTGGTGAGTCCTAGCGCGGCTAGCGGCGCCGGCCAATTGATTCGAGCAGGACCGTGAAGCGGCTGATGTCCCGGTCGAAGCGCTTGGAAGTCTGGGCTTTTTCGCGCTCGCGAATGGCAATCAGGTCTTCCACATCGGCGATCTGGGATTTGAGAGTAGCGATGGTGTCTTTCTGGGTCTGGCTGACGTCCTGATTGCGGCGCTCCATCTCCGCCGCCCGGGCTTCTTCGCGTTCAACCTGGGTTTTCAGGTAGTTCAGGTTGCCCTTGAGGATGGATATGCGGATCTGGATATCGCCGAGGGCGCGTTTTTTCGCGTCTTCAATATCGTCCACGCTGCTGTAGCGCAGCAGCAGCGACTCATCCCAGCGCTGCTGGGCCGCTTCTTCTTCCTGTCGCAGGCGTTCGGCTTCCACTTCGTCCGCGGGCAGGGCGGGATCAACGGATTTCACCAGACGGCCATCGGGGCGGATGATTTCATAACCGCGGCTGGCGGCAGAGGGGGGCAGGTTGTCGTTTAATACCACCTGGCCCTTGTCATCCAGATAGCGGTAGAGGACTCTTTCGGCCTGAACGCTGCCGGCTGCCAGCGTGGCAAGCAGCAGGATAGATGAGGCGCGGCGTAAACGGGGGCAAGTCAGCATGGTCTAGGGTCAGACACCGTATTGTTGGCGATAGCGCTCGATAGCAGTCAGGTTAGCAGCTCCCACCGGGTTTGTGCGCAGGTAGTCCACAATATCGGAAAGTTTCACAATGCTCAGTACGGGAAAACCGTAGGTCTGCTCCACCTCCTGAATGGCCGAGATCTCACCCTTGCCACGCTCCTGGCGATCGAGACCGACGATGACGCCGGCTACCTCGGCGCCGGCGCCGCGGATGATGTCGACGGATTCCCGAATCGCAGTGCCTGCGGTGATGACATCGTCAATGATGAGGACCTTTCCGCTCAGCGGGGCCCCGACCAGTACGCCACCCTCGCCGTGGTCTTTGGCTTCCTTGCGATTGTAGGCGTAGGGCAGGTCGCGGTCGTGCTGGTCGGCGAGGGCGCAGCTGGTGGCGGCGGCGAGCACGATACCCTTGTAGGCCGGACCGTAGAGCACCTGAAAGTCCGGGGCTTGGGCAGCGATGGCGGCAGCGTAGCAGCGCGACAGAGTGGCCAGTGCGGCACCCTGGTAAAACTTGCCTGCGTTGAAGAAATAGGGGCTGGTACGACCGGATTTGAGGGTAAACTCCCCGAAAGTAAGGGCCTTTGCAGCAATTGCCTGCTCAATAAATTGTTGTTGGTAAAGTTCCATAGTAACCTTTTGCCCGAAGTTCATAATCGCAGAAATGGCGGATTACCGGACAGACCGGCCAAGCTGCGCTAAACTGCATATTGTAGCAGCCTCCTGTAGGCAATAATAAATGGCTGCTTCTGACTCTGCTCCGCCGCAGCGCGAGCAATTTTTCTGACCGAGAGCTTTTTTGGATTATCAATGAGAATAATCAGCTTTTGTGCCAATGGCATTGAAGACGCCCTTGAACGCGGGTTTTTCGACTGGATTGCGGAACAGGATGCAGACATTGTCTGCATTCAGAATATAGGCATTCAGGAATACAAGCTCCGCGATCCAAAGTTCTTCCCCTCAGAATACAACGCTTATTTCTTCGATGCGGCTGAGCCCAATACCAACGGCGTGGCAATTTATACCCGGCGTCTGCCCAAGGCCATTATGTATGGGCTGGGTTTTACCGACTTTGATATGGAAGGCCGCTATATTCAGGCCGACTTTGAAGAGCTGAGTGTCGGCTGTCTGTTGGCTCCCTCGGCCTACCCCAAAGACGCCAAGGCGCAGGCGCGCAAGGGCGAATTTTTTGATCTTTTTTATAACCATCTGAACAAGATTCGCAACAAGCGGCGCGAGTTTGTGATCTGCGGTAACTGGAATATGGTGCACCGCAATATTGATGTGAAGAACCCCGAGGCGGCGCAGGGTTTGTCCGGTTTTCTCGGCGAAGAACAGCAGTGGATGGAACGCCTCTTCCACGAGTTGGGCTACATCGATGCCTTCCGCATGGTCAATCGCGATGCCGACGAGTTCACTTGGTGGCCGGACGGCGACCAGAGCGGTGATGGCTGGCGAGTGGATTACCAGATCGTCTCAAGCCGCTTCAAGCCCTACATCGAGTACGGGGTGGTTTACAAAAACCAGCAGTTTGGCGATCACGCGCCGCTGGTGATGGACTACGACTACGAGTTGCCGGAAGCGGAGTTCTAGATCCTACTAAGTGATAAGCAGGGCGCCATCAGGCGCCCTTTTTTGTGCTCGTTTGTGGGCTAATCAAAGCGCAAACTGCGCCGTGGTATAGCCTGCCATCAACTCGCCCACCACGGGGAAAATCACTTCCGCCTGCGCCGGGTGCACTGAGTAGGCTTTAAAGGCCTCCTCGCTTTCAAATTCCGCGACAATGCCAAAGTGGTAGTTGCCTTCCAGCAGCTGCAGATCCATGCCGCATTTGAAACTTTTGATGCCGGGAATCAATTCGGGCAGCTTGTTGTAGGCGTCTATCACCTTTTGCTGGGTTGTGGCATCCAGTTCGTTTTTAAAATTGATCAGGCACAGGTGCTGTATCATGGTGACTCCTTTGTCGTATTGGTCTTATTTGACGTAGATTGTGGCCTGGGTAATGCGATTGTCTTTGACGGTATAAATGCCGCACAACTTAAGTGTTAGCTTCTCGCCCTTCTTTAATGACGCGCCCATAAAATCGGGCACATCCTCGCGCGCTGTGAAGACATCTGTAATTTCGACAGCTGCGCGATTGCCGTCAATGAGAATGCTCTCCGCCGTCATCCGGTCTTCAAAGCTTGCGATAAGATAGCGATAGGTTTGCAGGATGGCGTCGCGGCCGTGGCTTGTTCCCTGCGCGCTGGTAAGTACCACATCATCGGCGTAGAACGCTGCAAGTGCTTCCGGGTTTTCGCTGTTGTAGGTGCGGTAGTAGTCTGCAAAAAATGCCTTGGTCAGGGCCATGTTAATCCTCCAATGCAAACGCGATCAGGGCATCGCCGGGTGCGGAGCCCAGCGGGCCGTGGCCGCCGGCAGCGATTACCACGTACTGTTTGCTGTCTTTGTTCAGGCGATAGGTCATGGGGGTGGCGTGGGCGGCGTAGGGCATTTCCTGTTCCCAAAGCAGCTCGCCGCTATCGCTGTCGAAAGCGCGGAAGTAGTGATCCAGCGTGGCGCCGATAAAGATCAAACCGCCCGCCGTTTGAATGGAGCCGCCGGTGTTGGGCGTGCCCCAGGGGAAGAACTTGCCTAAACCAAAGGGCGCCAGCTTGTTCAGGTTGCCGAGTGCCCGCTCCCAGATAATCTCGCCGCTATTCAGATCAATCGACACCAGCTTGCCCCAGGGTGGCTCAACGCAAGGCTTCATGTCTGGCCATTCAGTGGCAAACACGCTGCGCGTAACGGCATAAGGCGAGCCGCGCTGCGGTGCCAGGCCCACCAGATCGCCGCCAGAGACATCGGAGACTTCGTCCTGCGGCACCACCTTCATCGTAAAAGGCGCAATCTGCAGGTTGACGACCATGCGCTGCTTTACCGGATCGACGGAGACCGAGCCCCAGTTGGTACCACCGCCGAGGCCGGGGTAGGCGAGAGTGCCCTGAAAGGAGGGCGGCGTGAAGATGCCTTCGTAGCGCAGGCTGTTAAAAAACTCGCGGCAGTATTGTTTATCCCAGGGGGTGATGCCCCAGATTTCGTTTTCGCTCAAGCTGGCCGGATGCAGGGGTTTGGGTTTCACAGGAAAGGGCTGGGTTTTTGATGTGAATTCACCGGGTATGTCGGTCTGCGGCACCGGGCGTTCTTCGACCGGGAACAGGGGTTCGCCGGTTTCTCGGTTCAATAGAAAGATGTGGCCCATTTTGGTGGCGGCGATAACAGCCGGAGTCTGCCCGCGAAAATCAAAGGCAACTGGCTGGGCGGCCATGTCGTAGTCCCAGACGTCGTGATGCACGGTTTGGAAATTCCAGGCGGCCTTGCCGGTATCGGCATTCAAGGCAACTACCGAGCTGCCGTAGTAGTCGAGGTCACCGCGCTCTTCACCGGCGTAGTGATCCGGGGAGGGGTTGCCAGTGGGCACAAACACCAGATTGCGCGCTTCGTCGCCCGACAGTAGACCCCAGGCGTTGGGGGTGCCGCGGGTCAGGGTTTTACCCTGCTTGATGTCGGCGGCGGTGACGGAAGTCTGCGTGGGGGGGACCGGATCCCAGGCCCAGAGCAGCTCACCGGAGCGGGCGTCAAAGGCGCGAATAGCGCCGCTGGGGGCATCGACCCTCTGGCCGTCCTGCACGTAGGCCCCGGTAATCACCTTGTCACCCATAACCAGCGGCGGTGAGGTCAGGTAGTACTCGGCGGTAGTGAGGTCGCCCAAACCCTGCGTGAGATCGACAGCGCCGCTGTCACCAAAGTCTTCGCAGGGTTTGCCGGTGTCGGCGTCGAGGGCAATCAGGCGTGCGTCCAGCGTGCCCAGATAAATACGCTTCTGGCACTGTTCTGCTGGCTGCCCCTCCCAGTAGCTGACCCCTCGACAGGCCGGCGTGTAAACTCCGGTCAGATCCACCTCGGGGTCGTGCATCCAGTTTTCCTCCCCACTTTCCGGGTTGAGGGAGATCACCCGATTGAAGGGAGTGCACAAGTACATGGACTGGTTGACCACCAGTGGGGTCACCTGCAACGCAGTGGCGCCGTGGCTTTCGCCGCCGCTGGAAAAGTCCTTGAGGCGGTAAGTCCAGGCCGGCTTCAGGTGGGACACATTGTCGCGGTTAATCTGGGTGAGCGCCGAATAGCGCTGGCCGCTGTTGTTCTGACCAACCACGGGCCAGTCGGCGGTGGCGCCGGAAAAATCCACAGTGGGTTTAGAGCAGCCAATCAAAGCGAGCGCGGCTGCGCTCGCGAACACAATTTTTCGCATTGTTATTCTCGGTTTTTCAGATGCGGCATCACAACGCGGGAAAAGCTTTCCAGTTGCTGCCAGCCGTAGGTTGGATCTTGTCCGGCAATGAGCGGGTGCAGACAGAGCTGGGCGTTGTCGCCGAGCCTGTCGAGATAGTCTGCCACCTCATCGGGCTTGATGATCGGGTAAAGCCCGGTTTCCCGCAGCGGTGCGGCGTCAGTCATTTCCAGATACTGGCCCTGCATCGCCGACGAGGCCTGCCATTTACCGTAACTGTTGCACTCGAACAGGATGTGAGGTGCCATGCGCTTCCACTCCGCGTCCGGGTCGTCGCTCACCACAAAAAAGCCGCTGCCGAGTTCCATAAAAGGAATCGCCTCTTTGCCCAGACGTTCGCGCTCGGCATTGAATTCCTCAAACAGGGCGCGGTTTTCGGTATAGAAGTAGTCGACCATACGGGCGGCACGGCGCGCGGCCGGTTTGCTGGAGCCGCCCATCCACAGCGGCGGGTGGGGGCGTTGCACTGGGCGCGGTGTTACTTGTACCGGGCGACCTTCATAGGTGAACGGCTCGCCGGTCCAGGCCTGTTTGAGTGCGTTGATCTTGCTCTCCATCAACACGCCGCGATCTTTCAGCTCAACGCCAAACATCGCAAACTCTTCCGGCACATAGCCCGCGCCCACCACAACTTCAAGCCGGCCCTTGCTGATGATATCCAGCACTGCCAGATCTTCAGCGACGCGGATGGGGTCGTGAAAAGGAAGAATAATCAGCGCCATACGCAGCCGGATGCGTTTGGTGCGCGCTGCCATCGCCGAGGCTAACACGATAGGTGAGGGGAGATAGCCGTCTTCGCAACCGTGATGCTCGCTGATCTGAATGCAGTCAAAACCCTGCTCGTCGGCCCACTCGGCCATGTCGAGGGCGGCGTCATAAAGTGCGCGCTGATCGGCCCCGAAATCCGGATTGCGCATATCAAAACGGAGCAGAAGCTGAGGCATAAACTTTCCTTAAATGCTTACTCTTCAGTGACAGTGATGGCGGCATTCGGGCAGAACTTTTCAGCCTTTAATACCTTTTCACGCTCTTCAATGCTGATATCACTCTTGATGACGACCGCCTGCGGATAGGGCGCATCGCTTTCCTGTAGCTCGAATACCTCACCGGCCTCGGCCTGACAGACGCCGTGACCCTGACACAGATCCAGATCGATTTTGATACAAAGTTTGCCCATCGTGTTCTGTCCTTTTGCTTACACGTCCTTCCGTCGCTTGTAGCGCAGTGTACAGGGATCGCTCGGCCGCAGAATCAACGCCGGCATGATTTCCTGATACTGTTCCGGCGGCATCGTCAGCTCAAACTCAAAGTGGCGCAGCAGTTCGCAGAAAATCGCTTTGACCTGCAGCAGGGCAAAGGCATTGCCCACGCACTTGCGGCGACCACCGCCAAAGGGAATGGCAGCAAAAACATTTTTTGGCGCCGGGCGTTTCGGATCGAAGCGCTCGGGCTCGGGAAAATGTTCCGGCAGTTTGTGCGCCACCCAGGGGCAGAGCATCACGTTTTTGCCGGGCTCAATGACGTAGTCTTTATAGTGGAAGGGTTTCATCACCCGGCGGGAAATGGCATTGAGCGGCGGGTGCAGACGCAAGGCCTCGCGGATAAAACCTTCCAGCAGCGGGATTTCGCGCAAGGCGTTAAAGCTGAGCTCCTGGCCGCCCTCAAACAGTTTGTCGATTTCGCCCACCAGTTCCGCGTGATACTGAGGGTGGCGAACGATTTCCAGCAGGGTCCACGCCGAGGTATTCGAGCTGGTGTGGTGACCGGCAAACATAAACCAGATCACCAAGCCGGTAATTTCGTGCTCACTTAGTTTGCGACCGTCTTCATACTCGGCAGTCATGTAAATGTTGAGCATATCGTCCAGCGGCGCCTCGCCTTTGGCTTCGGCATCGCGGCGGCGGTGAATTTCTTCGGTGATCAGTTCCTGCAGCCGCTCGCGGGCCTGATCGCGTTTTTTAAAGGTATCTTTTTGCTGATTCGGATCGAGCAGGGCCGAGGGGTCGATACCATTTTCAAGATCGCGATAGAGATCGGCAAACTCGTCGGTCAAGCGGTAGCGAAACACCGAGCCCAGCAGGCAGTGGGTTGACGTGCGCAGGGTCAGATCGGTAAAGGCCTCGTAGAAATCCATCTCGCCTTCATCGCCCCAATCCTTGGTGAAGTCGATGACTTCCTGGGCGACGGTACCGGCGTAGCTGGCCATTTTGTCGTGCTTCAGGCCCTGATACTGAATTTTCAGTTGCTGTCGTTCAATGTGCGGTTCGGCGCCGTACTGTACGCCCTCGCCGAAGACCGGCACCATCATCTGATAGGCTTCCGAGGCACTGAGCTGATCGTCCGGCGCACGGAAAAAGGCTTCGTGGGCCTCCGGACCAATCATCAGTACCGTGGGCAGGCCGCCCATATCAAACTCGCCCACTTCGCCGCATTCCTCATGGACCCGTTTCATAAAATCCAACGGCGTGGTGATGAACTCCATGTAATGACCGCCCTCGGCGGCGGCACCGCTGGCCTGCGGAATGGCTTTACCTTCGGCTTGTGTTTGTGTGCTCATGATTCACCTCTTCAGGAGTTGCTGGCAGCTTTCTTTTGTTTATCTGCCATTTCCTGTTCGTGTTGGGCAATCGCGGTGTTGATGCCACCCACGTATTCTTCCATAAAGCGGTCGGCGTTTTCTGCCGCCCAATTGAGTGAGGCCGGGCGGTTGTCGTTGCTGTGCTGGAAGTGGGGCATGACTTCGCGGGCGAACAGTTCGTAGGATTTTTTGGTCGCGTCGAAGTCTGCGGCATTGTGTGCCAGCGCCAGAAAAGTTTCAAAGCCGCCGGACTGGTCCTGCAGTTTCTTGATGTGATTGACCAGTGTTTCGGGTGTGCCAACCACGCCAACGCCGAAGGCACCCAGACCACCGGTCGTCCAGATCTCAATCGCTTCTTCAAAGGATTTAGCTTCCGGGAAGGCGCTGCCGCCGAACTTTTTGAAGTAGCGCATCATGTCCATCAGGCCGTATTCCAGATCCTTGTAAGCCTGCTCTTCCGTTTCGGCGATATGGAAGGGCGTCACGATACGCCAGTTGCGGCGGTCAACCTGCTTGCCGTGTTCGGCGGCTTTTTCTTCACAGATATCCCAGTGATTGGCCAGCTGTTTGAAGCCCTCCGGGCTGGAGGCGGCCACCGAAATCATGCCGAGACCGTGTTCACCGGCGGTGCGCGCGCCGGTGGGGCTGATGGCTGAAGCCACGGCCATATCCAGGGGGGCCTGATAGGGCAGGATCTGACAGCGGGCTTCGTTCAGGGTGAACCAGTCGGTTTGCATGGTCACGGTTTCACCGTTGAGCAGTTTTACCAGTGCGGTCAGGGATTCATTCATGCGACGGCGCAGGTCTTTCGGGTTGATGCCCATCATATAGGCATCGGCTACCAGTTGGCCGGGGCCCACGCCAAAGGTCAGACGACCACGCACTTGATGGTCGAGCTGGCAAATACGATCGGCCAGTACCAGAGGATGGTGGTAGGACAGGGAGCTGACGCCGGTTGCTAAGCGGATATTGCGCGTGCGCTCGGCGACGGTGGCGATAAATACTTCTGGTGAGGCGATGCATTCATAGGCGCCGCTGTGGTGCTCACCAATCCAGGCTTCGTCGTAGGCGAGCTTGTCCAGCCATTGAATCAGCTCCATATCGCGCTCAATGGCGAGCGTCGGGTTGACAATGTCTTTGTGGAAAGGTGCGAAAAAGGCACCGAATTTCATGCGCTTGGGTTTATAAGTCATAACCTGGCCTCTGCTTTTCGATACGGGACGAGCCTTGATAATGAGCTCACTATAAAAACAAAACATTTCTATAGCAATGTTTTTGTGAGGAATAATTCTCGCTCAGTGAAAAGCTTGACGAGGACTCAGATCGTCGCTAGCCTGCAAAAACATTTCTGGTGAAATGTAATGGCATCAAATAAAAGCGCCGCACAATAATACAAAGGCACTATCAACAAGGCGCTATTGGAAGGGAGAATGGCGGCAACGCGCGACAGTCAGCGCGGGGGCTCGCCAATCACGACGGCGGATAAAACAATGGCTTATAAAAATAAGGCCTTGGGCTTTGCAGGGGGGCTGTGTCTGCTTCCTGTTGCTGTCTCGTTGCAGGCTCAGAGCGGGGAATCCGAGACAGCGGCTCAGTCGGCAGCAACCAAGGTTTCTCTGGAAGAAGTCTACGTGACCGCGCGGCGGCGCGAAGAGAGCCTGCAGGAGACACCGGTGGCAGTCAGCGCTCTCGGCGCCGATGCTCTGGCCGAGGCCGGGGTATCGTCCATTACCGACCTGCAGCAACTTGTACCGGGCCTGCAGTTTGGTGAGAGCGGTTCTAAAACCCCCGCGATTTTCATTCGCGGTATCGGCCAGCGCGAGGGTTCGGCCGTGCTTGACCCCGGTGTTGGGGTTTATCTGAACGGCATCTTTCTGGCGCGTCAGGATACCCAACTGCTCGATACCGTTGATACGCAGTCGATACAGGTATTGCGCGGCCCGCAGGGCACCCTGTTCGGCAAGAACAATACCGGTGGCGCGATGCTGGTAAGTACCCGAGCGGCCAACCTGTTTGAGCCTGAGTTCGGGGCAACCGTCAAGGCGGGCAATTTCGGTCGGCAGGATGTAAAGCTCTACGGCAATATTCCGCTGGTCGAAGACAAGATGGCGACCCGCTTTGGCATCAGCAGCAAGCGTTTTGACGGAGATATTGAAAATTTTGACGGCGAAACTTATGGCGACGAAGACCGCCTGGCGCTGTCGCTGCGCACGCAGTGGCAGGTGTCGGAGCAGTTCGGAATGGATCTGTTTGCCTACTGGAGCAAGCAGAGTGAGCGCAGTACCGCGCTCACCTGTATTCTGCAGAACCCGGAAGCCAATATCGTTCAGTTGATCTATCCCGCGCGGCCGGCCTTCAGCGATTCCTGCGCGGTGAGTGAGCGCGCCGCCGATGACCACGAGGTCACCATCAACAGCGGCGACAGTATTGTCGCGATGCAGAGCACGATGCTAGCCCTGACCCTGACCTGGGACTTTTTTGACTACGAAATAAAAAGTATCAGCGCCTGGAGTCATCAGGACGACATTGAACGCAATGACGATCAGGACGGAACCTCGACCCAGATTATCAACAACGGCACCCGGGCATTGAACAGTGTGCTGCGAGCCGATGGCAAAGAGACTCGCGACGAAACCCGCGACCAGTTCAGTCAGGAGCTGCAGATTGTCGGTTCGGCTTTCGACGATCGGGTGAGCTATACCGTGGGCGCTTTTGCTTCGCTTGAGCGAATTGACGACAACCCCTTTGCTCAGGTTATCGGGCCCAAGGGCCTGGCCGGTATCGATCCTTCAACTATCAGCGACGCAGTGTTTCCCGGGCTGCCTTCGCTGGGTGATGGTTTTGTTTTTCCGCTGACGACGCTGTTTGGCGGTTTCAGCTCGCTGGAAAACAAAAGTTGGGCGCTGTTTTCCCAGTTTACCTGGAGCATAACGGACACCGTGCAGCTCACCATGGGTGGGCGCTATACCTTTGAAGAGCGTGAGCGCGCCCTGACGTTGGTGGATATCGACGAGCAGACCTACGGCCAGCGCATCGGTGCCGCCTACATTGATCAGGCCGGCTTCTACAGCCCCATTACCCGGGCCCAGTTCGATCAGATCGGCCGCAATTTGCCGGATCTGCCGGTCGATGTGCGCGAAGATGCCGACGTGCGCAGTGAAGAGTGGACCAACTTTACTCCCGCCGTCACGCTCTCGGTGCAGGCCAGCGAAGACTGGCTGGATGCGATGAAGCTCGACAGCGCGCTCTGGTATGCCACCTACAGTGAAGGCTTCAAGGCCGGTGGTTTTGAACCGCGTGGTCCGGAGCTGGTGGCCTTTGACCCGGAGGAAGTGGTGAACTACGAGCTTGGCGTCAAGCTGGATAGTCTGGATTCCACCCTGCGTTTTAACGCGGCCGTGTATGCCATGGACTACACCGACATTCACGTGCGCGTGGCGGAGCAGGGCGAGCGCATCAGCGATATCTTCCTGTTTTTGACCAACGCCGGTGAGGCCACCATTCAGGGGGTGGAAATGGAAACCACCTTCCTGTTGGGCAATTGGGTGTTCAATGCCAGCGCCAACTATACCGATGCCAGCTATGACGAATACACCGCGACCATCGTGACCCCGGGTCAGGGCGAGTCGGTGGTGGATCGCAGTGCCGAGCCCTTTGCGCTGGTACCGGAAACCTCCTATTCGTTTACCGCGCAATACAACTGGATGTCGCCGGTCGGTCTGATCGTGCCGCGGCTGTCCCTCTACCACCGCGACGAACTGTTTACCGGGATTGATTATCTGGCGGTGGAATACGACTCATCGACGGTCGATGCCTTGACGCTGGTCAATGCGCGCCTGAACTACTTTCCGAGTGAAAAGCTGCGGGTGTCGGCCTATGTCGACAACCTGACCGATGAGGATTATTTCAAAAGCGGTTTTGCAGTCAGCGCCTTGCTCGGTGCGGCGACTCTGGTGCAGGGCACGGCCCGTACCTTTGGGATGGAGTTTTCCTACGACTTTTGAGTTTGGAGAGACTTCTGGATGCTGACCTGTGTCGGCGTGCTAGAGGACCGGCATCGCCCACCTTCCAGCGCGTGATGTCGGATAGCGGTTCCCTGCGTGCGGGCGGGGAACCGTTTTTTTTGGCTGTCGGTTTATTTAACCGCGCTTGGGACCGCCGTTGCTGCCAGGCCAGCGCGAACCGGAAATAGTGTCGGCAAAAGGCATAAAGCCTTCCGGATCGAGTTTGCCTGCCAGCTTGATTTCCCGGTCGAGGAAGATGGGCCACCACAGGTGGGCGGACACCTGCTCGCGCATGGGCAGACGGCTTGCCAGCGGATCCCAGGGGCTGTCCCGCAGTACCAGCTCACCCTCGACTTCTTCCTGCCAGGCGGTGCCGTATTTGCTGCGAACATGCACCACGTGGGGCGGGAAGTCGTAGCCAGCGGCAGGGTCGGTTGAGACACCCGTGGCGCGGGAATACTTGAGCCACCACTCGTGCTGCTCGAATTCATCCTTGGGTATGTTCTCGCCCTTCGATACGCCCTTGAACTCAACAAAGGTATAACCCTGGTGGATGCAGCGCGCACTTACGCTCGGGCCGAGGCGGAAGTATTCGGTGGTGCAGGGATACTTCGGCTGGCCGTTGGTTTCCTGGCTGATGAAAATGGCCGACTCCTGATCGATGCCATAGCCCAGCGTGTATTCGCCGGCCACGCCGTTGTAGTTGGCATTCACCGAGGTCACGATGCCGTACTCGGGCTCGTCGGGTACCGGAAAGTTGTAAATGGTCAGGTTAACGTGCGGGTCGGCGCCGGGCTCGATGCCGGGTGGCAGCAGTGCGGCGATCTTGTCGGGGTCGGTGCGGTAGACAATTTTCAGCATCGGCCAGTTGATGATATCGCCCGGATTGCCCTGGGGTTGGTTGCTCATCGGTGCTTCTCCACTGTTATGGTTGGAATGTCGGTTTGAAGGATTACGCCTCTGCGGCGACGGGATAAAACTGGCGAACCCACTTGCGGTAGGTCACCAGCGTGTGATCTTCCTTGCAGAACAGGGGCCGGCGGCGGTGAACCTTGTTGGCCCAGATCGGGTAGTCCTGCTTGATGCCATCGAGAATGCCGCGAATCACTTCGTCGCCGGCAAGGTCTTCGATTTCACGCCGCACCGACAGCGACCAGCGCAGCAGGGTGGTGTGTGCGTCAATTGGCTGGGCGCTGTTGTAGACGATCATTTCCGCTTCCGGTGCGTAGCTGGTGCGCACCAGTGCCAGCCCCGGTTGATGCAGGGTGACATTAAGCATGTGCGGGCGCGCGGTATGGCGGGCATCGGCGCGCAAGTAAAGGCGTCGGCCGTCGTCGTCGATAGTCACCTCCGAAGCAGGTGTCTCCAGCTGGCGGTGCACATACTGAAAATGCACCGGGTCGCAGGTGTTTTCAGCGATGTCCTGAATGTGGGCCGGTACCTCGAACTCGGCCATGCGCGCCGGCGTCCACTGCTCGTCGTCGAGCTCGCTGATGCGCGGCAATTCGTATTGGGGCGCGGTATTTTCCGGGTGATACCACATATAGATTTCGCCGTTGGCTTCGTCGGTTGGCCACATGCGAATCCGGGCCCGGTCCGGGATCTCGTCGCAGTAGGGAATTTCTACACACTTGCCGCTGTTATCAAAGCGCCAGCCGTGGAAGGGGCAGGCCAGGGTCTCGCCGACAACGCGTCCTTCCACGCCGAGGTGGGCGCCCAGGTGTGGGCAGAAAGCGTCCTGCACTACCGCGACGCCGGAGCGGCTGCGGTACAGGGCCAGCTCGCGCTCAAAGGCGTAAACCCGCTTGACCTCGCCCACTTGCAGTTCGTGGCTGCGCGCCACTGAATACCAACCCATGGGAAAGTCGTCCGGGGTTGTGGCGGTTTTGGATTCACAGACGGGAATGCGCTCTGCCATGCGGTAACCTCTTGGTGGCGAGTAATTTACGTTATTGAACTTACACACGTGTGTACAAATTAGTAAAGCGAATCCGTGGCCGCAAGACCGTTACGCAAATTTAACGAAGCGCTTGCAGGTTCATACGCCCGATAGCAATAGTTTGCTGCGCCGGGCTATCTCCGGGCGCCAGTTGTGGAATAATGGTCGACCAACAAAAACGACAATAGAGGTTGTACGATGGCTGTATCCCAAGAATTTTCTGCTGATGTCGATGCCCTCTATGGGCTGCTCACTGATCCTGACTTTCTGGTTGAGCGCAGTGTTGCGCTGGGCGAAGACTGCGATGCCGAGGTTGAGGAGTATGAGGACGAGACCGTAATCACTCTGAAGCGGAAAGTGACCCGGGAATTGCCCGCCTTTCTCGCCAAGATGTTCAATCCGGTGCAGACCATCACCATGACCGAAACCTGGCGCCCGGACGGCGATGCCTGGGAAGGGGATTTCGTGATGACGGTGGAAGGTCAGCCGGTCACTATTCGCGGTGAGTTCTCCCTCAAGCCATCGAAAAAGGGTTCGGTCTACACGGTCAGCCACAGCTGCAAGGCCAAGATCCCGCTGGTCGGCGGCAAGGTGGAGAAGTTTGTGCTTTCGCAAACCTCGGACGGGGCCAAGGATGAGCTGAACTTTGCCGCTGCCCGTCTCGGCTGATCGAGGAAAATAAACCAAACCGTCGGCGACTCCGTAAGGGCTGGTATTGACCTGTGGGTATTGCGGTCTATACTGGTTATGCATACAGTCAAGGAGTCGCCGTGCTGCTCAATCTACCCCTCGCACTATTGGATCTGGAAACCACCGGTGGAAATCCGGTGCGCGACCGGATCACCGAGGTTGGCCTGTGCCTCTGGCACGACGATGGCAGCGAGTGGTACTGGGAATCCCTGGTAAACCCCTACACGGCAATCCCCGAATTTATCCGTCAGATTACCGGTATTTCGCAAGGTATGGTGGCGGATGCCCCAGGCTTTGAAGATCTGTCCGCCGAACTGTTTCGCTACCTCGAGGACAGCGTGTTGGTGGCGCATAACGCCCGCTTCGACAGCGCTTTTTTGCGACGCGCCTTTGAGGCCTGCGGCTTCCGCTACCGACCTCGGGTACTGTGCACGCTGCGCCTGGCGCGCCGGCTTTATCCCGATTGGCCCAGTCATAGCCTCGATAATATCTGCCGTCAGATCGGCTACCGCCGCGACGTGAGTCACCGGGCCATGGCTGATGTGGTGGCCATGAAGGCCTTTCTTGAATACGCCATTGAGGATTGCGGCAAGGCGGCGGTCGAGGCCGCCGCCCGCCAACAGTGGCAACTGCCCTCCCTGCCGGTTCATCTGTCGCGAGCGGATATTGACCGCATTCCCGATGAGCCGGGTGTCTACCGCTTTTACGGTGAGAGCGACGGCCTGCTCTATGTCGGCAAGAGCACCAAACTGCGCTCGCGAGTGCTGTCGCACTTTAACGGCGATCACAGCAGTGCCAAGGAGATGAAGCTGGCCCAGCTGGTGCGCAGCATCGACTGGGAAACCACCGCCGGAGAGCTGGGAGCCCTGTTGCGCGAAAACGAGCAGATCAAGCAGCTGGGGCCGGTGTTCAATCGGCGCCAGCGGCGGCAGCGCTCGCTCTGGTATTTCCGGCTGGAGCCGGTTGAGGGCTATCTGCAGCCGGATCTATCCGAGCAGGCGCTGGAGGGCGGCTGGCGCGTCAGCGACACGGTGTACGGCTTGTACAAAACTCGCAAACAGGCTCGCGATGCCCTGCTCAAGCTGGCAACCGAACACCGTCTTTGCCAGCGCCGTCTGGGTCTGGAAAAAGGCCGCGGTGCTTGCTTCGGCTACCAGTTGAAGCGCTGCGCCGGCGCCTGTGTGGGCGAGGAGTCGCATACCACTTACAACTTGCGGTTGCAGGAAGCGCTTGCCAGAAAACGCCTGTTGCCCTGGCCCTATGGGGAGCCGGTTGTCGCCATTGAAGAGCGCGGTGAGCAGCGGGATTTTCACCTGATCGACTATTGGGCTTACCTCGGAACTGTGAATTTTGCCGAGCAGGTAGTACCAATTTTTACGGAGAAAGCCCGGCGCTTTGATTGGGACAGTTATAAACTGTTAATTCGCTACCTGCCTGCAACGCGGGTATTGCCGCTATCCAGCTTTGGGAGACTGAGTGATGAGTTTGCGTGAAAAAATGCTGTCGGATTCGGGTATTCCGGGCTTGCTGCCCAGGGTCGATGAAATCACAAACACTCTGTGTGAGTGGACGGGTTCGGAAGCCCAGGCGTATCAGTGGTATGTCGAGCACCCGATAGCGTCCCTCTGTAATAAAACCGCAGAACAGCTGGTTCAAGAAAAGGACCTGACCCTGGTGCTCGACTTTTTACGTCGCTCGGAGCAGACGACGCACTGACGCTATTCTCTTCAGCCGTCTTTCAGAAAGCGCAGCAGGGCATTCCAGCTGGCCTTGTCGGCCGCTGCATCATAGGCCACTGGCAGACCGGTTTCCTTGCCCTTGGCGGTGGCGCCGGGGTTGGTAAAGCTGTGCAGCACGCCGGGAAAACTCAGTAGTTCCAGTTGCGCGCCAGCCTGGCCCATCTCGGTGACAAAATCGCCCACCTGTTTCGGTGGAACCATCGGATCCGCGCCACCGGTGGCCACCAGTACCTTCGCTTTTATCGCGCCCTCTTCGGCGGGCTGTTCAGTGCCCAATGAGCCGTGAAAGCTGGCGACGCCGGCCAGATCATTGCCCATGCGCGCCTGATTCAGGACCACCGCACCGCCAAAGCAATAGCCGATGGCGAAGACCTGCTCAACCTTTTTCAGTTTCAGCAATTCTGCCTTGGCGGCATTAAAGCGGGCGTTCATTTTTTCCGGCTCAGCCAGTGCGGCCTGCATGAAGGCGGTAGCGTCCTCGGGATGGCTGGCCACCTTGCCGTGACCGTACATATCCACGGCGATTGCGGCGTAGCCTTCCTCCGCCAGCTGGCGCGCGCGGCCTCGGGCGTAGTCATTCAGCCCCCACCACTCGTGTATCACGATAACGCCGCTGCGAGCCTTGCTGCCTCGCGGGGTATAGAGCACGGCGCTGCCAAGACCGTTGGCAAATTCAATCGCCTGTTCTTTGGGGGCGGCATTCAGCGCGCTGGCACAGGCCGCGGCGAGAAGGACAAAGACAAAGCGCAAACGTTTCATGGTGGGAAGCTCCTGAAAAAACGGAAGCCCCATTCTAACCAGTGGGCTGATTAGTGCCAGTCTTGGGTGGTGCGCTTCTACTGGGCCTGTTCCAGTTCTTCCTGGGCCTGTAGCCAGGCCTCTTCACAGCGTTCCAGGGATTGGCGCAGGTCGCCCTGCTGCTTGAGCAGTTCCTGCAGGCGGCTCTTGCTGGCGGCTTCATAGAGACTGCTGTCGGCGAGGGTTTCTTCCAGTGTCGACAGCTGCTGCTGGGCTTTTTCCATATCCGCTTCCAGGGTTTTGATCTGCTTGCGCAGAGGAGCCTGCCGGGCGCGGGCGGCAGCGGCGTCCTGCCGGGCCTGCTTTTTGTCCTGCGCTTTGGCGGTCGAGGATGCCTCTTGGGTTTCGGTGCCGGTGTCGGCGGCGCGGCTCAGCAGCCAGTGACGATAGTCGTCCAGATCGCCGTCGTAGGGCATGGCGCGGCCGGCGTGGACCAGCAACAGGTCGTCTACCGTGTTGCGCAGCAGGTGGCGATCGTGCGACACCACGATCAGCGCGCCCTCAAAGCCCTGCAGGGCGACCGTCAGGGCCTGGCACATCTCCAGATCGAGGTGGTTGGTGGGTTCGTCGAGCAGTAAGAGGTTGGGTTTTTGCCAGACAATGATGGCCAGTGCCAGGCGCGCCTTTTCGCCGCCGGAAAAGTGTCGGCAGCTGCCGCTGGCCATGTCTCCGCGAATATTGAAACTGCCCAGAAAGTTGAGGATCTCCTGCTCCCGGGCCTTCGGTGCCAGCCGCTGCAGCTGGGTTGCCGGGCTGGCATCCAGATCCAGGCTTTCCAGTTGGTGCTGGCTGAAATAACCCAGCGCCAGATGTTCGCCGCAGGTGCGCTGGCCCGCCAGCAGGGGCTGCACTCCGCCGAGGGTTTTGAGCAGGGTCGATTTACCCGCGCCATTGGCCCCCAGCAAACCAATGCGGCTGCCGGGGTGAACACTCAGTTTGATGTCCCGCAGTATGGCTGTGTCGCCATAGCCCAGTGTCGCCTGGGTCAGGGTCAGCAGCGGGTCGGACATCTTTTCAGGCAGGGGAAACGTAAAGCTGAAGGGCGAGTCCACATGGGCCGGGGCAATCTGGGTCATGCGCTCCAGCGCCTTGATCCGGCTCTGGGCCTGACGCGCCTTGGTGGCCTTGGCCTTGAAGCGGCGAATGAAATTTTCCATATGGGCAATTTCGGCTTGCTGCTTCTCGTAGGCCGACTGCTGCTGGGCCAGTTTTTCCGCCCGCTGGCGCTCGAAGGCTGAGTAGTTACCGCGGTAGTGAGTAAGCGAGTGCTCGCTCAGGTGCGCGACCTGGTTGCAGGTGGCATCGATGAAATCCCGGTCGTGGGAGATCAGCAGCAGAGTGCCGCCGTAGGCCTGCAGCCACTGTTCCAGCCACAGGGTGGCGTCCATATCCAGGTGGTTGGTAGGCTCATCCAGCAGCAGCAGATCGGAGGGGCGCATCAGGGCCTGGGCCAGGTTCAGGCGAATCCGCCAGCCGCCGGAGAACTCGTGCACCGGGCTTTGCAGTTGTTCTGGTTTGAAACCCAAACCCAGCAGCAATTGCTCGGCCTGGCTGGGAATGGCGTAGGCGTTCAGGGCGTCGAGCTGGCCGTGCAGCTCCGCCAGTCGCATGTCGTCTTGGCAGGTTGCCAGCTCGGCTTCGACCTTGCGAAAGGCGTCGTGACCGTCAATTACATAGTCGACGGCGGCGCGGCTGCTGGCGGAGACTTCCTGAGCCATATGGGCGATGCGCCAGTTCGCGGGAATTCGTACACTGCCGTGATCCGGTTCAAGCTCGCCGCGCAGCAGAGCAAACAAACTCGACTTGCCGCTGCCATTGGCGCCGATCAGCGCGACGCGATCACCGTCATGCAGGCGTAAGTCGGCGTTTTCTAGTAAAGTTTTACCGCCGCGTAGTAAGCTTAACTGTTCGAATTCAATCATGGGCGGCGATTATAACGGAGGTGGTGTGACCGACAATGCCCTTTGGCAATTTAGCTTGCTGGTTTATTCCCAACCGCGAGTGCACAGGCTCTGTCAGCTTCTGCAGGACGAATACGGCGCGGATGTAAATCTGCTGCTGTCCGCCTGCTGGCTGGCCAAGCGAGGTATTGTCTGGACGCCGCAGCAAGTCGCCGACATGGTCGCGAAAAGCCGCGAATTCCGTGAAAACTACCTGTTTGAAGCGCGCGCACTGCGTCGCAAGCTCAAACACTCTGCACCGCCCAGCGTGTATCAGGAGGCGCAGCGCTTCGAAATGGCAGTGGAGCGCTGGCAGCAGGATGAAATCTACGATTACTGGCTGAAAGCCTCTGCAGCACCGAAGAAGCAGTCCTTTTCCCTCTGCGCACAAACGAACCTGCATCGCTACTTCGACCAGCTGGAGCTCGCCTGGAACGGGCAAATGAGTGAGCTGGTCGAGGCGGTGGCAGCGACGCCGCCCGCCGAGGGCGATTGATAAGGGCCTGCGTTACTCCACGTCGAAGATCGACGCCACCTTATCTGATTTGGCCTTGGGCTGACTGATGGTATCCGGCAGCACGGTCGCCTTGCGCCGGGGTGGCGGTGGTGGCGGCTCCGGCTCCCGGCGAACAGGCGCGGGTGCGGCTTTCTTGGTCTCGGCAGGCTTGGCTGTGGCCGCTTTCTTCTCCGCCGATTTTTTCTTGGCGGCAGCGGGTTTGGCGTCAGTTTGTGGTGCTGGCACTTCGGTTTTAGCCGCAAGAGCCGCTTTTTTGGCCTCAGCGGGCGCCGATTTTTTGCCTGCAGGCGCAGAGCTTTTCGTTTTGGCAGGCTGTTTTTTGACTGTTGGGGCTTTTTTGGCCGCCGGTGCACTCTTGGCTGCAGCCGCCTTTTTGGCCGCAGGCGCTTTCTTCGCAGCGGCTTTCCCGCTTGCCTTGGCGGGCGCTTTTTTGGCGGCTTTCGGTTTTGGCAGGTTTTTGAGTGCGGCCTGTTCCGCCGCTTTCGCCGCGTTTTCAGCGGCAATATCGGCTTTTACCTGCTCGACTGCGGTTTTTGCCGCTTCCAGTGCGCTTTCGGCCTCAGCCAGCGCCTTTTCGGCCCGCTTTACAGCTGCGCCGGCGCTTTTTTCCTGGGCCGGGGTTTTTGCGGCACGGAGCTTCTGATTGGCCGCTTTCAAGGCCTCTTTCTGCTTTTTAGCGGCAGTTGTCGCCTTTTCGGCGGCATCTTTAGCCTTTTTGAGCTGCTGTTCCTGTGTGTTGAGCAGCTTGTCGCGCAAAGCAGCCAGCTTGTTTTCCAGAGCTTCCACGCTGCCCGCCTTCTTATTATTGCCTGGCATGCTTCTTAACCTTTCGAAAATGTTCAAAAAAACACCAGTTCCATTATACAAACTTGAGACGCTATATCTATTGTCGGTTGCCTAAAGTGTGGCAGACTGTCGTTTTTGCAGCGCCCACTGCGGGTGCAAAATTCTGTTAAGAGTAGACGAGAAGGTACTGGAATGAAAAGAAAAGTCTTCGCCGTTATGTCAATGGCTGCAATTGTGGCCGCCTGTGACGGCGCCAAGAACCCCTCAGAAGCAAAGCTGGATTCAGAAATGGAGAAGGTCAGCTACAGTTTTGGGGTCGATCTCGGCAAGCGTATCGGTGAGAACATGGAGTTGGATGTGGCCGCCTTCAGCGCCGGTGTCAGTGACGGCATCGAGGGCGGTGAGCTGCAGATGTCCGAAGAGGACATGATGGCGACGCTGCAGGGTTATCAGCAGAAGAAAATGGCTGAGATGCAGGCGGAAGCTGAGCAGGAGGCCACCGAGAATCAACAGGCATCTGAGGCTTTTCTGGCGGCAAATGCCGAGAAGGACGGGGTTGTCGTTCTCGACAGCGGGCTGCAATACAAGGTGCTTGAAGCCGGTGAGGGCGCCAAGCCCACAGCTGATGATACGGTGGAAGTTCACTATCGCGGCACCCTGATCGACGGCACCGAGTTTGACAGCTCTTACGCCCGTGGCGAGAGCATCACCTTCCCGGTGGGCGGCGTTATCGCTGGCTGGACCGAAGCCCTGCAACTGATGCCGGTAGGCAGCAAGTGGGAGCTCTACATTCCCTCTGATCTGGCCTATGGCCCCGGCGGCACTCAGGGCGTGATTGGTCCCAATCAGGCTCTGGTGTTTGAAGTCGAACTGCTCGGCATTGAAGAAGACGGTGGCGAAGAAGGCTGATCGACTGCGTCAGGCGTCTGGAGCCAGACGTCTGACGCAAATCCTCAATTCGCTGTTCTGCGAATACTAAAGTTATACAGACTGAAGCTTCCATCATTTACTGCCAGCGTGGCGGTGACTGATGCCTCGCCGTTGTCAAAGCGCGCCGGAAAGCTGTAGCTGAGGCGCTGTTCCTCCCCAAATACCGACAGGGCCGCGGTCAGCGTAGAAAACTGTGGTGTATCCATCGACTTGAAGCGTCCTAGCGCCTTGTATTCATCGACTACCTGATACAGCTGCTCATTGCTGACAGCGGCTTGCGCGGCGGGCGTCAGGTGGCTGCGCAGGGCCTCGGGCTGCCAGCTGGATATGTCGGTGAGGGCATCTTCCAGATAAAGCCGCGCCGCAGCGGAGTGCTTTTCATCCTGCTCGCTGGCGTAGAAGTAGAGCGCGGCAAATACCAGCAGGCACAGGCCAACGAAGGCGTGTAGGGGTCTCAGCATGCTCAGATAACACCAATACTGTGCAGGAAGACGACCAGAATGCCCAGCGGGGCAATGTAGCGAAGGGCAAAGTGCCAGAGTGCGAAGTTGCGGTCGTTTTCAAAGCCCACCTCTGCCTTAACCCGGTCGCGGGACAGCACAAAGCCGACAAAAATCGCAATCATCAGGCCGCCCAGAGGCAGAATGTAATTGGCGGTGATGTGGTCGAGGGCATTGAAAAAATCGCCGGAGTAGATGCAGGCGATACCGCCCAGCCAGCCGATGCCGGCTGCCAGCATGGTGCCGACCTTGCGGTGCACGCCATGGCCTTCCAGCCAGGCGACGCCCGGCTCGATCAGGGAAATGGAGGAGCTGAGTGCGGCGATGCTGACCAATATGAAAAACACGCTGCCAAAAATAATGCCGCCTGGCATCTGGCCGAAGGCAATGGGTAGTGAGACAAACATCAGGCCGGGCCCGGAGCTGGGTTCCAGGCTGTTGGCGAACACCAGCGGAAAAATCGCCATACCGGCGACCAGCGCGATGCCGGTATCCAGCGCACCAATCAGCATGACGGTTTTGCCGATGGAGTGCTCCCCCGGCATATAGGCGCCGTAGGCCATGATGGCGCCCATGCCTAGGCTAAGGGTAAAAAAGGCATGACCCAGAGCCACCAATACCGCTTCGGTGGACAGTTTCGAGAAATCCGGCGTGAACATAAAGGACAGGCTGGCGTCGACCTCGCCCACCGACCAGCTGTAAATCAGCAGGCCTAGCAAAAACAGCATCAGCAACGGCATCAGGATTTCAACGGCGCGGCCGATACCGCGGGTAACCCCAGCGGCAATGACGCCGCCGGTAAACACCACAAACAGGCTCTGCCAGAACCACTGGCGGTTGAAGCTGTCGGTAAGCGCACCGAAGTTGGATTCAATGGTCTCGGCGCTCTGCCCTTGATAGACCCCGGACAGGCTCTGCCAGCTGTAATCCAGTGCCCAGCCGGCCACCACACTGTAAAACATCAGAATCATCAGGCCACCTACTACACCGCCGAGGCCGACAATCCCCCACGCTTTTGAGGCGCCCGCCTGCGCGCTAAGATCCAGCATGGCGTCCACGGGGTTGGCGCGGCCCGCCCGCCCGGCCATGATTTCGGCAATCATCACCGGAATGCCAACCGCCAGAATGCAGGCCAGGTAAACAATAACAAACGCGCCGCCGCCGTATTCGCCGGTGATGTAGGGGAACTTCCAGATATTGCCGAGGCCAACCGCAGAGCCGGTGGCGGCGAGAATAAAAGTCCAGCGTTTGGTCCAGTTGGCGGTGATGTTATGTGTCATAAAGGCGGCTTATTGTTAGATTGAGGAGATTGTAGCGGTATTGATGAGTGAAACCCAAGGCAGTTGAACGTTTTATAGGCTATAATGCGCGCCGCTCAAAACGGGCGGGCCGGTGACAACCCTCCGATGACCCCAATTTTTTAGCGAGGCCAAGACGGTCTCGTGCACTCCCAGAGAATCCCAATGATCGAAAAGTTACGCAATATCGCGATTATCGCCCACGTTGACCACGGCAAAACCACCCTGGTTGATAAACTCCTCAGCCAGTCCGGAACCCTGGATCGCCGCAGCGAAGGTGCCGAGCGCATCATGGACTCCAACGACCAGGAGCGCGAGCGCGGTATTACCATTCTCGCCAAAAACACTGCCATCAACTGGAACGGCTACCGGATCAATATCGTGGACACCCCTGGGCACGCCGACTTCGGCGGTGAAGTAGAGCGCGTACTGTCGATGGTCGACAGCGTACTGCTGCTGGTCGATGCGGTGGACGGCCCCATGCCACAAACCCGCTTTGTCACCCAGAAGGCCTTCGAGCGTGGTTTGAAGCCGATCGTCGTAGTCAACAAAATCGACCGCCCCGGCGCCCGCCCGCACTGGGTTATCGATCAGGTCTTTGATCTGTTTGATCGTCTCGGTGCTACTGACGAGCAGCTGGACTTCCCCATTGTCTACGCCTCCGCCCTGAACGGCTACGCTGGCCCTGAAGCCGACGAGCTGGCCGACGACATGACGCCTCTGTTCAAAATGATTGTCGACAAGGTGAGCCCGCCGGAAGTAGACGCCGACGCGCCGCTGCAAATGCAGATCTCGGCGCTGGATTACTCCAGCTATGTGGGCGTTATCGGTGTCGGCCGGATTACCCGCGGCACGCTCAAGCCGAGCCAGCCGCTGGTGGTCGTGGACAAGGACGGCAAAACTCGCAAGGGTCGCGTCCTTACCGTGATGGGCTACCTCGGCCTGGAGCGGGTGGAAGTGCAGGAAGCCAAGGCCGGCGAAATCGTCTGTATTACCGGTATTGAAGGCCTGAGTATTTCCGACACGCTGTGCGCGCCCGAGGCCGTCGAACCCCTGCCGGCACTGACCGTTGATGAGCCCACAGTAAGCATGACCTTCCAGGTCAACGACTCACCTTTTGCGGGCAAGGAAGGCAAGTACGTTACCTCGCGCAATATTGCCGAGCGTCTACAGCAGGAGCTGATCCACAACGTGGCCCTGCGCGTGCGTCAGGGTGACAGCCCGGACAAGTTTATCGTGTCCGGTCGCGGCGAGCTGCACTTGTCAGTGCTGATTGAAAACATGCGTCGCGAAGGCTTTGAGCTGGGCGTATCCCGTCCGGAAGTGGTGCAGCGCGAAGTGAACGGCGAAATTCAGGAGCCCTTCGAGCAGGTCGTGATTGACGTCGAAGAACAGCACCAGGGCGCGGTGATGGAAGAGCTCGGTCTGCGCAAGGCCGAACTCACCAATATGGAGCCGGACGGCAAGGGCCGGGTCAAGCTCGAATTTATTGCGCCTTCGCGCGGACTGATCGGCTTTCGCTCCCACTTTCTGACCCTGACCTCCGGTTCGGGCATTATGACCAGCATTTTCGACCACTACGGCCCGGTCAAAATGGGTGACGTTGGCAAGCGCATCAATGGTGTGCTGGTGTCGATGGTGCAGGGCAAAACCCTGAGCTACGGCCTGTTTAACCTGCAGGATCGAGGGCGCCTGTTCAAGGGCCACGGCGAAGAGGTCTATGAAGGGCAGATTATCGGCCTGCATTCGCGCGGCAACGACTTAGTGGTCAACCCCACCAAGGCCAAGCAGCTGACGAACGTCCGCGCCTCCGGTACCGACGACGCGCTGACCCTGTCACCGCCGGTGCGCCACACCCTGGAGCAGGCGCTGGAATTTATCGAAGACGATGAGCTGGTGGAAGTGACCCCGCTGAGCATTCGTCTGCGCAAGAAGCTCTTGAAAGAGCACGAGCGCAAGCGGGCTGGAAACGCGAAGGGCTAATAGGGTGAGCGTCGGACGTCGAAAGCCTGACGTCTGGCGCAAACCTTCGCCGTGTCAAACGCCCGGCCAGTGCGCAAAGCCCGCCTGCTTGAGCTAAGCTGTAAGCTGTGACTGCAGTGAGGTTGCCGTGCTCCCCCTATTTCCGGAAATCAAACCCTACAAGACCTCGCGCTTTGCGGTAACGCCACCGCACGAGTTGCATGTCGAAGAGTGCGGCAACCCGGACGGTGTGCCGGTACTGTTTCTGCACGGCGGCCCGGGCGCAGGCTGCGGCCACAACAGCCGTCGGTTTTACGATCCCAAGGCCTACCGCATCATCCTGTTTGATCAGCGCGGTGCGGGCCAGTCTGAGCCTCACGCCTGTACCGACGACAACACCCTCGCCGATCTTATCAGCGATATCGAGGCCCTGCTGGATAAGCTGGCAGTTGAGCGCTGCATTCTGTTCGGTGGTTCCTGGGGCGCGACGCTGGCGCTGGCCTTTGCCCAGGCCAAACCCGAGCGGGTGCGCGGCATGATTCTGCGTGGTGTGTTTCTCTGTCGCCAGCGCGATATTGACTGGTTCTATCGCGAAGGGGCCAGCCGGGTTTTTCCCGATGCCTGGCAGTTGCTGCTGCGGGTGGCGCCCGATCCGGACGACATCATTGGCGGCTTTCACAGTGCGCTTCAGTCCAGCAACGATATCCAACGTATGGCGGCGGCCCGTGCCTGGGCGGCCTGGGAGACCCACTGCTCGACCTTTCGGGTACACAAGCACGATACCCGTACGGATGTGGAAGAGCGCAATGCCTTGGCCATGGCGCGACTCGAAACTCACTACTTTATGCATCGGGGTTTTCTCGACGAGAACCAGTTGCTTGAACAGGCCGACAGGCTGCAGGGTATTCCCGGCATTATCGTCCACGGTCGCTACGATATGGTGTGCCCGCTGGATAACGCCACTGCCCTGCACGAGCGCTGGCCGGAAAGTGAATTGCGGATTATCCGCGAGGGCGGCCATTCACCCTTTGAGCCGGCCATGGCCGATGCGCTTGTTCACGCCACCAACGATATGCTGGAATGGCTGACCAACAAATCCGCCTGAGATAGAGTCCCCAGTGAAAGTTCTGATCCAGCGCGTGCAAAGCGCCAGTGTCACCGTGAATGACGACATCGTCGGCAGCATTGATCAGGGCATGTTGGTGTTCGTCGGTATTGAGCGCGACGACACCCCGGCCCTGCTCGAGAGAGTTGCCGAGCGCCTGCTTAATTACCGTCTGTTTGCCGATGCCGAAGGCCGCATGAACGCCTCCCTGCGCGATATCGACGGTGGCCTGCTGTTGGTGTCCCAGTTCACCCTTGCCGCTGATACCCGAAAAGGTCTGCGTCCGGGATTTTCCACTGCGGCCAAGCCAACCGATGCGCAGCTGCTTTACAACGCGCTGCTCGATACCCTTGGTAGCAAGCATCACACCGTGGCCGCCGGTCGTTTTGGGGCGGATATGCAGGTGGCGCTGGTGAATGACGGCCCGGTCACCTTTCTGCTGGAATTCCAGTGAATGGCTTGCGGCATCGCTCCGCGCTTGTGCTAGTCTAGATTCAGGCAATAGCCCGTTAAGTGGTTCGGGTTTTGTCGATCAATTATTCACTGGTGGAGACGAAAGATGAAAAAAATTCTAATGGCATCCGTACTGGCAACAGCGTCTGCGAGCAGCTTCGCGGTTGTGCCCGGCGGCGACAGCTGCGGCTGGGGCAATATGCTGTTTGAAGGGCAATCCGGGTTGCCGATTCATGTTGTGGCTTCAATCACCAATGGCACTTCCGGCAACAATACGCTGGGCATGACTTCCGGCACCAATGGCTGCTCGGCCGACGGTACGCTGACCTACGGCGGTAAGTCGATGATCAACCTCGGCGCGATTCTTGACGAATTCAGCGAAGACGTGGCGCGCGGTGACGGTGAAGCATTGACCGCCGTTGCGGTGTCGATGGGTGTTGAAGGCGGCGACCGCAGTCACTTCAAAACGCTGATGCACAATAACTTTGAAACCCTGTTTCCGAGCGATGTGGTAAACGCCGAACAGGTTATGGCCTCCATGCTTGAACTGATGCGCACCGACGCGCAGCTTGCCAAGTACGTCGCCTGATCCTACCGGGTGCAGCGCTGCTGCACCCCGCTTTCCCGATGAAGAACGAATCACGCCGGAGTGCACTCAGCGGTGACGGGTTTTCCTTGTGCCTGTTGCTTGCTTGGCTGTTGTGTCTGCCCGCCGGGCAGGTTCTAGCTAAGCCAGATTTGGATCTTGTGGCAGCTGACCCCCAGTGGCTGGCCTTGTTGCATTTCGGCCGCTCAGGCAGAGACTACAATCGCAGCAGTTACGTCGACGATCCGGCTTTTTTTCTCGCCGCAGACGGTGCCCGCAACCCCGCCGCTGAACTGACCGCCAGCCTGTCGGCACTGGCGGAGCAACCCGCGCTGCGCTGCCGTTTTATTGCGCGCTTTCAATGGCTGCGCGCACGGGGTTTGCTGAATGGTGCGAGCGCACAACACTGCACAGAGTATTGGCAGTGGCGCGAGCAGATTAATGCCGGACAGGCGGCGCTGGTATTTGCCTCCAGCTATCTGAACAGTCCCTCGTCCATGTACGGGCATACCTTCCTGCGGCTCGATCCGAAGGGCTATCGCGCGGATTCGGCGCTGCTGTCTTACGCCGTCAACTACGCGGCACTGGTGCCTGAGCAGGACGGCAGTCTCCTGTTCGCCTGGCGCGGCATGAGCGGCGGCTATCCGGGGCATTTCAGCCTCCAGCCCTATGTGGAAAAGCTGCAGGAATACTCGCGACTGGAAAACCGGGATGTGTGGGAGTACGAGCTGAATCTGAATGACGTCGAGCTGGATCGCCTGCTTGCCCACCTCTGGGAATTACAGAACATCAATTTTGATTACTACTTCATGGATGAAAACTGCTCGTTTCGCCTGCTGGAATTGCTGGAAGTTGCCCGACCGGGCCTGAATCTGACTGGTGACTTTCCCCTGCACGCGATTCCGGTGGATACGGTGCGCAGCGTGCGCGACGCCGGTTTGGTCGGCGATATCACCTACCGCCCCTCGCGCCAGCGCGAACTCGACAGTTTGCTGCAAGTCCTCAGCCCTGAGCAACGCAGCGTTGTGCTGCGGCTTGCGGATACGGCTGGCGCTGAGGATTCGGCCGTGTTTCAGCAGCGTCCTGAAGCCGAGCAATACCGGCTGTTGCTGGCGGCTTATCGACTGCTGCGCTACCGCCATGACCGGGAGGCGCGAGACAGTGGAGTCGCGCGCCGCAGTTTTGCCCTGCTGCGGGCAATCAACGCGCTGCCGCGAACGGCAAAGCCGGATACCGACACCCCGCGTCCGCCACAGCCGGATAAGGGGCACGGCACCGCATTGGCAGCATTGGCCTTCGGGCAGTGGGATAGTCGGCACTATGGTGAGCTGAATCTGAAGCTGACCTATCACGATCTGCTCGACCCGATTGCCGGCTATCCACCGGACGCTTCGCTGAACATGCTCAGCGCAACGCTGCGCCGGGCTGAGGGCGAATCGCTGCAGCTCCAGCGTCTGGCGCTGGTTGATATCCGATCGCTCGCACCCCGCAATCGTTTTTTCCGTCCGGTTAGCTGGCAGGCGCGAGGCGGGCTTGAACGCGACGAGTGGTCGGAGGCCTATCTGGCGCCCTTTGCCGAAGGTGGTGCCGGTGGTACCTGGCGTGTGCTGGGGGGGCGCGCCTCAGTGTTGGCGAGTCTGCGCGCCGAGTACAATGAAGACTTCGACCACAACTGGCAGCTGGCGCCGGGCCTGGGTTTGCGCTGGGGGCTTCAGCAGCGACGCTTTGCGCTTGAAGTGGATGCCAGTCACTACCGTTTTACGGATGGCATAGAGCGCAACCGTGTCAGTATTGGTGCACAGCTGCATGTCGGTAAACAGCAGGGTTTGCGGCTGGTGGCCGCGCGACTCGGTGAAGAAGGAGAGTGGGGTGAACAGTTCAGCCTGCAATGGCGTCGCTATTTCTAAGGGTTTACTTTCAGGGTTTGCTAAATCCCTGGTCCTGCTGGGGCTCTGCCTATGGCTGAGCGGCTGTGCGGCCCTGTTGTTTCACCCCATGAAAAAACTGGTGGCCACGCCCGCCGACGCGGGGGTGGCCTATGAAGATGTATGGCTTGTGGACGGCGGTCCCCGGCTGCACGGCTGGTGGCTGCCCGCGCAAGGTGGGGCGCGGGCGACAGTCTATTTCCTGCACGGCAACGCCGAAAATATCAGTACCCATATGCACAGCGTGCTGTGGTTGCCCGAGCAGGGCTACAACGTTTTCCTGCTGGACTATCGCGGCTACGGACGCTCGGAGGGGGCGCCGGAACTGCCCGGCGTGATTGCTGATGTCAGGCGCGGTTATCACTGGTTGCGCTCCCGGAGTGAGCTGCCGGTAGTCGTGCTCGGGCAGAGTATCGGCGGCGCCGTCGCCGGTTATGCCATGGCGACCGAGGCCGACAAACCCAATGCGCTGGTGCTCGATGCGGCCGTGGCCTCCTTCCCGCGCATTGCCCGTGAAGTTGCGCAGCGTCAGTGGCTGACCTGGCCCTTGGCCGGCCTGGCAGCGGCGTTGATGCCTTCGGACTACGATCTGGACGCGGTCATCGGCCAGCTGGCGGGCGTACCGCAGCTGTATTTGCACAGCCCCGACGATGGGGTGGTCCCGCCCAGCCACACGCAAACCCTCTATGCGCTCGCGGCTGAGCCCAAGCAGCAGCTCACCACTCACGGCCCGCATATTGCCACCTTCGCCTTTCCCGCCTACCGCCAAGCGCTGCTCGAGTTTATTGAAACGCTGGCCGTGCAGGTGAAATAGAATTGTTGTCCGGCGCACCTGCAGGGTGTGACCTGTCGCCGGTTTTAGACACTCAGCCAGGCAAAGTGTGAAAATGTCACAGCGCTGTTGGGGGCTGCGCGCCTATGCTCCGCCCGTTGTAGTGCGGGTGTGAATCATGACAATGCGAACACTTCTGAGAGATAAGCAGGCCTGCCTGGCCTGTGTTGAAGGCTCACCGGCTGCGGTTGCAGTTCACAATAAACCCGAATGGCTTTCGCTGTTTGCCGACTGTGCGGTGGTGGAAGATCCGGTGGGTTCCAGGCCACAAATCAACTTGGCTGACGACAGCGGTCAGAGCCCCTTGAGCCAGTTCTACGAAACCTTTATTGCTGCTAACGATATTCGCTTTGATGTCGATTACGACGTAGTTTGCGCCGGCGCCGTGGTGCGTGATCTCGACATCGAGATTCGCATGTCCGAAAAGGTAAAGGTGCGAGTGCCCATGCATCTGCTTTACGAACTGACCACCGAGAACGGTGAAGTGCGCATCAAGCGGTTGGCTGCCCACTGGGAACTGAAACCCATGCTGCGCCAGCAGATGCAGTACGGGCTCGCCAGCGCGGTGGCGGGGGTGTCATCTTTCTGGCGCATGTTGCGGCATATGGGGCTGTCGGGCCTGTCGGGTTTTCTGCAGGCGCGGGAAACCGTCGGCGAGGCCGGCAAGGCAAAGGTCGAGGCCTTTGTCAGCGCCTTTAATCAGAAGCAGAATCGCGCACTGGAGCGGCTTTTTACCGACGACGGTCTGCTGGCGTGGCCCTATGGCCACGATGCCCGGGTTGCATTTTGGGCGATGCCGCCGGGGACCCTGCGGGTTGAAAAGTTGCTGTCGGCGGGACGCGTCACCACAGCTACGGTTTACTACAAAGAGGGAGAGGTGGAGAAGCGCGGCGTCGCCATTTTCCACTTTGACCGCCGCAATCTGCTGATCCGCAATGCCCAGCTCTATATGGAACTGGGCGACTGAGCGCAGGATCTGCGTCAGTGCTGGTGACCGCCGGGGCCGTGGGCGTGGCCGTGAGACACTTCCTCGGCGCTGGCTTCGCGCACATCGACAATCTCGATATCAAAATGCAGGTTCTTGCCCGCCAAGGGATGGTTGGTATCGACGTCGACTGAAAACTTGCCCACCTTGATAACCCTTGCTTGACGCACGCCCTGATCATCGCGAAAGCGGACAATCTGCCCCGGCTTGATTTTGCCCTCGTGCTTCAGGTATTTCGCAGGGATGCGCTGCTCTTGACCTTCCTGTCGCTCGCCGTAGGCCTGGGCGGCGCTCAGATCCACCGATACCGTGTCGCCGACACTGTGACCGGCCAGCGCTTTTTCCAGTGCGGGCAGAATATTGCGGGCGCCGTGCAGGTAAAGAGAGGGCTCGCCCTGATAGCTGTTTTCCAGCTCAGCGCCGCCTTGCTCCGCGAGACGATAGTGGAACGAGACAACGCGGTGTTTTTCAATTTTCATGGTGCTTTCCTCAGCGCGGCAATGCCCATTACGGGCGGAGTGGCGAACAGGCGCGTATACTAATCGCGGCCTGCGCAAATTCCAATTTTTGATTGCCGGAGCCACTGGCAGAGGATGAAGGTATGGGAGAGGTGCTTGCGTTTCGTCCTGGCGGGAAAAAGCCGGGGACGGGTAAGTCAACGCTGTGTCGTGAAGGCCATCATCGCTGGAAAGTAGAAACCAAAAGTCGGTTTGATGTGAAGCAGGGCAAGCTGGTTACGGTGTATCGGTGTGAGCGCTGCGGCCGGAAGAAAACGACAGCGCATTGAATGCTTGCTGACTCGAGCGGCTCAGTCGTCCTTGATCTGTCGTGCGATGCTGTCGAGTACGTTGGTCACGGTTTCAGAGCCGTCTACGCTGTTTATTACCACGGCGATATCGCGCATGTGTTCAATCAGCACCTGCTTGATTGGCAGGCCGTGACTGCGGGCCGATTCTCGCAACAGCATAAAGGCTTCGCTGCTGATATCGTCAATGATTTCCTGGCGTGACACCTGACGGAACTCGTGTAGCTGCACAACATTGCTTGGCGTTGGCATTGCTGAACCCCTCTGGCTGGTTTAGTGGCCAATATTCTGAATGGGTACCAAGTCTATGGTGCTGAGGGGGCGTTGGAACTAAGGGGAAGTGCCTATCCGTACGCAGGGGCGCTGGTCTGACCAGCGCGACAGGCTAGGGTTGAGCGGCTAAGTAGTCGGGTCGCCGTTGATTTGCTTGGCGATTTCTTGCAGCACCCGAGCGGACTCATCCTGTCCTTCGACAGCCTTGATCACCAGCGCGATGCCCAGCAAATGTTCCAGCAATACATCGCGCATGGGCAGCTTGTTTTCCTGCGCCTGCTCGCGTAGAAACATAAAGGCCTGAGCGCTGATATCATCAAGCGCAGCCTGCCGAGATGCACTCTGGAAGTTTTTAAGGCTGACAATATTTCCATTTTTCTGCATCATCTGCACCCTCCGGGGGGTGAACTCGTCACTGTTAACTTGAAGACGCAGTATAGGAGTGAGGCTGTTGCTGGAAAGTAGGTAAATACCCGTAACTTAAGTGAAATCACTTATAAAACAGGCGCATAAGTACGCCGGGCAAAACCGATAATCTGGAAGTAATTAATGGAAAATCAAACAACTATCGCCGATGACGGCGTGGAACAGCTGCCGTTGAAGGCCTATACCGAGAAGGCCTACCTGGACTATTCCATGTACGTCATTCTCGATCGGGCTCTGCCCAATATTGCCGACGGCCTGAAACCGGTGCAGCGTCGTATCGTTTACGCCATGAGCGAGCTGGGCCTGAAAGCGACCGCCAAGTTCAAGAAATCGGCGCGTACCGTGGGTGATGTGATCGGTAAGTTTCATCCCCACGGTGATTCCGCCGCCTACGAAGCCATGGTGCTCATGGCCCAGAACTTTTCCTACCGCTATCCGCTGGTGGACGGCCAGGGCAACTGGGGTTCGCCGGACGATCCGAAGTCTTTTGCGGCGATGCGTTATACCGAATCGCGCTTGACCGCCTACGCCGATGTGCTGCTCTCGGAGCTTGGGCAGGGCACCGTCGACTGGACGCCGAATTTTGACGGCACCATGGATGAGCCTGCCGTGCTGCCGGCGCGAGTGCCCAATGTGCTGCTCAACGGCACCACGGGTATTGCGGTGGGCATGGCGACCGACATTCCGCCGCACAATCTTCTGGAGGTGGTGAACGCCACCATTGCCCTGCTCGACAACAGCAAGGCCAGCGTTGCCGATCTGTGCGAACACATTCAAGGGCCGGATTTCCCCACCGGCGCGGAGCTGATTACCCCGCGCAGTGATATCGTGAAGATGTATGAGACCGGGCGCGGCAGTCTGCGGATGCGCGCCACCTGGCAGCGTGAAGACGGTGATGTCATTGTTACCGCCCTGCCTTATCAGGCCTCGGGGTCGAAGGTGCTGGAGCAGATAGCCCAGCAGATGCAGGCGAAAAAACTGCCCATGGTGGCTGACCTGCGCGATGAGTCCGACCACGAGAACCCGACCCGGCTGGTAATTATTCCGCGCTCCAACCGGGTGGATGTGGAGGCGATGATGAACCACCTGTTCGCCACCACCGATCTGGAAAAGACCTACCGGGTAAACCTCAACGTGATCGGCATCGATGGCAGGCCACAGGTCAAGTCGCTGACCAAACTGCTGGGCGAATGGCTGGAGTTTCGCACTGAAACCACCCGTCGCCGACTGCAGTACCGCCTCGACAAGGTGCTGGCCCGGCTGCATATCCTGGACGGCTTGCTGACCGCCTACCTCAATATCGATGAGGTCATTGCGATTATCCGCACTGAGGACAAACCCAAGCCGGTGCTGATGGAGCGTTTCGGGCTGAGCGATACCCAGGCCGAA
Source organism: Litorivivens sp. (assembly GCF_041624475.1). GTDB lineage: Bacteria > Pseudomonadota > Gammaproteobacteria > Pseudomonadales > Spongiibacteraceae > Litorivivens. Next base: position 319,685 of record NZ_JBFJUX010000001.1, read on the forward strand.
GCCATCCTTGAATTGAAGTTGCGCCATCTGGCCAAGCTCGAGGAAATGAAAATCCGTGGCGAGCAGGACGAGCTGGCGGCGGAGCGCGACAACCTCGAGGCGACCCTCGGTTCGCCGCGCAAACTGAAAAACCTGATTCGCAAAGAGCTGAAAGCCGTTGCCGAGCAATACGGTGACGAGCGCCGCTCACCGCTGGTGTCCCGCGAGGAAGCGCGGGCCTTCTCGGAAGAGGAACTGATGACGGTTGATCCGGTCACGGTGGTACTGTCAGAAAAAGGCTGGATTCGCGCGGCCAAGGGTCATGATGTCGACCCCGAGGGGCTGAGCTACAAATCTGGTGACAAGTTCAAGCTCGCCGCCAAGGGGCGCAGCAATCAGCCAGTGGTCATCTTTGACAACAGTGGCCGTGCCTACACCGTGGCTGCGCACACTCTGCCTTCGGCGCGGGGCCAGGGCGAGCCGGTAACCGGGCGCCTGAATGCGCCCTCCGGCGCGGTGTTTAACGGCATGCTGATGGGCAGCGCGGATCAGCGTGTGCTGCTGGCCTCTGATGCGGGCTATGGTTTTGTCGCCAAGTTGGGCGATTTGCAGAGCAAAAACAAGGCGGGCAAGGCGGTGCTGACCCTGCCCAAGGGCGCTCAGGTATTGAACCCCGCGCCTCTCGATGGCGAGCACGGCCATGTGGTCGCGGTCACGACCGAAGGCCGCATGCTGGTGTTCCCGCTCTCTGATTTGCCGGAAATGGCTCGCGGCAAGGGCAATAAAATGATCGGTATTCCCTCGGCGCGGGTGGCGGCGCGTGAGGAGTACATGGTGGCAGTGGCCGTGATTAACGAGTCAGATGTGCTGCGAGTGTTTTCCGGCAAGCGCTATCTCAACCTGAAGTTTTCTGAGCTGGAGCACTATCTCGGTGAGCGTGGCCGCCGCGGTCACAAACTGCCGCGCGGCTTTCAGAAAGTGGATGGCTTGTTGATTAACCCGGAGTAAGTCAGCACCTCGCTGCTCAATCGCCGTTTAGCTGGGCTTCCAGTTTGCGCTGCTGACTGTCGAGCAGGTTCTGGTAGCGCGCCTCGATTTTTATGCCCGAGCCGTCTTCGCTGGCCCAGCCGGGGAGCTGCTCTTTCAGATCAAGCGGCAGCTGATGGCGAATGCCCTTGCCGTCGACGGCGCTCAGGCTGTCCGCCAGAGCGGCTTCCGTGGCTTCGAGTTGCAGGCGGGTGCCGCGGCTGCGCACCACGCCAAGGGTCGGGCGGGCGCCGAGCTTGGCATCGAGCTGTTGGATCAAGTGAGCGCAGCACAGGGCGCGCAGCAGGGCGGAGTCACCCCCCTCCAGCGCTTCAAAACGCAGCGTCAGACCGTCGCGTCGATAAACTTTCAGCGCACCGTGGTAGAGATTGCACAGGGCCAGCGCCGCGCTGTGGCTGCGGGTGAGACGGCGTTCCAGTTCGGCGCGACCCCATTGTTGGGTCAGGCGCGAATAGCTGCTCCAGTAAACCTGTACCACAATCCACTCAACTTCCCGGCTTTCCATCGGCGGCACCCTCAGTGGCGGGTCGCTTAGGGTTGCCAGCAGATCACCCAGGCTATCGCGGCCAGCGTAGGGTAGTTTGCCGGGCTGTTCACTGGGCCATAACAGATGGCTTCTGGCGCGCTGCAGTAGCGCATCAATGTGTCGACCCAGCATCAAAATCAGCGCTGCCGCCAGGGCTGCCAGGATGGCGGCGAGAATCAGCAGTTGGGCGTTCAGGTTGAGTTGTTGCGAGCGAGTGGGCGTCGGGTCCAGCGCCAGGGTGACGCTGCCGGCGATATCGTTGCCGAGCAGCACCGGTGCTGAGTAGTGGCGCCAGTCGCTGCCATCGCGGCCGATTTCGACCAGTACGCTACCTTCGCTGTCGCTGATGCTGGCGTAGGCCAGCAGCGGGTTGTCGCGGTGCTGATTCAGCATGTTCAGCAGGGCAACCCGGTCGTTTCGCAGCAGCCCCGGCTGAGCCTGAAAGGCGACCTGACGCACCCACTGGTTGGCAAACAGCTGATACTGCTCGTTCATGACCTGGGCGTTACCGCGCGCGCTGGCCAGCAGTAGCAGGCTGCTGTGCAGGACAAGCACCAGGGTCAGCAGCAGCGCGCACTTGGCGGGCAGCGAAAGCCGCAGCAGGGCGTTGCAGGCTTGTCTTATAAGCTGTGGAATTTTGTCAGGCATGTTGTCGGCTGTTATTTGACTGGCGCCAGTATACCGGACTTGTCGGTCGATGGTGTGAACAGCCCGCTGCCGCTACAATAGCGGCCTTAAATGACTACTGTGCGTTGCCATGTCGGCGCACCAGAGCTGACAGGGGTTGTGGGTGAACGAAATCATTCTGATCAATATCGCCGGTGATGACCGCGCCGGGGTTACCAGTTCCATCACCAGCATTCTCGGTGCGCACAACGTCAATATTCTCGATATTGGTCAGGCGGTTATTCACGACACGCTGTCCCTGGGGCTGTTGATTGAAGTGCCTGACAGTGCCGAGTCGTCGTCGGTGCTCAAGGATATTCTGTTCCGCACGCACGAGCTGGGCTTTCAGGTGCGTTTCTCGCCGGTCACTGCTGAGAGTTACGAACAGTGGGTTGCCGGACAGGGTAAGCAGCGCCACATACTGACTCTATTGGCGCGCAAGATTACTGCCGACCACCTGGCCCGGGTAACGGCCATTGTCGCTGGCTATGGCTTGAATATAGACCGCATCGATCGCCTGTCCGGGCGGGTGCCACTGGACGGCGTCAGCGAGCAGAGCAAAGCCTCGGTGGAAATTTCGGTGCGCGGCAGTCTCGATGACAAATCCACCTTCCGTAATTCCATCATGCAGCTCGCCAGTGAGCTGGATATCGATATCGCCTACCAGGAAGACAATATGTACCGGCGCACGCGCCGGCTGGTGTGCTTCGATATGGATTCAACCCTGATAGAGGCGGAAGTGATTGACGAGCTGGCTGCGGCCGCCGGTGTTGGCGAGCAGGTGGCGGCGATAACCGAGTCGGCGATGCGCGGTGAAATTGAATTCGCTGAAAGTTTCCGCCGCCGGGTGGCGCTGCTCGAAGGGCTGGATGCCGGCGTGCTGGAGAGTATCGCTGCCCGCTTACCCCTGACCGAGGGCGCCGAGCGTCTGGTGACTACCTTGAAACAGCTCGGTTACAAAACCGCGATTCTGTCGGGTGGTTTCACCTACTTCGGCAATTATCTTAAACAGCAGCTCGGCATTGACTATGTCTATGCCAACGACCTGGAAATCGACAATGGTCGGGTTACGGGCAAGGTGTCGGGCCGGATAGTGGACGGCGAGCGCAAGGCGGAATTGCTGAAGGAGCTGGCCGACCGCGAAGGGATTAATCTGGAACAGGTGATTGCGGTGGGTGATGGCGCCAACGACTTGCCGATGCTCAGTATCGCCGGGCTGGGGATTGCCTTTCGCGCCAAGCCCATCGTGCGCGAAAACGCCAAGCAGTCCATCAGCACCCTCGGCCTTGACGGCATACTTTATCTGTTAGGCATCAGCGACCGGCACACGGAGCACTGAGGCCAGTCGTTCAGTCGTCGCCGAAATCGTAGTCCAGTTCGGTGCTCGGCGAGTGCACATAACTGCCCTGCACGTAGTCCGGTTTCAATTGCCACAGCGTGGCCAGGGTTGCCGCGCTGTCCACGTCCGGCACGATGACTTTGGTGCCCGCCTCGTGGAGGCTGGTAATCGCGCTTTCCAGTGTTTTGCTCTCTTTCGGGTTGACCGCCAGTTTGGTCAGCGCCGGCTGGAGAAGGCGAATGGTCTGCAGATCGTCGTTGGCGGCTGAGTCAGAGCGCAGCGCCAGGCCGGCACCCAGCTGGCGCAGTTTCTCACCGAAGGTCTGGGCGGGCTTTACAAGCTTAGCCGCCGCAGAGGCCTGAAACTGCATGACGAGAGTTGCTGGAGAGAGCTCGGCAGCTTTCATGGCCACGTTCAGCCAGCTGATCAGGTTGCGATCGCGAAACACGTTGCAGCTCAGGTTAATCACCAGACTGATCGGCTTGCCGGTCAGTTTGCTGCGGGTGAGCTGTTTGGTGGCCTCGACAATGATCCAGCGATCCAGTTCGGTACTCTTGGCCTGTTTTTCGAAGGCGCGGAGCAACTGTTCGCCGCTGATCTCGTCGGCCCCCTGATCTTTGAGCGACAGAGACACCTCGTAGTAATGGCGATCTTCGTCCGCCAGGCTGACCACAGGTTGGTAAAGGAGTTGCAGCCGGTTGTCGGCCTTGGCATCCTCGAACAGGGTTAGCGGGTCGCTCTTCTGGTCGAGCTGTTGTTTGGCGCGGACAAACATTGCCGCGCCATTGCCCATGCCATTGTCCCCGGTTTCCTCGCGGATTTGATCACAGACGCCGATCAGGTTGTCGAGCAGCTCGAGAGCGCCTGACATCCGGGTTTTGGTAATCGGCAGGACGCCGATGCTCAGGCTATAGCTGATGCTGAGCTTGTCTAGCGTCACCACGCGGTCAGTGGCGCGGGCGCAGACTTTTTGCGCCTGTTTGAGCGCGTCAGCGGCGCTGATATTGCTGAGAATAATAGCGATCAAGTCGCCATCTATGCGCCCGTAACTAGCTTTGGGAAAGTGAGATAGCAGCAGGTCGGCTATATCGCCGGCCAGTGTTACGCAGCCGCCAATGCCAATCTCGGTACGCAGCTGCATATAACGATCAATGCCGACCAGCAGCAGTGCGCCATCATTGCCACCGACCAAGCCGTGCGCCGCCACATCCTCCAGCTGCTGCACAAAACGAATGGAAGAGGCGAAGCCGGTTGAGTAATCAATGGTGCCAGCGCTGTTGGTTGTGCTCTCGCCTGCTTCGTCGCGCAGGGTGATCTGAATGCAATCTTCGCCGTCCAGTGTCGAGGGGGACAGCTTCATACCGGTTTCCGCTTCTTCACCGTTCTGCCGCTGTACGGTAACGCTGACCCGGGCACCTTCTTTTGCAGTGGTATTGCGCAGTGCGGCTTTGAGTCGGTCCTGGTCCTGCTCGGAAATCAGGTCGACAACGGGTTGGAAATCCAGCTCGTCGGGATCGTCGAAGCCAAAAAATTTCGCGAACAGGCGGTTGCTGCTGATCACCATGCCATCGGACACATAGGCGATGGCCTCGTCCGACTGGGACAGAATCTGTTCGCTGCGGGTTTCAGCGGCTTTGAGTTCTTCTTCGGTGGACTTCAGGTTGCGGCGGGTATACAGGGCCCAGAATTCGCGGAGGCAGCTGCGGCTAATGCGGTCAATTTTGTCAGGCGCCAGCACATCCGCAATCTGATGATCGGGCATCAGGGTTTCACTGTTGCTGAGCACGATCACAGGCAAGTCGAGCTGTTGGCTGGCTATAGCTTCAAGGCAGTGGCTGAGTTCAATCGCTGACTCCGCCTCGTCAAACAGAACGAGATCGGGTTTGTCGTCTCGAATCGCACTGCCCATACGGCCCATCTCGTCGACGGCGGTATGGCGGCAGATATAGCCCAGCCGGTGGAAGGCAGAGGTCAGCGCGGCGGCGCGGTTGGCATCGATACCGAAGTGCAGTGTCGTGAGCGTATTACTGTTCATTACTGCTGGTTGCTACTCCATACATCCGACCGCGGATTCGTACTCGTTGGCGCGCCGTGCACCGTACCGCTTGTCGAGGAACAAGCCCTAAAGACTAGCACCTTCCTGATGCCTTTATGCGGAACCCGGTCAAAAAGAGGTTGGTATGACTACAAATCTTTCCAGAGGGTGTCGAACTCCGGTTTGTTTTTATCCTGCCTGCGACGCGCTGCCGAATTACTGCTGTCGCCCACGGCGCTGAGCGAATCCGCATCGCTGCTGTCAGTTTTGGCCATGGTCGAGAACAGGTACGTTCCCAGTCCCAGAGTCTGCACGACACAAGCCTGTAGTTTGATCCGGTAGGTCTGCCCCGGCCGTTTCAGCTCGAGGGCGTCTCCTTCGCGGAAGGCCGACTTTTGTAACAGAATTCGCTCGGGTAAGCCAGTGTCCCGATCCGGCGGCAGCATCAGTGCGCGCTGGTATTCCCCGACCGCCAGGCCGGTGCGGACCAGCCGGGCGCTGTAGGTGTCGGCGACCCGGGCCAGCACTTCCACGCCGAGTTGGCTTTCAGAGTTGCCGACCTGTTTGACCCAGCGAATCACCCCAACGCTCCAATTCCGGTCGCTGCGCTCGCGAAGCCCAACCACATCGCCCGCGTAGATTTTGACCGCTTCATCGGCAGGCCAGTTAATGCAGTAGCCGCGTTCGCTGGCGTTGACCATTCGAGTTTTGTAGAAGCGATGGTTGCGGGTGCTGGGCGCAACCCCCTGCTTGCCGCCGACGGGTTCGAAATCGATGCTCTTTGCCAATATCGCCGGCGGTATATAGCCGCGCTGATCCTTGTCGACGATATCGTGCTGATCGGCGCTGGCCCAGGCGTCTCGGTCCGCGTCAAAACGCTTGCGCAGGCTGTAATCGCGCTCCTCCTCAAAGGCGGCATCGGGTGCCTGTTGCTGGCTCTCGTCCTTCATGAATTCACTGAAGGGTTCTTCGCCGGCAACGTAGAAGTGGGTAGAAAACAGGCCCAGCGATACCAGTAGATCGTCGTTGCGCTCCACCCGCACCGACTTGCGCTGCTGCATCATGCTCCAGGCCGTGTGCAGGTGTTGCAGCAGGGTTGGACTGAGCTCGTCGGCAGGCTTCTGTGCTTTCAGATCCTTCTGCGCTTTGCCGCGTTTTTCCGTGACATCATCCAGCTCCTGCTCCAGCTTTTTACACAGCGCCTGAGCGTCAATGCCCAGCCAGCCGCGGGTATCCTCGCAGAGTTCGCGATAGACTGGGGGGGCGTCGCGGGTGGGCTTGAACAGAAAGACGCATTGCTCAAACTGATCGCCTCGCACCCGTGCGTCGCGGCTCCAGCGGCTCAGGTGCGAAAATACCTGAGCCTGGCTGGCCTGACGCAGCTGGTGGGGCCTGGCGCTAAACAGCAGCATGGGGCGCAGGTAACACTGTTCCAGTGTACTGTCGCCCCACTGTTCGTCGTTGACGGACTCGCGCGACATCTTGTGCTTCAAGGCCTGATAAAACAGCTCGTGAATGGTTTTCCAGAAACCCGCTTCTTCGTTTCGGTACAGCTGGAAGTTGCGCAGCAAGACCAGACTGTGTTCCGTAATAGCGCGGTGAAAGGCCAACGCCAGCTGGTCTTTTGGTCGGCGCAGGCGGTGCATGGCGAGGAACTGATTGGCGCAAAGGCTGTAGCCGATTGCCATCTGCTTGTTCAGAGTGTCGGCGAGTTGCGCAACTTTACGGGCCCGCTTTGGCAGCACCACCGGTTGATTGAGGAAGTGCTTTTCGAGACCGCGATTAGCTACGTGGGTGGAGTGGCGTAGTTGCTCAAGAATCAACAGCCGCCCTTTGGGGCTGCAATTAACCCGGTTCAGTTCTACCAGTGCCAGGTAAAGCTGGCGCGTGGTTTCACCCAGATTGGCGGTGGGCAAGCTGCGCAGCCAGTCGGCAACTGCGTTCGGGCTGAGCTCGAACAAACTGTGTCGTTCCAGGTTCTGCCTCGGCAGGGGGACGTGTATCTCACTGTAATTTGCTGCGCTCATGGCATAGCCCTGCCCGAGTGCTGCCTCGGGTCTCGTTAGTTGCTCTCTCTACCGGGCCGTCGTGACAGGCTCAGGCAAGAGGTGCTTTGTATGGGATATCCGGGTCTTCGCGCACCAATCGTGGTACGAGATAGCCCGGTAATGTTTCCAGCAGCGCTTGATGCAGGTATCGCGCCTTGTCGTCGCCCAATTCAAAATGGGCAGCGCCCGCTACCCGGTCAAGTTGATGCAAATAGTAGGGTAACACGCCGGCGTAAAAAAGCCTCCTGCTGAGAGATTCCAGTATTCGGGTGTCGTCATTGACGCCCTTGAGCAGCACAGTTTGATTCAGCAGGGTGACGCCGGCTGAGCGCAGGTGACTCAAGGCGCCCTTCAGTTCATTGCCGATCTCGGCGGGGTGGTTGCTGTGAATAACAAACACCAGATTCTTATCGATGGCTTTAAGTGAGTCTATGAATGGGGGGCTGATGCGCGCCGGCAGCACCACCGGCAGACGGCTGTGAAAGCGCAGGGTGGTCACGTGATCGATGTCGTTGATGGCGCTCAGCAGACTGTCCAGTCGCCGGTCATTGAGTGCCAGCGGGTCGCCACCGCTGAGGATGACTTCCTGAATGTCGGAGCGTTGCCGTATGTAGTCCAGCGCCTGTTCCCAGTCGGCCTGGGAGGGGGTATTTTCGTCGTAGGGGAAATGGCGCCGGAAACAGTAGCGACAGTGTACCGCGCAGGCGGGGCTGGCAATCAGCAGTACCCGGCCGTGGTACTTGTGGATCAGGCCGGGCACCGGGTTGGTGTCGCGTTCGCGCAGCGGGTCTTCGCTGTAGCCGGGCGTCCTGTCACTCTCGATCGCCAGCGGCAGCACCTGCAGCAGCAGCGGGTCGAACCAGTCGCCGGGCTGCATCAGACTGGCAAAGGCCCGGGGAACCCGCAGCGGAAAAGGCGACCGGGGCTCCAGCAGGTAGGGCGCCTGCGCCGGGTCGAGGTCGAGGGCGGCAAGCAGGGCGGGTACATCGCGAAACGCGCCGGCAAGCTGTTCCTGCCAGGTTTCGGTCTGCCCCTTTTCTGACTGACATTGTGGCTGGCTAAGCGGTATCATTGGCGCCTTTCGAAAATATCGTGTTTTGAGGAAAGTTATGGCGACCTATTCTACCAACGAATTCCGTTCCGGGCTGAAAGTCATGTTGGAGGGCGACCCCTGCTCCATTCTGGATAACGAATTTGTCAAACCGGGGAAGGGTCAGGCCTTTAACCGGGTAAAACTGCGCAACCTGAAAACCGGTCGTGTCTGGGAGCGCACGTTCAAGTCCGGCGAGTCCCTGGAAGGCGCGGATGTGATGGACACTGAGATGGAGTATCTCTACAACGACGGTGAGTTCTTTCATTTCATGGAGCCGGAAACATTTGAACAGCACCAGGCCGACGCGGCGACCGTCGGTGATGCTGCGCAGTGGCTGAAAGAGCAGGACATCGCCACCGTGACCCTCTACAACGGCGCGCCGCTGGCTGTGGCCCCGCCCAACTTTGTCGAGTTGGAAATTGTCGAGACCGACCCGGGCCTCAAGGGCGATACCGCCCAGGGCGGCACCAAACCCGCCAAGTTGAGCACTGGTGCGGTGGTGAAAGTACCGCTGTTTCTGAGTGAAGGTGAAGTGGTTCGAGTGGATACCCGTACCGGCGAGTACCAGAACCGCGCCAAGTCTTGAGCGACTGGCAACCCAGTGCAGCGCTGACGGCGCTGCAAGCCCGTGCCGCCCTGTTAAAGGTGGTCCGGGGCTTTTTCAATCAGCGCGGCGTGATGGAAGTCGATACGCCGCTGCTGGCTTCGGCGCCCGTTACCGACCCCGCGATTGAGGCTTACTCCCTGCAGCAGGCCGAGCTCTATCTGCAAACCTCCCCCGAATACGCCATGAAGCGCTTGCTGGCAGCCGGCAGCGGTCCGATCTACCAGATCTGCAAGGCCTTTCGCCAGGGCGAAAGCGGTCGCCGGCACAACCCCGAATTCACCATGCTGGAGTGGTATCGGCCCGGTTTTGCGCTGGTGGACTTGATGGCGGAAGTGGGCGAGCTGCTGTGCCTGGTGTTGGGTGACCGGCCAGTGCGCAGTTACGGCTTTGCCGATCTGTTTGCCCGTGAGTTTGGGCTCGACCTTTTTAGCGCAGACAGCAGCGAGCTCTGCCAGCTGGCGGAAAAACGTCACGGCATTCCGGCTTCGTCACTGGATCGCGACGAGGCGATCAACCTGCTGTTCAGTCACGATATTGAACCGGCCCTGGGGCGGGGCGAGTACAGTCTGGTGCGAGATTTTCCTGCTTCGCAGGCGGCTCTGGCGCGGCTCGGGCGCGATCCACAGGGGCGTGAAGTGGCCCTGCGTTTTGAAGCCTTTGTGGACGGGGTGGAGCTGGCCAATGGCTACGATGAGCTGTTGGACGCCGATGAACAGCGGGCGCGTTTCAGTGCGGATCTTGAACAACGCCGCCAGCGCGGTCAGGTGACGCCGCCGGCAGACGAAAATCTGCTGGCGGCGCTGGCGCACGGCTTGCCGGAATGCGCGGGTGTGGCCCTGGGGCTGGACCGCCTGTTGATGCTGCAGCTGGGCACCAGCAGCATGTCGGAGGTGTTGGCTTTTCCGATTGATCGCGCCTGATGCTCGGGGCGCGCTCAGGACAGGGTAGCCAGTGCCTCTCCCATCCGGGTTTGGGTGCCCGCGTCAAAGCCCGGCAGCCATTCCATCACTTCATCGCCAAACAGCAGAATCACGGTTGAGCCCAGTTTGAAGCGGCCCAGCTCGTCGCCCTTTTTCAGCTCGACGGTCTGCTGCTGATCAAAGCGGCGGCTCTGCACCGTTTTCGGCGGCGGGGCTATTTGCCCGGCCCAGACCGTTTCAATGCCTGCCACGATCATGGCGCCCACCAGAATCACGGCCATGGGGCCGGCGGTTGTTTCAAATAAGCAGACCAGTCGCTCATTGCGGGCAAACAGCCGGTCCACGTTCTCGGCCGTAGTCTGATTGACCGAAAACAGTTGGCCGGGAATGTAGTGGGTGGCAATCAGCTTGCCGTCCATGGGCATGTGCACCCGGTGATAGTCCTTGGGTGACAGATAGACGGTGGCAAAGCGCCCGTTTTTGAAGGGCAGGGCGTCTTCGTTGTTGCCGCCGAGCAGGGTGTAGAGGCTGTAGTCGTGGCCTTTGGCCTGAAAAATACGGCCTTCCTCGATTTTGCCGAGCTGGCTGATGGCGCCATCGGCGGGGCAGGCGATTTCTTTTTCACCGCCGCAAATGCTGCGGGCGTCCGGCTTGAGGGCGCGGGTAAAAAATTCATTGAAACTGCGATAGACCCGCGGATCTTCTTCCTCGGCCTCGCTCATGTTTACGCCGTAGTGGCTGATAAAGCGCTCTATCAGCAGGTTTTTCAGCCAGAAGATACGCGCTTCGGCCAGCTGCCCCACCAGTCGTGAGATCAGGTGCTGGGGCAGCAGGTACTGCACAATAATGAACAGGGTTTTCAATGCTTTCATCCTTAATGTCAGGTCTCGCCTGGGTTGCGTGCTCAGGGATTGGCGCCGGTATTGATCGGGGTGTCTTCGCGATTGCCCCATTCTGACCAGGAACCGTGATAGCCCTTGATCTTGTCGTAACCCAGTATTTTCATCGCCAGATAACTCAAACCGGAGCGGTGATGGGTCTGACAGTGCGTAATCACGGTTTTATCCTTGCTCAGCCCCAGTTTGTCGAGTCGTTGCTGCAGATCCTGCAAATCGATCAGCCGCAATTGCCGCTCACGATCCATCAGTTCCAGCCAGTCGATGTTGATGGCACCGGGAATGTGGCCACCGCGCTGGGCAACGACTTTTTCGCCCCGGTATTCTTCGGGGGAGCGGGCGTCCCAGATGGCCTGATCGTCATCGTCGATGGCATCCAGCACGTCCACCGCCTCGGCAATAAAGTCCTCGTGCCATTCGCCAACAAACTCGCTGGGCGCGGTGGTCGGAAGCTCTGTAGTGACCGGCAGACCCGCCGCCAGCCAGGCGTGGAGGCCGCCGTTAACGCAGCTGTAATTGCGGTGTCCCAGCACGTCCAGCGTCCAGATCAGTCGTCCGGCCCAGCCGCCGCCCTCATCGTCGTAAACCACAACATGCTTGCTGGCATTGAGACCGGCCGCCGAGAACAAGGCATCGAGCCGTTTCTTTTCGGGGATCTTGCCCACCGCGGGCTTCGTGCCGGCCTGCAGCTCCGCCGGCGGAATGTGCACCGCGCCGGGGATGTGGTGGGTTTTGTAGCTGTCCGCAGAGCAGACATCAATGATCAGCAGCTCGTCGTTGCCGAGCTCGGCGGCCAGCGTTTCGGGTTCAATCAGCAGTTCCAGTTCTGCCATGCAAATTCTCCTGTGTGGACGGCGCATTCTACCGTTGTTGGATGCTCGCGTCAGGACACTGTAATGGCAAAGCGCCGGGGCTGTTCACCCCTCGATTTCGGCAATAATTTGGCGGTAGCTCTGCAGCCGCGCCGGGTTGATATCGCCGCGTTCCAGGGCGGCGCGCAATCCGCAGTCGGGCTCGCTTTCGTGGCGACAGTCGCGAAAACGGCACTGGTCTATAAACGGCTGGAATTCGCGAAAGCCTCGCTCTACTGCAGCGCGGTCGAGGTTTTGCACGCCGAATTCGCGAATGCCCGGCGAGTCGATCAGGTCGCCGCCGTCGGGAAAGTGGAACAGTCGAGCGGTGGTTGTGGTATGTCGGCCCTTGTCGGCGGCGTGGGACAGCTCGCCCACGGCCGTGTTGGCTTCCGGCAACAGAGCGTTCACCAGCGACGACTTGCCTACACCTGACTGGCCCACAAAGATGCTGATCGCATCGCGCAGTGCGGCCTTGAGCTCGGTCAGGCCCTCGGCGTTTTTGCTGGAGACTCGCAGCAAGCGATAGCCCGTCTGCTCATAGGTTTGCAGCATGGCTTGGGTGTCGGCATCGAGGGGGATATCGGCCTTGTTCTGCACGATCAGCGCGTCGAGCCCGTGGGCTTCGGCGGCAACAAGATAGCGGTCGATCAGGTTGGCGTACGCCGGCGGCTGGGCTGCGACCACTATCAGCATCTGGTCGATATTGGCGGCGATGGACTTGGGTTGACCGTTGAAATCCGGCCGGCTCAGCAGTGAGCGCCGCTCCTCGATGGCCACAATCACACCGGCTTCCGGGCCCTGTTGCCAGATTACCCTGTCGCCGGCCACCGGATTGTCGAGGTTGGCGCGCAGATGACAGCGGGTGATCAGTCCTTCGTCGTTTTCCACGTTGATCTGGCGGCCGAAGCTTTCAATGACCTGGCCGACCTGTTCCGGGCCGAGGGAATCGCTGTCTATGGTGTCGGCGTCGCGCGCGCGCTGGGAGCGCTGGCGATGCTGGGCCTGAATTCTGCGTTGCTGTTGTTTGTTGATTCTGCGCTTAGCCATGCATCCGCCGCATTGGTGATTGCGGCTATTATCGCGCAGGGCTTTTGCTACAATCCAGCTAATACGAAACTACGGTGATGTTATGGCGAATGAAAACAACCTGATTTGGATCGATCTGGAGATGACCGGGCTGGACACCCTGAACGATCACATCATAGAAATCGCCACCATTGTTACCGATGCCCAGCTCAATACCCTGGCCGAAGGGCCGGTGATGGCCATTCATCAGCCGGATTCCGTCATGAACGGCATGGACGAATGGAACACGCGGCAGCACGGCAAGTCCGGCCTGACCGAGCGGGTGCGCAACAGTCAGTACAGTGCGCGCGAGGCGGAAGAAATGACCATCGCCTTTCTGAAAAACTATGTGCCCGAAGGGGTATCCCCCATGTGCGGCAACAGCATCTGTCAGGACCGCCGGTTTATGGCGCGGGAAATGCCACGCCTGGAAGCCTACTTTCACTACCGCAATCTCGACGTCAGCACGGTCAAGGAATTGGCCCGCCGCTGGAAGCCGGAGGTTCTTGAGGGAGTGAAAAAGGATGGCTCCCACCTGGCGATGGATGATATTCGCGATTCCATCAATGAGCTCAAGCACTACCGCGAGCATTTTATCCGGCTCTAATCCCGACTGGCGAGGCGTCTGAGGTTTAGGCTATGGCAGTGCAGCGGTTCGTTTGCTGCGCTGCTGACTTATCGCCCAGCCAATATGTTCGTCGACCAGTTCGTTGATGCTGCCCAGTCTGCCATCTAACGCTTTGATTATGGTGTCATCATATGGCGCGTTTCCCAGCGCCACCGCGATATTGCGCAGCCACCGGGCATAGCCGATACGTCTGATCGCAGAGCCTTGCGTATTGCGATCAAACTCGGCTTCAGTCCAGGCAAACAGGGACAAGAGGTCAGCCTGATCCAGTTTGTGGCGGGGTGAGAAATCCACCTCTGCGGTCGGCTCGGCAAACTTGTTCCAGGGGCAGACCAGCTGGCAGTCGTCGCAACCGAAAATGCGGTTGCCCATCAGTGGTCGTAGCGCTTCCGGTATAGGGCCGTGCAATTCAATGGTGAGGTAGGAAATGCAGCGCCGCGCATCCACCTGAAAGGGCGCGACAATAGCGCCGGTGGGGCAGTCGTCGAGACAGGCGGTGCAGCTTCCGCAGTGCAGGCTTTCCTGCGGCGGGTCGGTGGGCAGCGGTAAATCCGTGTAAATCTCACCGAGAAAAAACCAGGAGCCGGCCTTGGGGTTGATCAGCATCGAGTTCTTGCCGATCCAGCCAAGGCCGGCTTTCTCGGCAAAACCGCGCTCCAGCACCGGCGCGCTGTCGACAAAGGCGCGGCAGTGTTCGCCGCCCGCTTCGCGCAAACGCTCTGCAATGGTGGCCAGACGCTTGCGAATCAGTTTGTGGTAATCGCGGCCTAGCGCATAGCGTGACACATAGGCCTGGTCCGGCTGCTGCAGTCGTTCGGCGGTGTGTTGCTCGTCGGGGAAATAGTCCATCCGAAAGCTGATCACCCGCACCGTGTCGGGCACCAGCTCATCGGGCTTGTTGCGCAGGCCTTCGCGTTCCGCCATGTACGCCATATCGCCGTGAAAGCCCTTGGCGAGCCACTGCTTTAATTTATCCGCATGCTGACTGATGTCGGCGTCGGTAATGCCCACCTGTTGAAAGCCCAGCTCAGCACCCCAGCGTTTGATGTCGCTGGCCAGTCGGCTCAAATCAGTTTGTGGAATCGTGGACATGGGGCTCGTTGCGGAAAAGGCGCATGCGTTAAGATAGCGCCTATTCTGCCAGATTGGGGTTCACCATGCTGCGTTGCACTGACAATTTGCCGCTGTCGCTTTATACCGCAGCGCAGACGCGGGCGCTTGATGCCCGCATTATCAATGATGGCGGTGTGCCCGGTATTCAGTTGATGCTGCGGGCAAGCCGCGCATTGTTCTCCACACTGGAAACGACCTGGCCGGACTGCGACAGGCTGCAGGTGTTTTGCGGCAAGGGTAACAACGCCGGCGATGCCTACCTGCTGGCGACGCTGGCGGTCGAGCGCGGCTATCAGGTGCAGTTGTGGCAGGTAGGAGAAGCTCCTGGTAGCGGGGATGCACTATTGGCCCGGCAGCGGGCCGAGGCCGCCGGCGTCGTAGCCCGGCCCTGGCAGGGCGAGCAGCCCACTGAAGGGGTTATTGTCGATGGCCTGCTGGGCACAGGTTTGCGCGGTGAAGTACGGCCGGGGTTTGCCGAGGCCGTTGATGCCATCAATGCCAGCGCTTTACCGGTGCTTTCGGTGGATGTGCCTTCCGGGCTTTGCTCGGACAGTGGCCGACGGCTGGGTGTTGCCGTGCGCGCAGCGGTCACCGTCAGTTTTATCGCCTTAAAGCGCGGCCTGTTTACGGCCGATGCGGCCGATCATGTGGGGCATCTCTATTTCAGTGATCTGGATGCACCGGATGTAAGCTTTAGCGAAAAACCTGAGGCGCAGCGGCTGGAGCTGGAGCGGGCGCTTGCGGCCTTGCCCGAGCGCGCCCGGAGCGCCCACAAGGGGCACTTCGGTCATGTGTTGGTGGTCGGTGGCGACGACGGCATGGCCGGCGCGGCAGTGCTTGCCGCCAGCGCCGCAGCGCGCAGCGGCGCGGGATTGATCAGCTGCGCCACCCGCAGTGCCCATTTGCCGGGCCTGTTGGCCTGTCGGCCAGAGGTTATGGGGCACGGTGTGGAGTCGGTCAGTGCGCTGGCACCTCTTTTGGAAAAAGCCTCGGTGGTGGTGATTGGCCCGGGCTTAGGGCGGCAGCGCTGGGGTCGCTCGTTACTCAAGGCAGTATTGGCGACTTCATTGCCGGCGGTGTTGGACGCCGATGCGCTTAACCTGCTCGGAAGCGCATCGGCGTTGCAACGCAGCGCGCCGACGCTACTTACGCCTCACCCGGGTGAGGCGTCTCGCCTGCTCGATTGCACGACCGGAGATATTTACGCAGACCGCTTCGCCGCTGCGCGCAAGTTGCGGGAGTTGACCGGGGCGACGATTCTACTGAAAGGCGCCGGCAGCATTATCGCCGATGAAGAAGGGCTGGCGGTCTGCAACTACGGCAATCCGGGTATGGCCAGCGGTGGTATGGGCGATGTGCTCAGCGGTGTACTCGGTGCTTTGTTGGCCCAGGGCTTGAGCGCCAGTGCGGCGATGCGATTGGGGGTGTGCGCCCACGGCGCGGCGGCGGACAGGGCCGCGCTAAAGAGTGAGCGTGGTTTGCTGGCGAGTGATGTGATTGAAGAATTGCGGAGTGTGTTGAACGGGTGAATCAGTTTCTTGAGGGAGAGGCGGCGACCGTTGCCGCCGGTGAGCAGTTGGGGGTAATTGCAGAACCCGGCAGCGTGTGGTTTCTGGAGGGCGATCTCGGTGCGGGAAAAACCACCTTCTGTCGCGGTTTTCTGCGGGCCTTTGGTTATTCAGGTGCGGTTAAAAGTCCGACCTATACGCTGGTGGAACCTTATGAGCTGGAGCGCGGTCTGATCTATCACTTTGACCTCTACCGCCTCGGTGATCCGGAAGAGTTGGAGTACATGGGAATACGCGATTATTTTTCGGCCGCCAGCATTTGTTTGATTGAGTGGCCGCAGCGCGGGCGCGGTTTTTTGCCAGCGCCTGATATAAGGGTTAGGATTGAAGCCAGCGGTGCTGGCCGCACGCTGCAACTGGCGTCGGCTACGGCACTGGGTGAGCAGATGATACAACGCGCTCAGGCGGACTGAAGTCATAATGAAAACAATGCACGGCCTGCTGGTTCTGTTGCTGACGCTGCTGATAAGTGCGGCGGGTTTCGCCGCCGAAGTCAAAGATGTCCGCCTGTGGCGGGCGCCGGATCACACCCGGGTGGTGTTTGATCTGAGTGGCCCAGCTGAATACCAGGTGTTTCAACTGAATAATCCCGAGCGGCTAGTGGTCGACATCAGCCGCACCCGTCTCAAGCAATTGCCCGCCGACCTCAAATTTGATGACAGCCCGATCAGTCGCATGCGCCACGGTGTGCGCGAAGGTAAAGATCTGCGGGTGGTGTTTGATCTCAGTCGCGAGGTGAAAATCGGCAGCTTTATGCTGGCGGCCAGCGGCGATCTGCACGACCGTCTGGTGATCGATTTTCACGACAAGCAAAGCGCCGCACGTACCGTTAAAAAGGCGGTGGATATCACCAGCGGCCGGCGGCCGGTGATCATCGCCATCGATGCCGGTCACGGCGGTGAAGACCCCGGTGCGATCGGTCCGGGCCGTCTCTACGAGAAAAAGGTGGTGCTGGAAATTTCGAAAGAGCTGCAGCGCCTGTTTAACAGCACCAAAGGATACAAGGCCGAGCTGGTGCGCACTGGCGACTACTACGTCGGTTTGCGTCAGCGCCGGGATATCGCCCGTAAAATGCAGGCCGATCTGTTTATCTCGGTGCACGCTGATGCCTTCAAAACGCCTCACGCTTCGGGCAGCTCGGTCTACGCTTTGTCCCAACGCGGTGCCACCAGTGCCTCGGCGGCATTTCTGGCCCAGCGCGAGAACGATTCGGATCTGGTGGGTGGTGTGAGCCTGTCGGACAAGGACGATATTCTCGCCGGTGTACTGACCGACCTGTCGATGACGGCGAGTATGGATGCCAGCCTGCGCATCGGCGCCAATGTACTTAATGGCATGGGCCGAATGACCAAGCTGCACAGCAAGCGGGTGGAGCAGGCCGCCTTTGCGGTGTTGAAATCGCCGGATATCCCCTCAATTCTGGTGGAAACGGGTTTTATCTCCAATCCGGGTGAAGCCCGCAAACTGGCCACAAGCAGTTACCGTAAGCAGATGGCGCAGGCTATTTTCAGCGGTGTGGACAGCCATTTTCGCCGCAGCCCACCGCCGGATACCTATCTGGCGGCGCTCAAGCGCGGCGAGGTGAAACCGCGTGAGTACACCATTGCCAGCGGTGATACACTGTCGGAAATTGCCGCCCGTTTTGATGTCTCGGTGGCGCAACTTCAACGCGAAAACAAACTGGCCAGCACCGGTATCCGGATCGGCCAGACACTGATTATTCCAGAATCCTGATGCCTCGAATTCAATTACTCAATCCCCGGCTCGCCAACCAGATCGCCGCCGGGGAGGTGGTCGAACGCCCCGCTTCTGTCGTCAAAGAACTGTTGGAAAACAGCCTGGACGCCGGTGCCACCCGGGTCGACCTCGATGTGGAAGCGGGCGGGGTCAAGCTGATCCGCATTCGCGACAACGGCAGCGGCATCGACAAGGACGACCTGCCACTGGCGATGAGCCGGCATGCCACCAGCAAGATCCGCGAGCTGGAAGATCTGGAAAAGGTGATCAGTCTCGGGTTTCGCGGCGAGGCGCTGGCCAGTATCAGCTCGGTGGCGCGCTTGACCCTGACCTCGGCCACGGACACTTCCAACAGCGGCTGGCAGGTGAGCTGTGAGGGGCGCGAAATGCAGGCCTCCCTCAAACCCGCGCCCCACCCCTGTGGTACCACGGTTGAAATGCGCGACCTGTTTTTCAATACGCCCGCCCGCCGCAAATTTCTGCGCACCGAAAAAACCGAATTCAATCATCTGGAAGAAGTGGTCAAGCGTCTGGCGCTCAGCCGCTACGATGTGGCCTTTCACCTGCGCCACAACAACCGGGTGGTGCACAGCCTGCCGCCTGCGGCCAATCAGCTGGAGCAGGAGCGCCGGCTCAGTCGGGTCTGTGGCCCCGCCTTTCTCGAAAACGCTCTGCATATCGAAACCGAAGCGGCCGGTCTCAAACTGTGGGGCTGGGTGGCGCTGCCCACTTTTTCCCGCAGCCAGGCGGATATGCAGCACTTTTTTGTCAACGGCCGCATGATTCGCGACAAGCTGATTGCCCACGCCATCCGTCAAGCCTATCGCGATGTACTGTTTCACGGTCGGCACCCGGCTTTTGTGCTTTATCTCGAGCTCGACCCGTCGATTGTGGATGTGAATGTTCACCCGACCAAGCACGAAGTGCGCTTCCGCGACGGTCGCACCGTGCACGATTTTATTTTCCGCAGCCTGCACCGTCTGCTGGCGGAGGTGCGCCCGGATGATCAGCTGAACAACGCGCGGCTGGAAAGCCAGTCGCAGCCCGCCGAGATTGCGCCGCAGCAGGCGCCGATGAGTTTTCGCCCCAGTCAGTTTGAGAGCCGGGTGAGTGAAACAGAAGTGCGCGAGCAGTTGCAGGGCTATACCGCCCTGCAGTCGCGACCCGCCACGCCTCCGGCCTTTCAGCCATCGGCGGCCGCCGATTTTGCCGCGCCCCAGCAGAATGGCGAGGCGGAGATTCCGCCGCTGGGTTATGCGCTGGCCCAGTTAAAGGGCGTTTATATTCTTGCGGAAAACGAGCACGGTCTGGTGCTGGTGGATATTCACGCGGCCCACGAACGCATCACCTACGAACGCATGAAAACTGCCCGTGACACTCAGGCGATTCGCAGTCAGCCCCTGCTGGTGCCGATGACGCTGGCGGTCAGTGAGCGTGAGGCGGCCTGCGCCGAACATTCCAGCGAGATGTTCGGCGAGCTGGGTATGCGGGTCGAGCGGGCGGGTGAGGAAAGTCTGGTGGTGCGCGAACTGCCGGTGTTGCTGGCCAACAGCGACGTCGAGCAGCTGGTGCGCGATGTGCTGTCGGATTTTATGGAATACGGCAGCTCCGATCGCATGCTGGCCCATATCGATGAGATTCTCGCCACCATGGCCTGCCACGGTTCGGTGCGCGCCAATCGCAGGCTCACCATTCCCGAAATGAACGCGCTGCTGCGGGACATGGAAGCCACCGAGCGCAGCGGTCAGTGCAATCATGGCCGCCCCACCTGGGTGCAGGTATCTCTGCCCGAGCTGGATAAGTGGTTCCTGCGTGGCCGCTGAGTCGGTAATTGCTAACGCGTTGCCACCAGCTATTTTTCTGATGGGCCCTACGGCCTCCGGCAAAACCCGGCTGGCCTTTGAGCTCTGTGAGCGGCTGAACGCCGAAATCATCAGCGTCGACTCGGCTTTGGTTTATCGCGGGCTGGACATCGGCAGCGCCAAGCCAACCGCCGAAGAGCTTGCCCGTTACCCCCATGCCTTAGTGGATATCCGCGATCCCGCAGCCCCCTATACCGCCGCCGACTTTCGCCGCGACGCGTTGGCGGCTATGGCCGACATCACCGCGCGCGGTAAGCTGCCCTTGTTGGTCGGCGGTACCATGCTCTATTTCAAGACCCTGCTGGAGGGTCTGGTGGAGCTGCCGCCGATTGACCCCGCTGTCAGAGCGGGCATCGAAAAGGAGGCGGAGCGCAAAGGCTGGCCGGCACTGCACGCGAAGCTGGCCGAGGGCGACCCCAAAGCGGCCGCCGCTGTTCACCCCAACCATTCGCAGCGCATCTGCCGGGCGCTGGAAGTGCTGCGCGGTACCGGTAAACCCATCAGCGCCTGGCGGGCGGAGCAGGGTGAAGCCGACCTGCCCTATCGGATTGCGCAGATCGCGATCGGGCCTGAGGATCGGGCCGTGCTGCATCGCCGTATAGAGCAGCGTCTGACGCAGATGTTTGCGGCGGGTTTTATCGACGAAGTGAAAAAACTGCACCGGCGCGGCGATCTTCACGGGAACCTTCCGGCTATTCGTGCGGTCGGATACCGGCAAGTTTGGGATTATCTGGAAGGTGAGCTCGACGAGGCGGAAATGCGAAGCCGCGCCCTGTTCGCCACCCGGCAGCTGGCCAAGCGCCAGTATACCTGGCTGCGCAAATGGCAGGATTTACACTGGATAGTGTGGAATGATGACAAAATCAGTCTCTTGCCCGACGTTTTGGCCCTGCTCGCTGATGTTGATTTCCCAGTGGATGGGCTATACTAGGGCCTAAACTTCAAGTAAAACCGCAGCCAGGTCTTATTTGATCACGCTTGCGGGAGGCGTGGGCGCCCGAGAACAGTTGTTCGGTCTCCATTCGGGTACGTCACCGCCTGTCGCTTTTACTGGCCATTGGCCAATCAAGGAGGCTACACCATGTCAAAAGGGCATAGCTTACAAGACCCTTACCTTAATATTCTGCGTAAGGAACGAGTGCCTGTATCCATTTATCTGGTTAACGGCATCAAACTTCAGGGCCAGATCGAGTCCTTCGACCAATTTGTCGTGTTGCTTAAAAACACGGTCAGCCAGATGGTGTACAAACACGCCATTTCTACCGTCGTGCCCTCGCGGGTCGTCCGGCTGCCCATGCAGCATCCGCCGGAAGACGATGAGACCTGAGTTCCTCTCGTTTCTCGGTTCTGACATTACATCACTGAACTCCTTTATCGGTCGCCGGTGCCTGCGGGTATCCGGCGGCTGTGTTGTGGGAGAACCCCTTGCTATTTGAGCGTCCCGATACCGGTGAGCGCGCGGTGCTGGTACACATCGATTTCAGCGGTGTGACCGAGCGCGAAGATCCGGGCGAATTTATGCAGCTGGTCACCTCGGCCGGCGGTGAGCCAGTTTATTTTGTGCGCGGTCAGCGTCCCATGCCGCACGCCAAGACCTTTGTCGGCTCCGGCAAGCTGGAGGAAATCCGCCAGCTGGTGGTGGAACATGAGGCGGAGCTGGTGCTGTTTAACCACTCGCTGAGCCCCAGTCAGGAGCGCAATATCGAGAAGGAATTGCAGTGCCGAGTGCTGGATCGCACCGGTCTGATTCTCGATATATTCGCCCAACGGGCCCGCACCCACGAGGGTAAGCTGCAGGTGGAGCTGGCTCAGCTGGAGCATATGTCGACTCGCCTGATTCGCGGCTGGACTCACCTGGAGCGGCAAAAAGGCGGTATCGGTCTGCGCGGCCCGGGTGAAACCCAGCTCGAGAGCGACCGCCGCCTGTTGCGTGGGCGCATCAAAAGTATTCAGGCGCGGCTGGAAAAGGTGCGCAAACAGCGCGACCAGTCCCGCCGGGCACGGAAGCGGGCCGAAATCCCTACGCTCTCCTTTGTTGGCTATACCAACGCCGGCAAGTCGACCCTGTTTAATTCCCTGACCGCGTCCCATGTGTACGCGGCGGACCAGCTGTTTGCGACTCTCGATCCGACTTTGCGCCGCCTGCAGGTGGCCGATGTGGGGCCGGTGGTGGTGGCGGACACGGTCGGATTTATCCGCCATTTGCCGCATAAGCTGGTAGAGTCCTTCCGCGCCACCCTGGAAGAGGCGGTCAGCTCGGATTTGCTGGTGCATGTGATTGACTGCGCCGACGAAGAGCGCGACGACCACAATCGCCAGGTACACGAAGTGCTGGCGGAAATCGGCGCCGATGAGCTGCCGATGCTGGAGGTCTACAACAAAATCGACCTTATCGGTCAGCCGCCGCGCATAGAGCGCGACAGCGAGGGTCGTCCGGTAAGGGTGTGGCTGTCAGCGCGGCGCGCCAAGGGGCTGGATTTGTTGATGGAGGCCCTCAGCGAGCGCCTGGCCGGCGATGTGGTGGATACCGATGTGGTGTTGCCGCCGGAAAAATCTCGGCTGCGCTCACGACTGTTCGCCTTGGGCGGTGTTCAGCAGGAAGAATACAACGAGCAGGGCTGCACGCTGCATATCCGTATGCCGAAGGCAGATTTGATGCGTTTGCTCGCACAGGAAGGCGAAAAACTGGAAAACCTGCGCGCGCACTGATAATCGCTCCGGTCGGAACCGACTTTGGTTAGACCGGGGCCCAAAGTTTGATAGACTTCGAGTCGCTTTTAGCGACGACAATAGGCTGGTTTAGGAGAATGGCATGGCCTGGAATGAACCGGGTGGCAATAACAACGACCCGTGGGGCGGTAACAATCAGGGGCCTCCGGACCTTGATGAAGCGCTGAAAAAATTCAAAGAACAACTCGGCGGCATTTTTGGCGGCAGCGGTGGTGGTCAGGGCGGTTCTCCGTCCGGCTTCGGCGCAGGTTCGGCCGGTGTCATTCTCGCCATCGCGGCCTTCATCTGGGCCGTCTTCGGCTTTTATCAGGTGGACGAGCAGGAAAAAGCCGTGGTCCTGCGTTTGGGTGTCTACCATGTGACCCATTCTGCCGGCCTGCACTGGAGCCCGCCGCTGATTGATGTTGTTGAAAAGGTCAATGTGACCAAGGTGCGTCAGGCTGAGCACCGCGCGTCCATGCTGACTGAAGACGAAAACATCGTCGACGTGCCCATGTCGGTGCAGTACACCGTATCTGACCCCGCACACTTCCTGCTGAAGGTTCGCAACCCCGAGCACAGCCTGGAGCAGGCGATGGAAAGTGCCCTGCGTCACGTGGTGGGCAGTTCATCGATGGATGACGTCATCACCGCCGGCCGTGAAAAAATGGCCGTGGACGTGAAGCAGCGTCTGCAGAATTATCTGGATAACTACCAGACCGGCATTCTGGTGTCGGAAGTGAACATCCGCGAGTCGCGGGCGCCTGCCCAGGTGCAGGATGCCTTTGACGACGTTACCCGCGCCAAGGAAGACAAGGCTCGCCTGAAAAACGAAGCGGAAGCCTATGCCAATACCATCATCCCGGAAGCCCGCGGTCAGGCTCAGCGCCAGCTGGAAGAAGCCAACGCCTACCGCGATCAGGTGGTCGCCCGGGCCGAGGGTGAAGCAGCCCGTTTTACCAAACTGCTGGCTGAGTACAAAAAGGCGCCGGACGTCACACGCCGCCGTCTGTATATCGAAGCCATGCAGGACGTGTACAGCAACAGCACCAAGGTGATGGTAGACGTGAAAGGCGGCAACAACATGCTCTATCTGCCGCTGGATCGTATCGTCAAAGGCGGTAGCGGGGGCAGTGTCAGCAACATAGACGAGCTCGATATCGAGGAGCTGACCAATCGTGTGGTCGAGCAGCTGCGTCGCGAAACCCAGTCACGCCGTCGGGAGGGCCGCTAATCATGAATAATCGTGGATTGGGTGTATTGATCCTGATTGGTCTGGCCATCATTCTCGGCTCCCAGACCCTCTATGTCATCAAGGAAACCGAGCGTGGTGTACTGCTCAAGTTCGGTGAAGTGGCTGTACCTGATATTGAGAAAGGTCTCCATTTCAAAGTGCCGCTGATGCATGCCGTGCGCAAGTTTGATCGGCGTATCCTGACCCTGGACTCCTCTCCGGAGCGATTCCTGACGGTTGAGAAAAAACCGCTGGACGTGGATTTCTACGCCAAGTGGCGGGTTATCGACACCTTCAAGTTCTACACCGCGACTAACGGTGAAGAGGCGCGCGCCCACCGCCTGCTGGCACAGCGTATCAACGACGGCCTGCGTAACCAGTTCGGTGAGCGCACCGTGCACGAAGTGGTGTCCGGTGAGCGAGACCTGCTGATGGTGGAGCTGACCCACAAGCTGAACCAGATTGCTACCACCGAGTTTGGTATCGAGGTGGTGGATATCCGGGTCAAGCGTATCGATCTGCCTGAGCAGGTGAGCCAGTCGGTGTTTGACCGGATGAAATCCGAGCGTGAACGTGAGGCCCGCGAGCACCGCTCCACCGGTCGCGAGCAGGCTGAATTCATTCGCGCCGCCGCCGATCGCGAGCGCACGGTTATCGCGGCTAACGCCTACCGGGATGCCGAGCGCATTCGCGGTGACGGTGATGCCCGCGCTGCCGAGATCTACGCTCAGGCCTATTCGCGCGATGCGGAGTTTTACAACTTCGTGCGCAGCCTCGCCGCCTATCGCGATTCCTTCAAGGGTAAGGACGATATTCTGGTGGTGGATTCCGAGGGTGAATTCTTCAAGTACCTGAAGGAAGACAAGGCTAGCCAGCGCTAACATCGGCGCTGGATCATGTTACAATCGCGCAACCGGGCAGTGCTTACCGTTTTACGGTGAAGGACTGCGCGGTTTTTTTGTGTGTGCGTGTTTGAGTGCGTACTTGAGTGAGTGGTACTGAGTCATGTGGCAGGAGCTGGCAGTCGCCCTGAGTCTGGTGATGATTATCGAAGGCCTGTTGCCTTTCATTGCCCCCGGCCGCTGGCGTGAAGTGATCCTCAATGTTGCACACAGCAATGACCGACAGATTCGCATCATAGGGCTGATCAGCATGCTTTCCGGGCTGGCCCTTTTGTACTGGGTAAGATAGGACAACTATGACCATTGCCGACCGCTGGTTGCTGCCCGATGGGGTAGAGGAATTGCTGCCGAAGGATGCGGCCAAGGTTGAGCACCTGCGGCGTCAGCTGCTCGATCTGTATCAGAGCTGGGGCTATGAGCTGGTGATCCCGCCGCTGCTCGAATACACCGAATCCCTGCTAGTGGGCCTGGGCAGCGATATTGACCTGCAAACCTTCCGGGTAACGGATCA
Organism: Litorivivens sp.; assembly: GCF_041624475.1. Classification (GTDB taxonomy): domain Bacteria; phylum Pseudomonadota; class Gammaproteobacteria; order Pseudomonadales; family Spongiibacteraceae; genus Litorivivens. The sequence continues at coordinate 345,024 of NZ_JBFJUX010000001.1, forward strand.
ACTGACGGGCCGCATGATGGGCCTGCGTGCCGACATCACACCCCAGGCTGCCCGCATCGACGCCCACAGCCTCGGTCGCGACGGCGTAACCCGCCTGTGCTATGCCGGCAGCGTACTGCACACCCGCCCAAAGTCTCCGCTGGCTTCGCGTTCTCCAATTCAGCTGGGCGCAGAGCTCTACGGTGACTCCAGTACCGACAGCGATCTGGAAATTGTCTGCCTGATGCTGCAGACCCTCACCGTGGCAGGTGTTCAGAATTTGACCCTCGACCTGGGGCATGTGGGTATCTACGAATCCGTGGTATCCGGCCTTGATGAGGCCACAGAGCAGCGCTACTTCTCCATTCTGCAGCGCAAGGCGGCGGCGGAGCTGAGCAGCCTGCTCAATGAGCTGCCGTTGGATGACAAGATCAAGCAGGCTCTGGCCGGTCTGGCGGAATTACACGGCAACGACGATGTGCTCGCTCGGGGCCGCGAATTGCTCAAGGCCTACCCGCGGGCGGTTGCCGCCATCGGCGCGCTGGAAGAGCTGGCGGCCCAGGTGCGCGAGCGCTTCCCGGGCGTTGCCCTGTATTTTGATCTGGCGGAACTGCGCGGATATCACTACCATACCGGCGCCGTGTTTTCGGCCCTGTCCAGCGACTGCGATCGGGCGCTGGCCTCCGGTGGGCGCTACGATGATATCGGCCGCGTTTTTGGCCGGGCTCGTCCGGCCACTGGCTTCAGCATTGACTTGAAAGCCCTGCTGGCGCTGCTGCCGGATTGCCGTGCCGCAGCGTCCATACTGGCGCCGAACAGCAAGGACGCCGACCTCTGGCACAAGGTGCAGTCGCTGCGCAGCAGCGGCGAGCAGGTGGTATTTGCCCTGCCGGGTGACACACAGGTACCGGTTTGCGATCGCGAGCTGGTGTTCAAAGACGGCGACTGGCACGTTGTGCCGCGCTGATGACTTAACTCCGTTATTTTCGAGATAGATTCAATGAACAAAAACGTCGTGGTGCTCGGTACCCAGTGGGGCGATGAGGGCAAGGGCAAGATTGTTGACCTGCTGACCGATCAGGCTGCTGTCGTAGTGCGCTTTCAGGGTGGTCACAACGCCGGCCACACACTGGTGATTGGCGGCGAGAAAACCGTTCTCCATTTGATCCCGTCCGGTGTGCTGCGCGAAGGTGTGATCTGCCTGATCGGCAACGGTGTGGTGTTGTCGCCCGAGGCCTTGCTGAAAGAGATTGGCGAGCTCGAAGCCAAAAACGTGCCGGTGCGCGAGCGCCTTCGGCTGAGCCCGGCCTGCCCGCTGATTCTGCCCTACCATGTGGCCCTGGATCAGGCCCGCGAAATCCGCAAGGGTGAGGCCAAAATCGGCACGACCGGTCGCGGCATCGGCCCGGCCTACGAAGACAAGGTGGCGCGTCGCGGCTTGCGGTTGGGCGACCTGATGCACCCGGAGCGTTTTGCCGTCAAGCTGAAAGAGGTTATGGATTACCATAACTTTGTGCTGACCAACTACTTTCAGGTTGAAGCGGTGGACTACCAGAAGACACTGGATGAAGCCCTGCAAATGGCCGAACAGTTGCTGCCGATGGTGGCCGATGTGACCAAGATGCTGCACGACTACCGCATCGCGGGTCGCAAGATCATGTTTGAAGGCGCCCAGGGTTCACTGCTGGATATCGACCACGGTACCTACCCCTTTGTGACCTCCTCCAACACGACAGCCGGCGGTACTGCCACGGGCAGTGGTTTTGGCCCCCTGTACCTGGACTATGTGCTGGGCATTACCAAGGCCTACACCACCCGCGTCGGTTCCGGCCCCTTCCCCACCGAACTGTTTGACGACGTCGGCAAGCATCTGGCGGCCAAGGGCCATGAGTTTGGCGCCACCACGGGTCGCGCCCGACGCTGTGGCTGGTTTGACGCGGTTGCCCTGCGCCAGTCGGTGCTGATCAACAGCATTTCCGGCATCTGTCTGACCAAGCTGGACGTGCTCGATGGGCTGGACAGCGTGCGGGTGTGCACCGGCTATCGCAATGCCGCCGGTGAAGCTATTCCTGCGCCGATCGACTGCGACGACTACGGTACGTTGGAGCCGATCTACGAAGACCTGCGCGGCTGGAGCGAGTCCACCCTCGGTGCCAAAACTCTGGATGAGCTGCCGCAGGCGGCGCGCGATTACATCACGCGCATTGAGGAGCTGGTTGGCGTGCCCATCGATATCATCTCCACCGGCCCTGACCGGGTGGAAACCATCGTCCTGCGCCACCCCTTCGGCTGATCTCACCCGGGCGTCAAGCTGGCGCCCAACCCCTCCATCTTTTCGCGCTATCTCTACGTACTATTGCCTACATTCAAAGACTTGCGGCAATAACACATCGCTGTTTAACTGAGCAATAGTAAGCTGCATTACCGCGCACCGGACTTGCGCGCCAGGAGTCGAGATGGAATTCATGCCCGACAACACCCGCCAATGGCTATACCGCTGCGCTGTGGTTGGCGGCGGCTATGTGGTGTTGTCCGTCCTCTGCGTGCTGATCGCCTGGCAGCTGCCCGAGGTCAATGTGCCAATCTGGGCCCCGGCGGGTTTTGCCTTCGCCGCGCTGCTGATCTGGGGCTACCGCTGTTGGCCGGGGGTGTGGCTCGGCGCCTGGTTGGCGGAACAGATATTCAATCAAAGCCTCAATCCCAGCGTCCTGGATATCTTGCTACCGACAGCGGCCACCCTCCAGGCCCTGCTCGGGGTATGGCTGGTCCGCCGGGTCAGCCGCAAAGTCGGTAGACCCCAAAGCGCGTGGCGTGTTGCTCTCTGGATAGCCTGCGCCGCACCTCTGCCCTGCGCCCTGTTTTCCGTGGCTGGCATTGTAACTGCCGGCGATTTCAGTACCTTTTCGGCGCAAACGGTCGGATCGGCCATGCTCGGCTGGTGGTCCGGCAACAGCCTGGGCGTTATGCTTGTGGCGCCACTGATCGTCTTTCTATGGCCGGGCCAGCCCTTCCAGCGTCTGGATATTGCCAAACCCGTTGTGCTGACACTCAGCTTTACCACACTTGCCATCCTGGGCAGCCACTACTGGCTCAGCACCGCCCAACTTCAATCCGCGCGTGCATTGGCCCGAGAGAAACTGAGTCATGTGCTGCCAGAGACTGGCGTCCTGTCGACCGATTGGAAGCATCAGCTCGCCTTTGTCGAGCGCTTTCTGGAATCTTCCGAACACGTTACCCATGATGAGCTGGTTGACTTCACCAGCATACTGCAAGGTTCATCGCTTTTATCCTACATCGATATTGTCGGCAACGTGCCGGCCCTCGATGAGCCGGATGGCCTGCGCCCGCTGACCCTAAGCGAAAGCGGTGATCTGGTCCCAATGGAAGGCGTGGCCCGTTACCCCATCCTGGCGTCTATAGCTCTGTCCGGCGACAGCGAAACCCTCGTCTACAGCCGGCAGCTTAGCCGCGAAGTGCTCGGCTTCGATCACTGGTCCCGTCCGGCCCGCCGGCGCGCGATGCAGCGTGTTAAAGAGACCGGCAGGCCCCAGTTGGCCCGCGACACCGTCTACCGTTTTCTGGCGGACGGCAGCTCCGGCAGCACCCAGGGCTATCTCGCTTTTCAGCCGGTCTACGGTCGAGGCGCTAGCGCCAACACCGTGGTGGGTTTTGTGGTGGGGGTTTCCACGCTAAGCGATTTTTTCAGCGCCATAACGGAGGCGGCCCGCCGAGAGGAAATCCATCTGCGAATTGTAGACAGTATCGGCGGTGATACCCTAATCGAGACCGCCCCCGCCGAGCGTTGGCCCGAGCATTTGTTGATTGAGCAGGTGCTCGATGTGGACGATCTCGGTTGGCTTGTCCAGGCGGCTCCGCTGAACTTTATCGCCTTTGACCGGGACGACAGCTATCGCCACGCGCTGATATTCACCTCCGTTGTTTTCGCTTTTATCATGCTTTTTTCTGTATTGACCACCAGCGGCGAGGCCCTGCGTCTGCGCGACGAGGTCAATCGCAAAACCGCCGCCCTGCGTCAGAAAGTAGGCCAATTGCGGCAGGCCCGGGACGATGCTGAGTCTGCCAATCAGGCCAAATCCCTGTTTCTGGCCACCGTCAGCCACGAAATTCGCACCCCCATGAACGGTGTGCTGGGCATGGTCGATGTGCTCAAGGGCACTGCCTTGAGTCGCTATCAGCGCGATATGCTGGCCACGGTCGAGCGTTCGGGCAAGCTGCTGCTCCGCCTGATTGACGATATTCTCGACTTCTCCAAAATCGAGGCGGATCGGCTGGAGCTGGAGTTGTCGCCCTTCGACCCGGCGCTGATGATCCAGGGGGTCGTGGATTCAATGACCGAAACCGCCTACCGCAAAAACGTGACGATACAGGTGCAGTGCGTCGATACCGCGTCGCACCAGATCATCGGTGATGAAACCCGCATCCGCCAAATCCTGTTCAATCTGCTGGGCAACGCCGTTAAATTCAGCCAGAAGCGTGGCGATGACCGCGGCAGGGTGGTGGTGCGCTACCGGGTGGCTGACGCGCCCTCGCCGACGCTTGAAATAACCGTTATTGACAACGGCATCGGGGTCCAGCCCGATGCCCGGGACAAGCTTTTCACTCCCTTTACCCAGGCTGAATCTTCGACCACTCGCCAGTTTGGTGGCACCGGTCTGGGCCTGGCCATCTGCAAACGCCTGGTCGATCTTATGGGCGGTGAGATTGGTTTTGACAGTGAACCTGGCCGGGGTAGCCGCTTTAAGGTCGCGATTCCCACCCGCATCGAGCAGGCGGTGCAGCGTTCCCTGGTGGTCAGCCGCTGGCGGCAGGCGGTGATTGTGGACAGCCCCGACATTCCGGCTGCGGTGTTGCACGCCTGGTTCAGAGAGGCCGGTCTGTCCGCTGAAATCCAGCCCGACCTCGCTGCTGCGGGGACTCGCATGGCGGGCCTGCGTGAGGCCTGCCTGGTCTACGATTGCGGCAACGAAGAACCGGACCTGCAGGCCTTTCGCCGCCATCTGCCCTCGGGACTGCTGCCCTGCACCATTGCCATTACCCGCGGCCGTCGGCGTTGGCCGCGCCGCCATCGCAGCGGTCTGATCACCCTAGACCAGCTGACTCGGGAAGCTTTTGTCGAGGCCCTGCGCCTGCTCGATATGGAAACCGGTGAGTTCTGCGCGATCGCTCACATAGAGGATTCACTACAGCCGCGGCGACCCGACCGGCCGCTGGACAACCCCCGTGACTACTACTGCCTGTTGATAGGGGAGCCCAGCGCCGCCTTGGCCAGCAGCCTAAATGCGCTACGAGAGAAGAAACAGCTCGAAGTGGTCACTGCAGCGGACTGGCCTCAGGCTCGGGATATACTGCAGCGCGACCGGCGCCGTGCGGTGGTGATCGAGGACTGTGGCGATGATGAGCTGTCGCTGGATGCTCTGCGCAGCCGCTATATCGAATTCGACCACGTCAAAAATCTGGTGATTACCCGCGGACGCCGCAAGCAGCCGCGCTACGACATGCAGGACGCCATCAGCATCGATCTGGAGGCTATCGGCCCCGAAACTCTGACTGAAGGTGTGAGGCTCGCATCGGCCATGCTCAGCGAGCGGCTCAACAATACGCTGAACCCGGACTCCGATGACCCAAAGGATAGCGAGACCGAAAATTGCCGGGTGCTGGTGGTGGAGGACGATGCTACCAATCGCCGGGTTATCCAGGCTCAGCTGACCCAGCACGGCATCTGCGCCCACTACTCCGAAAACGGTGCGGAGGGGCTTGCCCGCTGGCGCGTGCAGCGCTACCCACTGGTGATTACCGATATTCATATGCCGCAAATGGATGGCTACGAAATGGCCCGTCGCATTCGTGCAGAAGAGGATGCAGGGAAGCCTACTCGCATTATCGTGCTGTCCGCCAATGCCGCACGTGATGAAAAGGCTCGGGCAGCGGCTCAGGGTGTGGACGCCTATCTGGTCAAGCCCACCGCTGGGCAGCGCCTGCTGGACACTATTCGGCAGTTGGCGTCGGAGTTGGTGCCGGATACGCGTCCGCAGGCGCAACGCCGCCAGGCTGAGAATTCGGATGCGGGCAGCGAGATTGATCTGGCCGTTCAGCGGCAGGTGATAGGCGATGATCCTGAATTACTTCAGGAGCTGGCACTGGACTACCTGAGCTCGTCCCGAGCGCAGTTGGAAGAGCTCGGGCGGCTGATCGATCAGGGCGATCTGGCTACGGCGGCGGAGACCGCGCACAAGCTCAAGTCCTCCTCGCGAGCAATTGGAGCCAGCGGTCTCGGCGACCAGTTGGAACATTTTGAGCAGGCGGTGGCCGCAATGAGCGGCAGTGCTGCCGTTGCCGCCCTTGCGGAACTCAAGGCGCGCCACCAGCGGGTAGTAAATGCCCTGCTAAAGCAGCTGGGCCTGCCCCAAACCTGAGGTGACTATGAACGAAGTCTGGGTAATCGACGACGATCCATTTGCCGCCAAGCTGACCCAAAAACAGTTCGCCGCCTGCCTGCCGGATAGCCTCGTTTCGGCCCATACCGACCCCCTGGACAGTTCGCGGCGCCTTGCCAAGGATCGCGGCCGCAATATCGAGCTGGTGGTACTGGATCTGCGCATGCCGACAATGGACGGCATCACCTTTGTTCGCCACCTCGCCGATATCAGTTACCGGGGAAAAGTCATCTTCTGCAGTGGCCAAAATGACCAGATGCTGTCCGCCGCTCAACAGATCGCTGAAAACCAGGGTCTCTACGTGCTGGGCAGTCTGGCCAAGCCCGCTAGTCTGGAGGCCGTAAATGCCTTGCTGAAACGGGGACGACGCAAAGCGCCGCGCCCGACCGCCACTGTCAGTCGCGACGATATTGTTCAGGCGATTAGTCGCGGCGAGTTCGTCAACCACTACCAGCCCAAGGTGGCGCTGAGCGATGGCCGTTTTCACTCGGTGGAGGTGCTGGCGCGCTGGGCAAAAGGCACTAAAACCCTTGGCCCCGCCGCCTTTGTGCCGGTGGCTGAGCAGGAGGGGCTGATTGAATCGCTCACCCACGGCGTGATCGATCGGGCCTTTGCCGACTTGGCGCTCTGGTCCAGGCAGGGGCTCACCCCACAGCTGTCGATCAACTTTTCGACGGCGGGGCTCAATGACCTGAACCTGCCCGAACAGTTGCTGGGCTACTGCGAGCGAGCCGGCATAGAGCCGGAAAACATCACTCTGGAGCTGACCGAGAGCAAGATTCTCGATCCGGCATCGCGCGGCCTCGATATTCTCAGCCGGCTGCGCCTGCAGGGCTTTAACCTGTCCATCGACGATTTTGGTACCGGCTACTCGTCTCTGTCGCAGTTGCGCCAGATCCCCTTCAATGAACTCAAGATCGACCGTTCTTTTGTTACCGGCGTGAGCGAGCGCAGTTCCCTGCAGGCCATTGTTAACAGCAGTGTGCGCCTGGCCACCGAACTCGATATGACGATCGTTGCAGAGGGGGTGGAGAGCAAGGCCGACTGGGACTACGTGGCTAACGCCGGCTGTCACCTGGCCCAGGGTTTTTACATCGCCAAGCCCATGCCTGGTCAGGCGATACCGGTATGGGCTGAGCTGTGGCGGGAAAAAACACAAGGTTGAGCGCCGGCTTGCGTGGGCGCCGCGGCCGGCATAGGCTGGCTATACCGCAATAACAAAAAGGCAGTTTGTAATGATAAGCACTCTTGATCCCATACTCGGCCCCGTCATCGCGCTCGTCCTCTGGACCTGTTTCATGCAGACCTGGATGGCGCTCACCCGCCTTCCTTATATGGCTAAAAACCGTATTCACCCGCAGAAGGGGGAGCGCACGGCCGAACTCGGCAAGCTTTTGCCGAAAGAAATTCAGTGGAAGGCGGATAACTACAATCACCTGATGGAACACCCCACCATTTTTTATGCCACGGCGGTGGTCTGGGCGTTGATCGGAACAGCGGGCACGCTGATTGTTAGCGTCGCCTGGGTTTATGTGGGGCTGCGCGTGGCGCACAGCCTGGTTCAGGCAACGGTCAATCGGGTGATGCCGCGTCTGACCATATTCGCGATCAGCTCGCTGGCGGTGCTGTGGATGGCCGTTCACGCAGCGCTGGTGGTGCTTTGATAGCTCAGGGCAGGGGGGTAACACTGAGGCCGTACTGCCTCATGACGCCGTAGGCGGGCAGTTCGGTGTCGAGCACGATGTGCCCTTCGAGGTCCCGGGTTTTGACGTTGAAATCCTCTCCGTGGGCATCCGGGAAGTTGCACAGCACCGCGTCAAAGGCGGCACTGGCGAGGCAACTTTCCGGCGTATCCGTGCGCAGGGCAACGAGATATTCCCCTTCCGGTGAAGGTTGCGAGGACGGCGCGCCATGTTTGCGGCAGATTGTCAGACGAAGTTTTATGCTCATGGGAAGGTTCGTATGGCTGACCCCCGACAATAAACTTCAGTCGGAATAGCGCCATGCGTAGTTTCCACAATGGACTTACATTTCTGACAGTTCCAGCCAGCGCTCCATGGCCTCGTCGAGTTCCGCCTGCCGCGCAGAAACCTGTCCCCAGTGGGCGGTGATCTGTTCCGGCGACAGGTCGGCAAAGTCGCTCTGCTGAGAGCGTTCGCTCATCGCTTCAATCTCGGCTTCCAGTTCCGCTATTCGGTCCGGCAGGCTGTCGAGTTCGCGCTGCAGTTTGTAGCTCAGTTTCTTTTTGGCGGGCTTGTTGTCCGGCACCGCTGCCTGCGATGTGGGCTTGCTGGGCCCGCCGTTGCCGCCTGTGCCGGGAGTAAAGGCCGCTTTGAGGCGGGCCGGCGGGATGTCGCTGTAGCCGCCGACAAAATTGTCGATCCGGCCACTGCCTTCAAACCGTAGACAGGCGCTGGCGACATTGTCGACAAAGGCCCGGTCGTGACTGACCAGCAGTACGGTGCCGTCAAACTCGGTCAGCAGTTCTTCCAGCAGCTCCAGGGTTTCCATATCCAGGTCATTGGTCGGTTCATCCAAGACCAGAATATTGGCGGGCTGACTGAACAGCAGGGCGAGAATCACGCGGGCGCGTTCGCCCCCTGACAGCACCCGAATCTGGGAGCGGGCGCGCTCGGCGGTAAACAGGAAGTCGCCCAGGTAACTGATGATGTGTTTCTGCTTGCCGTTGATGATCAGACTTTCACGGCCCTGGCCGACCACGTCCACCACCGATTTGTTGTCGTCCAGCACCGAGCGCATCTGGTCGAAATAGGCGATCTGTTGCTTGCTGCCCTGGCGCACGCTGCCGGAATTGGGCTCCAGTTCGCCGACGATCAGGCGCAGCAGGGTCGTCTTGCCGACCCCGTTGGGACCGATCAGCGCCAGCTTGTCGCCGCGACTGACGGTCAGGTCGAGCCGGTCGATCAGCAGTTTGTCACCGTAACCGTGGCTGACAGACTTGAGCTCTGCCACCAGCTTGCCGCTGCGCTCGCCCTGATCCAGATTGAGGCGGGCATTGCCCTGCACATTGCGGCGCTGGGCGTATTCTTCACGCAGCCGTTTAAGCGCGCGAACGCGGCCTTCGTTGCGGGTGCGTCGGGCCTTGATGCCGGTGCGAATCCAGCGTTCTTCTTCGGCCAGGCGTTTGTCGAACAGGGCGTTCTGCTCCTGTTCGATGCGCAGATCTTCTTCGAGGCGGCGGCTGTACTCGTCGAAATTGCCCGGGTAACTGCGCAGGTGGCCGCGATCGAGCAGCACAATGCGGGTGGCGAGTTTGTTGATCAAGGCGCGGTCGTGGGTGATAAACAGCACGCAGCCCTCAAAGCCCAGTACCGCCTGTTCCAGCCATTCGATGGCGGCGATATCCAGATGGTTGGTGGGTTCGTCCAGCAGCAGAATGTCGGGTTGTGCGACCAGCGCGCGAGCGAGGGCGACCCGGCGACGCCAGCCGCCGGAGAGCTCGCTCAGGGTCTGCTGTCCATCCAGCTGCAGGCGGCTCAGGGTGTGCTCGATGCGCTGGTGGAACTCCCAGCCGCCTTCGGCTTCCAGTTGCTCCTGCACTTTGGCCAGTTCGGTCATATTGCCTTCTGCCGCCAGCGATTCGTAGCGCGCCAGCAGCTTTCCGGCGTTTTCCAGGCCTTCGGCGACCGCCTGAAACACGGTGGTGCCCGGCGTGGCGTCTATCGGCGCCTGGGGCATGCTGGCCACTTTAACCCCTTGATCCAGTTGGATTTCCCCGCCGTCAGGCAGCAGTTCGCCGGCGATGATTGAGAGCAGGGTGGACTTGCCGGAGCCGTTGCGACCGACCAGACAGACCCGCTCGCCTGGGTCCAGTTGCAGGTCGGCTTTGTCCAGCAGTATCTGCTGACCTATGGCAAATTCGAGGCTTTTGGCGCTGAGTAATGGCATATCACTTCGAGGTGGTGGTCTGGGCAGCGCGCAGTGTGCCTGTAAAGCGCCCGGCAATAAAGCCCGATAGAGGGTAAGTAGATACCGCGATAGTGGTATTGCTGCTATCGCGTAGACTGAAATCCTCAAAACTCCGAGGGTTCGCTGAAATTGATGGTCACTATCGCACGAGCATTGCTGCTGCTTGCTCTGGCTTCTGCGAGTCTGGCGAATGAGCGAGTCGTGCTGCAGCTTAAATGGGAGCCCCAATTCCAGTTTGCGGGCTATTACGCTGCGCTGTGGCAGGGCTATTACGCGGCCGCAGGACTGGAGGTAGAGATTGTCCCGGTGGTGGATGAGGCCGGTCGCTTTCGCAACGTCAAGCAGGAACTACTGGAAGGTCGCGCTGATTTTGCCATTGGTGGCAGCGATATTCTCGTGGGTCGCGATCAGGGTCATCCGCTGGTTGTTCTGGCACCTATTTTTCAGCGCAGCCCCGGCGCCCTGGTTACACTAGCGGATCTCCAGCTGCGCTCGTTGCGCGATCTCTCCGGACTGCGCATCGCAGTCAATCCCAACGATTTTATCGCCAGGGAACTGCAGGCGCTGATCGCGGCCCGGGTAAACCGGGCAGAGCCCCCCGTATTGGTTTCAGAACCGCTGACACTGAAAACCTTGCAGTCGGGCAAGGCCGATGTACTGCTGACCTACGGAATCTCTGCAGAGTATGAGGCGAAGGAGGCCGGTCTTGAGGTCCATAGCTTGGCTATCTCTGACATTGAGCCGGCGTTTTTTGGCGACACCCTGTATACCCACCAACGAGTGATCAACCGCTCGCCCGACCGGGTTCGCCGCTTTCTTGAGGCGAGTCTTCAGGGCTGGCACTACGCGATGACCCATAAGGAGGAAATGATTGAGCGCATTGCTGCTTTGCCGCGCCAATTCAATCCCTTTGAGTCGCTGGAGGGATACAACCGCTTTTTCGCCGATAACACCAACAGCCTGCTTTACTACCCCCATATCCCCCTGGGTTTTAATGAGCCGCAGCGCTGGCGGCAAATGCACCGGCTGCTGAGCGATGCGGGCCTGCTGCAAGCTGAATACCCCGGCAGCGAACTGCACTTCCGGATAGATCGGCCGGACACTGCGCCAAAGACCCCCTGGCTTGCGCTGGTTCTGCTTGGCGGCGGCCTTGTGCTGGCGGTATTGCTGATTCGTTTGCCAGGCCGTTATTCCCTTCCGCTCGCTGCGGCAGGCATCGTTATTGCCCTGGCTTACGCGCTGGAGGTGCAGTTAAAGGAGCGTCATCAAGACCTGCAACATAAAGATGTCTGGTCTCAGCTGGCCAGTATCCGGGTGCAGCTTGAGGGCAGGATCAACGGCCAGTTCGCCCTGCTTCGGGGTGTGGTCGGTTTGATTGCCTCAGAGCCCGACCTTGATCAGAAACGCTTTTCCGAATTTGTGGGTGGCCTGATTGATCAGGACCCGCTGCTGGTGAACGTTGCCGCAGCGCCGAATCTGGTGGTGCGTCATGTTTATCCACTGGCGGGGAATGAAAAAGCCGTCGGCCTGGACTATAGAACGAATGCCGAGCAACTGCCGATGGTTGAGCTGGCCCGGGATCTGCGACGCATGATCGTCGCTGGGCCACTAGAGCTGGTGCAGGGTGGACGGGCGATTATCGGAAGAGCGCCGGTTTACCTTTCGAAGCCTGGAGCAGACAGCTTCTGGGGCATTGTCTCGGCGCCGGTGGATTTTGACCGCTTGATCGATGATGTCGGCTTGAATGCCCCCAACCTGGGTTTGGAGATAGCCATACGTCACGGCCGCCTGGCCTGGGCTGTGAATAGCGAGCCGCTGATTTACGGTGATATTGATGTATTCGACCGTGAGCCAGTCAGTATGCAAGTCTCGCTGGGTGCGGTGGAGTGGGAAATTGCCGCACTGCCCAAGGGCGGGTGGCGTGACTTGCCGACCTCGCTGGCCTGGTACTGGCCGACGGCACTGGGTCTTGCTTTGACGCTGGGGCTGGCACTCTATCTCGCTCTGCGTCAGTTCAGCGCGCGACTACAGATAAGCAATGAGTTCAAGCGCAATGAAGGCTTACTGCGCAGGGTGAGTCAAAGCGCCGATGTCGGTGGCTGGGAAATCGATTTGCGCAGCGGTTGCGAATACGTGACCGACGAAGTGTACCTCTTGCACGGTACAACGCCCGACGCAGGCAAAGGCGCCTCTCCAACACGCTGGTTCAACTTTTACGATGATGCAAGCCGCAACCTGATCCGTGCCCGAATTCGCGAGGCGATCGATACCGGCGAAATTCAGGACTTTGAGGTCATGGTTGAGCGCGATGACGGCTCACCGGTATGGCTCCGCCATATTGTTGAACCCGCGCGCAGCGATGGTCGCATTACCCATTTGCATGGTGTGGTGCAGGATATCTCCCCGATCCGTCAGGCGGACAAAACCATTCAATACCATGCAACTACAGATCCGGTCACGGGTCTGCCCAATCGCCTCCAGTTCAGCCAGCGCCTTGCGGCGGCGCTGGCATCGCCGCGCGGTTATGCCTACAGGATTGCGGTGCTGTTTATTGACCTCGATCACTTTAAAGATATCAACGATTCGCTGGGGCACGGAGTGGGCGACCAGTTACTGAAGTCGCTGGGTCAGCGCTTCAGCGCCATGCTGCGCGACGAGGATGTCGTTGCTCGTTTAGGCGGTGATGAGTTTACCGTCATGTTACCCGGCATCACTGATGCAGACTCCTGTACCCGTGTCGCTCAGGAAATTATCGCCCTGGCTCAGGAACCGATCATCATTGATGAGCACGAGGTTCATATTACCGCCAGCGTTGGCATCAGCCTGTTTCCGCAGGACGCCAGCGATGTTGAAACGCTATTGCGACACGCAGACCAGGCGATGTACGCGGCGAAAGCGGCCGGGCGCAACACAGCACGTTATTTCACGGCCTCCATGCAGGAAGATGTAGATCGACGTCACAAGTTGCATATGCAGCTTGCCACTGCGCTGAAGGAGCGCGAGCTATCCGTTTTTTACCAGCCCATTGTCGATGTTCGCAGTGGTGAGATTGTGAAGTGCGAAGCGCTTGCGCGCTGGGGTGATATTTCGCCGCAGGAATTTATATCGCTGGCCGAGGATACCGGCCTGATTGGCGAGCTGGGTGAGTTCGTTATGCTGCGGGCCTGTGAAGACGTTGCCGCCATTAATGCGGAAACCGGCCGGACCATCAGCATGGCCTTCAACAAATCCACCCGGGAGTTTGTTGAAGAATCACGAACCCACAGCTCGGTGCTCGAGCAGCTCAGAGAGCAGGAACTGTTCCCGAATATCACGGTTGAAATAACCGAAAATCTTTTGATGCAGGAAAGCAGTGAGACAATTGATCATCTGATGGAATTGCGCAAAGCCGGTCTTAAAATTGCGATAGATGATTTCGGCACAGGCTATTCATCGCTCAGTTACCTGCAGAAATTCCCGGTCGATATTGTCAAGATCGATAAGTCCTTTATCTGTGACATTGAAGGCAACGGCGATGCCCGCTCGCTGGTTAGGGCCATTATCTCAATGGCGCAGAGTCTGCGACTTAATGTGGTGGCCGAAGGCGTGGAAACTGCCGGTCAGCTCGCGATACTGCGCCAACTTAACTGTGACTATGTGCAGGGTTATTACTACTCACCGCCGTTGCCCAGGGACAAATTCATTCAGTATCTCCGTAATTACAATCGCTTTTCTGCCTGAGGTTTTCTGGCCGATTGGGCGACCTCCTGACCATCAGTCAAACTAATAAGTACGAATAAATCTAATCAATTTAAGTAATAGTTCAAAAAGCCGTATGCTGTCCTCTCTATTCGTAGCGAGAGCTTTTCATGGCAGAAATTCTGATGGTGCGGCACGGTCAGGCGGCCTTTGGCACCGATAACTACGATCGGCTCACCGAGCTGGGCTGGGAGCAATCGCGTATTCTCGGCGAGCATTTTGCGGCGACCGAGCCGCAGTTCGATGCGGTGTATACCGGCACCCTGCGCCGTCACCGGGAAACTCTTGGAGGGATTCAGCAGGCCCTGCCGGCGCTGCCGTCGGCGGTGGAGCTTGCCGGGCTTAACGAGTTTGATTTTCACGCGCTGGTGGTGGCTTATCGCAGTCAGTGTCTTGGTGGAGAGGGTGAGCTGGATATTACCGACGCGCGAACCTTCTACGGCTGTCTGCGCGAGGCATTGCTGGCCTGGAATCGCAATGAATTGGATGGGCTGACCGAAGACTGGGGCGGTTTTGAAACGCGGGTGCGTGGTACGCTGGCAGAGATTGCCGCAACTCGCGGGCGGGTATTGGTGGTCAGTTCCGGTGGCCCGATCAGCGCCGTGGTGCGCGAGGTGCTGTCGCTGGGCGTGGAGCAGATGGTCAATCTCAATCTGCAGGCCATCAATACCGGTATCACCCGCTATTTCGGCAATCGCAAACACTGGCGGCTTAATATGTTTAACGCGGTGCCGCATCTGGAGCCCAGTGAGCTCCGTCATTTGATTACTTATACCTGAGGGGCTTTTGATTTTTTCATCGTTGCTATGCTGTGCAATGGCGTGGATGGTGAATCAATCAGCGCTTCTCCTATCTGATCGGGAACACGACCATGGATTTCACACCTTCAGCAAAGTCCCAGCAACTCCTGCAAACACTCGAACGGTTTTTTGACGAACACATTTACCCTAACGAGGCGGAGTACGCCCGCCAACTACACGACGCTGAGAATCGTTTTGCGGCCCTGCCGCTGATGGATGAGTTGAAAACTAAAGCGAGAGCAGCCGGCCTGTGGAATCTGTTTGTGCCGCCGTCGCACGCGGAGTATTGCGACCACGGTGGTCTCAGCTTCAGTGACTACGCGCCGCTGGCGGAAGTGATGGGCCGGGTGCAGTGGAGCCCTGAAGTGTTCAACTGCAACGCGCCCGATACCGGCAATATGGAAGTGCTGATGAATTTCGGCACAGAAGCCCAGAAAGACAGATGGCTGACACCGCTGCTCAATGGCGAGATTCGGTCGTCCTACGCGATGACTGAGCCGCAGGTGGCCTCCAGTGATGCAACCAACATTGAGCTGCGCATTGGGCGCGACGGTAACGAGTGGGTGCTGAACGGTCACAAGTGGTTTATCACCGGCGCCATGTACGAGCGCACAAAAATCTTTATTGTGATGGGTAAGTCCGATCCGGATAACCCCAACCGCCATCAGCAGCAAACTCAGGTACTGGTGCCCAAGGGCACAGCCGGCCTTGAGATTATCCGGCCGCTGACCACGCTGGGCTATGACGATGCACCGATTGGTCACGCAGAGCTGGTGTTCAACAATGTGCGGGTGCCGGAGGAAAATGTCCTGCTCGGTGAGGGGCGCGGTTTCGAAATCGCGCAAAGCCGTTTGGGTCCCGGTCGAATGCATCACTGCATGCGTCTGATCGGCGCCGCCCAGCGCGCGCTGGAGCTGGCCTGTCAGCGTGCGGTTTCCCGCACGACCTTTGGCCGGCCGTTGAGCAAGCATCAATCGGTGCGCGAAGATATTTCGAAAAGTTTTTCGGAAGTAGAGATGGCCCGCTTGCTGGTGCTGAAAACCTGCGACAAGATAGATCGGGAAGGGGTTGCCGATTCCATCGATATGATTGCTGCTACCAAAACCACCGTGCCGCTGTTGGTACAGAATCTGATCGATCGCTGCATGCAGCTGCACGGCGCCGGTGGCCTGACCGAGGATTATTTTATGGCCGAAGCGTTTAACTATGCGCGCTGGTGTCGACAGGCCGACGGCCCGGATCAGGTGCACCAGATGGCGCTGGGCAAGAAAATTATTGAACGTTACAGCGCATAGGACATCGTCATGACCAAGCTGGAACTCGATACCGCAAAACTTGAACACTACCTGACGGAGCATCTTCCCGAGTTTGAAGGCCCTTTAACGGCTGAAAAATTTTCCGGTGGTCAGTCCAACCCGACTTATCTGCTCACCAGTGCCAGTGGTCGCTATGTGCTGCGCCGCAAGCCGCCGGGTGAACTGCTGAAATCTGCCCACGCGGTCGACCGGGAGTTCAGGGTCATGAGCGCGCTGGCGTCTACGGCCGTTCCCGTGCCACACATGCGCGTGCTGTGCGAGGACGACAGTATTATCGGCTCCATGTTTTACGTGATGGATTTTGTCGAAGGGCGCATTTTCTGGAATGCGGCATTGCCGGAGCAGACTAACATTGAGCGCAGCGCCATTTACGATGCCATGAACCGGGTACTTGTAGATCTGCACACTGTGGATGTTGATTCGGTTGGGCTGTCTGACTACGGCAAACCCGGCAATTATTTTGAGCGCCAGATTTCGCGCTGGACCAAGCAGTACCGTGCCAGTGAAACCGAAACCATTCCCGCCATGGAAACACTGATGCAGTGGCTTGAGCAGAACAAGCCGGACGACGACGGTCTGGTGTGTATCAACCACGGTGACTTCCGTCTGGACAACATGATGTTTCACCCCTCAGAAAATCGGGTGGTGGCGCTGCTCGATTGGGAGCTCTCTACCCTCGGTCACCCCTATGCCGACCTTGCCTATCAATGTATGCAATGGCGCATTCCCACCGACGCCGCGATTCCGGGCTTGGGCGGCCTGGATCGTGAGGCACTGGGCCTACCGAGCGAGGCGGCTTATGTGCAGCGTTACTGTGAGCGTCGCGGTGTTAGCGGAATCGATAACTGGACCTTTTATATCGCCTTTGCCTTTTTCCGCTTGAGTGCCATTTTGCAGGGTATTCAAAAACGGGCGCTGGACGGCAACGCCTCCAGTGACAAGGCTCAGGCTTACGGGGCGCTGGCGCGACCGTTGGCCGAACTGGGTGTAGAGACCATCGAAAATGGCTAGGGCATCTCAATACCGGAGCGTTTTCGCGCGCCACCACGGCCCTTGTAGTAGGCTTTGGCTGTCTGACTGAGCAGAGGGCGTAAAGTGCAGCGCGGTTTTACCCTGATGGAAATGCTGGTGGTGCTGGCGATCATTGCCATACTGGCCACAATGATGGTGCCCAGTCAGGGGCATCGCAATATCCAGACGCAAGTGGTAGAAAGCGTTGAGCTGGTCGGTGGCTACAAGGCCGCCATTGAAGCCTACTTTCGCGCCGCGGGATCTTTTCCCGCAGACAATGAGCAGGCGGGCATGCCGGCGCCGGAACTGCTGATGGGCAATTACCTGCTGCGGGTAGAGGTGGTCGATGGTGCCATGCACCTGACGATGGGGAACAAATTTCCAAAGTCACTGCAGGGCAGCGTTGTCAGTTTGCGCCCCCTGCTTGTCGAGGGCTCGCCGTCGAGCCCGATCTCCTGGGTGTGCGGCTACGACGAAGTGCCGGAGGGCATGAAGGCGACGGCCGATAATCGCACCAATCTGGAAATCAAATACCTGCCGCTGCGTTGTCGCTGAAAGCAAAAGTTCAGCGCCCTATACGTGCGCAGGCTTAGTCGGTGTTCAGTGTAAAAGCGTCGGCATCCAGCATGGCGGGAAACTTCTCGCGAAACGCCATCAGCGCGTCTTTATCCAATGTCGCTCTCAGCGACTCCGGTTCATGGGGGCGGCCGCTGGCCAGGGGCTGACCCTTGAAATCGATAATGGCACTGTCGCCACTGTAGGGGATGCCGTTGCCGTCTTCGCCCACCCGGTTTACACCAATCACAAAACTCAGGTTTTCGATGGCGCGCGCGGTCAGCAGTGACGACCAGGCGTGTCGCCTGGGCTCCGGCCAGTTGGCCACATAGATCAATACATCGTAGTCGTCGCGGTTGCGGCTGAATACCGGAAAGCGCAGGTCGTAGCACACCTGCAGACAAAAGCGCAGGCCGCGAAACTCGACAATCTTTCTGCTTTTACCGGGGTGATAGTGGTTGTGCTCGCCGGCCATGCGAAACAGGTGGCGCTTGTCGTAATAAGTGTAGTCCTCGGGTGTTACCCAGTACATGCGGTTTACATACCGCGCACCGTCGTTGACGGCGACAGAGCCGGTAATGGCGCAGTCGTGCTTTTCCGCCAGTGCCTGCATCCATGGCAAGGTCGGCCCGTCGGCGGGTTCGGTAATGGCCTCGGCCTGCATGGAGAAACCCGAGGTAAACATTTCGGGCAGAACGATGAGATCGGCATCGCCGTTGTCGGCGATCAGGCCGCTGAAATAGTCGCGGTTCTTTTGGGCGTCCTGCCAGTACAGAACCGATTGCAGGGCGGCTACTTTCATAGGGCTTTCAACCTGTTGGCGGCGTCTATCAGGGTTTGTTCGCGCTTGGCAAAGCAGAAGCGCACGATGCGGCTCTCCGGCGGGGTTTCGTAAAACACCGACAGCGGGATTGCGGCTACGCCGTGTTCGCGGGTCAGGCGCTGGCAGTAATCCAGGTCGTTTTCATCGCTGAGTTCACTGTAGTCGGCCAGCACAAAATAAGTGCCCGCGCTGGACAGAAGCTTGAAGCGAGAGCCCTGCATGGCCTCTACAAAACAATCGCGTTTTTGCTGGTAAAAATCAGCCAGCTCGTGAACCGTGGCACGCTGCTCGACCAGCATATCAGCCACCGCATACTGGGCCGGCGTAAAGCTGGTAAAGGTGACGAACTGATGCACCTTGCGGAACTCTTCGCTGAGCGCAGCGGGGGCAACGCAGTAGCCCAGTTTCCAGCCGGTGACATGGAAGGTTTTGCCGAAGGATGACACCACAAAACTGCGCGCCGCCAGCGCCGGGTAACGGTGCGCGCTGTTGCGATCGCGCTCGAACACAATGTGCTCGTAGACTTCGTCGCTGATCACCAGCAGGTTGTGTTTTTCGGCAATGCGCTCCAGTTCGCGCCAGTCCTTGTCGGTAAACGCGGTGGCCGTCGGGTTGTGGGGGCTGTTGACCATGATCAGCCGGGTAGTGGGCTTGATGCTGTCTTCAATCTGTTGCCAGTCGGGCTGGTAATGCGGGGGCAGCAGTGCCAGTCGGGTGCAGTTACCCCCGGCCAGGGTAATGGCCGGCTCGTAGCTGTCGTAGGCCGGGTCCAGCAGGATCACATTGTCGCCGGGCCGGATTACGGCCTGCACGGCGACAAACAGCGCTTCGGTGGCGCCGGAGGTGAGAGTGACCTCCGAGTCGGGGTTGATCTGGCGGCCGTAGCATTCCCGTACAAGATCGCCGATGGCCTCGCGCAGCTCCGGAATGCCGTTCATGGGCGCATACTGATTGCGACCGCTGATGGCGTGATGATTCAGCCGTTCCAGCAGATACTTGCTGGCGGCAAAATCGGGGAAGCCCTGAGACAGGTTGATGGCGCCGTGCTCATTGGCCAGCGCCGACATGACGGAGAAAATGGTGGTGCCCACGTGGGGCAGTTTGCTGTTGATGGTCATAGCCTGTCGCTGATTCAGAGTCTGGGTGCATTTTGCGTGAGGCGGGATACATCGTCCAGTTCTGCTATAGTGGCTGAACGCCCCTTGACGGTGTCACAACAACCCCGCGAGCGCGGGAAAATAACAGCTAAAAACAAGGAGACGTGCATGCTTGCGCCCATGATGGAAAGTCCGTTACTGATTTCCGGTCTGCTGGAGTTTGGCGTAGTCAGCCATCCCGACGCGGAAATTGTCAGCCGCAAGGTTGAAGATGGCAGTATTCACCGAACCACCCAGAAAGAGGCGGCCAAGCGCACCCGCCAGCTCGCCAATGCCTTGCTGAACTGGGGGGTAAAACCCGGCGACCGAATCGCAACGCTGGCCTGGAATACCTGGCGTCACTACGAGGTGTATTACGCCACGGCGGGCATCGGCAGCATTTGCCACACCATTAACCCCCGACTGTTCCCGGAGCAGCTCGAGTATATTTTCAATCACGCCGAAGACCGCATGCTGTTTATCGACGTGAACCTGATGCCCATTATCGAGCCCTTGATCGATAAATTGCCTCATCTGCAGGCGGTTGTGGTGATGTGTGACAAGGCGCATATGCCGGACAGCAAGATCGACAAGCTGATCTGCTACGAAGACTTTATTGCGGCCCACAGCGAAGACTTTGCCTGGCCCCAGTTTGACGAGAGTACGCCCTGCTCGCTGTGTTACACCTCGGGTACCACCGGTAACCCGAAGGGTGTTCTGTACACCCACCGCTCCACGGTGTTGCACGCGATGGCCAGCCTGCACGCGCAGGTACTCGATATCAGCTCCGACAGCGTCATACTGCCGGTGGTGCCGATGTTCCACGTCAACGCCTGGGGCTTGCCTTACGCGGTGACCATCACCGGTGCCAAGCTCGTCTTTCCCGGCGCTGCAATGGACGGCGCCAGCCTGTGGGAGCTGATCGAAGCCGAATCGCCCACGCTGCTGGCGGGTGTGCCCACCATCTGGCTGGGGCTGCTGAACCACCTCGACAGCATCAACAAAACGCTGGATAGCGTCGAGCGGGTTATCGTTGGCGGCTCGGCCGCACCGCTGTCCATGATCAAGGCCTTTGATGAAAAACATGACGCCTTCCTGCTGCACGCCTGGGGCATGACAGAGATGTCGCCCATCGGCACGGTGAATGCGCCCACCAAAAAACTGCTGAGCCTGCCCAAAGAAGAGCGCTATAAAAAGCAGCTTAAACAGGGCAAGCCCGTCTACGGCGTTGAGATGAAAATTATCGACGACGAGGGCAATGAGCTGCCGCGCGATGGCAAGGCCTATGGTCGCCTGATGGTGCGTGGCCCCTGGATCGTTAACAGCTATTACAAAAGTGGCAAGCTGGCGACCGAAGACGGCTGGTTTGATACCGGCGACGTGGCCACCCTCGACGCCGACAACATGATGCAGATCGTTGACCGCAGCAAGGACGTGATCAAATCCGGCGGCGAATGGATCAGCTCCATTGATCTGGAAAACGTTGCCGTGGGTCATCCGGCTGTTGCGGAGGCCTGCGTTATCGGCATCCCCCATGAAAAGTGGCAGGAGCGGCCGCTGCTGCTGGTGGTGCTGAAAGACGGCGCCAGCGCAACCAAGGACGAGATTATCGACTTTCTCAAACCCCAGCTTGCCAGTTTCTGGGTGCCGGACGATGTGGTATTCCGCGGTGAACTGCCGCATACCGCTACCGGCAAATTGCTGAAAGTGCCGCTGCGTGAAGAATACGCAGAGCACTATACGAAGTCCTAGCACGGCAATGAGCGAGCGCAGCAACATCACCTTGATCGGCATGCCGGGGGCCGGGAAAAGCACCCTCGGCGTGTTGCTGGCCAAGGCGCTCGCCAAAGGCTTTGTCGACACGGATGTACTGATCCAGCAGCAGGAACACTGCACTCTGCAGGCCTATCAGGAGAGACACGGCCTCGACCGCTTCCAGGCACTGGAGGCCGAGGTTCTCATCAAGCTGGATGTAAGCAACTGCGTGATCGCCACCGGCGGCAGCGCGGTTTATTCGGAACAGGCCATGCGTGCTTTGGCCGCACACTCGCGGATCGTTTTTATTGATGTGCCGCTCGACGTACTGAATGCGCGCATCAACAATATGGAGAGTCGCGGCATTGTGCAAAAGCCCGGGCAGGATTTTGCCACGCTCTACCGCGAACGCTGGCCTCTGTATGAACAGGCGGCCGAGATTCGGATTGAAGCGGATCACCACGTCATGGATGCTGTACTTGCCCTGATACTCGACCGGCTTCAACGCGAACCAATTTGAGCTATCCTGACAAGGACGCCAACCGGATACCACCATGTCTGAAACGCCCTATGTACTCACCTTCAAATGCCCCGACCAGCTCGGCATACTCGCCCGCGTATCAAGCCTGATGTATCAACGCGGCGCCTTTATTACGGAGGTGGCGCAGTATTCAGACCCCTACACCAGCGCGTTTTTCTCCCGCATGGTGTTTGACGACCGCAGCCTGACCTGCGACATGCAGGACTTTGTCGACGAACTTAAAGCGCTGGCCCAAACCCTGGATATGGATTACCGGCTGCGCCCGATATCGCAAAAGCCGCGCATACTGCTGGCGGTGTCGAAAGACGATCACTGCCTGAACGTGCTGCTGACCAAGTGGCGTTCGGGCGCACTACCGGCCGACATTGTTGGCGTGTTTTCCAACCATCAAGACTGCAGAGGTCTGGTGGAGTGGTACGGCATACCGTTCCATCATCTGCCGGTAACGCCGGACACAAAGCCGGAGCAGGAGGCAAAAATTGTCGAGCTGATGGAAAAAGAAAACGTCGAGCTGCTGGTGCTGGCCCGCTACATGCAAATACTGTCAGACGACTTATGCGCCAAACTCGAAGGACGTGCGATTAATATCCATCACTCCTTTCTGCCCAGCTTCAAAGGCGCACGCCCCTACCACCAGGCCCACAGCCGCGGCGTAAAAGTGGTGGGCGCCACTGCACACTATGTAACGGCCAAACTGGATGAAGGTCCCATCATCGTTCAGGAAGTCAAACCGGTTAACCACACCTTTACCATCGAGCAGCTTGTCCATCTTGGGCACGACATCGAAGCGACCGCGCTGTCCCATGCAGTTCGTTTGCACTGTGAAGAGCGGGTTGTTTTGAATGGTGATAAGACTGTTATTCTCCAGTAGATAAGCATTGAGTATTCGTAACTAGTGGTGCTAGTTTGCAAATACTCGAACTGTGCTGGAGAGCGGGCTTGCGGGTACTTCCATTAAGCCGGCCGCCCGCTAATTATTATGAGGCCGCAGGCATCATCAAAAGGCTTTAATGGTCATATGAAAGAACTCATACAAATCATATATATAAGCTCATCAAAAGAACTTTTAGATGAAGGTCAACTTTGTGATTTTTCTTCTACTTTTAGTAGAAGCAATGAAGAGCATGGAATTACTGGCTTACTTTTATATAAAGACGGCAGTTTTATGCAAGTCATTGAAGGTGAAAAGCTAAACATCGAGCAACTGTATTTCAATATTGAAAAAGACACCAGGCATTCGGGCGTGGTGCAGCTTATTAAAGAATCAATTGCTCAGCGTCAGTTCCCTGAGTGGTCAATGGCAGTCAAGCATATACCACCAGAAAAAAACCCAGAGTTCTCTGATTTCTTTGTTTCAAATAGTCCTAGCGCCACTTTAGGTCATATGGCTAAAACTCTTCTGAAGAGCTTTAAAAGCTTATAAAAATACCCATTAACCAAGCGCTGCAACACGGACACTTGAGGCGAAAGGGAGCGGAGGGATTAAAAATCCACCAGTCGTATGAATTTGCAAGTGGGCAGAGCAACACGTAACTCACAAAGATGTCGATTGATTTATTACCCAAGCCCCTTCTGATATAAAACTAAAAAATCGAACCGGAAGTAAATCCCTGAGAGTGAGCCGAACGACAAGGAGACTGCTATGAGCATGCAAAACAATAACGAAGTTGTGATTAAGGATATAAAAATGCCTTTTATGTCTATGGTCGTTTTTATGGTCAAGTGGGTGATCGCGTCAATCCCCGCGATGCTCATCCTGTCTGTCATTGCCGGTATTTTCGCTACAGTTTTCGGCACCTTGGTGTCACCCTAGTACGAAGGGAAGAGGAGTCCGAGGAATGACGAATCCACCAAGGTCAATGTTTGAGACTCGAAAGGGGACGGAGGGATTAAAAAACCATCGAAATCCATGTTTGTGAGTTGTGTCCTCTCGGTTTCGCGCCCTGTTGTTTAAAATCCTTTTCGATAGCTTTTACCTGATCGAGTGCCGAGGCTAATAATAAACATACGCACTATGAGTCGACGGCATTTTACTTGCTGGTCAGTGACCAAAGGTCATTTTTATGCTTGCCGGCACGTCAGCGCGCTCGTTAAAGAACCTGAATCCATCAACTAGGAATAATAAGAATGAATAATATGCATGCGATCCGCTCGCTCATGGCCGGAGCCCTGTTTTCGCTCTGCAGCCTTTTTGCCAGCACAGCGCTGGCGCAGGATGCTGAGCCGGCGTTTGCCTCCGGCACCTTTCATTTCTTCGATATTATTGTGCCGCAGCCCAAAGAGGTTATTCAGAAACTGCTGCCGCCGGGCTATACCCTGGGGGATGCACCCAATGTCCTGACCAAGGGTGAAAAAAACCATGTGCTGTTGGTCTCTCTCGGTCAGGTGATTGAAAGCACGATGTACGACAGCGTGCCCCTTCCCAGTTTTTATGACGTGAAGCTATCCATCCCCTATGTGAAAGCAGAGGGCATTCAGGGCCTCGTTGTGTATGACATCGCCTATTTCTTTGAAAACCCGGCGATGTGCTTCGGTGTGTTCGCCGAGTGCCAGCCATCGACGGTCAGCATGTCCTACGGCGAAAGCGGTGAGTTTAGTGTGCGACGGCAGCTGCAGGACGTTTTTAGCTTGCCCGTTGTTCAAGGCAGCTACCAGCTTGATTCCGAAAACGCCTCTACGGCGCTGACCACGGCCGTAGACACCTACGTCAACACCCAGCTGATGCTGGGCTCTTCACCGCTGTCCTGCAATACCATACCTACCTCGGCTTACCCCTCTTGCCTGGCCCGTGAAGACCGCTTTAGCGAAGCCAGCACGGGGCCGCGCACCTACCGGGTCAACCTGAAGTTAAAGCTGGCCGAATTTGGCTGCCAAACCGAGGGATTGCCCGAGGTGTTGGAGGTGGGCAACGTGATCGCGCTGGAAGGCATCATGCCCTTTCGTGCAGGTACCCCTCAGACTTGCCCCCCAGAATAAATCCAATCCCTTTGGTCAGTCGTTAAACTATTGAACGCGTGGTGTCTGTTATGAATTTTATAAGCTGGGCCGACTTCGAAAAGGTGGAGCTAAGAGTCGGAACTATTCTGTCTGCCGAGGAGTTTCCGGAAGCCAGAAAGCCGGCCTATATCCTGAAGGTGGATTTCGGTGAAGCAATCGGTATCCGAAAATCGAGCGCCCAGATCACTGACCTCTACGGCGTGGAGGAGTTAATCGGCAAGCAGGTAGTTGCGGTTGTGAATTTTCCGCCAAAGCAGATAGGCCCCATTAGATCCGAGTGCCTGGTAACCGGCTTCTACAACAGTGATGGCAAGGTGGTTTTGGCTGTGCCCGATAGAGATATCGAGGATGGTGCGCGATTGGCGTGAGCACTTAAACCGGAAAAGCTATTGCATCTGCAATAGGTGTGGTCGGCCAGGAGTTGGTGTATGGCCCGGCGGCGACTGTCGGCTCCATGCTACCATGAGTCCATCAGTCACTTGGGGGGAGCGAGCATGAGCGAAGGTATTATCAAGGCAGCGGACGACTTCTGGAACATTCGCGGCGACTTCAAGATTGGCGGCATCCTCAATATCGGCACCCAATGCTCGCTGGTGCGTTTGCATAACGACCGCTTTGTGCTGCTCGACGCCTATGCCTTGAGCGGTGATATCAAGGCCGCCGTTGATGAAGCGACGGATAATGGCGCGTTGCTTGACGCGATTATCAATCTCCATCCCTTTCATACGGTGCACGTGGAAGCGGCCCACGCTATGTACCCGAAGGCTAAACTGTTTGGTACGCGGCGGCATGTGAATAAGTTTCCCAATCTGCCGTGGCAGAACATGCTGGTCGACTCTGAGGAATTTGCAGCCGCTTACGCGGAGGACTTCTCCTTTGCTATCCCCGCGGGTGTCGATTTCATCTCCAGTAACGAGAACCTGCATTTTTCCTCGGTGCTGGCCTATCACAAGGCATCAAGAACGATACATGTGGATGACACTTTGATGTACCTGCCCTTGCCGGGGCTGATCGGCAAGCTGCGAGCGCCGAAGCTGTCCTTTCACCCGACACTCTTTCTCACGCTTGAGGCGCGCAGCGGCGCGGCGGCTGAGTTTCGGGCCTGGGCGCAACAGCTGGCGCAGAGCTGCAGCGATGCGGAAAACCTGTGTGCGGCGCACTCTGCGGCTATCGTGCAGGGTAACAACTTGTCGCAACAGGTTCTGGACGCATTGGGCCGCGTTGAAAAGATTCTCCGTAAACACGAGAAGAAGTTTGGCTGAGTCGTGATCCCGCTGATTTTTGACCCGATCTACAGCCAGCTGGACTTGCCCGAGCGACACCGCTTTCCTATTGATAAATATCGCACCCTGCGCGATCTGCTGTTAAGTCTCGGCGCTGTGCCAACCCAGTTTCTGCGGCCCAAGGCTTTGCGGCCTGAGTCTCTCGAAGGCGCCTTGTGTGCCGATTACATTGGCCGCTTTGTCAGCGGTGAACTGGATCGGCAGGCCATGCGCCGCATAGGTTTCCCCTGGTCCGAGCAGCTGGTCAAGCGCACCTTTGCGGCGGTGGGGGGCACCATCCTCGCGGGTGTGTTGTCGCTGGAGCGCGGGCGGGCGATTAATCTGACCGGTGGTTATCACCACGCCTTTTATGACTACGGTGCCGGTTTTTGCATCGTGAATGATCTGTACCTGTCGGCCCTTAATCTGATTCAGAACCACGGCGTCGAGCGCGTTCTGATAGTTGATTGCGATGTGCATCAGGGCGACGGTACCGCCAGTCTGGCGAGTGGGCGGGACGATATTTTCACGGTCTCTCTGCACGGTGAAAAAAATTTCCCCTTTCGCAAACAACACTCGGATCTGGATGTGGCCCTGCCACAGGGTACAGGTGACGATGAATATCTCGGCGCGGTCGAAGCGGCTTTGGAGCAGGCCTTGTCTGTATTCCGGCCTGATGCCGTGATCTATGACGCCGGGGCCGATGTGCATGCGGACGATGACCTCGGCCATTTTGAGCTCAGCACACAGGGCATTTATCAGCGCGACCGGTTGGTGCTTGAGCGCTGCGCGTTGCTGGGTCTGCCGGTGTCGGCGGTCATCGGCGGGGGTTACCAGCGCGATATGGCCGCCTTGAGCAACGTGCACTTGCAGCTGTTTCGCGCCGCCGGCGTGGTGGGCTGACGCTCAGCGCAGTGTTTGTTTTGAGGCTGAAACGCCGACGCGAGCCTCGCGTCCCGGCGACCACCTCGGTATGATCCTCTCCTTTTAGTTATCGACCGACCCATGACCTCTTCCCGCCGTGAACTCAAAGCTCTGCTGGCGCTCGCCCTACCCATTCTCGGTGGGCAGCTGGCGCAGACCGCTAACGGGTTTGTGGATACGGTGATGGCGGGACGGGTCAGCGCCAATGACCTGGCCGCCGTGGCGGTGGGTGCCAGTGTCTGGGTGCCGCTGTATCTGTTTATGACCGGCGTGTTGATGAGCGTGACGCCGATTCTGTCGCGTCATCTGGGTGGTGAGCGACTGGAGCGCATCAATCCGCTGGCGCAGCAGGCCCTGTGGTTGTCGCTGGGGCTGGGTATGCTGGGTTTTCTGGTGCTGCGCAGCATGGGGCCGGTGCTTGTGGTGATGGAGGTGGATACCGCCATTCGCCCACTGGTGGATGACTACCTCAAAGCCCTTAGCTGGGGTATGCCCGGCGCGGCCCTGTGGCTGGCGCTGCGCAGTTACACCGAGGCCATGTCGCACACGCGTCCGGTGTTGTGGATCAGCGTGATCGGGCTGGCCGTGAACATTCCCTGCAATTACGTGCTGATCTACGGTAAGTTGGGTTTTCCGGAAATGGGCGGCGTCGGTTGCGGCTGGGCGACCTCGCTGGTGCTTTGGCTGATGGCATTGTTGATGGCCGGCTATGTGGCGGTACACCGGGTTTATCAGGGCGCGCGGCTGCAGCTGCGCGAGCGCCACCTGGAGTGGCGCAATCTGTTTTATATGCTGCGCCTCGGTTTGCCGGTGGGGTTGTCGATCTTTTTTGAAGTAAGCATCTTTTCAGTGATTGCTCTGCTGATCAGTCGCCTAGGTGCCGAGACGGTGGCGGGGCATCAGATTGCCCTGAATTTTACCGCGTTGATTTTCATGGTGCCTTTGAGTTTTGCACTGGCCACCACCGTGCGCGTGGGAAGGGCGAGGGGGCGGGAAGATCAGGCGGCGCTGCGTGAGGCGATTGGGACGTCCATGCGGGTGAGTCTTGGTATTGGATTGTTTGCGTCGATCGCGCTGCTATTGGGTCGCCATCATATCCCCCTGATCTATACCGATAACAGCGGCGTGCAGACCCTGGCGGCCTACCTGCTGATTTTTGCGGCGCTGTATCAGGTGTCGGATGCGATACAGGTGTGGGCCAGTGGCTGTCTGCGCGGATTTGAAGATACCGCCTGGCCGATGGTGCTGACGCTATTATCTTACTGGGGGCTGGGATTGCCACTGGGTTATGTGCTGGGCTTGACCGATCTGCTGGTGCCCGCCATGGGCCCCGCCGGATTCTGGATTGGTCTGGTGGCGGGCCTCAGTGGCGCGGCGCTATTGCTCGGCGTGCGCCTGATCTGGCGGATGCGACAACCCTTGAGTGTAAGAGCCTTGTGATACCCAATCAGGTCCCGCAAAAGGTTTGTGAGACCGCTTCGTCAGGCTGTGCCGGGCGCGCGTAGTCAAGGTGGTCGACGTTGTCTGCAAAGGGTTTTTGCAGCAGCGCATTCAGGCGGTGAAAGGGTGCAAAGTCGCCCTGATTGGCCGCGCGAATGGCTTCTTCTACCCGGTGGTTGCGGGGAATAAACAGGGGGTTGCTGCCTAGCATGGTATCGGCGCGCTCGGCTTTGTTCTGCTGGCTGCTGTCGATGCGCTGCTGCCAGCGCTCAAGCCAGTCGGAAAAGGCGGGCGTAAAATCCCACAGCGCTTTGACAGTGTCGGTGCCGGCGGCGCGTTCAGCAAGGCGCCGAAAGGCCAGGGTAAAGTCAGCGCGCTCTTGCTTCAGCAGGTCGAAAAAGTCGGTCGCCAGGGCTTCGTCTTCGTCGCGGTAATCTCCCAAGCCAAACTTGCGGACCAGAATGTTCTGGTAGGCCTGAACGTGCACATCGGGGTAGCGGTTCACTTCAGCCTGGGCAATTTTGACGGCTTCGTCTTCGTCATCGTGCAACAGGGGCAGCAACGCCTGCGCCAGGCCGGCAAGATTCCAGTGGCCGATGTGGGGCTGGTTGCCGTAGGCATAACGGCCGCCGTGATCGATGGAGCTGAACACGGTGGCGGGATCAAAGGCTTCCATAAAGGCGCAGGGACCGTAGTCGATAGTCTCACCGCAGAGCAACATGTTGTCGGTATTCATGACCCCGTGAATAAACCCGAGCCCTTGCCACTGGGCGATCAACTTCGCCTGCCGTTCGATAATGCAGCGCAACAACGCCTGAATTGGGGTGTCAGAGTCGCGGCAGTCGGGATAGTGGCGCTCGATAACGTGGTCGCAAAGGGCGCGCAGGCCATCGGTATCCTTGCGCGAGGCAAAGTACTGCGCAGTGCCGACGCGAATGTGGCTGCTGGCGACACGGGTGAGAATGGCGCCCGGCAAAGCTTCTTCCCGATAAACCGGTTCGCCGGTTGTGACGGCAGCGAGGGCGCGGGTGGTGGGCACGCCGAGAGCGTGCATGGCCTCGCTCAGAATATACTCACGCACCACCGGCCCAAGTGGCGATTTACCGTCGCCGCCGCGCGAATAGGGTGTACGACCTGAGCCCTTGAGTTGTATGTCGTAGCGCTGCTGGTTCTGCGCAATAACTTCGCCGATGAGCAGGGCGCGACCGTCGCCGAGTTGCGGGTTCCAGGAACCGAACTGAAAACCGGCGTAGACGGTGGCGATCGGGTCGGCAGAGTCGGGGAAAGCGCGACCGCTGAGCATGTCGAGTCCGGCGGGGGATTGCAGCCAGTCGCTGTCCAGATTCAGAAAACGCGCCAGCTCGGTGTTAACCGCAATCAACTCGGGTTGGGGCACGTGTTCAGCGCCCTGACGATGGTAAAAGTGCGCCGGGAGCGCGGCGTAGGTGTTCTGAAAAACGGGTGCGTTTGGCATAAGAATTCATGTAGCTGATTAAGGCTATCACTCTACCATCAGACGCGACTCCCTTGCGAAGCTGCAGAGCACACCGCAGAATGGGGCGCGCTTCTTTTCTCAAGAAATCACAAAAATTCTAAAAAACAGGCGATAAATTAATGACCTTGCTTTCTTCCGACCACCATATCGCGATTCTGGCCCTGTTGCTGGTGATTGTTGCGCTGGGCATGGCGATGGAAAAACGCCCTCGCATCGGCCAGTTCGGGGTGTTGTTTATCATTCTGTTTCCGGCGTTGCTCAGTGCGCTGAACGTGATGCCGCGGGCGGCGACGGTTTACAGCATTGTGGTGCAGGAATTTGTGCCCCTGTCGTTGCCGATGCTCCTGTTTCAGGCGGATTTGCGCCGTATCTGGCGTGAATCCGGGCGGGTAATCATCGCTTTTCTCGGTGCGGCGATGGCGACGGTCGTGGGCGCGTTGATTGCACTGCCGCTGGTGAATCTGGGGGCTGAAGAAGGTGTGTGGGCTGGCATTCTCACGGCCGGTTTTATTGGTGGCAGTGCCAACGCCGGCTCGGTGGCGGTGGCGATGAATAAAGCCAGCGACCCGATGATGGGCGTGGCGGTCGCCTCGGTGTTTGCGGTGGCGGTCCCCTTTCTGGCCTTGCTGCTGACCTTGCCCAACATGCCGAAGCTGTGGCGCTGGTTCAGTCCGGAGCCGCTGACGCATGTATCCCTGCCTGGAGCGACTGGCAGTGTCAGCAGTCGCGGTATCAGTGCGCTGAGTCTGGCAGCCTCGCTGGCCCTCAGTGCCGCCATTGTCGCGGCAAGTGATTACACTGCGCAGTGGTTGAATTACGGCCCGGCCAAGTTCCTGATGATTACCCTGCTGAGTGTGGTTTTTGCCACTCTGCTGCCACGACAGGCGGCGCGTTTGAATGGCCATTACGAGCTGGGCCAGATTCTGATTTACTGTTTTTTTGCGGTGATCGGGGTGCAGATCAATTTTGTGCTGGCGTTGACCGAGGGCCTGCAGATCATGCTGTTTACCGCCATTCTGCTGACGGTGCATCTGGTGTTACTGGCAGTGTTTGGGCGCCTGCTGAAACTGAACGGCGCAGAGCTGGCGGTGGCTTCAAACGCCTGTATTCTCAGCCCGCCGACCGCGGCGGCCATGGCCGTCGCGAGGGGCTGGCATGCTCTGGTCACGCCCGCGCTGCTGTGCGGGGTGTTTGGCTATGCCATTGCCAATTTGGTGGGCATTACGCTGGCTGAGCTGCTCTGATTTTTCGCCTTCTTCCTCCGGGAGAGGGCTTAGTCCTCCAGATCATCCCCGCCCATGCCCAGTTCCTTGATCTTGCGGGTCAGGGTGTTGCGGCCCCAGCCCAGCAGGTTTGACGCATCCCGGCGCCGGCCCTGGGTGTAGTTGAGGGCGGCTTCAATCATGATGCGTTCAAACTGAGGAACAGCGCGATCGAGCAGACGGTCGCGACCGAGCAGCAGTTCCTGATCGGCCCAGTGACGCAGATTGTCCTGCCAGTGGACGCTGGGAACACCGGGTGCGGTTTCGGCATCTTTTGCCGGTTGTTCCAGCATTTCTGGTGGCAGGTCATTGATATGAATGTCGCGACCGGAGGCCATGACGGTCAGCCAGCGACAGGTGTTTTCAAGCTGCCGCACGTTACCCGGCCAGGGCAGTTTGGTGATGTACTCTTCTGCTTCCGGGCGCAGCCGTTTCGGCTCTACATTCAGCTCGGTGGCGGCCTGCTTGAAGAAGTGCTTGGCGAGCATGTGAATATCTTCGCGGCGCTCGGCCAGGCGCGGAATGTGTATGCGGATAACGTTCAGGCGGTGAAATAAATCCTCGCGAAACTTGTGGGCCTGCACCAGTTTTTCCAGATCCTGGTGGGTGGCGGCAATGATGCGCACATCCACTTTTACCGAAGTGTGACCGCCTACCCGGTAAAATTCGCCGTCAGCTAACACGCGCAGTAAGCGGGTCTGGGTTTCGGCCGGCATGTCACCGATTTCATCGAGAAACAGGGTGCCGCCATTGGCCTGCTCAAAGCGGCCCCGGCGCTGGGAGCCGGCTCCCGTAAAGGCGCCTTTTTCATGGCCGAACAGTTCTGACTCCATCAGGTCGCGGGGAATGGCGGCCATATTCAGGGCGATAAAGGGTTTGTCGGCGCGAGGGCTGTGGCGATGCAGGGCGTGAGCCACCAGCTCCTTGCCGGTGCCGGATTCGCCGTTGATCAGCACGGTGATGTTGGAGTGAGCGAGGCGACCGATGGCGCGAAAGACTTCCTGCATGGCCGGCGCTTCGCCGATGATCTCCGGCGTTTCATAGTTGTCGGCGGCCGGTGCAGCGTTTTTGCGTTTGTTGGTGTGCTCCAGCGCACGCTGGATGGTTGCCACCACTTCGTCCACATCAAAGGGTTTGGGCAGGTATTCAAAGGCGCCGCCCTGGTAGGAGGCCACGGCGCTGTCCAGGTCCGAGTGGGCGGTGGTGATGATGACAGGCAGGCCGTGGTAGTTCTCGGTGATTTTGGTGAGCAGCCCCAGCCCGTCGATGCCGGGCATGCGGATGTCGCTGATGATGGCGTCAGGGGTGCCGGTATCCAGTTGGGTCAGCAGTTCGTCACCGCTCTCAAAGGACTGGGTGTCAATATTGGCCTGGTTCAAAGCTTTTTCCAGTACCCAGCGGATGGATCGGTCGTCGTCTGCTATCCAGACGGTGTGCGGCTTGCTCATGCGGCTAACTCCAGAGGTATGTTGAGCGTAAACACGGTATTGCCGGGTTCGCTCGAGCATTCAATCAGTCCACGGTGGCGGTTGATGATGGACTGGGAAATGGACAGGCCCAGGCCGGTGCCTTCGGGGCGACCACTGACCATGGGCAGGAAGATGGCTTCGCGCACGCTGTCGGCGATACCGGGGCCGTTGTCGATCACATCCACGCGGCAGACCAGCTTGTAACGGTGAGAGCCGATGGTGAACTGGCGCATGGTGCGGGTGCGCAATACGATGCGCGGATCTTCAATACTGAGGTTCTGCTGTTGCAGGGCCTGAACGGCATTGCGCACGATGTTCAGCGTCGCCTGGATCAGCTGTTCGCGATCGGCAATCAGCTCGGGAATACTGGGGTCATAGTCGCGCACGATCTTTACGCTAACGCCGCCTTCCGCCTCAACCAGATGGCGCACCCGCTCCAGCACTTCGTGAATGTTGGTGGGCTCCATTTTCAGACTTTGATTGGGGCCGAGCATGTTATCCACCAGATTGCGCAGGCGGTCCGCCTCTTCAATGATGATGTTGGTGTAGTCGTTAAGGCTGTCGTCGGGCAGCTCACGCGCCAGCAATTGCGCGGCACCGCGCAGGCCGCCGAGGGGATTTTTGATTTCATGGGCCAGGCCGCGAATCAATACCCGGGCGTGCTCCTGGCTGGAGAACAGACCTTCTTCACGGCTGATGCGCAGCAGTCTGTCCAGCGGCTGAAGTTCGATGATCAGGGATTTTCGCCCTGAGGTCTCGTAGACCGGGGTGACCGCAAAATCGACGGTGATTTTCTCGCCGGTCTGCAGGGACAGCTGGGCCTCGCGCTTGGTGTAAGCGTTAAAGTTATTGATCGCGTCGAGCAGGTTGATCATCGCATCTTCGGGTTCAAAGAACAGCTTGGTGACCGAGTGGCCTGTCATGCGCAGGCGTGACACTGCCAGCAGGGCTTCTGCCGCCGGGTTGAGGTAACTCACCGTCAGGTTCGGCTCCACCAGAATGATGGCCGTTTTCAGGTTGTCGAGAATGCGGTGGTGAAGATTATCCGGTGCCATGCGGGTGCTTGAACTCCTTTCTATCTTAGTCCTGAAAGCAATTTCCGGGCCATCGAGTCGAGGGTGAGCCCGGTGGGCAGCGCGCAGCAGCGTGGGTCTGCAGCGGCGGGTGACGATGGGGGGTCACTAAAACGAGGCGTTGCACTCTCCAGTATAGCGCAGGCGCACCTAAATGGTGCAAAGGGGTCGGCTTACCGGCTCCCGGGCCACTGGGCGGTGATGCTGGTGATGTCGGATTGCCCCAGAACCTTGCCGTCGCGATCCAGTACCCGGGCACTGATCTGGTGCCCGCCGGGAGTGAGGCGCTCTATCCGGGTTTGATAGCTGGAGCCTGCGCCGAGGCTTTCACCATTGTGCAGGAATTCCAGCTGATGCTTGGGCAGCAGCGGCGGGTTAACGGTTGCGCTGACATTGGTTCCGCGCAGGCCGTTGGCGATAAAGTCGCCGTCGGCAGGGTGGGTGATGGCCACTTCATAGCCGGAGCTGTAGGTGTCGGCTTTCTTCTTCTCGGGCCGGGCCGTGGGTTTTACGGCCGGTGCGCGGTTGGGCTCCTTCACCTCTACCTGCTCAGCGCCCCGGCTGGGCTGGTCGCTGAATACCGTCTGGCCCTGCTCATCGGTGGAGCGATAAATGACGGTGCCGCCGTTCTTCTTGTCCGCGTCGGCAAGGGCCGCGCCGGCTGCTATTGTCGCCAGCAGAATCAGGGCGGGCAGTCGGTTCTGGGTTCTGGCTGGCATGTGTGTTGGTGTCATTGTTTTATAGTCATCCGACAGTAGGTAGCCGTCAAGCGGAGATAGTGCAATTTGTGAGAGGCAAAAAAAAGCCCGGCACGAGGCCGGGCTTTCGGTGAGCGTTTGCGATTAAACGCTGTAGTACATGTCGAACTCGACCGGGTGAGTGGTCATGTTCAGGCGCTCGACTTCGCCAGCTTTCAGACCGATGTAGGCATCGATCATGTCGTCGTCGAATACGCCGCCGGCAGTCAGGAACTCGCGGTCTGCGTCCAGAGCCTGCAGAGCCTGTTCCAGTGAAGAGGCAACGGTCGGGATTTCCGCAGCTTCTTCGGCGGGCAGGTCGTACAGATCCTTGTCAGCAGCGTCGCCGGGGTGGATCTTGTTCTGGATGCCGTCCAGGCCAGCCATCAGGAAGGCAGCGAACATCAGGTACGGGTTGGCAGACGGATCGCCAAAGCGCACTTCGATGCGGCGTGCTTTCGGGTTGGCAACGTAAGGGATACGGATAGAAGCTGAGCGGTTGCGGGCAGAGTAGGCCAGCATGACCGGGGCTTCAAAGCCGGGTACCAGACGCTTGTAGGAGTTGGTAGATGAGTTGGCAAAGGCGTTCAGGGCACGAGCGTGCTTGATGATACCGCCGATGTAGTACAGGGCAGTTTCAGACAGGCCGCCGTAAGCGTCACCGGCAAACAGGTTCTTGCCGTCTTTGCTCAGAGACATGTGGCAGTGCATGCCGCTACCGTTGTCGCCAACCAGAGGCTTGGGCATGAAAGTCGCAGTTTTGCCGTAAGCGTGGGCTACGTTGTGTACGCAGTACTTCAGGATCTGTACTTCGTCAGCTTTCTTCACGGCAGAGTTGGGGCCAACACCGATTTCACACTGACCGGCTGTGCCGACTTCGTGGTGGTGTACTTCGATATCCAGACCCATGGCTTCCATTGCATCGCACATGGCGGCGCGCAGGTCATGCAGGCTGTCGACCGGTGGTACGGGGAAGTAACCGCCTTTAACGCCAGGACGGTGACCGAAGTTGCCGTCTTCAAATACCTTGTTGGAAGACCAGGCGGCTTCATCAGAGCTGATGGCGTAGCCTGCACCGCTGATGTCTGCGTGCCATTTAACGTCGTCAAATACGAAGAATTCGGGCTCCGGGCCAAACAGTGCGCCATCGGCGACGCCGGTAGACTTCAGGTACTCTTCGGCGCGGGCAGCGATGGAGCGCGGGTCGCGGTTGTAGCCCTGCATGGTTGAAGGCTCAACGATGTTACAGCGCACGATAACGGTGGGGTCATCGGTGAAGGGGTCGATAACAGAGGCAGAATCGTCCGGCATGAGGATCATGTCGGATTCATTGATGCCTTTCCAGCCAGAGATGGAGGAGCCGTCGAACATCTTGCCTTCTTCGAAGAAAGAGTCATCAATCTCCTTGACTGGCAGAGTTACGTGCTGCTCTTTACCTTTGGTGTCGGTAAAGCGCAGGTCGACCCATTTGGCTTCATTGTCTTTGATAAGTTTCAGAGTATGCTCTGACATTCGGGTAGTCCTCCAATAAAGAGTCTGGTTGTCTCGGCCGGGCCGAAAGTGGGCGATTATATGCCGTTCGTTCAGGGGCGCATAGCATCCCCGATTGTGGGTTCACTTAAAGCAAAAGCTGTGCCAGATGGTAATGGCCTGTCGTTGCCGAATTTTGGGAGCTTTTGCGGCTTTGCGCTTAAAAAAGGGGCGTTAGATGTTTGCTTTGCACTATAACGGTGCATGTTCGCCCTTATATGGTGCGCTTTGCGATCCTGTTTGGTGCGCCCACTGCGAGCCAATGTGGCTGTGTCGCTGGTGTATACTAGCGTCTTTTCCTCTGCATATCCGCCAAGTCTGGGCTGCCATGAAGTTTATCGTCAAGTTTTTCCCCGAAATCACTATCAAAAGCCGTCCGGTTCGCAAGCAGTTCGTCAAACAACTGCATACCAACCTCAAGCGCCTGCTGCAGCCCCTGGACCCTGAAGTGCAGATACTGCGGGAGTGGGACAAGATGGTGGTGAGTACCGCGAGGCAGGAGCCGGAAACACTGGCGGCCTTCGTGGAGGTGCTCCGCAATACGCCGGGCATTGCCTACTTTATGGATGTAGCGGAATACCCCCTGGTGGATATCGATGATATCTATCAGAAGACTCTGGCGCTCTGGGGTGACAGGCTGGCGGGCAGGCGCTTCAGCGTGCGCTGCAAGCGCGGCGGCAAGCACGAATTTCAGTCGCTGGATGTGGAGCGCTATGTCGGCGGCGGTTTGAATCAGAACACAGACGCGGCGGGAGTGGATCTCAGTAATCCAGAGGTCGTTGTGCGAATAGAGGTGCGCGACGACAAGGTGTTTGTGGTTAACCAGCGCTACCCCGGCCTGGGCGGTTTTCCGCTCGGCAGTCTCGATCCGGTGCTGTCGCTGATCTCCGGGGGCTTTGATTCTCCGGTGGCCAGCTACCTGATGATGAAGCGCGGTCTGCGCACGCATTTCTGTTTTTTCAATCTGGGCGGCCGTGATCACGAGATCGGGGTCAAGGAAGTGGCCCTCTATTTGTGGATGAAGTACGGTGCCTCGCATCGCGTTAAATTCGTCACCGTGCCCTTTGAGGGGGTGGTGGGTGAGATTCTGAAGAATGTCGATAACTCGCAGATGGGCGTGGTGCTCAAGCGCATGATGCTGCGCGCTGCGGAAAAGGTCGCGGATGAATTAAATGTGCAGGCGCTGGTCACCGGTGAAGCGATTGCCCAGGTGTCGAGCCAGACCCTGACCAACCTGTCGGTCATTGACGCGGTAACCGACAAGCTTGTGCTGCGACCCCTGATTGCCGCCGATAAGGGCGACATTATTCGCACCGCGGCTGAAATCGGCACCGAAGAATTCGCGGCTAATATGCCGGAGTACTGCGGCGTGATTTCGGTCAAGCCAACCACCAAGGCGCGGCCGGAGCGCATTGCTGCCCAGGAGGCCAACTTCGATTTTGCGGTGCTGGAAGCCGCACTGGAGAGCGCGAGCTACACCACTATCGACCAGTTGGCCAACGAGGAGCTGGAGCGCATCGATGTGGAGGTGCTGCCGGTGCCGCTGCCGGATGCGATTGTGCTGGATGTTCGTCATCCGGACGAGGTTGAGCGCTCACCGCTGAAACTGGCTGGTGTCAAAGTGCAAAACATGCCGTTTTACGAGCTGCACAGTCAGGCATCGACTCTGAATAATGAAAAGACCTACCTCTTGTATTGCGACAAGGGCGTAATGAGTCGCCTGCATGCGGCCCATCTGGTGGAGCAGGGCTTTGCCAATATCAAGGTTTATCGCCCTGCCGGCTGACCGGAATTTTTTGGTACTAATTTACAATTCTTGAGAAGGAGTCCGCTAACCACGGGCTTATTTCGCAGGGCTATCCTCTCCATTCACTCTGCCTATTGGTGACGGTGATCACATTGGGATTCACTTGCTGCACCAACATTGTGCGCACGATGTTCTGGTAAACCCGAAACATAATAAGTTCAAACAAAAAAAGAAGAGGGAATCATTATGCGATACCTGTCCGCGTTGCGCGGAGTGGTTGGGGCGGCGCTGTTTTCAGTGGCCTCTCAATCCTTCGCTGCCGACTGTCTGATCTTCGTGCACGGCAAACAGACCGACACCAACACCTACACCAGTTACAGTGCCGCCAGAAATTACTGGGTTAACGGCAGTGACGATTTTATTAAAACCGCGACTAAAAATTTCACCACCGACTATTACGTGGTTGGCTACAACGGCACTCGACCCTACTGGGAATCCCAGTCTGCCGGTGAGGTCGCCAACGAAATTGTAGCCGCCACCAACGGTACGCCTGATGCGGGCGGCAATGGCTGTAGTAAAACTTACGCGCAGGGCGGCACCTTCTGGATTGTGGCGCACAGCATGGGTAGCACCATCACCGATTACATCCTCGGCAACAATGACCCCTCTGACCCGAACTACAACTACAACGGTCCCTACGATACCGTGGCTCAGCGCGTCAGTCTGGCCATGACCCTTGGTGGTGCCCACCGGGGCTCCGAGGGTGCCGATGCGGTTTGTGGTCAGTCCAGCGGCGGCTGTAACTGGTTTGCGGGCTGGATTCAGGATTGTGACGATGCCACCTACTGGCTGCGCAGTTCTAACGATGTGCAAGTGCGCACCTACTCCAGCGCGCCCGCCAAAAACATATACCTGACCGGTGGCTACGAAGCGATCTTCGGTGCCAGTGCCTGCCTGACCGGTGAAGACGACGGCGTGGTGCAATATGCATCCATTTTTGCCTGCGACGGCAGCGCCAGCGCCAGCTACAACAATAGCAATGCGTGCGGCAACAGCTACAAGCAGGAAGTATCGGGTTTCCGCAATCTCGATGGTTCTCACGAAAACCACGGCGATGAGCGAGATGACAGCGACTCCGATACCCGTCGTCAGATCCCCGACGGTATCTGGACCTGCAGTGGCAGCCCCTGCTCGCCCAATACGGTGGTGCAGAGCTCCATGACCAGCGCCAAATTCATCAGCATTCTGTACTGATTCACTGCAAAGGAGACGTAAAATGAATAAGTTTTCAAAAATTGCAGTGCTGTCCGTGCTGCCCTTCATATCTTCGGTGGCCAGTGCCGCTGATGCGCCCAAGCTGGGGCAGCAGGCAGCTGCGGAATATCTGACCCTGTCCAAGTATCCCGAGTGGACACTGCCCGTGCCAGCCGGTGCCCCTAACCCGATTTTGTCCGAGCGCGAGCCCGATGTGGTGACTCGGCCCGGCCCGAACGGCGCAGGCCCGGCGCTGTCGGTGTGGGCGGGTGAGATTCGCTATCAGCGCGGAGACACTGTCGAATTGTTTGCTCAGCTGGAAAATCGTGCGAGCAACGATGCGGATATTCTGACCACGCCTTCAGCAAATGCAAAAGGCCCCTGGGCGGTAAGCGGCGAAGTGGTTAATCAGAGCGGCGATACCTTGGCTAGCCTGACTTTTGCAGACGACGGCAAGGGTTCTGACGAAACCGCCGGTGACGGTATTTACTCGGCGTCCTATACGCTGGGTGAGATCGGTCAGCCGGCGGTGGGTCAGGCTACCAGCCTGGGCTTTCGGGTAACGGCGGAAAACGATGCACAGGAACAGCGTATCGCCATGAACGGTTTCCAGTACAGCCACCCGGCAGCCACGTTGACGGGTAAGTTCACGGACCGCATTGTTGATGGCAACCTGGTGATCGCTGCGCAGGTGGATGTGGTAAAAGCCGGGCGTGTGCATCTGTCGGGCGTTATTAACAATCCGCTGGGTGAGTCGCTGGTGATAGCGCAGACCTCCGCGGTGCTGGGCGAGGGTGAGCAGTGGATTGAGCTGCCAGTTTATGGCTTGCCGCTGCGTGAAGCCGGTGTGGCGGGAGCGCTCTCCTTGGGAGCCGTTACCCTGACGACCACACACGGAATGCCAAATGCTCTGGGTGAAGTCTTGGTGGATGCGCATTCGACGAAGGCGGTCTTGCCTACGGCGTTTACGGATAAGCCGTTTGGACGCGAGGCTTTGCTGGAGGCTGCGGCAAGGTTGAATGCCATAGCGCAGTAAGTTCTAAACTTTTGCTGAATAGGCTCCCGTTTGGGGGCCTTTTTTTTGTTTATGGGTTCTACAGAGCGATGTTGGTGGTTCTCAATAAGTCACGTCTATAGTCAACGAAACCACTGCAGTGCTAGCGGAATAAACACAGCGCTGTAGCTGCCGGTCAGGCAGAGGGCGAGGCTGGAAAAGGCGCCGGCGACGGGGCTGCGCTCGAAAGCGCGGGCGGTGCCGATGGCGTGCGCGCTTAAGCCCAGACAAAAGCCCCAGATGCGGTCGTCGTCAATGCGACACAGCTTCATCGTTAGGTTGACGAACACGATACCGACGATGCCGGTGAGAATGACGGCGCTGGCGGTGATGGTGGCCAGCCCTCCCACGCTTTCGCTGATACCGATGGCAATGGGCGTGGTGACGGATTTTGCGCTCAGCGACAGCAATGTCGTTTCACTGCCACCGAGATACCAGGCGATGGCGACCGCAGACAGGCAGGCGAAGGCGGCGCCGGCTATCAGGGTGAGCAGCAATGGCCCGGCCATTTTGCGGATCAGGTGCCATTGCTGATAGAGCGGGATGGCAAGCGCGACGGTGGCGGGGCCTAGCCAGAAGGTCAGCCAGTAGGCGGCGTCGCTGAAGCGGTGGTAGTCAATGTCGAGCAGGACAAGCAGTGCGGCGACGAGCAGGGCGCCGCTGATGGTCGGGTGAAGCCACACCAGTCGGTTACTTTTTTCGTAGAGCCACAGCGCAAGCTGGTAGGCAGCGAGTACGGCAGTAATTGCAAACAGCGGTGAGGTAAGAAGCTCAGTCATGCTGCCTCACCATCAACTTCATCAGTAAGGCGCAGAAAACGAGTGTCAGTATCGTGCCTGCCACAATGGCACCGGCAAAGGCGAGCCATTGGTCGTTAAAATTTTCGCCGAGAAAGAAAATGCCGGCGGACGGTAAAATCAGTAGCAGGGGTAAAAAACCGATCAGGGTTTTGCTGGACTGTTCCAGCTCGCCGGAGAGCTGGCCGCGAATCAGCAATGTTATAAAAAGCAGCAGCAGTCCAACCACTGCGCCGGGAATAAACAGGCCGGTCAGCTGCACAATGGCCTCACCGAGCAGGTGAAACAGCAGCAGGGTGATCAGGCCGGAGAGTTTCATCGCGCGCGCAGGGAAGCCAGTGCGGTAAGGGTAAGAATCACAAACCAGATCAGTGACCAGGTCGGCATGCTTTGACCGAGAAAGGTCCACTGCACTTCGGCGCAGTTGCCGTCGCCCATCATCAGCGTGGTGAAGGCTTCACTCAATGGCAGGGTGTCGAGAATGTATTCTAGGCTCGGGCCGCAGGCCGGCACCTGATCTTCCGGCAGGTGCTGCAGCCAGACCTGGCGTCCGGCGACGCCGGCCCCGAGGGCGCTGGCCAGCGTCATCAGGCCAACGTAAATGCGGCGTCCGGTGGTGGCTGGATTATGCAGGGCGGCTAGCAGGGCAATAACGCCGGTACAGGCGAAGAAAAAACGCTGGGTCATACACAGGGCGCAGGGGATCAGCCCCTGGAAATGTTCGGTGTAGAGGGCGTAGCCCAGCAGGCCGGCGCAGGCCAGGGCGATAAAAAAGTAAAGCTGTCGGGCGCTGAAAGGCATTGTTTATCCCCGTCGCACAGTATCCATCAGTTCGGGATAAAGGCGCATAAAGTGTTGTTCTATAGCGGGCAAGTTGTCCGCCAGTATCTCGGCGCTGTGTTCGAGCGGGTTGCTGCGCTGCAGGCGCAGGCCGATGCGCGCCAGCATGTTGGTCACAGTCTGCCAGTGATGCATGCTACCCAGCACATCATAGCGTTGCAGGCGCTGGGCTTGCTGCTTTGCTTTGGGTGGCAATATCCCGGTTGAGTCAGTCAGTGTGGCGTAAACCTGCCCGGTAAAGTCCGGCAGCGGCTGTGTGCAAAAGTTCCCCCACTGCCGACTGAGGCAATAGTCGAAACAGACGTCCAGCATAATGCCGCCATAGCGCCGATAGTCTGCCGGAAGCTGTTCCAGCAGTGCAATGACTTCCGGGTGGCTATCGGTCAGGGCGTCTATGCGGCGATGCAGGGCGATGCCCGCTTCCAAGCCGTTTCGCCATTCGCCGCGCAATGGACCTTTTACAAAATCGCCGAGCAGGGCGCCGACCAGCAGCTCGTGTTCCGGGTGTTCGCTGGTTTCAGCGACGACGGCGGCCAAATGAAAATGGGCCAGATAGTTCACAGCGCCTCGTACTGGTCGTAGTAATTACTCAGATACTCATCGAAGCTGAGTGTGTCGCTCTGTTCTATTGCGCGCTGGTCTTCCACTGACGCGGCGCTGATGCGGGCGGCATCAGCACACTGCTGCTGGCTGAGTGCGGGTTCGGCAAAATAGGCCCGGTGCGCCTCGGCTTGTTCCATCATATAGGCGTAGTAGGACAGATTGCGGCTGCGCAAGGTATCCAGCATTTTTGCTGAGGGCGTACTGTCCGGCTGAGCAAGGCTTTTCCGCCAGTCGGCCAGCACCTGACGATAGTCAGAGCCCGTTTTATTCGAGATGCCCTTGTCGAAGGCGTTGGCGACCGTTTCCATGTCGTCAAAAATCTGTGCAGCCCAATCGTTGAGGGATATCGTCTCGCCGTTATTTTGCAGTGTCAGGCCCGGCTCACGGCCCCGTTCGACCACGCGCAGCAGGTTGGCGCCGATTTCGGTGTAGACCTGATCGTTGCAGGCGGGGCTGTCGCTGAGCAGGCAGTGCATCAGAAATACATCGAGGAACTGAATCTGCTCTCGGGTAATGCCG
This sequence comes from Litorivivens sp., assembly GCF_041624475.1. Classification (GTDB taxonomy): domain Bacteria; phylum Pseudomonadota; class Gammaproteobacteria; order Pseudomonadales; family Spongiibacteraceae; genus Litorivivens. The sequence continues at coordinate 388,066 of NZ_JBFJUX010000001.1, forward strand.
AAGGGGCTGTCCGGGTTTACATCCACACAGCGCACTTCGATGTACTCCACGCCGCCACGCTTGAGCGCGCCCAGCGGAATTTCACCTGACTCGGTAACCCGTTTGGGGCGAATGGGGCTGTAAAACTCGTTTTCAATCTGCAGCAGGCCGCCGGACAGTTGCTCGCTGCTGGGTATGCGGGCGTAGTCCGGGTGGGGTGTGCGAATGGCCTGCTTGAGCGTTTCGATATAGTTGTCTAGCGAGTTATAGCAAATGCGCAGTGAGCTCTGTGCCGCGCTCTGATAACCGAAGTCACCCATGCGCAGCGAGGTGCCGTAGGGATGATAGAGCGTGCCGCCATTGAGGGATTCAAGCTGGTGCTCCTTGCCGTCGAGAAAGCAGCGGCACACCGCCGGCGCGGCGCCAAACAAGTAGATCAGTAGCCAGGACAGGCGCCGAAAATTGCGAATCAGGCCAAAGTAGCGCTCGGTGATGAAATCCTGTGTCACTTCCTGGCCGTTGGCGTCAGCCAGCCACTGCCACAGCTCGTCAGGTACGGAAAAGTTGTAGTGAATGCCGGAGATGGTTTGCATGCGCCGCCCGTATCGCTGCCCCAGACCCAGTCGATACAGGGTTTTCATGCGCGCTACGTTGGAGCTGCCGTAGAGGGCCACCGGAATCTCGTCGTCGGGGCCCAGCAGACAGGGCATGCTGCCCGGCCACAGCATTTCGTCGCCCAGGTTGGCATAGGTCCAGCGGTGAATGCTGTCGAGCTGATTGAGGGTGGCGTCGATATCCGTGCTGACCGGGGTGATGAATTCCAGCAGAGCTTCAGAGAAATCGGTGGTGATCTCCGGGTGGGTAAGGGCCGAACCCAGTGCCGCCGGGTGCGGTGTCTTCGCCAGCTCACCGTCGGCATTGATGCGCAGGCTTTCCTTTTCAATGCCGCGTCGGATTCGACTCAGTGTGGTGGCATTGGCGTTCAATGCGGCCAGTATCTCTGGTGCTGTGCGGGTCAATGCAATGTCCTCGATGACGCGGCAGGCAAGTGTAATCGTCGCTTATCGGCGGGACAAGTTGCAAATCGGCAGAGCTTTTGTGCGGCGCGCTGCACTCAAAAGTTTGCTAGGGTAAGCCCTCGTTATTTTTAACCTGCAATTCAGCCGGAGGCGCGAACGCATGAGTGACCAGCCAAGTTATGTCCCCCCCCGTGTATGGACCTGGGATACCGAAAGCGGTGGCGCCTTCGCCAGCATCAATCGGCCAATCGCCGGACCAACCCACGACAAGGAGCTGCCGGTGGGCGAGCACCCACTGCAACTGTACTCGCTGGGCACACCCAACGGCGTCAAGGTCACCATCATGCTGGAAGAGCTGTTGGCACAGGGGCATGCGGGCGCGGAGTACGATGCCTGGCTGATCAATATTCTCGAGGGTGATCAGTTCGGCAGCGGCTTTACCGCTATTAATCCCAATTCAAAGATTCCGGCGCTGGAAGATCGCAGTGGCGCCGAGCCGGTAAGGGTGTTCGAGTCCGGCGCGATCCTGATGTACCTGGCGGAGAAGTTTGATGCCTTTTTGCCAGACTCACTGCCCCTGCGATCGGAGACACTGTCCTGGCTTTTCTGGCAGATGGGTTCAACACCCTTTCTCGGCGGTGGTTTTGGCCACTTTTACGCCTATGCGCCCGAGAAAATGGAGTATCCCATCAACCGCTTTGCCATGGAGGTCAAACGGCAGCTGGACGTGCTGGATCGGAATCTGGCGGAGCGTCCCTATCTGGCGGGCGAAGAGTACACCATCGCCGATATGGCAACCTACCCCTGGTACGGTGGGCTGGTGGAGGGCAAGCTCTACGAGGCGGGCGAATTTCTCGACGTTGAGTCCTATACCCATGTGCGACGCTGGTCAGCGGAGATTGGCGAGCGGCCGGCAGTCAAGCGCGGTCGCCGGGTAAACCGGGTTTGGGGTGATGAAGACCGGCAGGCAAAAGAACGCCACAGTGCGGCGGATCTGGATTGATGTGCGCAGGTGAATAAATGGTCATGGCGAGCGTCGGGAAATTCCCAATAATGCCGTGAGTGCTACTGCGCCGACAAAACAAAAACGCGTCTGTTAAACGGCTGGTCTTTTAAACAGAACGCGCCTATGGGATGAAATAATGCAACTCAGCGATATCGATATTTATAACCCCGATAACTATGTGGCGGCCGTGCCCCATGATCAGTTCAAACGGCTGCGCGATGAAGCGCCGGTGTACTGGCATGAACACCCGGATGGCGGCGGCTACTGGGTGATCAGCCGCTACGAGGATGTGCGCGCGGTCTCCCGCGATCACGCAACGTTTTCCGCCCAGCGCGGTTTTGTGATGGTGGACGAATTGCCGCCGGAGATTCTCCCTATGGCCCAGGGGCAGTTGCTGGGGATGGATCCGCCCAACCACGGGCCCATACGGCGGGCGGTGATAGAGCGCTTTACCTCAAAAATGCTTGCTCAGATGGAACCGATGGTGCGCGAAATTGCCCGCGAATCGCTGCTGGGCGCGCGTGAATTGTCCAAAGAGCAGGGCGAATGCAATTTCGTGTTTGATGCGGCGGGCAACCTGCCGACCGCGGTGATCTGCAGCCTGATGGGGGTGCCGAAGGATATGTGGGGGCAGATCCGTCACTGGTCCGACATGCAGACCTCGGCCGGTGATCCGGATCTGGGTGCCACGCCGGAAGAAACCCAGCAGATCAGCATGGAAATGGGCATGTACGGCTATCAGCTGGCCACCGAACGTCAGAACAGTGATGCTGACGATCTGATTTCACTGCTGATTAACGTCGAGGTAGATGGTCACAAGGTGACGGCGGAAGAATTTGCCTCGCTGTTTATCCAGATTACCGTGGCGGGCAATGAAACCACCCGCTCAATGATTGCCAGCGGTATGTACGAACTGCTCAAGCGCCCGGAGCTTTATCGCAAGCTGGAGGACAATCCGGAGCTGCTGCCCGGTGCGGTGGAGGAAATGCTGCGGTGGTCCACGCCCCTGCACTACTTTCGGCGCACGGCCACTCGCGATACCGAACTGCGCGGTCAGCAGATAAAGGAAAATGACCGGGTGGTGATGCTGTATTCCTCAGCCAATTTTGATGAGCGAGTGTTCGATAATCCGCTGGAGTTCAATATCGAGCGCAGCCCGAACCCGCATCTGGCCTTTGGCCACGGCATTCATCTGTGTCTGGGGGCGAACCTGGCACGTCTGGAGGCGAAAATTTTCTTTGAGGAGTTCTTCAAGCTGTTCGCGGGGGCAGAGTTGAGCGGTGAACCAAAGCGTATCCGCTCGAATCTTGTCAACGGCTTCAAGTTCCTGCCGGTCAAATTGCAGGCCCGTTAACCGACCTCTTGCAGTGGCTTGGCCCCGGCTTCCGGCAGGCCGAGCTTCTTGCGGATCTTTTCTGCCCACTGTTTCTGGGCCGTTTCGCGGGAGGGGTAGAGCTCGATGCCGGTAAGGTATTCCGCTCCTTCCTGGCGCGACCACTTCACCTCGCCGACCAGGGTCAGCGGGTATTCTTCGCCGTTGTCGACAAAGACGCGCAGGATGCGGTTGGGCTCCAGGGCCTCGCGGGTTGCAATCTGCATGCCCTTGGCAGAGATATCCAGAGTTCGCGCCAGCGCCAGTTTGGCAGGGGAGAGCGAACCGGGCTGTGCCGCCTCGGTTTCTACAAAAACCAGCGATTCGTCATTGATTCGCGCGTCCTGTCGCCGTTCAGAATCCATAATTATTTCCGCCCCGGATCGCGTTGCAAGCCGTTAACTATAACTTAGAAAAAGCCGGGTGTGAACTTATCCGGCTTTGGAGGGCTGGCTGTGATTTAGGGTGGTTGAGTGGCGAAGGGTGGTCGTTACAGATGTATTGAGGCGGCCGCACCGGCTGCCATTGTGGCCGGCTGCCGAGCTGCCTCAGTTTATCTGGAGCCCGCTCCGGGTGCGGTTCAGCAGCAATTTGCTTAAGCGGTTTTGCCAGAGGAGATAATCCGTCCCGAGCCGGTCTTCCAGATGCAGGCCAAAGAGGTAGTGACCGGATCCGTCAGGTACACGCCAGCGCACGTTGCCGAAGAGGGTCAAGTCATCGCCGGACTCAAGGTGAAAACGAAGGCGAAAGCGCTCAAAGTCTTCCAGGGGCGCATCGCACCGGATCATCAGCCCGTGCTTTGAGATATTGGTGATCTCGCAGGCTTCACGGCTGGCCAGGATTTTAAAGCCGCTGCCGTCCTGATAGATGTCCAGGCAATCGGCATCGCGCGTGGTGTAACGCGGTTCGCTGCGATTGTCCGATGTTTTGTGACCAGCACTTTCTGCCATTGTGTACGCTACAGTCTGCGGAGCTTACAGTTTAACTTGCGGCGCCGGGCCGTTAACCCGTACTTGTACTTAGGGAGTAGGGACGGGAGAGCATCACCGTAGAACCGTCAGCAAACGGTCCAGAAGCCGCTCGAGCTTGGCCAGAGAGGTGCACTCAGCGACAAAGTGGCAAGCGCTCTGGTAGCGGCGTATTTCCGAGTCGCCCGTATTCCAGTGCCCACGGGGCTCGGGGTTGAACCACAGCAAGTACTTACTTTTATTGTAGAGCTCGCGCAGCTCATTGAGGCCCGGGTCGGCGCTGTTGGCGCGGCCGTCACCCAGAATGATCAGGGTGGTGTTGCGGTCAATATTTGCGCCAAAATCGCTCACGAATTGCTTGAAGCTGTTGCCGTAGTCGCTGCTGCCCCGCCCCCATTTCTGGTTTACTATTTCAACCGCCTGCTCGGGCGGGTGGCGATCGAACAGCTCGGTCACCTCGTAAGTCTGGCTGGTGAATACAAAACTGCGAATGCGCGGCATGACATCGGTCAGGCTGTAGAGGAACAACAGCAGAAAGCGGGCATAGGTGGACACCGAGCCGCTGACGTCGCACAGCACGTAGAGCTTGGGTTGGTCTTTGCGTTTCTGCTTCCAGTAGGTGTGGAAGGGCACGCCGCCATAGGCCAGATTGCGGCGCAGGGTCTTGGCCATGTCGAGTTTGCCGCGCCGGTCTACCCGGCGGCGCTGGCGATGGCGGGTGGCGAGCTTCTTCGCCAGCGCCCGAATCAGGGTGGGCAGCTGTTTGAGATGGTAGCCTTCCAGCGCGGACAGTTTGGTGTTGCGCAGCATCTGCTGCTGGATGGCGCGGCCTGCGGCGTTGGCGTTGAGCAGCAGCTGATGCTCAACCGCATCCCGCGCCGCCATGTCCAGCTCGTGGCGCTGTTGTTCCAGCCATTCAATCGGGCCTTCCAGCTCATCGCTGTCGATGGCCTTCAGGGCCTCAATGGCCTTGTCGAACTGACCAGTGCCTGCGGCTTCGGCCAGCCGGCGCCGAAAAATACCTTTCTGGGTATTGAAGCGGATCGTTTCGAGACTCACGCCCTCGGCAGCTTCCTCGATGGCCATTGCCACAGCATCCGGAGTGCCTTCTATCGCGGCCTGTACCATCGGGGCGCTCAGTGCATTCTGCACCGCGGCCTCGCCCGCAACACTTTCCGGCAGTTCAAAACTCTGCGGGTGGCTGGATTCCTGCCCGCTCTGTTGCTGCTGGCTGTGGCGCTCGCCCTTGCTTAAAAAGTAGAGATCAAAACAACGGTGAAAGGTCGCTTTCTCGTCACGGGTTTTGGTCAGCGCTGCGGCCAGAGCATTGCGCAGCAGCTCCCGGTTGCTGTAACCAATCACATCGGCGGTGTGCAGGGCGTCCAGCGTTTCGCTGGTGGAGATGCGAACATCGTGCTGTCGCAGGGTATTGATAAAACCGAGCAGGGTCTGTTCCATCGGGCGCTACCTTTTCAGCAGCTCGCGGATTTCCGGCGTAACCAGCTGAATGTCTTCTTCAAATTTAAGAATGACATTCAAGGTGCTCTGTACCAGCTCCTGCGACAGGGAGGTGGCGTGCAGCAACAGCAGCGCTCTGGCCCAGTCCAGGGTTTCGCTCACGGCAGGGGCTTTTTTCAGATCCAGCTCGCGTACCTGCTGAATAAAGGCCACCAGTTGCTCGCTGAGTGATTCGGGAATGTCCGGCACCCGGGTCTGCACGATGCGGGTTTCCAGTGCGCGGCTGGGAAAATCGATGTACAGATGCAGGCAGCGGCGCTTGAGCGCGTCGCTGAGGTCGCGGGTGTTGTTGCTGGTCAGCACCACGATGGGTTTGGTGGTGGCCTGGATGGTGCCGATCTCGGGAATGGACACCTGAAAGTCGGACAGAATTTCCAGCAGCAATGACTCGAATTCGTAGTCGGCCTTGTCTATCTCGTCGATCAGGAGCACGGCGCCTTCTTTCTGGCGCAGGGCCTTGAGCAGGGGGCGGGGTTCCAGAAACTCGTCGGAATAGAAGATATCGCCGAAGCTTTTCAAGCGCTCGACGGATTCCGCTAGGCCCTTGGCGCCCTGCAGAATGTCGTGGAGCTGTTCTTTCAATACCTGGCTGTAGAGCAGCTGTTTGGAATACTTCCAGTCGTACAGTGCTTTGCTTTCATCCAGGCCTTCATAGCATTGCAGCCGCACCAGCGGCAGCATGCTGAAGGTGGCCGTGGCTTTGGCCAGCTCGGTTTTGCCGACCCCGGGTGGGCCTTCCACCAGAATGGGGCGTTGCAGTTGCTGGGCCAGAAAAACGGTGGTGGCGATCGCCTCGCTGGCAATATAGCCCGCGTCGGCAAAACCCTCGATAAGGGCCTTCACGGCCTGGCTGGCCGGAGAATCCTGCACGGTCGTGCTCCTTCTACTAAATCCTGTCGTTGAGGGGCTTACTGTTTACAGAGCTTTTCAAGCACGGCCCAGTGCTCGGGGTAGCGATTACGCATGCCCTCGGCATGGGCCATGTCGTGATCATCAAAGTCAAAGCCGGGGCTTACTGCTTCGGAGATCAGGCCGAAGTCGCCACAGAGTAATTGAGAGGCCTTCCAGAATCCACCGGGTACCGTGAGCTGGAGCTGTTGCCCTTCATCGAGCTTCGGCCCCAGCGTGATCTGCAGCAGTTTGCCTTCCGGGCTCAGCAGGGTGTAGCGCAGCGGGTCACCGGCCTGCCAATAGTGGATGATGTCGGAGCGGTTGCGGTGCAGATGGCCGATAGGCTGGTCGTCGGTGAGCAGGTAGAAAATGCTGCTCATCAGGCGCCGCCCCAGGTGCGTGTGCGAGCTCTCGTAGGTGCGGCGGTAATAGCCGCCCTCCGGGTGGGGCGCCAGCTGTAGTTTTTCGATAAGGCTGCGCTTATCCACCGGTCATATTCATAAAGCGGACGATCTGTGGTTCATCGTCGTTCAATTCGAAATAGTGCCGCTCGGGCTTGATGGCCATCGCGCCGCGAATGGTCTGCTGCAACCGTTCGGCGTCGCCCGGGTGCTGGTCGAGCACCTCTTTCAGGTCGACCGAATGCTCGTTGCCCAGGCACAGCAGCAGCCTGCCTTCCACGGTAACCCGAACGCGGTTGCAGAGGTGGCAGAAGTTGTGGCTGTGGGGAGAGATAAAGCCGACCCGGATAGGGCTGTCTACCATGCGGTAGTAGTCTGAGGGGCCGCCCGTGGATTCGTGGCTGTTGCTGAGCGGATAGCGGGTTTCGATGATCTCGCGCAGCTGGTCGCTGGAGCAGAAGCTCAGGGCGCGGCTGTGTTCGTCAATCAAGCCCAGCGGCATTTCTTCGATAAAAGAAATATCGACGCCCTTGCGGCGGGCGAAATCGACCAGATCCAGCACTTCGTCGTCATTGCGGCCTTTAAGAATGACCGCATTGAGTTTGATGCGCGAAAACCCCGCGTCGATGGCGGCGTCGATGCCGCGCAGCACCTTAGTCAGATCGCCGGTACGGGTGAGTTGGCGAAAGCGCTCTTCATTCAGGCTGTCGATGCTGATATTGACGCCGGTCAGGCCCGCAGCTTTCAGAGCTGGTGCGTATTTGTCCAGCTGGGCGCCATTGGTGGTGAGGTGAAGCTCCTTCAGGCCGTCAAGGGCGCCGAGGCGCTCCACCAGCGACAATACGTTATTGCGCACCAGCGGTTCGCCACCGGTCAGGCGGATTTTTTTGACGCCGAGATCGACAAAGGCCTTGCCCACATCAAACAGTTGTTCCAGAGAAAGAATCTGGTTGCGAGGCAGGAAGGTCATGTCTTCCGCCATACAGTATACGCAGCGAAAATCGCAGCGGTCGGTAACGGACAGCCGGACGTAGTCTATCTGGCGATCAAATCGATCAATTAGCGCGTGCGTAGTCATAATCCTTGAATACTACCATACCGGGTTAACGCTGCGGCTCCTGCGCTACCGCCAACAATGGCTCTGTCAGTGGCAGTTGGTCGGCGGGCACCGGCCTGCTGAACAGGTAGCCCTGAAAGTAATGGCAGCCCATGGCTTCCAGCTTTTGCCGCTGCTCGTCTTGCTCCACGCCTTCCGCCAGCACTTTCATGTCCAGTGAACGGCCAATGTCCAGCAGAACCTTGAGCAGATCGTCACCGCGAGCTGTGCCGACCTGATCGACAAAGGATTTGTCGATCTTGAGCGTATCGACCGGTAGCCGTCCGAGGTAGGACAGGGAAGAAAAACCGGTGCCGAAATCATCGATGGCGATGGTCACCCCGGCTTTTCGCAGCAGGGGTAGATCGACCAGCGCCGTATTGGCCTCCTCGATAATGCCGGATTCGGTCAGTTCCAGCGACAGGCTGGTGGGGGAAACGTCGAAGGCCCTGAGCGTGTCCAGTACGGACTGTGCGTAGCGGTAGGTCTGCAATTGCAAAGGGCTCACGTTGACAGAGACTCTGCCGATAAAGCTCCCGCGCTGCTGCCAACTTTTCAGGTCCCGGCAGGCCTGTTCCAGCACCCACTGGCCGATTGGTCTTATCAGGCCGCGCCGTTCTGCCAGCGGAATAAAGGTCGCCGGGGAAATCCAGCCGTGTTCAGGGTGCTGCCAGCGCAACAGGGCTTCGGCGCCAATCAGGTGGCCTGCACTGTCGACCTGTGGCTGGTAGTGCATTGTCAGCTGCCGGTCGGGCAAGGCCCTGTCAAGATCACGCTCCAGCGTCAGCCGGAAGCGGACCTCCTCGGCAAACTGGCGGTTGTAAGGCGCGATCTGGTTGCCGCCGCGGGAAACTGCCTGCTCGAGCGCCAGCTCGGCGTGATAAAGCGCGTCTTGCGCATTGCTCTCTTCCCGCAGCGGGACCAGCGCCATGCTGTAGGTCAGGTCCAATTTCTGCGGGCCGAGATAAAAGGGCCTGGTCAGCAGGTCAGAGGGGCTGAGTGACTCTGCGGAGTTATCAATATAGCGCTGAAGTTCGCGGGTCAGGACGGCAAACTGCGACTCGGAAATCCGGGCCGCGAGCTGGTCTGGCGCCTCTTTGTCCTGCAGGCGCTTGGCCACTTGCAGCAGCAGCTGGTCGCTGTGGGCTTCGCCGAAGGTTTGTTTCAACTCCCTGAAGTAATCAATCTGTATCAGCAGCAGTTGCCCGTCCGGATACTCTGTAGGGTACCACTCAAGCTGCTTTTTCAGGTTTCGGATATTGGCTAGTTTGGTCAGCTCGTCGTTGAGAGCCAGCATCCGCGCCTGTCGCTCTGCGGCGGTGCGCGAGGACATTTCCTGGCTTAGTGACTGGTTCTTCTCCACCAGTTCGGCCACGGTCTCTTCGTGGTCTCGGGCAAAAAGGATGGCCATTATTACGAACAGCCAGATAAAGGTAACGCCGCCTGGAAGTACGGGTACGCTCTGCAGGCCGAAAAAATAATGCAGTAGCTGGGAGATGCAGGAGTAGACCAGCAACAGCAAAAAGCTGCTGAACAGCTTTGCAGCCAGGGGATCGTGATGGCGCATGACGTTGACGCAGAAAAAGCACCAGGCTGCTCCGATAAGGCCAATCAGCTGAAAAACAGCCGACCCTGGCCGGTAATCAAAGCCATAGGGTATCGGTCCATCCGGACCCATTGGCCACAGGCGCGCGACGAAAAAACCAGCGTCCAGCGTCAGGCTGTACAAGCCGAGCAGGCCCGTAACGACGCAATAGAGCAGGATAAAGCGCAGTGCCAAGCCGCGGACGGGAATGTCGGCATAGCGCAGCATCAGCCAGCTAAGCGCTGCCAGATAAGCGAAAGCAGAGAGGCTCTGGAGACGAACACTGAGCTTTGCGGCTTCCAGGCTGGTGGCCATGGTGAAAATAGTGCTGCTGAGCAGAAAAGCACAGATGGCGACGCAGAGTGCCGCGTAGGCACCGTAGATATGCCGATTAGGGCCAAGCCTGCTCAGCCAGATTGACTGTATGGCGGTATACAGGGCGATAACGCTGGTAGAGAAGTACAGATACGGAAGAAACATTAGGGTATATAACGGCTTATCAGGCAATGTTTGATGTTTTAACAGAAGCGGGCTCCGTCCGACAGGGAATGTTGAGAAAAATCTGGATGCGACCTCTGGGCAGGCCTGTATTGATGGGCTCCATAGATTCCGCCGAACCATTGCCGAATGAATCAGTGCTGTCTTAAGCTGTCAGTCGCTAAATAAAAACACGCCCAATATGACTATTGCCGCCCTCGCCGCCTTGATTGTTATGGCCCAGCTAGCCCTGCTGGTGGCAATGCTGCTGATGATTGCCGAGCCCGCCATGCGCACCGCCAACCGCTTGCTGGCGCTGATTCTGCTGGTTATCGGCGGTAATCTGCTGCTTTTTTTCTGGAAGGAGACCGGCACCACACCGTTTCCTGGCTACTACCGCCGGGTGATATACACCGTGTGCTTTGCCATTGCGCCGCTGCTGCTGCTCTATACCCGGGCCATGGTGCAACCGGCTTTTCGCCTGTGCAGCCGCGACATGCTGCACTTTGTGCCGGTGGCCATTGTGCTGGGCTTGAGTTTGTCTCTGCTGCGCGACCCGGAAGCGGGGATGGCGATTGCCACAGACGACAGCCCTTATCTGGTCTGGCTGACCAGTGTGCTGACGGTGCTCGGCAGTGTTTGGGGGCTGGGCTATGTGCTGGCTAGTCTGCGAGAGGTGAAACACTATCAGCGCGGGCTGCGCGACCGCTTTGCCAGCCTGGAGGCGGTCAGCCTGCGCTGGCTGCGCCGGATCCTCTATCTGTTCGGCGCCATGAATCTGGTGCTCGCGCCTGTGGCCCTGCTGCGTGTGGAAGTGGGCGGCCAGTTGCACCCGGTGCTCTACGTCATCCTGCCAACCAGTATTATCCTGCTGAATTACGTGGCTATTGCCGGCTTTCGCCGCGCCCAGTTGTTTTATGCCCTGCCGGAATTGGCCTCCCTGCTCAATGAACAGCTGGATGCGGTCGAGCCGCCGGTTGACGAGCCCGACGCGGGCAGCCGCACCAAGTACGCTCGCTCGGGCCTGGACGAATCCGCCTGCCGGCAGTTGTGGGCTGAGGTCAGCCGCATTATGCGTGAGGACAAGCCCTACCTCGACGACAGCCTGCAGCTGGCAAAGCTGGCCAAGGCGGTGGGGATCAGCACCCAGGAGCTGTCACAGGTGCTTAGCACCTGCGCCGGGCAGAATTTCTACGACTACGTGAACGGTTACCGGGTGCGCGAAGTACAGGCGCTGATGGCGGATCCGGCTTACCGCGAAGCCTCGCTGCTGCATCTGGCGGAGGAGGCGGGTTTTCGCAGCAAATCCACCTTCAATAAATACTTCAAAGCCAGTGTCGGGATGACGCCGGGCGAATATCGCGCCCGCCTTGAGACCCCGAAAACAGCCTGAAAACCGTTGCGGTGAGGTCGGCCCGGTCGGCGAGGTCGCCTTGCGCACCAAGCCTGAGGCAGATTAGTGCTCAATCTGACACTGAGTGAGGAATAGACTGTGATCGAAAGTATTCTCGCCTGGGGCGCTGATTTCATCATCGCCCTCCAGCAATTCACCTTCTGGCCCTGGGATGGCCTGCTGCGCTTTTTCACCTGGCTCGGCGGTATGGGTTACCTGTTTACGGTGCCGCTGGTGCTGTGGTGTATCGACCGCAATCTGGGGCTCAAGCTACTGCTGATGGTGACGCTGACCATGTATCTGAATACGGTGGTCAAAGAGTGGTTCGCCCTGCCGCGCCCCTTCGAGGTGGATGCACGCATTGTGTCCGACGGCGAGATGGGTTTCAGTTTTCCCAGCGGGCACGCCCAGCTGGTGGCGGTGTTCTGGGGGCTGCTGGCAATGCACGTGGGCAAGCGCTGGTTCACCGGTGTCTGCCTGGCAGTGATTTTTCTGACCGGACTGTCGCGCTCGTATCTGGGGGTTCACTACCCGACCGATGTAGCCGTGGGCTGGCTGTTTGGCGGCCTGACCCTGTGGGCCTGGCATCTTTGGGGGCCTGCCCTGATGAGCTGGCCGGCACAGCGTAAAGCGATTGCCTTGCTGGTGGCAGTGTCGCTGATGACCGCATTGGCGCTGCTGCTCGGCTCAAGCGCAATGGTCTATGGCAGCCTCGGTATGGGACTGGTGGCGGGTTTCTGTGGGTTGAAAATTCAGGATAACCCGGCGGCGATGGGTCTGGTGAAGCGCGGCCTGCGCTACGCTGTCGGTACTGCCGTGATGTTTGTCCTGCTGGCGGTATTGCCGAAAGTGGCGGGGTGGGGTCAGTTGCCGTCCGCGGTTGACGGCTTTGTGCTGATGGCTGTTTTCGGGGCGGTGATTGCCGGTTTGCTACCGTGGTTTTTTCAGCGAATGCGTTTGTAGCTCAAAGCGCAGTTGTGCATCAGTAGCGGTATATCGCAGATTTGGGTGGAAGGCCGTACAGCCTGATTGTAACGGTGCTATTAACCCGGCCCAGCGGCCCCACACCGTCTCCGAGACCGGCCGCAAGCCTCTCCGTGAAAGGGGTGTCGCTGCGGAACTCGCACAGAGTGCTCAGACAGTCCTCGCGAAACACACCCCTTTCACGGAGAGGCTTAAGCGCGTCCTGAAGGGGCTCGGAGACGGTGTGGAACCACTAAGCCTGTTTCGGTGGACACTGAAAACCTGCTTACTTGGTACTAGCACCCAAGTAAGGGGGATGCCCGATTCACTGGCTCGACAGCCTAAATGCTTCAGGGCTCTTTAGTGACTCTGCGGTTTTATTGACAGTGAACGCCCTTCCACTCTATTTATTTGCTGAGAACTAAAAAGGCAGCTCTCTGAATGGAGCTGCCTTTTCTTTTTGTGTTTTCCCTTTTTTCAGTATTGGTAACCGAGGCTGACGCCCACCGTGCGCGGTGAGTTGGGCCCGAGACTGGTAATAACCCCGTCAACACCCAAGCCGAGCGGCACCGGCCGGAAGAACAGTTGGTCTTCATCTTCCAGGCTATCTACAAAGGCGTCCACCGTGAATGCGCCGCCGGGGCTGATCCAGCTCAGACGGATATCAGTGTTGGTGTAGCTGGCGAGTCGGTCCACATCGTCGCGGTTGTAGTGGCGCAGAAAGTAGTCGTCGGTCCAGGTGGTTTTCAGCACCGCTCGCAGCGAGCCCCATTCGCCGAGGGGGCGCTGGTAGTTCAACAGCAGCGAGGCCTTGTAACGCGGCGTGTCTTGCAGGTCATTGCCGGACAGATCCTGCTCGCCCTCGGGGCAGCCCGGGTCGGACAGGCTGGGAAAGGCCGGGTCTGAGGAACAGAAATCGTCAAAGGTACCTTTCAAATAGCCCAGTGAAATGATGCTGTAGAGGTTTTCGGTGGCGGCCACAGTCATGTCGACCTCCAGTCCTGACAAACTGGCGCTGGCGGCATTTTCGGTGACGGTGGTCGTGTCGCGCACCTGCTGTACCTGCAGGTTGCTGTAGTCGTAGGCAAAGGCGACGGCGTTGAACTGCAAACGACCCTCAAAGAAGCGGTTTTTGCTGCCCACTTCAAAGGCGTTGAGCTGTTCCGCCTCCACTTCGTTCAGACTGCCGTCATCCATGACTTCGCCAAAGCCGTTTTTGTAGCCGCGGGCCACTTTGGCGTAAACCATATGCTCGTCGCTCAGGAACCACTTGGCGCCGAACTCGCCGGTGGGCTCCTCAAATTCCACTTCAAAGCCCGTGCTGCCACCGGAAAGGCTGGCGGCTTGAGTGCGGTTGGCACGATTCGGCAGTACCAGGGCGACGTCGTTGACCTCGAACAGCTCCTGCCGGTCGCGGTTGCTGCGCAGGCCGCCGAAGATTTCGATATCCGGCAGGTCGCTCTGCCAATGTTTGAGTCGCAGGGTGCTGTTGACGTAGGCCGCTTCGCTGGTGACGGTCTCCTCGCCGTGGGGGGTGGAAACATCGAGATCAAAGATATTGCCGCCGGTGGGCAGGGGCAGACCTAGCACACTATCGGCCAGATCGATCTTGGCTTTTACGAAGTTAAGGGCGGTCAGACGGCTTTCCTGTCTGGCCCGGAACAGGCCGAAGATCCAGTTGACGGCGGAATCATTCTGGGAGGTAAAGCGCATTTCCTGAATCAAGGCGTCGTCACGCTCCCGGCGCAGTACGTCGACAATGGTGGCTTCCGTGCCGTCGACATCGAGGGGGCGGAAGGCGTGATCTGCGCTTTTGCCGAACAGCAGGGTTATGTCCACGTTGCCCAGCAGCGGCAAATCATCCAGCGCCCACACTACCTCGGCGTCGAGTCGTTCCACATCAATCTGGTAGTCGCGGTAATCGCGCTCGCCAAACAGCTGTCTGGCCTGCTCGCTGAAAATCATCCGGTGGGCGAGGGCTCTGACCAGGGTGCGATCCTGGGGCAGAGGCTCTGCCCCGAACTCCTCCAGTGACCCATTGTTGCGGGTCAGGGTGGTGGCGCTGGAGATGCGGTACTGGTCGCGTTGAAAGTATTTGTAACGCAGGTTGAGCTGCAGCGTTTCGGTGGGCTGGGACTGCAGCCACAGCCGCACCATCTGGTCGTCCTTGGTGTCGCCGTGGAAGCGATCCTTCTCGGCCAGCAGGTTGGTGACCAGGCCGTCGCGGCGGTGATCGCTCATAGCCAGGCGGGCGTTGAGCCAGTTGTTCGGCAGCAGGGGGGTATTGATGGCAGCGCGCAGCCGGCGTTCACTGAGGCTGGCGGCGCGGGTGTCGAGTTTGAATTCGACGGCGTCCACGGGTGGATTCCAGCGCAGGTTGAGGGCGCCGGCGGTGGCATTGCGGCCATACACGGTGCCGGAGGGGCCGCGCAGCAATTCAATGGCGGCCAGATCGTAGTAATTGCCGCCCACATTATTGTTGGGGATAAACAGACCATTCTCGTGGAAGGCCACCGGCGGCACACCGATCAGGTCGACGCCGATGCCGCGTATGGTCATGTTTTCGCGGCCGCGGGTCACTACGCCCGGGGTCATTTCGGCCAGGTTAAAGGGGTCCTCGATATTGGCCGCTTCGAGCATGTCGGCGTCAAGCGCGGTGACGGAAGCGCCCACATCCTGAAGTGATTCTTCGCGCTTGTTGACGGTGACCAGCACCTCTTCAATATACAGGCCGCCACGGGTCGTTTCGGCCAGCAGCGTGGGGCAGGAGGCGGTAAGGCAGAGCGCCGCCAGGGTGATCCTTTTCAGCATGGAATTCTCCCGGTTCTTGTTATTTGGGAGCTTCACACTAAGGCCGGGACTGGTGCACGGCGACCTTGCCGACCGGGACGCACTGGAAAACCGGTGAAGGACACCGTAAAAACCGTTAAGGTAGGCCCTTCTTTTCAGCGAGACCGGAGCGACATGTTAACCCTGCTGGTTGCCTATTTTTGCCTGGCCATTGGTTTTTCCTTTCTATGTTCCCTCTGGGAGGCGGTGCTGCTAAGCATTACCCCGGCCTACGCCCAGATCAAATTCCAGGAAGGGGCGGGCATCGGTCGCCAGCTCAAGAGTTTCAAGGACAATATCGACCGGCCCTTGGCGGCCATCTTGACCCTGAATACCGTGGCGCACACCGCTGGCGCCATCGGTGTTGGCCAGCAGGCGACTCTGCTGTGGGCCGAGACCAACCCGATGATAACCGGGGTGGTGATTCCGGTGGCGCTGACGCTGGCGATTCTGATCCTCTCGGAAATCATTCCCAAAACCCTCGGCGCCAATTACTGGAAAGAGCTGGCACCGTTTACCGTGTACTCCCTGAAGGTGGTGATCACGATACTGCTGCCGCTGGTCTGGCTAAGCCAGCAGCTCACCGGCATTCTGCGTAAGGATAAAAGCCGCAGTGTGTTTTCCCGGCGCGACTTTCTCATGCTGGCGGAGATCGGTGAAAAGGAAGGGGTCATCGAGAAGAACGAATCTGCCTTTATTGCCAACCTGCTGCGCTTCAAGAATATTCGCGCCAAGGATGTGATGACTCCGCGCACCGTGGTTAAAGTGGCTCCCATGAGCCTGACGCTGCAGGAATTCCACGAGCGGGAAGGCAATATTGTGTTTTCCCGGATTCCGATCCATGAGGAGGGAAACAAGGATAAGGTGGTTGGCTACTTCCTGAAAGACGAGCTGCTGGTGGAACTGGTGGACAGTCACGGCGACAAGCTGCTTAAGGATCTCAAGCGGGAGATCATCACCATTCACGAGTCCTGCCCGCTGCCGGATATATTCAGCCGTTTTCTGGAGCAGCAGGAGCATATCGCACTGGTGGTGGATGAGTACGGCGGCACCGCCGGCATTGTCACCATGGAGGATGTGATTGAAACGCTGATCGGCATGGAAATTGTTGATGAAATGGACAGTGTCGACGATATGCAGAAGCTGGCCCGTGAGCGCTGGATGCGCAGAGCCCGGCAGATGGGCCTCAATGTCGACCCGGAAGCGGCGGTCGAGCCCCCTAGCCCAGCGCCGCCCGAGTCAACCCAACCAGACTGATCAGCAGCAGGGCGCTGCCGAGAAAACGCATAAACACCGCCGCATCGGTTTGCAGCATGTGGCGGTGAAAACGCAGTCCGATCAAGTGGCCGATAAAGGCGCAGGGCAGCAACCACAGATGGTGGATGAGCTGCAGGTCGACCTCAAAATAAATAAAGGCCGCCATCTTGATCGCCACCAGCACCAGCCAGAGCGCAAACAGGGTGTCCCGCAGTTGTTCCCGGGCCACATGCTGAGCGGCCACCGCAATTATCAGGGGCGCGCCAATCAATGAGGTGCCACTGATATAGCCGCCGAGCAGCAGAAACGCCGTATCCACCACCTTGCTGTTGCTTTTGAAGGGACGGTTAAAGATATAGGACAGGGAATACACGGCCACGATGGTGAAAATCACCCCGCTCATCACGTTTGACGGCAGCGTCACCAGCCCAAGTACCCCGATCAGTTTCGGAATCAGCATGACCAACAATAGATAGCGCAAGTAGGGCCAGTTGACGGTGCCCCTACCGCTGTCGGGTTTGCGGTTGTTCTGAATGATGGTGATGGAGGCGAACACCAGCAGGTGCACGGAGATCAGCGGCAGAAACACCAGCGCGTCGTTATGCACCAACAACAGAAACGGCAGTGACAGCACGGCGCCACCAAAGCCGAGACCGGATCGGACAAAGCCGCTCCAGATAAAGATCAGGCCGATCAGAAGGTATTGGTAGGGGAGGAGATTTTCCATGGATTACGGTGACGGAGCGCCCTCACCCCGACCCTCTCCCAGAGGGAGAGGGGGCGCCCGGTTCAGGCTGGAGAGTTCCCTCTCCCCTAGGGAGAGGGCCAGGGTGAGGGTGCGGCAGCAAAAGCCTTAGCCCAACAGCGGCGGCAATTCCTTCTGCAGGGCCATTTTCTGCTTGATGCCGTCACCGGTCAGGGCAAAGCCCTGCAGCTGACCGCTCTTGTCGCGGAAGGTGGCGACTACGTTGTTGCCGTCTTCCTGAATGTCCCAGTCACCTTCCATATCGCGCGGCGGCGGATTTACCGTTACCGGGCAGGCTGGCGTCTTGATGGTTACCGGCATGGCGGGGTAGCTGACCTCGGTCGCGTCCCCGGCCAGGGTTTTACCCAGCGCACGGGCCTGGGCCATCAGTGGCGCTACGTACACCAGCACGTGGCCGTCCACTTCCACACAGTCGCCCATGGCGTAAACATTCTTGGCGCTGGTTTCCAGCAGGCGGTTGGTGGTGATACCGCGGTTGACCTGAATGCCGGCATCGGCGGCCAGCTGGGTGCGCGGGCGCACGCCAACGGCAGAAACGACTAGATCGCAGTCAATGGTGTCACCGGTGCTCAAGGTCACTTTCAAGCCGACATCGCCAGCCTTGTTCACTTCCGTGACCAGCGGGCCGAAGTGGAACCTGGCGCCTTTTTCTTCCAGCGCGCGCTGTACCGCGCGACCGGCGGGTTCCGGCAGCAGGGTAGGCAGACAGTAGGTCAGCGGGTCAACCGCTTCTACTGAAAAGCCGCCATTGAGCAGGTCGTTGGTGAACTCGCAGCCGATCAGGCCGGCGCCGATGATGCACACCTTCTTCACATCATTTTTCTTGATGGCGGTGCGGTAGTCGTCGTAGTCCAGCAGGTCGTTGACCGAGTAAACGTACTCCAGCGCGTCACCCTTGATCGGCGGGGTGATGGTGTCAGCGCCGAGGGCCAGCACCAGCTTGCCGTAGTGGATCTGGGTTTCGGCATCGCCCAGCTTGATGGTCTGGTTTTCGGTGTCGATGCTGGTGACGTGGGTCATGGTCCAGACGCTGGCTTTGAGCTGCTTGCCCATGGTGCCGGCATCGGCTTGGGCCAGATCGTCCGCGGTGGTGTCTTTTGTGTAGCCGGTGGACAGCATCGGCTTGGAGTAGGAGCGACCATCGTCTGCCGTGATCATGATCACGGGCGTATCCTGATCGTGCTTGCGGAATTCGCGCACCAGACCATAGCCTGCCAGGCCGGTTCCGAGTACAACGATAGGAGCTTTGGATTCGTCGGTGGTCTCTTCCTCGTGGTGAGGCGCGGCGGCCGGTTCACTGGTTTCGATCAGCTCGAAATCTTCCTTGCCGACACCGCAGTCGGGGCACAGCCAGTCATCGGGGATATCTTCCCATTTGGTGCCCGGTGCAATACCGGAATCCGGATCACCGGTCTCTTCGTCGTAGACCCAGCCGCAGACAATACATTCCCACTTACTCATTGCTTATCCTTCCTCGTCGTCAGTGTGTGGCCCTTGCAGTTTGTGAGGGAATCACGCATTCTGCCGCCACTTTTACAGGGCACTTCTTGTGCGTCCCGGCAAGGTTTATCGCCGGTCGTGAGTGCCTGATATCAGGGTTTTCAGTATTCAGGGAGCCGGTTATTGTACGCTGTTCGCCACTATCGATACCAGCCTGACGAGCCGCAGTGGCGGGATCACCGGCGGCTGACCAGTGTGCAGTTGCCCCAGCAAATCCGACCCTGGTTGTTGGACCGCGGCTCGCTGACCGCCCGGCTGGTAAGGGCTGGCGGCGGAGACTTCCGGGTGCAGGTGCTGGAACAGGCCTGGCAGCGGCCGCGTTTAACCGAGCGGCGCCTACTTGAAATGGGTGACCGTGAACAGGGGATTATCCGCGAGGTTTTGCTGCTCTGCCGCGGCGAACCCTGGGTTTATGCCCGCAGTGTGCTGCCCGCGCAAAGCCTGGAAGGGCGGCTTCGTCACCTGCGCAAGCTGCGCGACTCGGCGCTGGGGGCGCTGCTGTTCAGTGACCCGGGCATGCGCCGCGCGCCCTACGAGGTCGCCGCTATCGATGGCGACTCCGAACTTATTCCTTCAGCCCAGCGAGTCGATGCCACCCTGTGGGGGCGCCGCTCCTGCTTTTACCTCAGCGGTTTGCCGATTATGGTCAGCGAAATCTTCCTGCCGGCTTTTCGGCCGGACGCTTGAATCACGGAGGCCGGCTTTATATGGTGGTTCCGATGTTACAAGAGCCATTGCAATGCAGGTAGATATCGCCGCTCTGCGGCAACGTTTGTCCCCTTATGTTCGCCTGATGCGCTTCGATCGCCCGATTGGCACCTATCTGGTGCTGTGGCCGACCCTATGGGCCCTATGGCTGGCGGCCGAGGGTGTGCCGCCCCTGTCTACACTGGCCATTTTTGTGGCGGGCGTCGTGCTGATGCGAGCGGCGGGCTGTGTGATCAACGACTTTGCCGACCGGAAGATTGACGGTCATGTGGAGCGCACCAAGGCCCGGCCGCTGGCAACCGGTGAGTTGCAATCCCGCGAGGCATTGCAGCTTTTTATCGGCTTGTGCGCGCTCTCTTTTGTGCTGGTGCTGTTTACCAACCGGCTGACCGTCTATCTGTCGTTTGGCGCGGTGGCGCTGGCGGCGACCTATCCCTTTATGAAGCGTTACACGCATTTTCCCCAGGTGGTTTTGGGTGCCGCCTTCGCCTGGAGCGTACCGATGAGTTTTGCCGCGGTGCAGAACACGGTGCCCGCCGAGGCCTGGCTGGTCTATCTGGCCGTGGTGATCTGGACAGTGGCCTACGACACCTTTTACGCCATGGTGGATCGCGAGGACGATCTCAAGATCGGCGTAAAATCCACCGCCATCTACTTCGGGGATGAAGACCGGTTGATGACAGGCATGCTGCAGGCCAGCGTGGTGTTTATTCTGATCTTAATGGGGTCGCGCTTTGGTCTGGGCTTTATCTATTTTGTCGGCGTGGCGGTTGCGGCAGGTCTGTTTGTCTATCAGCAGAAGCTGATTCGCCACCGGCAGCGTGAGCAGTGCTTTCAGGCCTTTCTGAACAATAACTATGTGGGCATGGCGCTGTTTGCGGCCATTGCCGCCCACTATCTGTTAGCCAGGGTATGACCGGGTTTCGCTTTGTCGATTCCATTGAGGCGGTGGCGTCGGCGAACTGGGATGCGGCGCTCGCCAGCGATTACCCCTTTTTGAAGCATGCGTTTCTGGCGGCGCTGGAAAGCAGTGGTGCCGCTACCCGGGAAAGCGGTTGGCAACCCCGGCATCTGTTGATTGAGCGCGACGGCACTTTGATCGGGCACATGCCTCTCTATCTCAAGTACCACAGCTACGGCGAGTATGTGTTTGACTGGTCCTGGGCCGAAGCCTGGCACCGCAATGGTCTGGAGTACTACCCGAAGCTGCTGTCTGCGATACCCTTTACCCCGGCGACCGGGCCGCGTCTTTCGCTGCTGCCGGATTACGATACCGCTGAAGTGCGTGAGGCGGCAGGTCGCTTTCTGTGCGAACAGGCTGAAGAAAGCGCCTCATCCCTGCATGTGCTTTTTACCCGCAAGGATGAAGATGGCCATTGGCAGCGGGCGGGCTTGTCGCGCCGCCTCGCGCCGCAATATCACTGGTTCAATCGAGACTATCAAAGCTTTGATGATTTTCTCGCTACCTTCAGCTCGCGCAAGCGCAAAAGCCTGCGCCGGGAGCGCCGGCTGGTGGCTGAGGCCGGAGTCACCCTGCGCCGTATAGAAGGGCCGGACATTAGCGCCCGACACTGGCAACACTTTTACCACTGCTACCAGATGACCTACGCCAAACGCAGTGGTCATGGGGGCTACCTGAACCAGGCTTTTTTTGAGAGCCTGGGCCAAGCAATGCCGAACCATCTGATGATGGTACTGGCCGAGCGCGACGGCGAGCCCATCGCCTGCGCCCTGAACTTCCATGATGGCGAGACCCTCTACGGCCGCTACTGGGGCTGTCTTCGCGAGGTTGAATGCCTGCACTTTGAGGCCTGCTACTACCAGGGCATTGAATACTGCATTGAGCGGGGGCTGCGCCGCTTTGATCCCGGCGCTCAGGGTGAGCACAAAATTCAGCGCGGCTTCGAACCGATGGAAACCCGCTCGCGCCACTGGATTGTCGACCCGCGCTTTCGCGCGGCGGTGGACCGCTTTCTGCAGGACGAAACGCCCGCGATCGAGCGCTATCTGCACGACGCCCGCCAGCTGCTGCCCTTCAAAAAACAAATGCCGGATTGATTCAGAAGCTTGAACCGAGCGCCTTGCGCGGCCTGCAGTGCTGTGCCAGTTTGAAGGACATAGCCATTTTTATGGGAGCCAGGCATGAGCTGGATCGACAATAGCTGCAGTAGCTTTGAGGAGGTGTTCTCCCTGCGGGATAACCTGTACCGGGATTATCAGTCCTTCGCTCAGGTGTTTGTCAGCGAAGGCCTGCTGGACGGGCGGCTGATGCAGCTCTGCCAGCAGCGCTGTGAACAGCTGCACCGCAGCGGCCATAGTGTTAGCGGTTTGGACAAAGACCTGCTTGAGGCCTTGCCCCAGTGGTACAACAGCCCCCTGTTTTCGCCGCTGGAAAAGGCGGCTTTGCAGCTGGCCGAGTGCTTTTGTCTGGACCCGCACAGCATCAGCGACGCGATGACCGACGCGGTTATCGCCCACAGCAGCGACGCGGGGCTGGTGGCCCTGCTGGAGTATCTCGCCCTCTGCGACGGTTTTGCCCGCTTCCGGGTATTGCTGGTGACGGAGGAGGCAGCATGAGCCAGTCGCGTGTGCGCCTGCCAGAGGCCGCAGGTGATGACCCGATCAGTGGCAGTGCGCTGGCCTTACAGCCCGAAGCACTGGCAGCCTTTAACCGGCTTTACGGTACCCTGTGGAGTCGCGGGGTGCTGGATCATCCCAGCAAGGAAACCGCGCGCCTGCGCAATGCCCGCAAAACCAATTGCGTATTCTGCAAGAATGTCCGCTTCGCTAAAGCGAAAGAAGCGGGTTTGAGCGAGGAGCAGGTCGAACAAATACGGGACGACTACGCCAATAGTGATTTATCGCCCCGCCAGAAACTGATACTGCGCTACACCGATATTTTCCTCACCGACCCCCATGGGCTTGACGATAGCCTGAAAAAGGAACTGAAGGCTGAATTCAGCCCGCCGGAACTGGTTGAGCTGACCGCGGGGCTTGCCCTGTTTATGGGCTTTTCTAAAATCGCCGTGTCGCTCGGGGGGATGCCCGAGTCGCTGCCGACTTTTGAGATGCCGACACCGGAATAAGCTTTCAGGCGTCTTCCGCCTGTTCCGTTTGGGCCTGTTTAAGTATGCGTTCCGCTATCATCAGGCAGGCAATAGGGATCAGGAAGCTGACACTGAAGCGGATAAGCAATAGCCAGCCGCTGATCGACCATTCACCCTCGGTGGCTGACAGCGCAATCAGGATCAGCGGGCCGAACACGAATACTGCGGTGGGTACATAGCGCCACAGATAGTATTCGCGGCTGGCCGAGATTTTCTGGTCAGCGCGGCGGTAGCAATAAAGGGTGATCAGTACCGTGCCCACGCCTACGGCTATGCTGTAAAACGTGCTTAACATGCCGCTCATGACTGTCAGTACGGCCCCCAGCAGGAGGCTGAGCAGGGCGGTGTTGGTCAGTGCTCGCAGAATCCGGATTTGCCGTACTGTCATCAGAGATACCCCATGTTTGGCAGCGATTAGCTATAGAGTAGTCGATAAAAAGCGCCAAGGTGTGCGCTATATCCGCCCAAAGTGTGCGTTTTGCGGGGTCTGCAGAATTGAAAAAAATGATGGATAATGCGATGGTATGCGCAACAAAAACAACAGCTTCCTTAACTTAGGGGTTTCCAATGAATACGTCAACTCAGCGCATGCGCGCTTTGGTTGCAGGGGCAGTACTCGTCAGTACGGCGCTTCCGGCATTGGCCGAGAATAACTGGTACATCAGTGCCGAGTACAGCCAACAGCGCCTTTTTTCCGGTGACGACAAGGTTTATCAGTCTTCTGTGGACAGCTCGGGTCTATGCTTGGGTGCGTTTACGCCTCCCGAGCTTGGAAATTGCGGTGCGCCAAGTACCTTTGACGATCGGGAGCACAACTACGACGACGACAATGGTTATGCCTTGTCGGTGGGGTATGACTTTGCAGGGCCGATCAGGGTGGATGTAACCGCCAAGTACATGCGCAATGACGCGGATTATGTGCGGATCGAAGGTGGTCCCCGTCAGGATGTTAACTTCAGGCAGGCTGCCAACGCGTTGCTGACCAACCTGTGGTTTGACTTCAACCGGGACGGTATTGTTCAGCCCTATGTCGGCCTTGGGGTCGGTGCGGCAAAGATGAAGCTCAGTGGCGAGAACGTAAATGATCTCGATGACACCACCCTGTTTGCGCAGGCGGGTCTGGGTGCCAATTTCGCGGTAACCGACTCTTTCATGATCGACTTTGGGGCTCGTTACTTCGAGGCAGACAAGCCCGAGTACCGCAACTTTACGGCTGAATATCATGGCGCGAGCGTGGTACTCGGCGTTCGTTATAATTTTGCCGGCGAAGACAGCGCCAGTGGCGATTCTGACGGTGACGGCGTTATCAACAGTAAGGATCGTTGCCCAGGCACTCCCCGCGGTGAGTCGGTCAATGCATTTGGCTGTGCCGACGGTGATGGCGATGGTGTAGCTGATAATATGGATCGCTGCCCCGATACCCCGCCGGGCACGCCGGTTAATGAATCCGGTTGCTCTGATCTTGATGGTGACGGCGTCATTGATGAGCGCGATCTGTGTCCGGGTACGCCGGCAGGTACCGTGGTCGATGCCAATGGCTGCTCTGATAGCGACGGTGACGGCATCAGCGATCGCGTCGATGCCTGCCCCAATTCGGCGCCTGGCCGCCCCGTCATGTCAAACGGCTGCGGTATCGAGCAAAGTGTCACTCTGGAAGGCGTTAATTTTGGATTCAACAGTTCAGAACTGGAGCCCAATGCGCGACGCATTCTGGATTTGGTGGCCAAGTCGCTCAAGGAATCCCCCGGGTTTGTCGTAGAAATCCAGGGGCATACCGACAACAAGGGAAGTGATGCCTACAACCTGATTCTGTCGCAGGACCGCGCCAATGAGGTTAAAGCCTATCTGGTTAGCCTGGGTGTGGAACCCGATTCGGTAATTGCTCGCGGCTACGGTGAGCGCGAGCCGGTTGCCGATAATGGCAGCGCCGAAGGGCGTGAACTCAACCGCCGGGTCGAGATGAAGGTGATTAAAGAGGGCTAAGGTTTTAGTTAGTTCTTTCTGAGAAGGCCCTCTTTGGAGGGCCTTTTTTATGGGTGGTTGAAACTGGTTGTGCAGGTGGTTTTTGAGTGCGGGCCCAGCCCTGCTGGGCGAAACCGTGGCTAAAAATCACCGTCAGAAAAAATAGAGAGCTATCTACCTTTAACAAACTCCAACAAGCGATTATTCGCCGGCATTGTGTGATCCTCCCGCAAACGCATCCCCGCTCCATCAGCCAGGGACAAAATCGCCTCGATATCCCGAATACCACTGCCCGGATCACGCGCTTTCAACCATTGATCGAAACGCGCATTACTGTCACTGGTATAACGCCCCTCGTAATTAAAGGGACCGTAGAGACAAAACACGCCATCCTGCTCCAGCACCTTTCGCATGCCTGTAAACAGCGCCTCCACTCCAGACCAATGCATGATGTGTACAGTGTTGGCCGAGAACACAGCCGGCGTGCTGGTGATCGGCCACGGTTGGTAGACATCCAGCTCCAGCGGTCGCTTGAGGTTGCCAAGTCCGGCGTCCTCGCGCCAGGCGGAGATGCCATCCAGATACTCGCGTTGATCGCTCGGCTGCCACACCAGATGAGGCAGATTCGCGGCGAAGTGCGCCGCGTGCTGGCCGGTGCCGCTGCCGATTTCCAGAACCGATGACACCTCGGCAAAAGCCTCGCGCAATACCGTGAGAATCGGCTGTTTGTTGTTTTCGCAGGCCTGGGAAAAGGGTTTATTCAGAGGTGCCATAAATTAGTGCTTGCCAGTGATTGTCGGAACTGTCTATAAAGGAGCGATAATGGAATTTATCGCAAGAACCATAAAGCAAAGCCCAAGGATGTGTCACGTGTTAGTCAGTAATATCGAAATCATTCCCGGAAAACGCATTGCAAAGCACCTCGGTCTGGTGCAGGGCAATACCGTGCGTACCAAGCACGTCGGTCGCGATTTGATGGCGGGCCTGAAGAATATTTTTGGTGGTGAGCTCAAGGGTTACACCGAACTGCTCAACGATGCGCGGGAGGAGGCCATTCAGCGCATGACCCAGCAGGCGGAAGCGATGGGCGCCAATGCGGTGATCAATGTGCGCTTTTCAACGTCGTCCGTGGCGGCCGGGGCGGCGGAGCTCTTTGCCTATGGCACTGCAGTGATTCTGGAGTAAGCGCGTGATTGATCTGATCGTCTTTCTGACGCTGCTTGCGCTGGGCTATATTTTCGGCCGCATTGCTGAAACCCGTCACTTTAAATCCATCCAGCAGCGCGAGGCCGAGTTGGCTGATGTGCTGGCCTTCAGTGAGCGCCTGCCACCGCCCTCGGATGAGCCGCGCCGGATAGCGCTGGTGGGCGGCAATGTTGTGATCTCGGTAGACTATTTCAAAGTGATTGCGGCGGGCCTGCGCAGTATTTTTGGCGGCCGGGTGCGCGCCTTCGAAAGCCTTACCGAACGCGCCCGTCGTGAAGCACTGCTGCGAATGAAGCAGGAAGCGCGCAACCTGGGTGCCCAGATGGTGGTGAACGTGAAGCTGGAAACGGCTTCAATCTCAAAGGGCAACAAGGGCCAGGTGGGGGCCGTCGAAGTCTACGCCTACGGCACGGCTTTGATCGCATCGCCGCCTTGATGAGCCACTGTAGCCGTGACTGAATACGAAAATCGCCCGGTGCCGGAAGGCATCAATTACAGCCGGGAAAACCCGCTCAAGGAATTTTTGCTGCTCTGCGCGGCGCTTCTGGGTGCCTTGGCGGTGCTGTTGTTTTCGCTCTCGCTGGCGGCGCAGAAACTGGCGCCGCTGATTCCCTTCTCTATGGAAAATCGGCTGGTCGCGCAGTTTGCGTCGTCGTTGCCGGCACGCTCTGAAACTGAGCGCGCAGAGCGGATTGATGACTACCTGAATCAGCTCGCCGCTGCGTTGTTAGCGCAGCGGGAGCTGCCCGAAGGCCTGGAGCTCAAACTCTACTATTCTGACTCGCCCATGATTAACGCCTTCGCCACGCTGGGTGGTCGGGTCTATGTGATGAATGGCCTGCTGCGGGAAATGGATAGCGAGAACGCGCTGGCGATGGTGGTGGCGCACGAGCTGGCGCATATTCTCAATCGCGATCCCATCGTCGCCATGGGGCGGGGTGTCACCGTGTCGTTGGCGCTGGCGAGCCTGAGCGGGCTTGGCAACACCGGCGCCGCTGACTGGCTGATTCAGCAGTTGGGTATGGCGACGATCTCGGGTTTTACGCGTGAGCAGGAACGGGCTGCGGACGCAATGGCCCTTGAAATGCTGCAGGCTCACTACGGCAATGTGCAGGGGGCGGAGCGTATTTTTGCCCTGATGGACGGGCAGCGGGCTGAGCCGCCGGAGCTGTTCAGCACTCACCCGCTCAGTCGTAAGCGGATTGCGGTGGTGCGCGAGTTTGCAAGGCAGCACCCACAACACGGCGACCTGGTGCCGCTGCCGAATTTTATGGGAGAAGAGGTGGAATGAATTGCTGGTTGATGAAGTCGGAGCCTGACGCCTTCAGTATTGATGACCTGGCGGCGCGACCGGGCAAGCTTGAGCACTGGGACGGGGTCCGCAACTACCAGGCACGCAATTTCATGCGCGAGATGAAGAAGGGCGACAAGGTGCTGTTCTATCATTCCAGTTGTCCCGAGCCCGGCGTGGTGGGGGTGGCGAAGGTAGTGAAAGAAGCCTACCCGGATTTCACGGCCTTTGATCCTGAGTCGAAGTATTTCGATCCCAAATCATCGCCGGACAAGCCGCGCTGGTTTATGGTGGATATTCAGTTTCAGAAAAAACTGAAGCGGACCATCACTCTGGCCGAGTTAAAACAGAATCCGCGTTTGGAAGGAATGCAGTTACTCCGCAAGGGCAACCGCCTTTCGGTGATGCCCGTGGCGGAGTCGGAGTTTGACACTATTCTGGCGATGCTGTGATCAGCCGATCTCTTCGCGGGTGAAGACCAACTCGCTGGCGCTGGACAGTTCAGGCTGGTAGGCGTAGCCCTCTGCATCAAATCCCTTCAGCGCTTCCACCGATTTAACCCGGTTTTTAATGATGTAGGCACTCATCAGACCGCGCGCTTTTTTGGCGTAGAAGCTGATGATCTTGTACTGACCGTTTTTCTTATCCTTGAAGACCGGCGTGACTATCTCCGCGTCCAGCTGCTGCTTTTTGATCGCCTTGAAGTATTCATTAGAGGCGAGGTTGATCAGGGTGTCGGCTTTGACGGTCTTGAGCGATTGGTTCACCGCTTCGGTAATTTTAGTGTCCCAGAAGCTGTAGAGATCCTTGCCCTGACTGTTCGCAAAGCGGGTGCCCATTTCCAGGCGGTAGGGCTGGATCAGGTCGAGCGGGCGCAACAGACCATAGAGGCCCGAGAGGATGCGCAGGTGCTTCTGGGCAAAATCAAAGTCGCGCTTGCCAAAGTTCTCGGCGCTCAGTCCCTGATAAACGTCGCCTTTAAAGGCGAGCACAGCAGGGCGCGCATTGTCGGGCTTGAAGGGCGTTTTCCAGTTCATAAAGCGGTTGTGGTTGAGTTCGCCCAGAGCCGGGCTGATTTTCATCAGGCTGGAAATATCTTCTGGTGACAGCTCTCGCAGCTCCTTGATCAGCTGGCGCGACTCCTTCAGGAAATCGGGCTGGCTGAAGTCGTCAGTGACCAGTGGGGAGTCAAAATCCAGGGTTTTGGCGGGCGAAATAACCGTCAACATTGTCTGTGCCTGTGCAAGCCGTGTAGAAAATATTCACTACGCTATAATGCCCGGTCTCGATGTCAGCCGGTGCAGCGCATGCGAATAATAACAGCCCTGTCGTCAACTCTCGACGCCTACAGCGAATCCGTCGGCAAACTGCTGGCCTGGTTGTTGCCGCTGTTGATGATCAATACCTGTCTGGTGGTGTTTTTGCGCTATGGCCTTGAGCAGGGCTCCACCTACCTTCAAGAACTGTCCACCTACCTGCATGCGACCGTGTTCATGCTGGGGGCCGGGTACACGCTGAAACGCGATGCTCACGTCAGAGTGGATGTGCTCTACCGGCGTTTCAGTGCCCGCCGTCAGGCCTGGGTGAATGCCATGGGCACGTTGGTGTTTCTGTTACCGCTGTGTGGCTATGTATTGATCAGCAGCTGGGAGTTTGTGTATCACGCCTGGCTGATCCGCGAGGGCTCGGCCGAGCCCGGCGGGATCCCTGCCGTTTATCTGTTGAAAGCGCTGGTGCCACTGATGGCAGTCAATCTGGCGCTGCAGGGGGTTTCGGAGTTTTGCAAGTCACTCGCGACGCTGTTGGGAGACTCTGCTCATGCTTGAGGCGGTAATCGAGTGGATTCCCCTGATCATGTTCGCGGCGATCTGCCTGGTGCTGATGCTGGGCTACCCGGTGGCCTTCTCGCTGGCGGGCACCGCCATGCTGTTTGCAGGCGTCGGCATTATCGCCGGCTGGTTTGACCCCAACTATCTGTCGGCCCTGCCCTCGAGGCTGTTTGGCACCATCAACAATATAACGCTGATGGCGGTGCCGCTGTTTGTGTTGATGGGCGTATTGCTGGAGCGCAGCCGTATTGCCGAAGAGCTGTTGGATACCATGGCCAAACTGTTCGGGCGCATGCCCGGCGGGCTCGGGATCTCGGTCATTCTGGTGGGTGCGCTGCTGGCGGCAAGTACCGGCATTGTCGGCGCGACGGTGGTAACCATGGGCTTGCTATCCCTGCCCACCATGCTGCGTCGCGGTTACTCGCCCTCGATCGCCAGCGGCACGATCTGTGCCACCGGCACGCTGGGGCAGATTATTCCCCCTTCGATTGCGCTGGTGCTGCTGGGCGATACCTTGTCTACCGCCTACCAGCAGGCGCAGTTGCAGATGAATGTGATCAACCAGGAAACTGTGTCGGTGGGTGACCTGTTTATGGGGGCGCTGGTGCCGGGTGTGCTGCTGGTGCTGCTTTACCTGCTCTATATTATCTTCATTGCCCTGCGCGATCCGGACGGTGTACCGCCAGCAAAGGACATTGGTGAAGTCTCGACCGGACGCCTGCTCGCCAACCTGCTGCCCCCGGTGGGGCTGATTGTGACAGTGCTGGGCTCGATCCTTATTGGTGCGGCCACGCCCACCGAAGCGGCGGCAGTGGGTGCACTGGGCGCGGCGCTGTTGGCCAAACTGAAAGGCGAGTTGTCGCTGCGTCGCCTGCGTGAGGTGGGACAATCGACGCTGGAAGTCACCTGCATGGTGTTTATGATCCTGATTGGGGCGGCGGTGTTCTCGCTGGTGTTTCGGGGCTACGGCGGCGACGAGCTGATTCAGTCGCTGTTTGCACAGTTGGACGGCGGCGTCGGCACGGCGGTATTTGTGGTGATGCTGGCCATCTTCCTGTTGGGCTTTATTCTCGACTTTATCGAAATCACCTTTGTGGTGGTGCCTATTGTCGGCCCGATTCTGCTGGCCATGGGCGTAGATCCGGTATGGCTGGGTATCATGATTGCCCTGAACCTGCAGACCTCCTTTCTCACGCCGCCCTTCGGCTTTGCCTTGTTTTACCTGCGCGGCGTGGCGCCGGAGTCGGTGCGCACCACGGACCTCTATCGGGGCGTTGCCCCCTTTATTGTGCTGCAGCTGCTGATGCTGGGCATGCTCGCGCTGTGGCCTGAGCTGGCAACGGCCTTGCCGGAGTGGGTGCGCTCGCTGCGGTGATTGTCGACCTGTAGAAAAAGGCACAAGCTTTGCTTGCCGGTATAGGCAGGCCGCAATTGACAGGGGGCGGGGAAGCACATACCGTTCCCTCCAACCACAAGAAAGCACTCTGGACGGAAGGATGCACCGATGCGTGACATAGACGATACCCCATTGCCCAGCGGTGAGCTGGCGCTGCAAACGCTGGCGATGCCCGCTGATACCAATCCCAGTGGTGATATTTTTGGGGGGTGGCTCATGTCACAGATGGATCTGGCGGGCTCCATTACCGCCTCGCGTCGCGCCCAGGGACGAACAGCCACCGTCGCCGTGACCGGGATGGCTTTTCTGACGCCGGTCAAGGTGGGCTCGGTGGTGAGCTGCTACACCGACATCGTTGAAGTGGGGCGCAGCTCCATTCGCATCAATGTTGAAGTGTGGATCAACCCGCACAAGGAACCGGTAAAAGTCACCGAGGGCGAATTCGTGTTTGTGGCTATCGATGATCGGGGGCGCACCCGCGCGGTGCCCGACGAAGAGTAAGCGCCAAGCCCAGGGCCATGCGTAATTGCCCGGTAATGACACGGGCGGCCCGGGTGTAGTCTTATAGCGCTCTCGAATAGATAACAATAAGGAATCGCGATGAGTTTGAAAGGCAAGGTTGCTGTAGTTACCGGTGCCACCAGTGGTATAGGTTCGGCCACGGCCGAAGCGATGGCGGCTCAGGGCGCCGAACTGTTTATCGTTTGTCGCAGCGCCGATAAGGGCAAGGCGCTGCTCGACGCTATCCGGCAGAAAACCGGCAATAGCGATCTGCATATGATTGTCGCCGACCTCAGTGTGCAGGCGGATGTGCGTCGGGCGGCCGAAGAATTCCTGAACACCGGCAAGCCGCTACACCTGCTGATCAACAACGCCGGTGTCATTTACACCGAGCGCAAACTCACTGCCGATGGTCTGGAAGAGACTTTTGCGGTGAATCATCTGGCTTATTTTCTGTTCACCGAGCTGCTGCGTGAGCGCATTGTGGAAAGTGCGCCGGCGCGCATTGTCAGTGTGTCCTCCGGCGCCCATGCCTTCTGCAAAGAAATTTACTTCGACGATTTGAACTTCGAAAAACGGCCTTACAAAACCTTTGAGGTTTATGGCCACTCCAAGCTGGCAAATATTTTGTGGACCCGTGAGCTGGCCCGTCAGCTGGAAGGCACCGGGGTAACCGCAAATTGCGTTCACCCGGGAGCAGTGCGCTCCGGGCTGGGCAAGTCCAACGGGCTGCTGGGGAAGGTCATGACAGCGCTGGTTGCCCCGTTTTTCCAGTCGCCGGAAAAGGGCGCCTCGACCTCAATCTATCTGGCGACCTCGCCTGAGGTTGAAGGTGTCAGTGGAAAATACTTCGCCAAGTGCAAGCCGCTGGAGCCCAAGCCTTGGGCGAAGGATGATGCGGCAGCGAAGAAACTGTGGGATGTAAGTCGAGAGTTGGTTGGTCTCGACTAGTGTTCAAGATGTCGCGGGCCAAGCCCGCGCAACATCAGATTTCAATCTGCGCAATCGCCCAGCCTTCCAGAAACGGCCCAACAATTTTCTCCAGCAGCTCGGCGTGTGCCGGGCTGGCCACGTACTCGTCCAGATCTGCTTTATTGTCGAAGTCCAGCATCAGCACATAGTCGTAGTTGCCGGGATAAAACTGCTTGTCCGGGCCGTGGGCGATATTGCGAATGGTGTTGATTTGCTCGGGCAGCGCCGCGTAAGCCGCATTAAAGGTGGTCAGCTGGTCTTCGCTGAGGGTCTGGTTCCATTTCAGTAAAACAAAGTGACGAATCATAGTTATCCCTGTGATTACTCTTCAAGATCGCGGGTATTAATATACGCCTGCTCGGAAATGCGGTGGTAGTTAGCGGCGCCATCGAGAAACTTTTTCCAGCTCTGGTACACTTTTTTGGCCGTCGGATCGCTTTCCGTCACTTCCGCGTAATAGTCATAGGCCGCCTTGCGCAGATGCCGCAGCACATCGTCCGGCAGTTTTTTCACCTGAATGTTGTGCTTGTCCAGCAGGCGGTTCAGGGCAGCGTTGTTGCGCGCCGTGTACTCGTCCAGCATGTCCTGATTGGCGTAGCGCGCCGCCACCTCGACAATGCGCTGCAGATCTTTCGGCAGAGCCTCAAAGGCTTTTCTGTTGACGGTAATTTCCAGGGTCGGGCCGGGCTCGTGCCAGCCGGGATAGTAGTAGTAGCGTGCCACCTCGTGCAGGCCCAGCGCCATATCGTTGTAGGGCGCAACCCATTCGGTCGCGTCGATCACGCCGGTTTGCAGTGAGGTGTAGAGTTCGCCGCCGGGCAGGGTGACAGCGGTGCCGCCGGCGCGGGTGAAGACTTCGCCGCCCACACCGGGGATGCGCATCTTCAGGCCCTTGATGTCGTCGACCGAATTGATCTCCTTGTTAAACCAGCCCGCCATCTGCACGCCGGTGTTGCCACCGGCCAGGGGAATCACGTTGAAGGGGGCGTACACTTCGCGCCACAGTTCGAGGCCGCCGCCATAGTGCAGCCAGCCATTCATTTCCTGCGCTGTCATGCCGAAGGGAACGGAGGTAAAAAACGGCGCTGCCGGCATTTTGCCTTTCCAGTAATAGGCGGCGCTGTGTCCCATCTCCACATTGCCCAGCGATACCGCATCAAACACCCCCAGTGGCGGCACCAGCTCGCCGCCGCCGTAGACTTTGATCAGAAGGCGGCCGCCGCTCATTTCCTTCACTGCTTTAGCGAAATTTTCGGGCGCGGTGCCAAGGCCGGGATAATTTTTCGGCCAGCTGGTTACCAGCTTCCAGTGATAAACCTTCTGGTCCCCGGCCGCGGTAAGGGTATCGCTGCTGAAATCTTCCGCCTGCTCGCCAACGTAGAGCCAGAACAGGCTTACCAGAGCGGCGACAAGGATGAGGATGATAGCGGTCTGTTTATTATTGGAACTCATGGTCTCTCGCTTGCTGTTATGACGCTTAAGGATGCGGTGTCACATCAAAGGACTTCCAGTTTGGCATACTGCAGCACCAGCCATTTGCTGCCCTCGTTTTCAAAATTCACCTGTACCCGGGTGCTGGCACCCTGACCCTCAAAGTTGAGGATGGTGCCCTCACCGAAAATGCTGTGCAAGACACGCTGGC
This sequence comes from Litorivivens sp., assembly GCF_041624475.1. GTDB lineage: Bacteria > Pseudomonadota > Gammaproteobacteria > Pseudomonadales > Spongiibacteraceae > Litorivivens. The sequence continues at coordinate 421,700 of NZ_JBFJUX010000001.1, forward strand.
CCAGGGACAGGCCGCTGTCCTCGTCAGTGCTGTGCATGCTGGTGTTGCCAAAGCTGACCGGTCGGGAGATCTGGGTGTTACCGCGCACTTCGCTCATCAGGTCGCGCGGGATCTCTGCCAGAAAACAGGATGGCGAGTTGTAGTTGTCCTGACCGTGCAGGCGACGGGTTTCGGCGTAGGTGAGGTAGAGCTGTTGCTCCGCACGGGTAATGCCGACGTAGCACAGGCGGCGCTCTTCCTCGAGGCTCTGCTCTTCCATCGACATGCGGTGGGGAAAGAGATTCTGTTCCATGCCGGCAATAAACACCACCGGGAATTCCAGCCCCTTGGCGGAGTGCAGGGTCATCATCTGAACACTGTCTTCGTATTCGTCGGCCTGTTGTTCGCCGGCATCCAGCGCAGCCTGATCGAGAAAGGCGCGCAGCAGTGGCACATCTTCATCGTCGGTTTCAAAACCACGCGCGGCGCTGACCAGTTCCTGCAGGTTTTCTACTCGCGCCTGGCCTTTCTCACCTTTTTCTTTTTTGTGGAATTCAATCAGGCCGGAGGCTTCGATAGCGTGATCCACCTGTTCATCCAACGGCAGCTCGGCAATGCTCTGTTCGATATTGCCAATCAGGTCGACAAAGCCCTGCAGTGCGCCGCTGGCTCTTGCTGGCAGCACCTTTTCACGCAAACAGAACTGGGCGGCGGCCCACAGCGAGCAGCCTTGTTCGCGGGCGATCAGCCGCAATTGCTCAACCGTGCGCGCGCCAATACCGCGAGTCGGGGTATTGATGATGCGTTCCAGTGCGGCGTCGTCATCCCTGTGCATGCTCAGGCGAAGGTAGGCCAGAGCATTACGGATTTCCAGGCGGTCGTAAAAGCGCTGGCCACCGTAGATGCGGTAGGGCAATCCGGCGCGGATCAGGTTTTCTTCCAGCACCCGGGATTGGGCATTACTGCGGTAGAGAATGGCGGTGTCGCTACGGGCAAAATCGCCGCCACTGGTCAGGCTGTCGATGCGCTCTGTAATAAAGCGCGCCTCATCCTGCTCGTTAAAGCCGGCGTAGACCTGAATGGGGTCGCCTTCTTCGCCCTGGCTCCAGAGTTCCTTGCCGAGGCGGTCACGGTTGTTGGCGATCACAGCGTTGGCAGCTTTCAGAATGGTCTGGGTTGAACGGTAGTTCTGTTCCAGTCGGATGGTGTCGACGTCGGCAAAATCTTTGGAGAACTGCTGGATATTCTCAATGCGCGCGCCGCGCCAGCCGTAAATACTCTGGTCGTCATCGCCAACCGCCGTGATCGGCACCTGTTTGCCGGCCAGCACGCGCAGCCAGGCGTATTGAATGGTGTTGGTATCCTGAAACTCGTCCACCAGAATATGGCGGAAGCGGCTCTGGTAGTGGCCCAGCAGCGCCGGATGATTGAGCCAGATTTCGTGGGCGCGCAGCAGCAGCTCGGCGAAGTCGACGACGCCTTGCTGCTGGCAGATTTCCTCATAGCGGCGGTATACCCGCAGCATGGTGGTCACAAACAGGTCGTGGCCGAAGTCTTCAATGTGCCGGGAGCGTTTGCCTTCGTCTTTCTGGCCGTTGATAAACCACTGCGACTGGCGCGGTGGCCAGCGGCTTTCGTCCAGCTCCAGCTCCCGGTGGATGCGTTTGAGCAGACGCAGCTGATCGTCGCTGTCCAGAATTTGGAAGTTGTCCGGCAGGCCGGCATCCTTGGCGTGGGCTTTCAGCAAGCGATGGGCGAGCCCGTGGAAGGTACCCACCCACATGCCGGCGTGGCTGTAACCGAGCAGCTCTTCGATACGGCCGCGCATTTCCCGGGCTGCCTTGTTGGTAAAGGTGACCGCGAGAATACTGTGGGGTGAGTAGCCTTCGGCCTGAATCAGCCAGGCGATGCGGTGCACCAATACCCGGGTTTTACCACTGCCGGCGCCGGCCAGCACCAGAGCATTGCCCGGCGGTGCGGCGACAGCCTGGCGCTGGGCATCGTTGAGGTGATTGAGAATATGAGATACGTCCATGGGGCGGCATTCTAGCGTGAATTGAGGGCGCGCGCTCGGACGTCTCGATCCGAATAAGCTACAATCTGCCCGAAAAGGAGCCGCCTCGCATGAAGCCCCGCAATATCATTCGCGCCATCGAAAATGGCCGCCACGAGCTGCGCAAATCCGAGCGCAAGGTGGCGGACTTTGTGCTCGCTCGGGCCGAGGACGTGATTCATATGCGGATTGTGGATCTGGCGCAGGAATCCAATGTCAGTGAGCCGACGGTGGTGCGCTTCTGTCGCGCCATTGGCTGCGACGGTTTTCAGTCCTTCAAGCTGGCCCTGGCTCAGCACGTGGCTCACAGCCCGCGCTATCAGCACTATCGCTTCACCGAGCAGGACTCAGCCTTCGACTATACCTTTAAGGTCTTCGACGCGACCATGGAAACCCTCAAGCGGGTGCGCGACAACATCGATGTGAAGGCCATTGAGCAGGCAGTAGATGCGCTGTGTTCGGCTAATCGGGTGGAGTTTTACGGCTTTGGCGCGTCGAGCGCGGTTGCCACCGATGCCCAGCACAAGTTCTTCCGCCTGCAGATTTCGTCCAGCGCCTATTCTGACCCCCATCTGCAGGCCATGTCGGCCATGTCGCTGCGTCGTGGAGATGTGGTAGTGGCCATTTCCCAGTCCGGGCGGACTCAGGCGCTGATTGATGCCATTCATCTGGTGAGGGAAACCGGTGCCACGGTGATTGGGCTGGCGCCGAGTGCCACGCCGGTGGCGGATGCCTGTGATGTGGCCATTTTCATTGACGTGGAAGAGGACAATGAAAACTATACGCCGCTGCCCTCGCGCATTGCCCATATGGCGGTGATCGATATTCTGGCGGTGGGTGTGTCCCGGGCCAAGGGCCCGTCGGTGCGCGAGCACTTGGCCACCCTGAATCGCGGGCTGCAATCCTTGCGCGTATCCCGCGACTGAGGCGGCGTCGTCAGACAGTTGCAACTGTCTGGGGGCTGGGCTAACGTGCTTCGATATTTGACGATTTCCTGTTAAGGGGGAAACTGAATGAAACTGGTAACGGCGGTAATCAAGCCTTTTAAACTCGACGATGTGCGCGCGGCTCTGTCCGACGTGGGTGTCCAGGGCATCACTGCCACGGAAGTGAAAGGCTTTGGTCGACAGAAGGGGCATACCGAGCTCTATCGCGGCGCCGAGTACGTGGTGGACTTTCTGCCAAAGGTTAAACTCGAAATTGCGGTTTCTGACGGTGAAGTTGAGCGGGTTATCGAGGCGATTGCAAAATCCGCCAACACCGGAAAGATCGGCGACGGCAAAATTTTTGTCAGTGCGCTGGAGCAGGTCATTCGCATTCGGACCGGCGAAACCGGCGAAGAAGCTATCTAGTCTTTCCCCCTCGGCCTGTCTGTTCTGGCGGGCCGCATTGCACTCTCCTTGTTCAGCACTGTTTGTACCTTGATATAAGCACCTCCTCGAATAGAACAAAAAATACTAGCCGGCGCGCTATTTCCCTATTGTGTTTTGCGTTGTTAAAAGGCAATTTGCGCGGAAAAGCTTCATGTGGTGGTGTGGGCAATAAGAGAGGTTTGCATCATGGGTAGTAGCCGAAGAGACCGGTCGTTTGACGACGACTTTACCGACAGTGTTGAAGAGCCGTGGGATAGCACTGACGACAATCATACACTGACGGCGCGTGAGCGTATTCGTCGTCAGCTGGCCGCTGATGTTGAGGCGTTTTTATCTCAGGGCGGTCAGATACAGCGCCTGGATACAACGGCTCACGCCGAGAACTACGCGGAAAAAGTCGGCGATAACGATCTTTTTTAGGCGAAGGGGTTAGCGGCTTTGCTGATCCAGATTCTGGATCAGTTCCGGCACCGTGCGCCAGTCTGAAAAGGCTGGTCCGGTTGCCGAATGTTTTCCGGTAATACAGGCCTGCAGTGTCAGCATGCCCAGTGCCATCGCCGGTTCGATATCGTGGAACGGATCGTCGCCGATATGCAGGGCTTGTTCGGCGCTGACGCCGCCCTTCTCTAAGGCCGCTTCGAAAATCTCCGGAGCGGGTTTACTGATTTTTAAATCCTCTGCCCGAAACGCTGCCGAGAAATAGCGTCCAATCGGCATGCGTGTCACATCGGCATTGCCGTTGGTAACCGCGATCAGCTGATAGCGATCGGCCAATTGAGCGAGGGCCTGTTCGGCGTGGGGAAACAGATCGACATTCTGGCGGGCACTCAGAAAAACCTCGAAAGCCTGTTCCGCCAGTGAGCGCGCTCGCGCTTCATCAAAGCCTTCCTCCTGTAACTGACAGTGCAGGCTGTCGCGGCGCCAGCGGCTGATGTCGTGCTGCAGCTCCGGGTGGCGCTTAAGGTGTTCCAGCCGGTAAGCCCTGAGGTCTTCACTACCCAGTTTGGTAAACAGAGCGGGCTCCTGTTGCCGCAGGAAATTGTGGTACACCACTTCGGCGCGGCCAATCACGTCGTCCACTGGCCAGAGGGTATCGTCCAGATCGAAGGTAATCAGCTTGATGCTCATGTGGATTCTTTTTTGCGCCGGGCGGCCCGGGGGTGCGATTTGTCGTATACCTTGGACAGGTGTTGAAAATCCAGGTGGGTATAAACCTGGGTAGTGGAGAGGTTGGCGTGGCCGAGCAGCTCCTGCACTGCGCGCAGATCGCTGCTGGACTCCAGCAGGTGGCTGGCGAAGGAATGGCGCAGCATATGCGGATGTACCGGTTGGTAGAGCCCCTGTTTTTGACCGAGCAGCTTGAGTCGCGACTGAATGCTACGGGTGCTCAGACGCTGGCCGCGCTGGCTGAGAAACAGCGCGGTTTCGCCGCTGTCAGGGCAATGCAGGTGGCGGGCTTTCAGCCATTGCCGGAGGGCTTTCAGTGCCATGCGGCCAACTGGGACGGTGCGGGTCTTGCTGCCCTTACCGGTGACGGTGATCAGGGCTTCCTGAAAGCGGATGTCGTCGGTATTGAGGGTGGCGAGCTCGGTAAGTCGCAAGCCGGACGAGTAAAACAATTCGGCGATCGCCTGGTCGCGCAACCCCAGCCAGCTGTCTTCCGGGCTGGCGAGCATCTGCTCCATGTCCTCCGGGCTGAGTGCCTTGGGCAGACGTTTGGGTGACTTGGGGGCCTGAATGCCAACAGCAGGATTGTTTTCGCACGCGCCGATGCGTACCTGATAGTTGAAGTAGGTGCGCAGGGCGGAGAGCTGGCGCTGCAGGCTGCGGCCGCCGGTGCCGCCGGCGCGGCGCTGGCTGATAAAGTGACGGATGGCCGCCATGTCGATGTCGCCGGGGCGGGTGAAGCCCTGACTGTCACAAAAGCCCAGAAACTGTTCCAGGTCGCGACGGTAGCCGCTAAGGGTGTGCGGGCTCAAACGGCGGGCAGATTGCAGGTAGTCCAGAAACTCGCTGACACTCGTTGCTAGCGGCATGTCACGCTTTTAACAGCCGCGGCAGGCAGCGGTTGATCACTTCGGCTATGTAGCCTAAAAACAGGGTGTCCATGCTGCTCTGGAAGTGTTGCGGGTCGCGACTGCCAATGGCGATGACGCCCAGCGGTCGGTCCCGGTGCAGGGGGACAACGGCCGCGGAGCCCACTTTGTCGGCGTTGCGTTCACCGAACAGAAACTGGATTTCCGTATCGCGCAGATTGCCGCAGATGGCTTTGTTGTTTTTCAGAATGCTGCCGATGTAGTTGCTGGCTTCCGACTCGGTGGTAACCCGCAGTCGCGAATTGCTGACCACCGGGTTGCCGAACACGATCAGGCTGGCGGCATCGATCTGGAAGTTCTCGGTCAGATGCTGGCAGAAAACGTTGGAGAGTTCGTCGGCGCGGCGGGCGTCCACCAGCGCCAGAATCAGGGCTTTGGTCTTTTCAAACAGCACGTCGTTGCGCTGGGCATTTTCCAGCAGGTTGCTCAGCCGGGTGCGCATTTCCATATTGCGCTCGCGCAGCAGGCCCACCTGACGTTCGGTCAGCGACACCGCTTTGCCGCTGTCCTGAGAGAGCTTCAGCTCGGCCAGCAGGTCTTCGTGCTTCAGGAAAAAACCGGGGTGATTGCGCAGATAGCGTGCGACATCGTCTTCATTCAGGCTGTCTTTTTTCTTGTCGGTCGATGTATCCACGTCGCGAGTACCTGTCCCCTGGATGTTATAGATTATATGCGCACCTGGCCTTCAAAGACGGTGGTGGCTGGCCCGGTCATGATAACGGGATGCCCCTCCCCCTGCCAGCTCAGCGTCAGCTCGCCCCCTTTCAGTTCGGCGGTGGCAGTGTTGTCGAGCAGGCCGCGCTGTACGCCGGCGACCATGGCCGCGCAGGCGCCGCTGCCGCAGGCGAGGGTTTCACCGACCCCGCGCTCAAACACACGCAGGCGAAAACGCTGCCGGTCCAGCACCTGCATAAAACCGACATTTACCCTTTTAGGAAAGCGCGGGTGAGACTCCAGTTTCGGGCCCAGAGTTTCCACTGGCGCGCTATCCGTATCCTCCACCTGCAGCACCACGTGGGGATTGCCCATCGAGATGGCGCTGACGGTATAGGTCTGGCCGTCGGCCTCAAGCGCGTAGGTGCTAGCGCGCTGATCGGCATTGAAGGGAATATCGGCGGGCTCCAGAATGGGGGCCCCCATATCCACTTTTACCTGCTTGTGTTCGTCGATTTCGAGACTGATGACACCGTTGCAGGTTTCCACCCGGATCGGGTTATTGCCGGTAAGTTTTTTGTCGCGCACAAAGCGGGCAAAGCAGCGGGCGCCGTTGCCGCACTGCTCAACTTCACTGCCTTCGGCGTTGAAGATCCGGTAGCGAAAGTCCACGTCCGGGCGCTGGGGCGGCTCAACCACCAGCAGCTGATCGCAACCAACCCCAAAATGGCGATCGGCGATTTTGCGAACGTGGTGGGGTTTGAGATTGAAGCGCTGGGTGATCAGGTCGACGACGACAAAGTCGTTCCCGAGCCCATGCATTTTGGTAAATCTGAGCAGCATATCCGGCACCTGTGCGCCTCGCCGAAGGCGCGTCAAAGGGGTGATGCCGGCACTGCTGTCAGAGAGTGTCTCTCAGGGGAGCAGCTGTTCACCCAGCATCAGGTCGGCGAGTGATTCCCGCGCCCGGATCAGATGAACCTGGTCGTCATCGACCATGACCTCTGCGGCGCGTCCACGGCTATTGTAATTGGAACTCATGGTAAATCCATAGGCGCCGGCAGAAGCCAGGGCCAGCAGATCCCCTTCGGCCAGCGCCAGCTCGCGATCTTTGGCGAGGAAATCGCCGGTTTCGCATACAGGGCCAACCACGTCGTAGGCCTTGGTCTCGCCATTTCGCGTTTTGACTGGCAGCAGATCCATCCACGCGCTGTAGAGGGCGGGGCGCAGCATGTCGTTCATGGCGGCGTCGACAATGGCGAAGTTTTTATGCTCGTTGTGCTTAAGGTATTCCACTTTGGTCAGCAGCATACCGGCGTTGGCGACCAGTGAGCGGCCCGGCTCGAACAGCAACTTCAGTTTGCGATCGCCCAGGCGCTCGCGCACAGCCCCGATATAGGCGGCCGGGGTCGGTGGGGTTTCGTCGCGGTATTTCACGCCGAGGCCGCCTCCCAAATCGAGGTGGCTGATGGTGATACCCAGCTCCGCCAGTTCGTCGATCAGCAGCAGCACCCGGTCGAGTGCATCGAGAAAGGGGCTGACATCGGTAAGCTGGGAACCGATATGGCAATCCACACCAATCACGTTGATGTGCTCCAGATCGCGGGCGCGAGTGTAGACCTGCGGCGCCTCTTTGATATCAATGCCAAATTTGTTGTCGCGCAGCCCGGTGGAGATATAGGGGTGGGTCTGGGCGTCCACATCCGGATTAACCCGGATGGAGACCGGGGCCTGCATGTTCAGCTCGCCGGCGACGCGATCCAGGCGCTCAAGCTCGGAGGCGGATTCCACATTAAAGCAGCCGATACCGGCTTTGAGAGCTTCGGCCATTTCCTCGGCGGTTTTGCCTACGCCGGAAAACACCACCCGGCTGGCCTCGCCGCCGGCGGCCAGTACCCTTGCCAGCTCACCGGCAGAGACAATATCAAAGCCCGCACCGAGGCGGGCCAGCACATTCAGCACACCGATATTGGAATTGGCCTTGACCGCATAGCAGACCTGATGGGGTATACCCTCCAGTGCCTCGGTGTAATTGCGATAGGCGGTTTCGATATGCCCGCGCGAATAGACGTAGGTGGGGCTGCCATAGCGCTCGGCGATGGTACTCAGCGCCACATTTTCGGCAAACAGCTCGCCGCTTTGGTAGTGAAAGTCAGCGCTCATCGGGCCTGCTCCTGGGGGTTCTCGGCGGAGTTGGCAGCGGGTTCGTCGGGCAGACGCAGCGGGCCTTTCTGTCCGCAGCCTGCCAGCAGAAACAGGGCGAAAAAGAGACTCATTGTGCGCAGTGTCAGAGCATGTGCCATCGGGAAAGTCGCCGCCAAGGTGAAAAGGGCGGCATTATACCGGAAACGCCGGCAGTTGCCTGCCCGCGGCGATTGCTGAACAATAGCGACCTTTCGCGAATTTGGAGCAGGCATGAAGCGCATTCTGGTAACCGGCGGCGCCGGCTATATCGGCAGTCACACGGTCGTCGAGCTGCTAACCGCAGGCTGTGAGGTGACCATCGTTGACAACCTCAGCAACAGTCACCGGGTTGTGTTGGAGCGCATTGCGACCATCAGTGGTCAGGCGCCGGATTTTATCGAGGGTGATATTCGCGATCAGGCTTTGCTGGAGGGTGCCCTGAAACATTCCGCTGCCGAGGCCGTGATTCAATTTGCCGGTCTCAAGGCCGTGGGTGAAAGTGTCGAGCTGCCGCTGAAATACTACGACAATAACGTGAACGGCACCTTGGTGCTGTGCGCCGCCATGCAGGCGGTGGGCGTTAAAAACCTGATTTTCAGTTCGTCGGCCACCGTTTACGGCTCCGAGGCGGCAGTGCCCTATCGGGAGGACATGCCGCTGGGCCGGGCGACCAACCCTTACGGTGCCTCAAAGGCGATGATCGAGCGGGTGCTTGAAGATCAGTGCATAGCCGACGGTGAGTGGTCGGTGGCGGCGCTGCGTTATTTCAACCCCATCGGCGCCCACGTTTCTGGCTTGATCGGCGAAGACCCGCAGGGAATCCCGAACAATCTGATGCCCTTTATCAGTAAAGTGGCTGTGGGGCAGCTGCCGGAACTGGCGATTTTTGGCGATGACTACGATACCCCGGATGGCACCTGCATCCGCGATTACCTGCATGTGGCGGATCTGGCTGACGGCCACGTGAAGGCCTTGGGCGCACTGGCAAAACCGGGTTACCACGTGTTTAACCTCGGCACCGGTCGCGGCTACTCTGTGAAGGAAATGGTGGAGACCTTTCAGCGAGTGACGGGACAGGCTGTTCCGCACCGCTACGCACCGCGCCGGGAAGGGGATCTGGCCGCCGTGTGGGCCGACGCCGATAAGGCGAAGCGGGAGCTGGGCTGGTCGGCGGATACGCCGTTGGAGAAGATGATGGAAGATACCTGGCGCTGGCAGAGTGCTAATCCGCAGGGGTATTTAACGTCGGACGTTTAGCGTCCGACGCAACAGGCCTTACCCGCTCCCCCATCAGATAAATCCCTTTCAACAGGTTCAGCGCCTCAAACAGCTGGTTGTCGTCTTCCGCCAGCGAGTTGCCTTTACCGTTTTTCTTGCGGCTGCTGCTGGTGCTCTCTTTGCCGTCGTCACGGGTCAGGTGACCGTGCAAATCTGCTTCAGTCACTTCGCCGTTTTTCTCCAGCGTTTGAATGCGAGCTCGCTCCAAGACAATGTCAGGGGTTATGCCCTGGGCCTGGATGGAGCGTCCGCTGGGGGTGAAGTAACGAGCGGTGGTGATCTTGATCGCCCGGTCGCGACTCAGCGGCAGCACCGTTTGTACCGAACCTTTGCCAAAGCTCTGGGTGCCGACGATCAGGGCGCGTTTGTGATCCTGCAGGGCTCCGGCGACGATTTCCGAGGCGGAGGCAGAGCCGCCATTGATCAGTACGACCAGCGGGGTTTCATCCGCGGGCTCGGTGGCGCTGGCTTCAAAAATGGTTTTGGAGCTGGGGATGCGGCCTTCGGTGTAGACGATCGTTCCTTCGTTGAGAAAGATATCGGCCAACTCGATTGACGATTGCAGCAGACCACCGGGGTTGTTGCGCAAATCCAGCACGATGCCCTTGAGGGGTTGGTTGCTGCGCTTGAGTTTGTCCAGTTCGCGCCGGAAGTCGTTGGCGGTTTTGGTCTGGAACTGGGCAACGCGGATATAGCCGAAACCCGGTTCGAGGGTTTTCGAGCGGACACTGGCCACGGTGATAATGTCGCGGGTCAGGGTGATATCAAAGGGGGCGTTGATGCCTTCGCGCACAATGGTCAGGACAATTTTGGTGCCCTTGGGGCCGCGCATCGCATCCACCGCTTCCTGCAGGCTCATGCCTTTTACCGGTTTGTCATCCAGCTCGATAATCAGGTCGCCGCTGCGAATATCCGCTTTTTTGGCCGGGCTGTCGTCGATGGGGGCAATCACTTTGACAAAGCCGTTCTCCATGCCCACCTCCAAACCGAGGCCGCCAAACTCGCCGGTGGTGTTGGTCTGCAGGTGGTCGTAGGAGCTGGCGTCCAGGTAAGCGGAGTGCGGGTCGAGCCCGGCGAGCAGACCGCGAATGGCGTCTTCGAGCAGCTCGCGATCCTCAACTTCGTCCACGTAGGCGCTGCGCACCTGATTGAATACATCGGCAAACAGGCGCAGGTCTTCCAGCGGCAGTTCGCCCTGTTCGTCTGTGTTGTCGTTGGCGTAAACGGCACAGGATAGAAGGCAGGCGGCAAGGGCAGTCGAAATCAGTCGCTTCATCGGTTCGGTTTACTCTGAAACTTTGCAGGCATTGTACATAGATGTTGTGGGAGACCCTAGGGTAGAGGGTCTCCTAACCCCGGCACCACGCCGAGGGATTGGTCGGGCGCCCGTTCTTGCGAATTTCAAAATACAGGGCGGTTTCGCTGCGCCCGCCGCTGTTACCCACGGTGGCAATGGTGTCGCCGGCCTTGACCCAGTCGCCGGTATCGAACAACAGCGACTCGTTGTGGCCGTAGAGGCTCATGTAGCCGCCGCCGTGATCGACAATGATCAGCAGACCTGCGCCGCGCAGCCAATCGGAAAAGACCACCCGGCCGTGGTGAATGGCTTTGACCGGGCTGCCTTTGGCGGAGGCGATGACGACACCATTCCAGTTCATGCTGGAACCGTCGCGGCTGCTGCCGAAACGGTGCAGCTGTTTGCCGGCAGTCGGCCAGGCCATTTTGCCGCGCCGGGTATGAAAAGGGTTGTAGCTCTCCGGCAGGCTGATGTTGGTGACTTCTTCCTCAATGGCCTGCAGCAGTTTCAGCAGGTCGTCCTGCTCGGCGCGCATGGCATGCAGTTTCTGGTCGCGGCTGCTGATCTGTGCGTCGAGTGCGGCGACCGTCGCAGCCCGTTCGCGCTGTTTGTCAGCCAGTGCGTTGCGCTGGGCGGCCAGTTGCGCGCGGCTGTTTTCCAGGGCTTCGGTTTCCCGCTGGATTGCAGGCTCAAGGGCGCTGATCTCTTTCAGGGTGCTGCGATATGACTCGATTTCTTCGGCTCGGGCTTTGTTGAAGTAGTCGTAGTACACCAGCGCCCGGCTGAGGGTGTCCGGGGATTCCTGATTCAGCAGCATTTTCAGCTTTTTTTCCTGGCCGAGCTGATAGGCCGCCAGTATCTGCTGCTCGATCAGCTGCTCCTGTTGCTCGCGCTGGCGATTGAGGCTTCGTTTCCGGGTGTCCAGTTCGTCGAGTTTCTGCTTCTGGCGGTCGAGATCGCGCTGGGTGTTGCGCAGCTGGCGCTGCAGTTCTCCCAGTTTTGTTTCGATGGTGCGCAGTGCCTTTTGCTCGCTGCTGCGTTTTTCGCGCTGGCTGTTGAGTTCGCGTTGAACGGCCGTGATCCGGTTCTTCAGGTTCTTGAGCTGTTCGCGCTTGTCGGCGTCGGCGAATGCCTCCGACTGCCCGCCAAGGGCAATCAGCAGCGCGAGGGCGAGGCGTCGCGCCAGCACCGGATCAGGCTTCTTCGACGAGAGAGTGGCCGGTCATTTCGGGCGGCTGTTCCAGCCCCATGAGCGCCAGCATGGTCGGTGCCACGTCCGGCAGGCGGCCGGGTTTCAGCGACAGTTGGCGCGGACCGACATAGACAAAGGGCACCAGCTCGGTGGTGTGCTGGGTGTGGGGCTGTTTGGCCTTGTAGTCCAGCATCTGCTCGCAGTTGCCGTGATCGGCGGTAATCAGGCAATCCCCGCCCACTTCCAGCACGGCTTCGGTGACCCGGCGCAGGCTTTCGTCGATCGCCTCGGCGGCCTTGATGGCAGCGTCAAACACACCGGTGTGGCCGACCATGTCGCCGTTGGCGTAGTTCACAATGATCGCGTCGTAGTTGCCGCTTTTGATGGCCTCGACCAGTTTGTCAGTCACTTCCGGTGCGCTCATCTCGGGCTTGAGGTCGTAGGTGGCCACATCCGGTGAGGGCACCAGAATGCGCTCCTCCCCTTCGTACAACTCCTCGCGACCGCCGCTGAAGAAAAAGGTGACGTGTGCATATTTCTCGGTTTCGGCGATGCGCAGCTGGGTCTTACCCTGAGACGCCAACAGCTCGCCAAAGGTGTTGTGCAGGTCGTCATTGGGGAACGCTACGCGGGTGTTCAGGTTGGAGGAATACTCGGTGGTAGCCACAAAATCGGCCAGCTTCGGCGTTGCCTTGCGGGCAAAGCCGTCGAAGTCGGCGTCGGTAAAGGCGCGGGTAATCTCCCGGGCCCGGTCGGCGCGGAAGTTCATAAACAGAATGGCGTCACCGTCGTCGATTTTTACCGCTTGTTCACCCTCGGGCACGATCAGGGTGGGTTTGACGAATTCGTCGTCTTCATCGCGCTGATAAGCGGCCTGCAGGCCTTCTAGAGCAGAGTTGGCCCGGTAGGGCGCTTCGCCGAGCGTCAGCATGTCATAGGCGGCCTGTACCCGATCCCAGCGATTGTCGCGATCCATGGCGTAGTAACGACCTACCAGGCTGGCGATGCGGCCCTTGCCGAGTTCGGCAAACTTGGCGTCCAGGCGCTGGAGCGAGGCTTCGGCGCTGCGCGGCGGGGTGTCGCGACCGTCGAGAAAGGCGTGGACGTAAACCCTGGTGGCGCCCTGTGCGACCGCCAGCTCGGCGGCGGCGAGAATATGATTTTCGTGGCTGTGCACACCGCCCGGCGACAGCAGGCCAAAAATGTGCACGGCCTTGTCGTGGCTAACTGCCTGCTCGACAGCATTGACGTAGACATCGTTGCGAAAAAAGTCGCCGTCTTCGATGGCCTTGTCGATCTTGGTGATGTTCTGGTACATGATCCGACCTGCGCCGAGGCTCATGTGGCCCACTTCGGAATTGCCCATCTGACCATCGGGGAGGCCGACATCCAGACCGGAGCCGGAAATCAGATTGCGGGGCCGCTCCGCCCAGAGTTTGTCCCAGGTGGGCGTGTTGGCGTGGTAGATCGCGTTGTCTTCAGGCGCTTCGCGGTGGCCCCAGCCATCGAGAATAACCAGTACCATGGGCTTTTTTGCAGTCATGTAAGTCCAGTTTGTCACAGTGGTTGCAAGAGGGCGCTTATTGTAGCGGCTCTTCCGGGCGGTCGCTATGTAGCCAGGTCACGCCATAGCCGCCCGGCTTGTGTATAATCGCGGCTTTGCCGAATTTGAGGGTTTTACCGGGCATGGAGACTTTTATTCTCTTTCTGGGGCAGCAGTGGATGCTGGTGGGCGCACTGCTGGTGTGCGTAATGATGCTGGTGTTTCACGATTCCAAGCGCGCCGGGGCGAGCCTGAGTCCACAGGCGGCGGTCAAGCTGATCAATCAGGAAGACGCGCTGGTGGTGGATTTGCGCGAGGCCAAGGACTTCAAGGCCGGGCATATCGTCAACGCGATCAATATTCCCTACAACAGCTTCGACAAGCGCAAGGCCGAACTGGCCAAATACAAGGACAAACCCCTGATTCTGGTCTGCCGGCTGGGGCAGCACTCCGGCGCCATCGGCAAAAAGCTGGCCGCCGACGGCTTCAGCGGTGTGCGCAGGATGAAAGGCGGCATGATGGAATGGCAGGCCCAGCAGCTGCCGTTGGTTAAGGACTGAACAATGAGCCGTGCAAAGATATACACCACCCGGTTCTGCCCCTACTGTGTCCACGCCAAGCAGGTGTTGAAGAGCAAGGGCGCAGATTTCGAAGAAATTGCGGTGGATGGCGACCGCGCCATGCGCGCCCGGCTGGTTGAAATGAGCGGTGGCAGCACCACCGTGCCCCAGATCTGGATTGGCGAAACCTATGTTGGCGGCTGCGATGAGCTGGTGGCGCTAGATAGAAGTGGTCGGCTCGACGCGATGCTGGCTGGCTGAATTAAGACGTTTAACGAGAATACATAATAGGATTTTTCATGGCTGACACTCCCCAAACTTTTGCCCTGCAGCGCATTTACCTCAAAGACAGCTCGCTGGAATCACCGGCCAGCCCGATGGTGTTCACCAAGGCCTGGAAGCCCAAGTTCAAGGTCGACCTGAATACCCGCAGCCAGCATATTGCCGAAAAAAGTCATGAGGTTGTCCTTACGGTGACCCTGACCGCCGAGCTGGACGACGAAAAAGTCCTGTTGATTGAAGTGCAGCAGGCGGGCCTGTTTGCCATCGAAGGCATTGAAGGCGACAACCTGAAGCAGGTGCTGGGCATTGCCTGCCCCAATCTGCTCTTTCCCTATGCGCGCGAAGCGGTGGATTCTCTGGCCCTGAAAGGCGGCTTCCCGGCGGTGGGTCTGCAGCCGGTCAATTTTGAAGCCCTGTTCCGCGAGGCGCAGAAACAGGCCCAGGCTCAAGCCCAAACAGCGCCCGCTGCCTCAGACGCCAAGCACTGAAAAAGCGGCGCTGGCTTCACTCAGGCGCCGCCCTCGAAATCCAGCTGTCGCCAGGCTTCATAGATAAAGATGCTGACGGCGTTGGACAGATTCAGGCTGCGGCTATCACTGCGCATGGGTAGCCGCAGAATCTGCTGCGTATCAAGCGCCGCCAGAAAGTCAGGCGGCAGGCCCCGGCTTTCCGGGCCAAACACCAGACAATCCCCCTTTTTGAATGCGGCTTCGCTGTGAAATCGCTGGCCCTTGGTTGAGCAGGCGAACACCCGCTGCGGCCTTTCGCTTTGCAGATACTCCTCCCAGTCGGTGTGGGTTTTGACTTGCGCCCACTCGTGGTAATCCAGCCCGGCTCGGCGCAGGCGTTTGTCGTCGAGCACAAAACCCAGTGGCTTAATCAGATGCAGGCGCATGCCGGTGTTGGCGCAGAGGCGGATGATATTGCCGGTGTTGGGAGGTATTTCAGGCTGATACAGCACGATGTCGAGCATCAGTCGCGGGCTCCAAAGATCTCGGTACCGATGCGGACAATGGTTGCGCCTTCGGCGATGGCGGCTGGGAAATCCCGTGACATGCCCATCGACAGGGTATCCATTTCCGGGTATTTCGCTGCCAGCTGTTCAAAACAGGTGCGTACTCTGGCAAAGACGGCGCGCTGCTCACTGAAGTCGTCGCGCGGGGCGGGAATGGCCATCAGACCGCGCAACTCAATATTGGGCAGGGCGGCGACGGCGGCAGCCAGTGCCTCCAGTTGTTCAGGCTGTGCCCCGGCCTTTTGCGGCTCGCGATCAATGTTGACCTGCAGGCAGACGTTCAGCGGGGGCCGTTCGGCCGGCCGCTGACGACTGAGTCGTTGCGCAAGCTTTAAGCGATCCACGGTGTGCACCCAGTCAAACTGTTCGGCGACGGTGCGGCTTTTGTTGGACTGGATCGGGCCGATGCAATGCCAGCAGATGGGCTCGCCAGCCAGTTCACGCTGTTTGCTGTCCGCTTCCTGGATATAGTTTTCACCGATGTCAGTAATGCCACTCGCTAAAGCGGCGCGAATGGCGGCCGCCGGGCGGGTTTTGCTGACCGCCATCAGGCGCACAGACTGTGGGCTGCGTCCGCTTTCTTGTGCGCAGGTGCGGATACGCTGTAACAGCTCTGCTATATTGCCCTTAATGGAAGCTTCGTCGATCATTGGGTTCCGTTCTGTTAAGAGGGCTGGTGAACGTGGGTGAATAACAGCCGCGCCAGCCAATCACGATTCAGGTGTATAACAATAGCAGGCTAACAAGCCTGCGCTCTGCCGTAGGGAAAGTCATGGATATTACAGAATTACTGGCCTTCAGCGCCAAGCAAAACGCGTCGGACTTGCACCTTTCCGCTGGATTGCCCCCCATGATCCGGGTAGACGGAGATGTGCGCCGCATTAACTTGCCGCCGCTGGAGCACAAGGATGTTCACGGTCTGATCTACGAGATCATGAGTGACAAGCAGCGCCGTGACTTTGAGGAGTTTCTGGAGACCGACTTCTCCTTTGAGGTGCCGGGGGTTGCGCGCTTCCGGGTAAATGCCTTCAACCAGAATCGCGGTGCCGGCGCCGTATTTAGAACCATCCCCTCCAAAGTGCTGACCATGGACGAGCTGGGGATGGGCGATGTGTTCAAGAAAATCTCAAGCTATGCGCGCGGTATTGTGCTGGTGACGGGGCCGACCGGCTCCGGTAAGTCGACCACACTGGCGGCGATGATGGACTACATCAATGACAATCGTTTTGAGCACATTCTCACCATCGAAGACCCTATCGAATTTGTGCACGAGTCTAAAAAATGCCTGATCAACCAGCGTGAGGTACACCGCGACACCCACGGCTTCAACGAGGCGCTGCGCTCGGCCTTGCGGGAAGACCCGGACATCATCCTGGTGGGCGAGATGCGAGATCTGGAAACCATTCGTCTGGCCCTGACGGCGGCTGAAACCGGGCACCTTGTCTTTGGCACCCTGCACACCACCTCGGCGGCAAAAACCATTGACCGGGTGGTGGATGTATTCCCCGCCGAGGAAAAATCCATTGTGCGCTCCATGCTGTCGGAATCCCTGCAGGCGGTTATTTCCCAGACCCTGCTCAAGAAGCAGGGTGGCGGTCGGGTGGCGGCCCACGAAATTATGCTGGGTACCGCGGCGATTCGTAACCTGATTCGCGAAGACAAGGTGGCACAGATGTACTCGTCGATTCAGACCGGCGGTGATTTGGGTATGCAGACCATGGATCAGTGCCTGGAAGGCCTGCTGCAGCGCAAGATCATCACACGCGATGCGGCGAAATCGAAAGCGCGCTTCCCCGAAAACTTCTGATCTGATCGCTGAGGAACTACCGTGGCCATCGACAAAATGCTCAAGATCATGTCTGACAAAGGTGCGTCAGACCTGTTCATCACGGCGGGCGTGCCGCCGTCAATCAAACTGCACGGCAAAATGACGCCGATTTCTACCCAGTCGCTGTCGCCGGATCAGGCTCGGGAGCTCGTGCTAGGGGTGATGAATGAGGGGCAGCGGCGGGAGTTTTCCGAGCGCCGAGAGTGCAACTTTGCCATCAGCGCACGTGGCGTTGGTCGCTTTCGGGTGAGTGCCTTTCAGCAGCGCAACTTTGCCGGCATGGTGCTGCGACGGATCGAGACCAAAATTCCCGAGGTGGATGATTTGGGGCTGCCGGAAGTCGTCAAGGATCTGGCGATGACCAAGCGCGGCCTGATTATTTTTGTCGGCGCGACCGGTACCGGTAAGTCGACGTCGCTGGCGGCGATGATCGGCCACCGAAATCGCAATTCGAAGGGGCATATAATCTCGATTGAGGATCCGATCGAATTTATTCACAAGCACGAGGGCTGTATCGTCACCCAGCGCGAAGTGGGTATTGATACCGAGTCCTTTGAGGTGGCCTTGAAAAACACCTTAAGGCAGGCGCCGGATGTAATTCTGATTGGCGAGGTGCGCACCCGGGAAACCATGGAGCATGCGCTGGCCTTTGCCGAAACCGGCCATCTTTGTCTCTGCACCCTGCACGCCAACAATGCTAACCAGGCGCTGGACCGTATTCTGCACTTTTTCCCGGCCGAGCGGCATGGCCAGCTGTGGATGGACTTATCTCTTAACCTGAAGGCGATGATCGCCCAGCAGCTGATCCCGACACCGGATGGCGAAGGTCGTCGCGCCTGTATCGAGGTTTTGCTGAATACGCCGCTGGCGTCCGACCTGATTCGCAAGGGCGAAGTCCATGAGCTGAAGAGCCTGATGGCGCGCTCTACCGAGCAGGGGATGCAGACCTTCGATCAGGCCCTGTTTGAACTCTACAAGGAAGGGCAGATTACCTACCAGGATGCACTGGCCCACGCTGACTCACCCAATGACCTGCGTCTGATGATCAAGATGGGAGGGGCCGATGCCGAGGATCTCGATGAGATGTCGAACAAGCTGACCATGGTGGACGATGACGACGGCCCCGCTGGTCACGGCGGCATGCGTCGCCGCTAGATTCAGCCCTGACTGCGCAGCCAGGATTCCAGAATCAGTTGCGCGCTGAGGCTGTCGACGCCCTCGCGCTTGAACTGTTTGCTGTGGCGCTGTTCCAGAATTTCTCCCTTGGCTTCAAAGGAGCTCAGGCGCTCATCCCAGTGAACAACCGGCAGGCCAAAGCGGCCGTGAATGCGGTTGGCGAACTTGCGGGCGCGGGCGCTGAGCTCCGATTCGCTGTCATCCATGTTTAATGGCAGGCCGACCACCACGGTCGCCGGCTTCCATTCTTCCAGCAGCTTGCCCAGTTCGTCCCAGTCGGGAATGCCGTCGCGGGCCCGCAGTGCCGGCAGCGGCGTAGCGGTGCCGGTCAGGGTCTGGCCCGCGGCGCAGCCAATCCAGCGCGTGCCAAAATCAAAGGCGATTACCGTTTGAGTCTTCACGCGTGTCCGCTGTAGGGCGCCAGTTGGCCGAGATCGATACCCAGCTTCATCAGGGCTGCGTCCAGCTTTTTATGGTGGGGCGTGTCAAACAACAGGCCGGGGTCGGCGGGCACGGTGAGCCAGACATTCTCTTCCAGTTCGTCCTCCAGCTGGCCGGGGGCCCAGCCGGCATAACCCAGTGCAATCAGTACGCGGCTGGGGCCGCTGCCACCGGCAATGTCGGTGAGGATGTCGGCGGAGGTGGTCAGCAGAATATCGCTGCTGAGCTCGATGGAGTCCTGCCAGCGTCGCTGCGGGTCGTTGCCGTGCAGCACGAAGCCGCGCTCGGTGTGCAGTGGGCCGCCGGCCAATACCGGCTCTTTGCGCGGGTGGCTGCTGTTGGCCAGTGACAGTTGCGCCAGAATTTCGTCGACCCTTACGTCCATGGGGTGGTTGATTACCAGTCCCATGGCACCGTCGCAATCATGCTCACATATGTAGGTCACACTGCCGGCAAAAAAGCCGCCTACCAACTGCGGGGTGGCCAGCAGCAGGTGATTTTTGAGACTGTCGAGGTTTGGGCTCATAGTTGTGATTATGAGCCTGTGCTCGCGGAACACAAGGCTCATATTCTCACACACGCACCGATCAGCTCTCCGAGGTCAGTGTGCTCTGCTCAAAGCGCCAGGTGCGGATGATTTCCAGTACATCCACTTCCCTTCTCAGGTCGGCCGGGAAAGGAGCGAAGGGGGAGGCGAGGCGGACAATGCGCAGGGCAGCGCTGTCCAGCAGCGGGTGGCCGGATTTCTGCAGAATTTCAATTTCCTTCACGCTGCCGTCGGGGTAGAGGGAGACCATCAGGCGCAGCGAACCTTCGAGCCCGAGCCGTTTGGCCTGCTCGGGGTAGTTGTTGTTGCCGATGGTTTCCACCTCGGTGCGCCAGTTGTGCAGGTACTCGGCCTCAATTGCGCGCTTGGTCGAGGAGGAGGTCAGAGTGCGCACCCGGGGGCGTTTAGCGTAAGCCTGGCGCTGCAGGTCGAGTTTCGCCTGCAGGCTGGCGATCTCGCGGCTCAGCCGGGTGCTTTCGGCGGGGCCGTCGATAATTTCCGGTACCTGCTCCTTCTCTTTGTCGGCCTGGGCTGTCTGCTGCTCGGCCTGGGCGCTGGTGCTGAGCAGTTTCTGGTTGTCAGCTGCCAGTTTGCGCTTGGCCAGGGTTAGGGTTTCCGGCGAAGAGTGCAGGGTGTCGCGCATGGGCCGCTGCTTGTCGGTGGTGAGCAGGGCCTTCTCTTCCAGTGTGCCGCTGCCCTGCTGATCCTGCTGGGCGAGAAAGTCGGCGTCGGGGTTGGGCTCGGACTTGTGTTTGGCGAGGGTGATCTCCAGGCGCGGGGCCGAGCGCTGGCGCAGTTCCTCGGTGAAACCGACGCCGAGTATGACGGACGCATGCAGGGCGGCCGCCAGGCAGAAGAAAAACCCGAGCTTGTCAGTTGGGGTGGGGGCAGTTTCTGCCACGGCACTCATCTTATTGCTTTAATCTCGCTGCAGTCTTGCTTCAATGACATCCATCAGCCGGTCGGCTATGCCGGTATTATATGCCCGGTCGATTTCGCGGATACAAGTGGGGCTGGTCACATTAATTTCGGTGAGGTAGTCGCCGATGATATCGAGTCCCACAAAGATCAGCCCTTTCTCGCGCAGGGTGGGGGCGACCTGAGTAGCGATCCAGCGGTCTCGCTCGCTCAGGGGCTGGGCCCGCCCGGTGCCGCCGGCGGCCAGGTTGCCGCGGGTTTCGCCACTGGCTGGAATGCGCGCCAGACAGTAGTCGACGGGTTCGCCGTCGATCAGCAGTATCCGCTTGTCGCCGTCGCGAATTTCGGGGAGATAGCGCTGAGCCATGATCGTTTCCTGACCGTGGTGGGTCAGGGTTTCGATAATGACGCCCAGATTGGGGTCATTGGGTCCAATCCTGAAGATTGAGGCGCCGCCCATGCCGTCCAGCGGCTTGAAAATAACGTCACCGTGCTCGGCGTGAAAAGCGCGCAGGCGTTTGGCGTTGCGGGTAACCACCTGTGGCGGGATGCATTGGGGAAACTGGGCGGCAAACAGTTTTTCGTTGCAGTCGCGCAGGCTCTGGGGGCGGTTGACTACCAACGCGCCCTGTTTTTCCGCAATCTCCAGTATGTGGGTGGCGTAGAGGAATTCGTTGTCGAAGGGCGGGTCCTTGCGCATGAGAATGACGTCGAGTGAGCCCAGCAGGCAGTCTTCCGTCTCGCCCAGTTCGTAGTAATGATCAGGGTTTTCAAAGACTTGCAATTGCTTCGCCGATCCGTAGGCTTTGCCGTCGGCGACGTAGAGGGCGTCGGGGGTAAGGTAGTGCAATTGCCAGCCGCGGGCGCTGGCGGCCCAGAGCATGGCCAGGGTGGAATCTTTCTTGTAGTGGATGCGGTCGATGGGGTCCATCACCACGCCAAGTTTAATCGTCATTGTCTCAATCGCCTGCCGTCAGCAAGGGGTGTCGGGTCGGTGGGCTAACTTACGGCCTCCATGGCTGGCTGGCAAGTCATATTGCCGGGTGGCGGCTGACACAGGCCTGTAGCATACAAGCGATAAACTGTTGGCTGCCCTCAAGTTATGGATTAAAGCTGAAATCCGTGTTAAACAGGAAAGCTGGCTGGAACAATAATAAGGCTCGTCGCCCAATGCGGGCGCGGGGCCCTGTGTCAAGGTGACTCAATGGAAGCAAATTTCGAAAACCTGAAAGTTATGGTAATCGACGACAGTAAAACCATTCGTCGTACCGCGGAAACCTTGCTCAGCAAGGTCGGTTGTGCGGTAATTACTGCCACAGATGGATTTGATGCTTTGGCAAAGATTGCCGATTCAAAACCAGACATCATATTTGTTGATATCATGATGCCCCGGCTGGACGGTTACCAGACCTGTGCGCTGATCAAAAACAATACTGAGTTCAAGAAAACGCCGGTGATTATGCTGTCCAGTAAGGATGGTCTTTTCGACAAGGCGAAGGGGCGCATTGTCGGTTCTGATCAGTATCTGACCAAGCCTTTCAGCAAGAACGAATTGCTGGAAGCGATACAGTCCCACGTGGCTGCGGCATAAGAATAATAATTCTGTCTATGGAGAAGTAAAATGGCTCGAGTGTTGATTGTCGATGACTCGCCGACGGAGACCTACAAAATTTCCCAGATGCTCAGCAAGCACGGTTACGAAGTGCTGACGGCTGAATCGGGGGAGCAGGGCATTGAGCTGGCCCGCTCTGAAAAACCCGATGTTGTGCTGATGGATATTGTCATGCCCGGCATGAATGGTTTTCAGGCTACCCGTCAGCTGAGCAACGATGCTGCCACCAGCGCCATACCGGTGATTATTGTCACCACCAAGGATCAGGAAACCGATCGTTTGTGGGGTAAGCGCCAAGGCGCCAAAGGCTATCTGACCAAGCCGGTGGATGACAGCACACTGGTCAAGACTATCAAGTCGGTAATGACCGCCTGAGCGCTTGGATTTCAACATGCAGTTGCCTGAAGAACCCTTTGCCCAGCTAGTTGCCCTGGCCAACCACAGTGTTGCGGTAGCCCCTGGCCTGCCCCAGCAGTACGACATTGTACCGGAGTGGACGGGCATTTCCTTTGAGCTGGGCGGTGTCCGCCTGGTCGCCCCGATGGGGCAGGTCACCGAAATTCTCACTTTGCCACCTTATACCCGGCTGCCCTCCGTTCAGGACTGGGTACGCGGCGTTGCCAATGTTCGCGGCCGACTGCTGCCACTGATGGATATGGAGGCCTTTCTGGGTGGCGCGCTGGATCGCACCCGCAAGTCCCATCGCGTACTGGTGCTGGAAATGGGGGAGTTCTACAGCGGCCTGATCGTCAGCAGTGTTCGCGGTATGGAAACCTTTCCGGTTGATCAATACAGCCCCGATATGCCTGAGGGTATACCGGACGTGCTCAAACCCTACATCGACGGTGCCTACGCTCAGGAAGAGGGTTTGCGAGCGGTATTCAGTCCTGAAAAACTGATTCAGGACGACAGATTTTATAACGTGGCGGCCTGAGGGCCGTTGTTGGGGAAACATAAAAGCAACAAAGCTAGAGTCTATACGGCCTGGAGTCCGGATAATGAAATTAAGTAAAGACAGTGGCGTGTCGCGCTTGCGCGGGAATCGCTCCATCAGTCTGTTTATTGTGCTGATGCTGATCGGCTTTATCGGGGCGGGTGTCAATGCGTACTTCGTTCTGCGCGATGCCAGTTTTGATCAACGTTACCTGGAGCTGGCGGGTGATCTGCGATTGTATACCCAGCAGATTGAGACCAGCTCGCGGGAGGCCGCGGCCGGTGACGCAGAAGCTTTTGAGGCTTTGGCCGAAGCCCACGATCGTTTTGAGGCGGCACAGACGGTGCTTGAGCGTGGCAGTAACGACCTGCCTTCTCCGCGCGAACTGCTCAGTGGCGAGCTGGCGGCGGTGGACAGCGTCTGGGAGCGGGTCAGTGAGGCGGTCCAGACCATTGTTACCAACAAAGAGCGGATTATCTTTCTGCACGAAGTTGCCCTGACTCTGAACGAGTCGATTCCTGTACTCCAGCAGGAATACAACAACGTCGTGGAGATTCTGCTCGACCGCAATGCACCCGCTGACCAGGTGGCAGTAGCCCAGCGCCAGTCCTGGCTGGCAGAGCGGATTGCGCGGAACGTCGACCGCATGCTTGAAGGTGGTCAGGATGCACCGATCGCCGCCGACCAGTTTAATATCGATGCGAGTACCTTTGGTACAGTTCTGCGCGGCATGATTGAAGGCAACCCCGCGATGCAGGTCAGCCGGGTGCGCGACCCCGAAGCCCAGCAGAGTCTGCAGGAAATCAGCCAGCTATTTGAGTTTGTTGCCAGCTCGGTTGACGATATTTTCCAGGCTTCCCCCAGCTTGCTGGAAGCGACCACTGCGGCGGAGTCCATCATCGTGGATGCGCCGAAAGTGCAGGAAGCGACCAACCAGTTGTCCACGGCTATCGACAACCTCGAGGACAAGCGGCTGTGGTCGACGACCACCATTCTCGGCTTTGTGATTCTGATCCCCATCTCGCTGGCCCTGCTGGGTATCCAGTCGTTCCGCAACACCCAGGAGCGCCTGCAGGAAACAGCTCAGACCAACGAGCGAAACCAGAACGCGATCCTGCGTCTGCTCGATGAACTGGCCGACCTTGCGGACGGTGACCTGACGACCACGGCGACGGTATCGGAAGATTTTACCGGCGCCATCGCCGACTCTATCAACTACACCATCGACCAGCTGCGGGTGCTGGTTTCGCAGATTAACGACACGGCGCTGCGGGTATCCACCGCCGCCCAGAACTCTCAGCAGACAGCCCTGACCCTGGCCGAGGCCTCCGAGAACCAAGCGCAGGAAATTGCCGGTGCATCGGCGGCGGTGAACGAGATGGCGGTGACCATCGACCAGGTATCTTCAAACGCGGTTGAATCGGCGGCGGTTGCGAAGCGCTCGGTATCGATCGCGAATACCGGCGCGGAGATGGTACAGAACACCATCAAGGGCATGGACAATATCCGCGAGCAGATTCAGGAAACCTCGAAGCGGATCAAGCGACTGGGTGAATCGTCCCAGGAGATCGGGGATATCGTATCGTTGATTAACGACATCGCCGACCAGACCAACATCCTCGCACTGAATGCCGCGATCCAGGCCTCTATGGCTGGTGATGCGGGTCGAGGCTTCGCGGTTGTTGCGGACGAGGTACAGCGCCTTGCGGAACGTTCCTCTGGTGCAACCAAGCAGATTGAAGCACTGGTTAAAACCATCCAGTCGGATACCAACGAAGCGGTTATCTCGATGGAGCAGACCACCACGGAAGTGGTGCGCGGTGCTCGCCTGGCCCAGGACGCCGGTGCGGCGCTGGAAGAGATCGAGAAGGTATCCCAGGAACTGGCGGAATTGATCCAGAACATCTCGAACGCGGCGCGGCAGCAGGCGGCATCCGCCGGCCATATTTCCAACACGATGCATGTTATCCAGGAAATTACCTCGCAGACGTCGGCGGGCACCACAGAAACCGCGCGCTCGATTGGTAACCTCTCCGAGATGACCGACGAATTGCGCCGCTCGGTGGCGGGTTTCAAGCTGCCACAGCAGGAGTCTGCGCTATCTACTGAAGAAGAACAGGACGGTATTGCTGAGGAAGCCTGACACCAGATGCTGTCCGGGTGAGCGTAATGTGGTCGCAGAACAACATGGCTGAGGTGAGGCAGGAACAACTGGGGCGATGGCAGGCCGTGCTTGAGGCGCAGACTGGCATCAACCTCAAGCAACACCAGCATATTCTGACGAAAGGGCTCAAACCCTGGCTGCAGGACATGAGCGAGGCGGAGGCCGAGGACGCGCTTAAGCAGCTGGAAGAAAATCCCTGGCACGGCCTGGGAGGGTGGCTGATTGACCATCTTGCGGTTAAGGAAACACGGTTTTACCGCACGCCGTCAGCCTATCGGATTCTCGCCCGCTACCTGCAAAAGCGCTTGGATCTTGCCGCCAAAAATGGCGACAAACTGGTTCTGGATATGTGGAGTGCGGGCTGCTCCACGGGCGAAGAGGCCTATACCATGGCCATGATCGCAAGCAACCTGATAGAGACGGCGAGCCAGCAGGCCTATTTTGGTGTTATCGGCAGCGATGTCAGCAACGCCGCCGTGAAAGTTGCCCGGCAGGGAACCTACCATGTTCGGCGGGTGCAGGAACTGCCGGAAACACTGCGCGAGCGCTACATGCAGGTGGGGCAGGGGCTGAATTATCAGGTGGTGCCGAAACTGGCTTCCAGGGTGTGCTTTATCCAGTCCAACTTGCTGGACCCGAAAAGCACTCCGCGCTCTGCGATGGACGTCATTTTCTGTCAGAACGTAATGGTGTATTTCCGGTCCTGGCGTCAGCGTCAGGTGCTTGACAGTCTGGTTAGCCGGCTGAAGCCGGGAGGGATTCTGTTGATCGGGCCCAGTGAAGGGGCGGGTTGGAGTCATCCCGATCTGGTCCGCAGGGGGGGCGACAATGTGCAACTGTTTGAGCGCCGCCGCGACGGCAAAACATAAGATGAGAATACAATGACTGAACGTCGCGATTACGTAGGCCTGGATTGGGTCGCCGGTGAGATTGCGGAGTCGCTGCAGGCGGCCAAGACTGCCCTGCAGTCCTATATGGACGACCCCAATGACAGCACCCGGCTGCATTTCTGTCTGGCCCATATTCACCAGGTGCAGGGTAGCCTGCAGATGGTGGAGTTTTTCGGTATTGCCCTGCTGGCCGACGAAATGGAGCGGCTGGTCAATGCGGTGCTCGACCGCAAGATTCCCGATTCCCTGCTCAGTGATGCTCTGCAGGCGCTTAAACGCTCGCTGGATGAGATGCCCCGCTATCTTGAAAAAGTGCAGCAGGCGCACCGCGAGTTTCCGGCGGAACTGATTCTGGCATTGAATGAATTGCGCGCCGTGTGCGGCGAGCCGCTGATGTCTACCAGCCGCGTATTTTCGCCCGACCTGGCTAACGGTACTCGTCCCAGTGAGGAACCCTTGCAACTGGGCGAGGCGGAGTTCCTGGATGTGGCAAAAAAGCTGCGCCAGATGTATCAGGTTGCCCTGTTGGGCTACTACCGTGGGCACGAGCAGCGCAAGAACCTCAACTACATGGCCAAGGTTTGCGCAAGAGCGGCCAAAATCTGTCGCGGCTACCCCGTGCAGGACATGTGGGTTGTCTGCATTGCCCTGCTCGAAGGTCTGCTCAACAACTCCATCTACAGTGGTTTTGCCGTGCGCAGTCTGTTGCGTCGCATCGACCGGGAGATTCGGCTGTTTGTCGAGGCTGGCCCGGCGGTGCTGGGGCGACCGCTGCCTGAAGCGCTACTGCGTGACATGCTGTTCTATGTTGCCAACAGCAAGGCGACGTCGAACTATATCCGCGATGTCAAAAAGCGCTACAACACCAGCGCCAGCTTGCCTGCGCTCGACAGCGGTGACAGCCACGAGGCGCTTGCCGGTGTTCGCGGTGCCCTCGCCACGGAGCTAAACCAGATTGCTGGCCGCCTCGAGGGTGGTGACTTCACTGCAGATACCCGTCTGCAGCTCGGGCAGCTGGTTCAAACCTCGGCGGTGCTGGGCCTGACCCAGGAATACCAGAAACTAAACTCCCTGCTACAACGGACTCCGGACGATATTGGCGCAGATGCCGCACTGGCGACAGAGCTGCGTCAGGTGGCGGACGCCCTGGGGGAGAGTCCGTCACAGACAGGCGCTGTCGGGCTGTTCAACGACAGCGAAGAAGCCCAGCAGCAGCTGGACCGAGCCTATCTGGCGGTGGTGCGGGAGTCGCGCAATGGCCTGGAACTGGCCAAAGAGGCGGTCGTTAATTTTGTTGCCAACCAGTGGCAGGCCGACTACCTGAAAGAATTGCCCGAGCTGCTGGGCAGCATCAGTGGCAGTCTGCTGTTGGCGGAACTGCACCGTGCCGCACGCGTACTGGAGGCCTGTCGCGCCTTTGTCAGCGAGCAGTTGCTGGAAGATCCGCACACGCCGGATTGGCAGACTCTGGATGCACTGGCTGATGCCCTGACATCGGTGGACTATTATCTCGAGCGCTGCGCCAGCGATTTCAGTCACACCGACGCCGAGGTGCTGGTGCTTGCCGAGCGCTGTGTGGGGCAGCTGGGTTATCCGGTGGAAGGCGGGGGTGATAAAGCACCTGTTCAGGACGGCGAGAAAGATAGAGCGGAGCCGGCACCGGAACATGAGCCTTTCCCGGAGTCGTCAGCAGTCGCTGACAACGTAGTCGACATGGCTGCGGCGACTGAGCCAGAGCCAGACCCTGCCGCTGAATCGGCGCCGGCAGCTGACGGGCTTGGTGAAGAAGAGCAGCCTGCGGTCGACGACGAACTGGTGGAAATTTTTGTCGAGGAAGCCGAGGAGGTGCTGGACACCCTGCGTGAATTCCGCCCCGCCCTTGACGACACGCCCGAAGACGAAGAGGCGCTGGCCGAGCTTCGGCGTGGTTTCCACACCCTGAAAGGCAGCGGCCGCATGGTGCAGGCCACACAGATTGGTGAGCTGGCCTGGACCGTGGAGAATCTTCTGAATCGCGTGGTTGAAGGGCGTTTCAGTCTGGATGCGGCGCGACTGAATCTGATTGATCAGGTGATGGCGCTGCTGCCCTCCATGATTGACGCGTTCAAGGTCGGCAAGACAATCGACGCCGAGCAGGTCAAGCGTCTCGCCGGCCAGGCCGAAGCCCTGGCGGCGGAGCAATCACCCGACCTGTCGGCCTTTACCGAGGCCGAACCTGAGCTCGCATCCACTACCAGCCCCGACAGCGACGATACCCTGTCGGAGATTTTCGTGTCAGAGGCGCGCATTCACCTGCAGATGCTGGAAAACTTTCTGGCCCGCGCCGAAGCTCCGATTGAAGTGCCTGACGGCGTCCAACGTTCACTGCACACCCTTAAGGGTGCGGCCAATATGGCAGAGATGCAGGACATTGCCCGGCTGATCTCGCCATTGGAAAGCTACATCAAAGAGATGCGTGCCCTGCGCCATGTGGCTGATGTCGACGCCCTGATGCTGCTACGCGACGCCAGTGGTGCCGCCGCTGTGGCCATCGATCGCATTGAACTGGGCGAGCCCGAGCAGGTGTCCAATCTCGATGTGCTGCTGCAGCGTATCAGCAGTCTGCACCAGCGGCTCTTGCTCAATGCTCAGGACGATGAGAGCAAAGACAGCGAGCAGCAGCTGGCGCCGGGCGAGCTGGACGGTTTTCTCGTTTCCACCGGCGAAACCCTGGCTGCGGTCGAGCACACGCTGGCCAACTACGCCGACGCTGCCAGCCTGCACCGACTGGCGGAAACCTGTGGCCAGATTGCCCGGCGCGCCGAAAGTATTTCAAACCTGGACGCGATCGCCGAGCTGGCCGATGCCTTGGCCGAGGTGATGAAGGCCGCACGCGGACCGGTGCCTGAAGAGGCTATACAGCTCTGTCAGGCGGGCGCTGAAGCTCTGGACGGCATGCTTAATCAGCTGGCGGCGGAGCAGAAGCCTCAGGAAGATGCGGAGTTGTTGGAGCGCCTGCGCGCCTTTGATTACGACACCACCCTGGCTGCGGATGCCGAGCAGCTGGGTGCCAGTGATGACGATATTCCCCTGGTTGAAGATGCCATCGTCATTGATGAGCCGCCGCTACAGTCCGGCGAATCAAAGAACCAGGAACAAGCGGCGGCCGAAAACGCAGCGGCTGACGATGCGGTGGCGGAACAAAGCGCCGAGGGTGAAGCGAAGGCAGCGGTCGAGGAAATCACTCTGGCTGAACCCGCCTTTGAAGAAGATGATGTTGACCCGGAAGTGGCTGCAATCTTCCTGGAGGAGGCCGACGAGCTGCTGGAGGGGGTGGATGAGTCCATCAACGCCTGGTCGGAGAGCGACGGCAGTCAGAGCGATCTGAACAACCTGCTGCGGCACCTGCACACCATCAAGGGCGGCGCCCGTATGGCCGGGCTCAGTTCGCTGGGCACGTACACACACGAATTTGAAAGCTTTGTCGAAGCGGCGGTCGACAGCGGCGAATCCCACAGTGATCATTTTCTACCGCGTCTGCACGCCTTTCAGGATAATCTGGTGGCGGGGCTGGCTGCGGTACGCCGCGGTGAAGCCTTTAAGGCGGCAGTGCCTGGCCGGGGTGAGCCGCCGGTTCTGAAGCAGGCTTTGCCGCCATCTTCGGCCTCTCCGGAAGAGGCGTTGAAAGCCAGCCAGCTGGAAAACGAAGTGGTGTCAATCTTCCTCGAAGAGGCGGATGACCTGATTGAAGCAATTGATGACGCCATCCAGTATTGGACCGGCGATCGTGACAATGCCGAGTATCTGGAGTTGCTGCAACGCCATTTGCACAACTTCAAGGGGGGCGCGCGTCGTGCCGGGCTGGTCGGGCTTGGCGATATCAGTCACGAATTTGAAACCTATATCGCGCAGACCACCGAGCGCGATGATGGTTTCCTCGCCCAGATGCTGTCCTATCAGGACCGGATGGGCGAAGGGCTGGAAGCGGTGCGCAAAGGCAACCGCAACTGGGTCAGTGAGCCCCTGTTGCCGTCGTTGCCAATCGACAGCGAAGAGCCGCCCACGCAGGTAAAGGCAAACGACGAGCAGTCGCCCTTCAAATCATCGAGCGATCGAACCGCACCGGCGACCATGGAGGCCCAGGCACCTCAGGAAATGATCAAGGTCTCCGCCCAGTTGATGGAGAACCTGGTCAACCTGGCGGGTGAAACCTCTATCTCCCGGGGCCGAGCCGAGGAGCAGGTAGTCGAGCTGGCGGGCTCCCTGGATGAAATGGCGATGACAGTAGAGCGCCTGCAGGAACAGGTGCGGCGTCTCGATATTGAAACCGAGGCCCAGATTCTGTTCCGCCAGGAGCAGGTGGAAAGTGAAGGCCAGGACGGTTTCGACCCCCTCGAATTTGACCGCTACTCCCAATTGCAGCAACTGTCGCGCTCGCTGATGGAGTCGTCCTCGGATCTGCTGGATATCCGCAATACTTTAGGTGAGCGCACCCGGGATATGGAAACCCTGCTGCTGCAGCAGGGGCGCATCAACACTGAACTGCAGGAAGGGCTCATGCGTTCGCGCATGGTGCACTTTACCCGCATGATCCCGCGGCTGCGGCGCATTGTGCGCCAGGTCAGTCTTGAGGTCGGCAAGCGGGTTGAATTCAAAGTATTCAATGCGGAAGGCGAACTCGATCGCCAGGTGCTGGAGCGCATCATTCCGCCGCTTGAGCACATGCTGCGCAACGCGGTGGACCACGGTATTGAAAGCGCAGACCAACGTCGGGCGGCGGGCAAATCGCCGGTGGGCAATATCAGTATGCGTTTCGGCCGCGAAGGCGGCGATGTGCTGATCGTTTTGAACGACGATGGCGGCGGCATCAACTTTGAGGCGGTGCGGGCCAAGGCGGTCCAGCAGGGTTTGATCGGTGAAAACGATCCGGTCACCGAAGAGCAGTTAAGTGATTTCCTGTTTGAAGCAGGCTTTTCGACTGCCTCGGAGGTTACCCAGATTTCCGGGCGCGGCGTTGGTATGGACGTGGTCTACAGCGAGATCAAGCAGCTCGGCGGCAGTATTCAGGTTGAGTCGACGCGCGGACAGGGGACCCGTTTTACCATCCGTCTGCCCTTTACCGTTTCGGTTAACCGGGCCCTGATGGTGAGTGTCGGGGGCGATGTTTTTGCTATTCCAATCAATACCGTTGAAGGGGTGGTGCGGGTCAGCCCCTACGAACTGGAAGTGTATTACCAGGAAGATGCGCCGCCTTTCGAGTACGCAAAGCAGGATTATATGCTGCGCTATCTGGGCGGCCTGCTGCGCACCCAGATCACCCCGCACCTGGAAGGCCAGAGCGAGCCGCGACCAGTGCTGCTGGCGCGGGGTACCGACCGTCCGATCGCGGTGCAGGTCGACAGTATTCTGGGCTCGCGGGAGATCGTGGTGAAGGCGCTGGGGCCGCAATTCAGCCATGTGCACGGCCTGTCCGGTGCCACGGTGCTCGGTGACGGCAGCGTGGTTGTGATCGTCGATATTCCAGCACTGGTGCGGGCGGAAGTGCAGCGCGGTCGCGATGCGATGCTGGAACACAAACCGCAGCAAGCAGAGCAACGCAACCCGTTGGTGATGGTGGTGGATGACTCGGTGACCGTGCGCAAGGTAACTTCGCGCCTGCTGGAGCGGCAGGGTTTTGACGTACTGCTGGCCAAAGACGGTGTCGATGCGGTGACTCAGCTGCAAATCGCGGACGATCTGCCCGATGTTATTCTGCTGGATATCGAAATGCCGCGTATGGACGGTTTTGAGGTGGCGAGCCGCGTGCGTCACACCAGTCGGCTGCAGGATATTCCGATCGTGATGATTACCTCGCGCACCGGTGACAAGCACCGGGAGCGCGCTCACCAGCTGGGGGTCAATCGCTACCTCGGCAAACCCTTCCAGGAAATCACCCTGCTGCAGACCATTGGTGAGGTGCTGGGAGAGACTTCTCTATCTTGAGGTGCCCGGAGCTGATAGGCCAAGGAGGTAGCCGATGACCCAGCTGGCGCTGGTGGTCGACGATCCGAGGCAGCGGAGCTGGCTGGAAAATCAGTTGGTGAAGGCCTCGCACTATGTGCTGCTCAGCTGCGGCGCCGATGAGCTGGAGGTGCTGCACGGGCGTCTCGGCGAAAAGCCACAGATCTGGCTGGTACTGGTGGCCGAAGCCCAGATTGAACGGGCCTTGGATTACATCAGCGAGGTCTCGGAAGCGCCGACACTGGTGCTGGATGGCTGGCCCGATCAACGCGAACAGTTGGTTCACTGGCAAGCCCAGTTGCTGGGCAAACTTGATGCGGCACTGGTGCCGACGGTGAATCCGGCGGTGGTCGAATTGCGTCAGGTCTGGCTGCTGGGCGCCTCGCTGGGAGGCCCGCAGGCGGTGACTGAGTTTCTGTCCGCCGTGCCGGCGTCGCTTCCGGTCGGCTTTGTGTACGTGCAGCATATTGAAGAGGCCTTTGATAAGGCACTGTCGACTAATCTGTTGCGCAATACGCCGCACGATATCGCCATGTTTACCGGCGAGTCGCGCTTGCAGGCGGGTCGGGTTCTGATTATTGCGCCGGAAACCAAGCCCCGCTTTTTGCCCTTCGGGCGGGTGATCCCATCGTCGAAAGGTTGGCGCGGTAGTTACCGACCCTGCATCGACGAGGTGGCCGAGGGCCTGGCGCGACAGTATCGGCAGCAACTGGGCCTGATTGTGTTCAGTGGCACCTGCAACGATGGCGAACAGGCGGCCCGCCAAGTGCACGCCGTGGGCGGCCGGGTCTGGACGCAGGCAATATCGAGCTGTGCAAGTGATACTATGCCGGAGGCGGCGAATCGCACCGGGGTGGTCAGTGTCAGTGGCACGCCGGCAGAGCTTGCGGCAACCTTGACCAGCCGCCTGCGCAAAGAAAACGCTGAGCGGGGATAAGCGCTGCAGCGGCAATGAAATAAAAACCGACGAGGCGAGAAGGCTTAAACAATGGAACAGGACGTCAAGCAACTGCAGTTTACCGATACGGTGCCGGTGCTGATGTTGCCCTCGCAACGCAAACACCTGCTGCTGCCCAACGTTAACGTGGCGGAGTTTGTGCCGGCGTCGTTGCTGCAGCTGGTGGCCGACGGGCCGCCCTGGCTGCTGGGCATGATGGAGTGGCGCGGCCAGAGTATTCCGCTGATTTCCTTTGAGAAACTTAACGGTGATCCAGTGCAGGAGCAGGATGCAGGCAGTGGTCAGGTGGCCATACTTAACGGCATCAGTGGCCGGGCCGGACTACCTTTCTACGGGATTCGCTGCTACGGCATTCCTCGGCAGGCGCGTATTGCCAAGGAAGACCTCAGGACCGATGATCATGCCGAGCCCGGTCGCGTAGAGTTGTCGCAGGTGAAACTGGCGGGTGACGCCGCTGTCATTCCAGATCTGGAGATTATTGAAGCGCAGATTTCGCGGGTGCTTATGAATTGATGAATCACTGAGCGCGCAGCCGCGGCTCAGTCGCCAAAATCACCCCAGCAGTATTGCAGAATGCTGATCGCTGCCAGCGGCGCGGTTTCCGTGCGCAGAACGCGGGGCCCGAGTTGCAGGGCCTGAAAGCCTTGAGCCAAGGCCTGAGTAATTTCATCGTCTTCAAGTCCGCCCTCCGGACCGACCAGCAAAGCCGCGCTGCTGGCGCTCTGTCCCCGCTTCAATCCACCCTCATGGGCGGGCGACAGTACCCACTTCTGCTCGGTGTCCACCGACGTCAGCCAGTCTGAAAGGGCCTGCGGTTCTGCCAGTATTGGTAGGCGATTGCGGCCACACTGTTCGCAGGCACTGACAATAACCTGCTGCCAGTGCCGCTGTTTCTTCTGCGCCCGTTCGCGATTGAGTTTTACATCCACCCGCTGGGTCTGCAGGGGGGTGATGGCCGACACGCCCAATTCCGTCGCTTTCTGCAAAACCCAGTCGAAGCGATCGCCCTTTGACAGCGCGATACCGAGGTGAATGGCGAAGGGGGATTCGAGGGACTGCTTGTCGCAGCCATCGATCTGCACCCGCGCCTTTTTTTTGTCGGCGCTGACAATGTGGGCCGGGTAGCGACAGCCGTCGCCGTTGAACAGTACCAGTCTGTCGCCATCCCCAAGGCGCAAAACCTGACACACATGGCGCGAGGCGCTGTCGTCAAGCTGCAGTTCCAGGCCGATTGCCAGTGGCTGTTCGGTATGAATTCTCGGTATGCGCATCAGAGAGCTTTGGAAAACACCTTGGAGTTGCGCTGGAAATTGTAGAGCTGCTGTTTGCCGGGTGGCAGCGCATCAATGCTGCTCGGCACAAAGCCCTGCTCCTGAAACCAGTGTGCGGTGCGGGTGGTCAGCACAAATACAGAGCTCAGCCCCATCTGCCGAGCCTGCTTTTCCAGCGAGCGCAACAAGCGTTCGCCGCGATCACTGCGGCGGTAATCCGGGTGGGTGGCGACGCAGGCAATTTCGCCACTGCTCTGGTCCGGGTAGGGGTAGAGAGCGGCGCAGGCAATGACCACGCCGTCGCGTTTGATCACTCGAAAACAGTGAATCTCGGTTTCCAGTACCTCGCGGGAGCGCTTTACCAGAATTCCGTCCTGCTCCAGCGGTGCGATGATTTCGAGAATACCGCCAACATCGTCGATGGTGGCGGTGGCCAGTTCTTCGTAGTCGTCGCTGGAGATCAGCGTGCCGGCCCCGTCGCGGGTGTAGAGCTCTTCGAGCAGGGCACCGTCCTCGGTATAGCCGATCAGGTGGCAGCGGGGCACACCGCGTTCTGCTGCGCGCACCACCGTATGAAGACCGCAGGGGTTTTCCACCCTGCCCAGCAGGCTGCGCGCTTCGCTAAGCTCGCACTCGCGAATCAGTTCTCCGGCATCGATCGCGCCGGCCATGTCATCAAACACGATAAGTTTATCGGCGCGGATCGACGCGGCGGTTTCCACGACTACGTCTTCCAGCGTTACATTGAAAATCTCGCCGGTAGGTGAATAGCCGAGCGGTGAAATCAGCACTACATTGTCTTGGGCGAGCTGGCGCTGAATGGCTTCCACGTCGATTCGACGCACCTGACCCGTGTGCTCCAGATCGACCCCGTCGATCACGCCGATGGGGCGGGCCGTCACGTAATTACCGGACACAACCCGGATGGCGGCGCCATGCATGGGTGAGTTGGCTACCCCCATCGACAGCAGGGCTTCGATATGGGCGCGTACCGAACCGGCTGCATCGCAGACGCAGGCCAGCGTGCCCGAATCCGTAATGCGCAAATCCTGATGAAAGCGGCTTTCGATGCCGCGCTGCTGGACTCGCGCCTCTATTTGCGGACGGGCACCGTGAATCAGCACCAGATTGACGCCGAGACTGTTCAGCAGGGCTATATCGTGAATGATATTGTCAAAATTCGGATGCGCGATGGCCTCGCCACTAATCATCAGGACGAAGGTTTTGCCTCGGTGCGCGTTGATGTAAGGCGCTGAATTGCGGAACCACTTGATGTAGGGGGTATCGTCGGCCATAGCTATCCCTTGTTTCCAGCTATTTTGCGCACAGTAACAAGGGGATACAAGCGGTTTTTAAATGTCCTCTAGGAAGCTGCCAGGCTGAGTTGAACCGGCAGCGCATTCAGTGCGGCATTGCCGGACAGGGCATCGAGCGACTGCTCATCGGTCAGGTCATTGACGCTGACGCCGGCGTGCTCCTGCGCGACGCGAAGATGCACCCCTTCGCGCTGGTGTCCCCAGCCGTGGGGCATGCTGACCACGCCAGGCATGATTTGCTCGGTAATTTCGGCGGGCACTACTACGGAGCCGACCCGCGAAGTAATGCGCAGGTTCTGGCCATCGTTCAGTCCCATGCGGGCCGCATCGCGCGGATGGATCTGGGCGGTGCAGCGCGGTTTGCCCTTCACCAGACGCTGGCTGTTGTGCAGCCAAGAGTTGTTGCTGCGCACATGACGCCGCCCTATCAGTAGCATCTGCTCGCTGTCACCGCTGTCGGCTAACAGATTCTGCAGGCGTTTCAGGTCCTGCAGGAAGAAGTCGGTGTGCAGGTGAATGCGTTTGTCGCGATGGGCCAAACCTGCGGGAAGCTGGGGCTGAAGGGGGCCGAGGTCTATGCCGTGAGGTTTGGTCCGGAGTTGTTTCAGGCTGAGTTTATAAGGGCCGCGTTTAAGCAGCGCATTGAGCAGGCGCTTGGGCGTCAGAAAGCGGCGGCTGATCTGGTTGAATTTCTGCTTCAGATTGCGGGCCGGCGCCAGCCTATCCGCCAGCGCTAGAAAAATTTCCCAGTCGTGGTAGCTGCCTTCGGGTTTCTCAAACAGGGCGTCGGCATAACGCGTGCTGTTGCGCACCGCCAGCAGGTGGAAGATGACATCGTAGTGCTCGCGTTCCAATGGGCTTACCGGCGGCAGAATGATATCTGCGTGACGGGTGGTTTCATTCAAATAGAAGTCGATACAGACCATAAAGTCGAGCTGGTCAAAGGCCTTGTCGAGTTGCCGACCGTTGGGCGTCGACAGCACCGGGTTGCCGGCCACCGTCAGCAGGGCGCGAATCTGGCCCTCGCCTGGGGTAAGGATCTCCTCGGCCAAGGCAGCGACCGGGTACTCGCCAGAAAAGGAGGGCAACTGCCGGACCCGGCTGCGGCTGCGGTCAAAATTGCCGGGGCCGGTTACTGACAGAGTGTCCACGGCCGGGCGGGCAAACATCAGACCGCCGGTTTCGTCCAGTCGCCCGCAGAGCAGATTGAACAGCATGATCAAATACTGGCTCAGGGTGCCGAAGGGCTGCACCGAGACCCCCATGCGGCCGTAGGCGACCGCGTGTTTTGCGGCGCTGAACTCGCTGACCAGGCGGCGAATTTCCAGCGCGCTGATGCCGGTGGCCTGAGCGACGGCTTCGGGGCTGAAGGGTGCGAATTGCGCTTCCAGGCCGTCGAGACCGTCGGTCGATTCGTGCAGGCGGTGTGCCTCGACTTTACCGCTGGCGTAGAGTTCGTGAATCATTGCCGCAAGCAGCAGGGCGTCCGTGCCGGGCCGGATAAATAAATGCTCGCTGGCAACCTCGGCAGTTTCGCTGCGGCGCGGGTCGATGACAACAATTTTGCCGCCGCGCTCGCGAATGGCTTTCAATCGGTGGCGCACATCCGGCACGGTCATGATGCTGCCATTGGAGGCCATGGGGTTGGCGCCGAACACCAGAAAATAATCACAGT
Source organism: Litorivivens sp. (assembly GCF_041624475.1). GTDB lineage: Bacteria > Pseudomonadota > Gammaproteobacteria > Pseudomonadales > Spongiibacteraceae > Litorivivens. The sequence goes on from NZ_JBFJUX010000001.1 coordinate 458,915, forward strand.
GATCGATATCGGGTACCGGGATTTTGAGCTGATGGCCGAACAGCTTGTGAGCGATCAGGTGGTGGGGCAGCTGATCGACCGAGGTTGCAGAAAATCGGTTGCGGGTTTTCAGGGCGTGCAGCAGATGGCGGCTGAACAGCATGGAGCCGGTGTTGTGCACGTTGGGGTTGCCCAGATAGACGCCGACGCTGTCATGGCCGTGGGCGTGTTGCACTGCACCAAGGCGTTGAGCCACTTCATCAAGGGCCTCATCCCAGTCAATGGGCTGCCAGTGGCCATCCACTTTTTTCAGGGGCTGGCGCAGGCGATCCGGGTCTTCATGGATGTCTTTGAGGGCGACCGCTTTGGGGCAGATATGGCCGCGACTGAAGGGATCCTTCTTGTCGCCCTTGATACTGAGAATCTGCACGCCGTCGTGTTCAATTTCGAGACCGCATATCGCTTCACACAGATTGCAGGTACGGTGGTGTATAGTAGAGGTCATCGAATGTTTTCCCTGAATATATGGGCTCAGTCTAGCCTGATCCCGCGCCGACCCGCAATTGAGAATGCCTGACGCCAGCCCCCCAAGCCTTTCGGCCAAGCCGACGACCGAGCAGTGGAATGCCCAGCTTAACAAGATGCTGGATACACACTTTGCTGCGGCCCGCGAGCGGGTGCCCGAGGTGTGCGCCCGGCATTTTCATTCTCTCGCCGGAGTGACCCGACGGCACTGGCAGCATCGCCGGGATATTCCCCGTGATCTGGCGACCATCCCGCGCTTTACCTGGCGCGCCCTGCGCCGGCTGGGTGGGCGCAGGGTGCTAGTCCAGCATCACTACAGCGCCAAGGAACTGGCGCTGGCGGGTGTGGTTGCCAATGAGCTGCTGCAGCTGGCGGTGCTGGAAGAGGTCTTGTTGCGCCATCTGGGGCAGCACCCGGAACTCGATCCCGGCAAGCAGCGGGAAGTGGAAGCCCTGCTGCAGCGCTATTCTCCTGCCGAGTTGGAGCTGCGGGTGCGCGAGGCGGTGGCAAGGCTGGCGATAGATCACGAAGGCAGTCGTGATGTGCTGCTGTTTATTACTCTCGGAGTGGCCGGGCGCCTGATCAGCGACAAGATCGCCTTCGGCAGTGCCGGGGTGCTCGGCGCGACTGCAGCCAGTTCGTTTTATCTATCCCAGCAGTCTTACCTGTCTGCCCTGTGGGCCAAGTGGTTCGGCTTGCCGGGTTGGGTTTCGATAACTGGCGGTGCGCTGGGCTTTGCCGCGCTGATTCTGTTGACGCCGGTAGTGGCTCCGCTGGTGGAGTGTGGCATCAACCGCTTTCGCGCCGAGCGAACCCTGCAGCGTCTGATTGATGAGGTCCAGCTGCAGCTTCAGTCACCGGGTACGGATGGCTATACCTTGGCGGCGTATGCGGGCACCTATGTGCAGTTGTTACCGGATCTGCTGCATATTCTGCGCAGCCTGCGCTAGTACTGGGTCAGGGTTGGTTGGTAAGGCCCTTTGCCGCCAGCGCTTCTCGCAGGGTTTCCACTCGTTCGCGATTGACCTCGAAATCGTAGTAGCCGATGCGAGCGGATGAGCGAACATCGACACGGCCACTGCCGGGGTCGAGCAGCATTTCCAGATCGTCGGTATAGACGCCCCAGGGGCTGGTGACTTCCGCGTGAACATAGCGCTCATCGCGGGTGACAATGCGGGTGCGCGGCATGGCGGCGAGCGTGGCGATTGCCTTGTTCCAGTGGGCGTCGAAAGGCTGTTGCAACTGGAAGGGCGCCACCTGACGCTCGGCATCGGCGCTTATGCTGCTGACACAGCGAGGCCAGCTCGGGCAGGGCGTCAGTTGGCCCATTACCAGCCCGGTGCTGTTCTCGCCGAACTGGGCACAGCCGGTGATGAAGCAGGCTAGGCTTAGCAGGATGGGACGTAGGATTGTGCGCACAGGAACTCTCCGTCGCGGTACAGGACTATGTCCTTAACGTACGCAGGCGTGAGGGGATCAGTTTATTTCCAGTTGCCGCAGTTTGTGCAGGGCCTCTTCCAGTTTGTCGTTGACGCGTTTGACGCTATCGCGGTCCGCCTTGCTGGCTTCACCGCCACCGTTAATCAATTCGTAGGTATTGTTGAGGGCGACCATAATGGCAATACGCTCCAGGCCAATCACCTTGCCGCTGGAGCGGATTTCGCGCATCTGCTTGTCGAGGCGGGCGGCGGCCTGATGCAAGCCTGCTTCCTGATCAGGTGGACAGGCAACCTGGAATTCCTTGTCCATAATGCGCACGATAACGGTGTTCTGGCTCATGATTCCTGCTCCAGGGCGCGCAAGCGCTGAATCATCGATTCAACCTTGCTGCGAGCGATATTGGTTTTTTCCAGCAGGGATTCGCGCTCGCGCTGCCAGGCCTCGGTATTGGCCTTGAGTGTCTGGTTTTCGCGGTTCAATTGCTCGCAGAGCTGAATCAGCTCGTCGATTTTTCGTTCAACCGACTTGATTGATAGATCTGGCATAAACTTCCCCTGCGAGCGTTCTGGCTGGTAAGCAAATACTTTCTAGTCTAGAGCCGTGAGCGGGGGTGGTCAATTGTCCAAATAGTGCAGTATTTCAAACGCCTGCATTTATCAGTTCACAAACTTCTGAAAATTTCGAAAAGCGCGCGAGCGGCCCAATGATCGATTTTACGGAAGGGGCCAGTTACTATGCGCTGCTATTTGGAAAAGCTCAGGGGGAGCATTGGCGCAATGGCTACCGCACTACCCAATCACGATGAAATTGCAGATGTATTCGTTCGTCTCGGCGCCTTGTACCCGCCCTCAGAGCTGCACGGCTTTTTTGTCGGGCAGCTGGTGGTTGGCGAGCGCATCGATGAAAGCCGACTGCGTGAGCAGGCGGCGCAGCTGCTGGACATCGAAGCCATCGCAGACCAGGACTGGGCCGAGTTGATGCGCCTGTATCAGGTGACCGTAGAGCAGCTCAATGCCGATATTGGTGCCCTGACTCTATTTCTGCCGGAAGAGGATATTGATCTTGATCAGCGGGTCAGTGCCGTGGGCAGCTGGTGTCAGGGCTTTTTGACCGGCTTTGCCATGGCCGGCAAGGAACGCGAAAAGAACCAGGGCGCACAGAACTACAGTGATGCGGTGGGCGAAATCCTCACCGATGTGGCCGCCATTTCCCAGGCAGGCCTTGAGAGTGAGCAGACCAATGAGGCGGAGAAGCAGTACAACGAGCTGGTGAAGTACCTGGAAATGGCAGCGGTTTCGGTATTTGTTGAATGCTGTACCCAGTCTCGCCGCCCCGGCGAGCACGCCGCGCCGAAGCAGTTGCACTGAGCGGTGCAATACGGAAGAGGGTGCAGAGGTGCCGGCTTCACTTTTTTGCTAACCTGCTTCACTTCGGCAGTCAGTAGTTCAGTACGAGAGATGGAATGAAGGTGACCAAGCAGGAGTTTGCCCGTCGTCGCAGCAATCTGATGGCGGTGATGGAACCGAACAGTATCGCGATTATTCCCGGCGCGGTGGAGAAAGTTCGCAGCCGCGATACCGAATATCCCTTCCGCCAGGACAGCGACTTTTACTATCTCAGCGGCTTTGTCGAGCCCGATGCGGTGATGGTGTTGCTACCTGGCCGCGAGCACGGTGAGTTTGTTATGTTCTGCCGCGACCGCGATCCTGCGATGGAGCTCTGGACCGGCTACCGTCAGGGGCCGGAAGGTGTCTGTGCCAACTTTGGCGCCGACGACGCCTTTCCGGTCGGCGATATCGATGACATCCTGCCGGGCCTGCTGGAAGGACGCGAGCGAGTCTACTATTCCATGGGGCGGCACGCGGATTTCGACGCCCACCTGATGCAGTGGGTCAATGCCATCCGCGCCAAGGCGCGCACCGGCGCCCATCCTCCGGGCGAATTCATCGACCTCGATCACTTCCTGCACGACATGCGCCTGTACAAAAGTGCTGCCGAGCAGCGGGTCATGAAAAAGGCCGGTGAGATCAGTGCCGGCGCCCATGTCCGCGCCATGCAAAGCTGCAAACCGGGCATGTTCGAATACCAGCTTGAGGCGGAAATCCTGCATGAATTTGCGATGCACGGCGCGCGCTTTCCCGCTTACAACACCATTGTCGGGTCAGGCAGTAATGGCTGCGTACTGCACTACGTGGAGAACGCCAGCCAGATTCGCGACGGTGACCTGATTCTGATTGACGCAGGCTGCGAGCTGGAGGGCTATGCGGCTGATATCACCCGCACCTTTCCCGCCAGCGGCCGCTTCAGCAAGGAACAGCGTCTGCTGTATGACGTGGTGCTCAACGCGCAAGAGGCCGCTATTGCGGCCGTCAAGCCCGATAATCACTGGAACCAGCCTCACGACGAAACGGTGCGGGTGATTACCGAAGGTCTGGTTGAGCTGGGTCTGCTCAAGGGTGAGGTCGACAGTCTCATTGAGAGCGAAGCCTACCGGGATTTTTATATGCATCGGGCGGGCCACTGGCTGGGGCTGGATGTTCACGATGTGGGTGACTACAAGGTGGGTGACGAGTGGCGCTTGCTGGAGCCAGGCATGGCTCTGACGGTCGAGCCCGGCATCTACGTGGCACCAAATAACGACAAGGTTGAGGCGCGCTGGCGCGGTATTGGTATTCGCATCGAAGACGACGTTGTGGTCACCAAAGACGGCTGTGAGGTACTGACCAGCGATGTGCCGAAAACCGCCGATGAGATCGAAGCCCTGATGGCCGAGGCAAGTTGAATGTCACCGCGCGCCGACTACGATGTGGTTATCGCCGGTGGCGGCATGGTCGGAGCCAGTCTCGCGCTGGCCCTGAGCGATTACAGTCAGGGCCGCTTGTCGGTGCTGCTGGTAGAGAGTTTTCCTTTCCCCAAGGCCGGAACGGCTCCGGTCTATAGGCCAAGTTTTGACGCCCGCTCCACCGCACTGTCCTTCGGCAGCCGGCAGATACTGGAGAGCATCGGCGTCTGGGATGACCTGGCTGAACACGTTACCGCCATTGACAGGATTCATGTGTCCGATCGCGGTCACATCGGCAGCAGTTTACTGACGGCCTCGGAGCAGGCTTGGCCGGCACTGGGTTATGTGGTGGAAAACGCCTGGCTAGGCAGCGTGCTGCTTAACCGGCTGCACACCGCTGACGGGGTGACCTGCCTGTCGCCGGCCAGTGTCAGCAAGGTGGAGCACAGTGGTGGTCAGGCCGAACTGACCGTTGAGCCTAAAAATGGGGAACCTCAGCGTATTCGCTGTGGTTTGCTGGCGGTTGCCGATGGTGCTCAATCGGGTTTGCGTGCGGCGCTGGGTATTGCGAGTCAGACGGTCGACTATAGTCAGTCGGCCTTGATCGCCAATGTCACCTTTGAAAACCCGCATCAGGGTATTGCCTACGAGCGCTTTACCGATCAGGGGCCGCTAGCTTTACTGCCTTTGTCAGACAGTGAAGATGGCCAGGCGCGCGCGGCGCTGGTCTGGACCCTTTCACCCGAGGATGCAGAGCGTTTGCAGGCAGCTCCGGAAACAGAATTTTTAGATCGCCTGCAGGAACGCTTTGGTTATCGTCAGGGGCGTTTTTTACGATGCGGCGAGAGAGTTTTGTTTCCGCTGCAGCTGGTTGAGGCCGAAGAGCAGGTGCGGCCGAATGTGGTGGTTGTCGGCAATGCGGCTCACGCCCTGCACCCGGTGGCCGGGCAAGGTTTCAATCTGGCGCTGCGGGATGTCGCGCGGTTGGCGGAACACTTGGTGGCGCTGGACACTGGTCAGCTCGGCGAGCTGAGTCAGTTGCGGGCTTACCTCGGTAGGCAAAAAGACGATCAGATCAGCACCGTTCAGTTTTCTCATCAACTGCCGCGGCTGTTTGCGCAAGCGAACCCGCTGTTCAGTCTGGGGCGAAATCTCGGGTTGCTGGCGCTGGATGTGCTGCCGGTATTCAAGCGTCGCTTTGTGGAACAGGCGGCGGGGCTGGCGCCCGGCAATGCCCGGGGAAGCCGACGTATACCAGGACAAAGTTTATGAGCCGTAGTCGACACTACGATATCGTGATTGTGGGCGGCGGGCTGGCGGGCCTGGCCATGGCTGCCGGTCTGGCGGATCTGCCATTGCGGGTCGCGCTGGTCGAAGCCGGCCCGGTCAGTGCCGAATGGCCTGAACCCGGCGAAGGCGTGGACAGCTACGACCCGCGAGTCAGTGCCATTACCCTGGCCAGTCAGCAGCTTCTTTCCCAGGTCGGGGCCTGGGAGGCAATCGTCAGTGCCAGAATTTGCCACTATACCGATATGCAGGTGTGGGATGCGGAAGGAACCGGCGAGGTGCACTTTCAAGCCGACGAGGTCAACGCGGACAATCTAGGTCATATTGTTGAAAACCGGCTGGTGCTGGCGGCGCTGGCCGATCAGGTACACAACGCCACCAATATCCGGCTGTACGACAACGCGCCGGTTGCCGGCATGAGCTACGGCGGCGCCCAGGCGACACTGACACTTGAAAGCGGCGACAGCCTGGAGGCGGACCTGCTGGTGGCCGCCGATGGCGCCAACTCGCGTGTGCGGCAGTGGGCGGATTTTGCAACGCGCGAGTGGAGCTACAAGCAAAAGGCACTGGTGACCACCGTAAAAATGTCGGCCAGCCATGCATACACCGCCTGGCAGCGGTTTTTACCAACCGGCCCGCTGGCTTTTCTGCCGCTGGGTGCCACGGACGCGCCGGATCGCTACTGCTCCATTGTCTGGTCCGCCGACACGGCTTATGCAGAGCAGCTGATGGCGCTGGATAACGAGGCCTTCAAAAAGGCCCTGTGCGAAGCCTTTGAAGGACGTCTGGGTGAGGTCGAGGCGGCCAGCCGCCGCTTCAGTTTTCCCCTGCAGCAGCGCCACGCGGTTGACTATGTAAAGCCCGGCATCGCGCTGGTCGGCGATGCGGCCCACAGCATTCATCCACTGGCGGGGCAGGGAATCAATCTCGGCTTCAAGGACGTGGCGGCCCTGCAGGAAGAGATCCGCCGGGCACTGGCGCGCGACGAAGCGCTGGGGTCGCTGGCGGTACTGCAGCGCTATCAGCGTCGCCGCAAGGGCGACAATCTGGCGGCCATGGCTGCGATGGATGGCTTCAAGCGACTGTTTGGTGAAACCGCGCTGCCGGTGCGCTGGCTGCGCAATACCGGCATGAAGCTAGTGAATCAGGCGGCACCGCTCAAGCGTCAGCTAATCCGCAAGGCGATGGGCTTCTAAGGCGGCATTCGTCGTCGCGAGGATCTTTTAGGCGCACTGCCATGCCAGAAAGGTTGCTTCGCTGTGCTCGCAATGACAGCGGTTCTGAATTAATTGCCTTCCCTGATTTTTGGGATTCATTTTAATTTTACTGCCAGGGGCGTGCCGGCCATTGTTATCTGAAATGATAATAATTATCATTCTGTGCATTCTTGATTCCCGTATCTTAATTCCAAGGAGATGTTCATGCGTTCCCTGCTAGTGTTTGGGTTGGTGTTGCTGCTGGCCGGCTGCGGCGAGGGCCCGGCGAGTCAAAAGGCCGATGAGGGGCTGGTGGTTTACACCGCGCGTAAGGAGCATCTGGTCAAACCGCTGTTTGATCGCTTTACCGCGCAGACCGGTATTCCCATTCGCTACGTTACCGATGCGGCCGGGCCCCTGCTGGCGCGTTTGCAGGCCGAGGGCGAGCGCAGCCGCGCGGATCTGCTGATTACGGTTGACGCGGGTAACCTGTGGCAGGCCGCCGAAGCCGGTGTGCTGCAACCCGTAGACTCGGAGGTGCTCGCAACCAATATCCCGGCAGCCCTGCGCGATGCGGACAATCGCTGGTTCGGGCTGAGCATCCGCGCCCGCACCATTATCTATTCCACCGAGCGGGTAAACCCCTTGGAGCTGAGTACCTATGCGGCGCTGGCGGACGACAAATGGGCGGGGCGGCTGTGCCTGCGCACCGCCAAGAAGGTCTACAACCAGTCGCTGGTTGCCACCATGATTGCCGCCCGGGGGCAGGACGAAACCGAGCAGGTGGTCAGCGGCTGGGTCAACAATCTGGCGGTGCCGCCCTTTTCCAACGACAACAAAGTGGTGGAGGCGATTGCCGCCGGACAGTGCGATGTGGGCATAGTGAACACCTACTATCTGGCGCGCATGGTCGCCGACGATCCCGACTTGCCGGTCACCATGTTCTGGCCCAACCAGCAGGGTGAGGGCGCTGACGGTCGCGGTGTGCACCTCAACATTTCCGGAGTAGGCATCACCCGGGCCAGCCAGCACGTCGCCGAGGCCAAACACTTGATTGAGTGGTTGTCTGGTGCCGACGCCCAGCTGCAGCTGGCGCTGCTCAACCAGGAGTATCCGGTCAATCCTTCGGTCAGCCTGCCCGAGCCGCTTATGCGCTGGGGCGAATTCAAGGGCGATGATATTCCAATAGCCGAAGCCGGGCGCCTGCAGGGCGAAGCCATTCGGTTGATGGATCGGGCCGGTTACCGCTAAACAATGTCCTCCGCCCAGGCCGCGAGCCTGATCAGCGCGGGCCAGAAGAGTCTGCGCCCGCTGTCCCGCATTGCGGCCTCCGCCGCCGTGCTGGCGGTACTCGCCCCGATTTTGGTGGTTGTGTTCAGTTGGGGCTCGGATCAGACTGAAATCTGGCAACACCTTATTGCCACCCAGCTTTCGGGGCTGCTGCGCAATACGCTGGTGCTGTCCCTTGGGGTCGGCCTGTGCGTGTCGCTGTTGGGTATCAGTCTGGCCTGGCTGGTGGTTATGTGCGATTTCCCCGGCCGCGCCAAATTTGAGTGGCTGCTGATGCTGCCGATGGCGGTGCCGGCTTACGTGCTCGCCTTTGTGGTGCTGGGGCTGTTTGATTTCAGCGGGCCATTGCAGGGCTTTTTATCCCGTGAGCTGGGTTTGCCGCTGGTGGATGTGCGCCATGAGGCAGTCGTTATTCTGGTGCTGTCGCTGGTGCTCTACCCCTACGTATACATGCTGGCGCGCAGTGCTTTTCTGTCCCAGAGCAGTGACACCATTGAAGCGGCGCGCAGTCTGGGCAGCGGTGCCTGGGGCGCGTTTTTCCGGGTGGCGTTGCCGATGGCGCGGCCGGCCATTATCGCCGGTGTTTCACTGGCGATTATGGAAACCCTGGCCGACTTTGGCACCGTCGCCGTCTTCAACTACGACACCTTTACCACCGCCATCTACAAAGCCTGGTTCGGTTTTTTCAGCTTGCAGGCGGCGGCGCAGCTGGCGTCCCTGCTGCTCTTGTTTGTCGCACTGACCTTGTTTGCGGAAAAGCGCCTGCGCGGTCGCCGTCGCTACGTGCAGGGTGGCAAGCTGCACCATCATTTTCGGCACCCCCTGTCACGCCCTCTCGGTTGGTGTGTCACCGCTTACTGTCTGTTGGTGCTGACGGTGGCGTTTTTCCTGCCGCTGGGGCAGATGCTGCTTTGGGCCTTTGAGCTCGGGCTTGAGCAGCTCGATGCGCGCTTTCTGGCTCTGCTCTGGCACTCCCTGTCACTGGCCTTGCAGGCGGCGGTGATTACCGTGGCCATTGCCGCCTTGCTGGCCTTCAGCCGCTGGCGGGCACCGCCAAGGCAGCGGGCCTTTTTCGACCTGGCCCAGCTCGGCTACGCGCTGCCCGGTTCGGTGCTGGCGGTGGGGGTGGTGATTTCTTTTACCGCTCTGGAGCAGCAGCTGCTGTTCCCGGTTCAGAGCTGGCTGGGGCTGGAAAATCGTTCGCTGCTGGTTGGTACCGTGTTGGCCCTGTTGGCGGCTTACGGGATTCGCTTTCTGGCAGTGGCCAGCGGCCCTATTGATGCCGCTCTGCTTCGCATCAAGCCCTCAATACCCGATGCGGCCCGCAACCTGGGCGCCCGGCCGACGGAAGTTTTGCGTCGGATCTACTTGCCGATGCTGCGCCCCGGTTTGCTGACCGCAGCGATTCTGGTGTTTGTGGATGTGATCAAGGAAATGCCAGCAACCCTGCTGCTGCGTCCCTATGGCTGGGATACTCTCGCCGTTCGCATCTATGAAATGACCTCGGAAGGTGAGTGGCAGCGCGCCGCCCTGCCGGCCCTGACCATCGTTCTGCTCGGTCTGATCCCGGTGATTATCAGTATCAAGCGCACCTTGAAATAGCGGGCATTCCAGCCGCTTGTTTGTATTTGGCGAAAGCGGCGTTAGAATGCGCTTTTTGCCAGCAGTGGGAAGATCACATGAGCAATTCGCCCAGCGAACTGAAATACGCCAGCAGCCATGAGTGGGCGCGGCTGGAAGCCGACGGCACCATTACCGTGGGGATTACTGATCACGCACAGGAAGCTTTGGGTGATGTGGTTTTTGTAGAGCTACCCGAGGTCGGTACCAGCTACAGCGCCGGTGAGGAAATCGGCGTGGTGGAATCCGTCAAGGCGGCGTCTGATATCTATGCGCCGGTCAGCGGCGAGGTTATTGCGATCAACGAAGCGCTGGAAGAATCCCCCGAGGTGATCAACGACTCGCCCTATGACGACGGCTGGTTTTTCAAACTGCAGCCCGCCGAGCTGGGCGAGCTGGATAACCTGATGGACGCAGAAGCCTACGACAACGAGTGCGAAGATTAAGTTGGGCAAGCAGTATGACGAAGCCGGCCACTGTGCCGGCTTTTTTATGCCCGCAATAAGCTGCCGGGCGGGGTTGACCAAAATGTGATGGTTGCAGTGAGCATTTGCGGCCACCCTGTTGTTAAAAAATGACAGCAAACAGGGCGAGAGGTAGGCGATGAAGCCGGAAAAGCGGTGTCTGCTGCTGGTTGTGTAAGCCGCCTGTACGCTCTCTTGCTGCTCCTCTTGGCCCTGTTTCGCGGAAGTTGTTTGTCTAGGCAGGTGCAGTTCGCTGGTTTAAGAGTCTAGTCCCGCAGTGAGATAACGCGCCAGTTCTGGCGCAGGGCTTCCTTGAGCAGGGTTTCGTCCGGGTCGACTGCTACCGGCTTGTCCACCAGGCGCAGCAGGGGCAGGTCATTGTGAGAGTCTGAATAAAATGTACTGCCCGCCAGCTTCAAGCCCTGTTCCTGCAGGCGCTGTTTCAGCAGTGTCACTTTGCCTTCCTGAAAACAGGGTGTTCCCACCACATTGCCGGTATAGCGCCCGTCGATGACTTCCGGCTCTGAGCCGATAATGTCGGGAATGCCGAGGCTTTCGGCGATGGGACGGGTGATAAAGGTATTGGTGGCGGTCATGATCATGCAGTGATCGCCGGCCGCTTTGTGTTCGGCGATCAGGGCATCCGCCTTGGGCAGGCGCATGGGGGCAATGTAGTTGGCCATGAAGTCGCGGTGCAGGGCTTCCAGCTCGTCGGGGCTGAAACGCGTCAGCGGCTCCAGCGCAAAGCGCAGGTAGGCGTGAATATCGAGGCCGCCATCCTGATACTGTTGATAGAAGCGATCGTTGGCCTCGCGAAAGGCGTCGCTATCCACCAGTTGGCGGTCTACCAGAAATTCCCCCCAAGCGTGATCGCTGTCGCCGCCGAGCAGGGTGTTGTCGAGATCAAAAATTGCTAATGCCACGTCGTGTCTGCCACGGTTTTTTGAGGAGGCGATAGCATAGCGATAGCTGGCGCGCATTTCACGGCCTTTGCGCCTGTGATTTCTGACGATTCCCAGCACCGGGGAATTGTGGAACAATGAATTGCGTGCGACAGTAACAAAAGTGTTTCACTAACAACATATTACGAAACAAACGGCGAGAGTAATGGAGTGATAGACGCGGAAGGATTCAGGCCCAATGTCGGCATGGTTCTGGCGAATGGCCAGGGCCAGGTGCTGTGGGCGCGTCGTGCCGGTCAGAATGCCTGGCAGTTTCCCCAGGGCGGGATCAAGCAGGGTGAGAGCCCTGAGCAGGCGCTGTATCGGGAATTGGCGGAGGAAGTTGGCCTCCAGCCGGAGCACGTCAGGGTCGTCGGTGCTACGCGCGGCTGGCTGCGTTATCGCCTGCCGCAACGCTTAGTGCGTCGTAACAGTAGTGGACCCGTGTGCATTGGCCAGAAGCAGAAGTGGTTCCTGCTCGAGTTTCTCGGCGCAGACGATGATGTGAATCTTGGCGGTGACCCTGCCCGACCGGAATTTGATGCCTGGGATTGGGTTAGTTACTGGTATCCGGTCAATCAGGTGGTGACCTTTAAGCGGGATGTCTATCGGCGCGCGATGAAAGAGCTTTGCGCGCGCCACAGTCGCCTTGTTAGTGAAGGCGAGCGGAGTGCGGGCAAATGATGCTTGATGCCCTGCGCCGAATTGTGCAGGCGGTCAACGCCGCCGACGACCTGCAATCTGCGCTGGATATCATGGTGCAGCGCATCGCTCAGGTGATGGGCGTTGAGGTGTGCACGGTCTACCTCAAGGATTTTGAATCCGGCCGTCTGGTGATGATGGCAAACCAAGGCTTTAACCCCAAACTGGTGGGCGTTGTCAGTCTCGCTGAAGACGAAGGCTTGGTAGGCGTTGTGGCTAGGCGTGAAGAGCCGCTGAATCTGGATAACGCGGAAAAACACCCCAGTTACTTTTATCTCGAAGGCATTGGCGAGGAGTTGTATCACTCCTTTCTGGGGGTGCCTATAATTCACCAGCGGCGCCTGCAGGGTGTGCTGGTTGTACAGCAGAAGGACAGTCGGCGCTTCGATGAGGACGAAGAGGCCTTTCTGGTCACCATGTCCGCCCAGCTCGCCGGGGTTATCGCCCACGCCAAGGCCACCGGCGCCATTGGCGGCAAGAATCGCCAGCGCGACCCCTCGCGCAGTGCGGAATTTACCGGTATTCCCGGTGCGCCTGGCATTGCCATGGGTACCGCAGTGCTGGTTATTCCGGAGGCGGATCTGTACGCCGTGCCGAGCCGCCCTTGCGAGGATATAGACACCGAAGTTGCCTTCTTTTTTCAATGCCTGCAGGCGGTGCGCGAAGACATCACCGCCATCAAAGACCGCCTGCAGGACAAGCTCGCGAAAGAAGAGCAGGCGCTGTTCGATGTCTATCTCAGCATGCTCGACGACCGCGCGCTGGGCCTGGAAATTGAAGGCCGTATCCGCGAAGGAGAGTGGGCGCAGGGCGCGCTAGCGCAAGTGGTGATCTCCCATATCCGCACCTTTGAAAGTATGGAAGATGCCTACCTCAAAGAGCGGGCCACCGACGTCAAGGATCTGGGGCGGCGGGTGCTGGCCTACCTGCAGACCGCCAATACCCGCGATATTGAATACCCCGAGCGCACCATTCTTGTCGGCGAGGAGTTGACCGCATCCATCATGGCCGAAGTGCCCCGGGAGAAACTGGCGGGGCTGGTCAGTGTTCGCGGGTCGAGCAACTCTCACGTGGCGATTCTGGCGCGAGCCATGGGAGTGCCCACCATTATGGGGGCGGTCGACCTGCCCTTTACCCAGGTGGAAGGCGCCCAGCTGGTGCTGGACGGCTACAACGGCATAGTTCACTACAATCCGGCGAAAGAACTCTATGCCCGCTTTGAGGCGATATACGCCGAACAGCAGGAGCTGAGCAAGGGACTGGAAAGCCTGCGCAACGAGCCCAGCGAAACTCTCGATGGGCGACGGCTGCCGCTGTGGGTGAACACCGGCTTGATGGCTGATGTGGCTCGCTCGATCGATCATGGCGCCGAAGGCGTCGGCCTGTATCGCACGGAGATACCCTTTCTGTTGCGCGAGCGTTTTCCCAGTGAAGAAGAGCAGCGGGTGATTTACCGCGAGCAGTTGCAGGCCTTTTCACCTCTGCCGGTCACCATGCGCACGCTGGATATCGGCGGTGACAAATCCCTGCCCTATTTCCCGATTGAAGAAGAAAACCCCTTTCTCGGCTGGCGCGGCATTCGCGTGACCCTCGACCACCCGGAGATTTTCCTGGTGCAGGTGCGGGCCATGCTGAAGGCCAGTGTGGGGATGGACAATCTGCGCATCATGCTGCCGATGATCAGCAACGTGCCCGAACTGGAAGAAGCGCTGGAGCTGATCTATCGCGCCCACGATGAGCTGGTTGATGAGGGTGTGAATGCCAAGTTGCCGCCGATCGGCGTCATGGTGGAAGTGCCGGCAGCGGTCTATCAGGCTCGCGAAATGGCGCGGCGGGTCGACTTTCTGTCAGTCGGTTCCAACGACCTTACACAGTATTTGCTGGCGGTAGATCGCAATAATGCTCGGGTGGCCGACCTTTACCATTCACTGCATCCGGCGGTTCTGAGGGCGCTTAATGATGTGGCCCAGGCTGCGCAGGCAGAAGGTAAACCGGTAGGGATTTGCGGCGAGCTCGCGGGTGACCCGGGGGCAGCGATTCTTCTGCTGGCGATGGGTTACGACATGCTGTCGATGAACGCGAGCAGCCTGCTCAAGGTGAAATCTGTCATTCGCAGTCAGACTTTGGCGGGGGCCAAAACGCTGTTAGAGCAGGCGCTGGCCCAGGAATCCTCTGTGGACGTTAAAGAGCTGGTCCGCGATGCCATGATTGCAGCCGGGGTAGACAAAATGCTGCAGCCGGCGATGGGCGAAAAACTGCGCCCGAAGCGTTAGTCGGCACAGCCACGCTGCGTGTTAACTGCTCTGTTTCTCCTGCGTTTCGAAGCGGTTGAAGACGTAGCTCAGCACTTTGCCGGGTTTGCCGGTTTCATCATAGGGCTGTTCGCAAAAGGTCACATTGCCGAGTGTGTCGATCAGTACAATTGTAGTGGTGCGGGTGCCGTAGCCGTGCTCGCCGAGGTCGACAAAAAACGCGGATAGTGCGCGATCGCGGTCACTGCCTGAGGCGAGTGTGGCCTCGCGATTTGCCAGAAGCTCGATCAGGCGCTCGGGTGTCGGTGTTGTGTGCAGGCACTTGGCCATTTCTGCGCGGGCAACCTCTACCTTGCGCTCGTCGGTATCCAAGCGCGAGTTGCCGATCACGTGAATGCCGGGCGACAGCGGTTTGTGGTCAGCGTGGTCGTCGGCGGTATAGGCCAGCGCGTCGCCGTCAAAAATCAGCAGATTGAAAGGGTTATAAAGGCTACGCTCGGGGTTGATCCGGGTGAGGAAACTTGCGCATGATTCATCGCTAAGCAGGTAGCGGGCGACCAGTTCGCCGCGGGAGCGGCCTTGGGCTGGCAGTTCACCACCGCGATAGTTGGTGACCGCGGCCAGATGCCCCTGGCGATTGACGCCGAGCCAGGTGCCTCCTTTTTCCATGTCGCGACCGCCGAGTACGCTTGGCGAATCTTTCCAGAAATGGGCGGCAATACTGGGCCGCTGAAAAAACTCATCGCGGTTGGCTGCAAAAATCAGCGGGAATTTGGGATGGCTTTTCCAGGCGGCAATAATCAGGCACATAGTCAAAAATTATTAGGCTGGGGGTGAAGGTATGATAGCAGGCTATTTGCGGCCGGGGACAAGCGCGGTTGTGTATTTACCTGTTTTTCCTGAAAGTTTGCGTACACCATGGTATTAGTCAGTTACCTGCTGGTAGGGGCTGTGGCGGGCCTGACAGCCGGTCTGTTCGGTGTCGGCGGCGGCCTGATCATCGTACCGGCGCTGATTTACAGTTTCACGCTGCTGGATTTTCCGGTGGCAACGCTGACCCAGTTGGCCATCGGTACCTCGCTGGCAACGATCGTGTTCACCTCCATCAGCTCGGTGCGGGCGCACCACCTCTACGGCAACGTTGACTGGCCCCTGTTCTGGAAGCTGGCACCGGCCATTGCCGTGGGCGTCGTGCTGGGGGTGCATACGGCTGCGGGGATGGCGGGCAAGCTGCTGCAAATCCTGTTTGGTGGTTTTGCCTTGCTGATAGCGCTGCAGATGGGCTTGAATTTCCGGCCGCCACCCGGTCGGATCGTACCCGGCAGGGTAGGCCTGTCGATCGCGGGTTCGGTGATCGGCTATGTGTCCGCGCTGTTCGGCATTGGCGGTGGCTCGCTCACCGTGCCCTATCTCAGCTGGTCTAATGTGCGCATGCAGAAAGCGGTCGGGGTATCGGCGGCCTGCGGGCTGCCCATTGCGCTGGTCGGCTTTGCCACTAACATCTGGGCGGGCTGGGGGCGTGACGGTCTGCCTGCCTACAGTACTGGTTTCGTTTACTGGCCGGCCTTTATCGGGATTGTATTTACCAGTACCCTGTTTGCCCGTGTCGGGGCGCGTCTCGCGCAGCGTTTGCCGGAGCGGTATTTGAAACGGGTCTTCGCCGTATTCCTCGGCATAATTGGCCTTCAGTTTATTCTCGGGAATTTGTAAATGCTCACTCACCCAGGTTTCGATCCGGTCGCGGTGCAACTCGGCCCGATTGCCATCCACTGGTATGGTCTGATGTATCTCGTCGGATTCGCGGCTGCCTGGTGGCTGGCCCGCCAGCGCAGTGCCCAGCCCTGGCGTCGGGTATCCCGCGAGCAGGTGGACGACATCATTTTTTACGGCGCGCTCGGAGTCGTGCTCGGCGGTCGCCTGGGCTATGTGCTGTTCTACGGCTTTGATCGCCTTCTGGCTGACCCACTGTGGCTGTTCCGGGTGAACGAGGGTGGCATGGCCTTTCACGGTGGCCTGATCGGGGTGATTGTGGCGCAGTGGTGGTATGCCCGCAGCCAGAAGCTGCGGTTTGGCGAGCTGATGGATTTTGTGGCGCCGCTGGTGCCGATCGGTCTTGGGCTGGGACGCTTGGGCAATTTCATCGGCCAGGAACTGTGGGGGCGCGTCAGCGACGTGCCCTGGGCGATGGTGTTTCCGCGTGACCCGTCGCAGTTGCCGCGGCATCCCTCCCAGCTTTATCAGTTTGCCCTCGAAGGCGTAATATTGTTCGCCATTGTATTCTGGTTCTCGCGCAAGCCCCGGCCCGAATGGTCTGTGGGGGCAGTCTTCGTCCTGTTCTATGGCCTGTTCCGTTTTCTGGTCGAATTTGTGCGCGAGCCGGACGCCCATCTCGGTTTTGTGGCCTTCGGCTGGCTCACCCGGGGGCAGGTATTGTCCCTGCCGATGATTCTGGTTGGCGCGGGTGTCCTGGTGTGGGCCTATCGCCACAACGGGGGCTCAGGGGCTCCGCAAGCAGCGACCGGCGCAAAAAAGCGCGCGGTAAAGAACAAGGGAAAAGCATGAAACAGTATCTGGATCTGATGCAGGATGTGATCGACAACGGCCTGGACAAGTCCGATCGCACCGGGGTCGGGACGCGTTCGGTGTTTGGTCGTCAGCTGCGCTTTGATCTGCAACAGGGGTTCCCCCTGCTGACCACCAAGAAAGTGCATCTGCGCAGTGTTATTTATGAATTGATCTGGTTTCTCAAGGGCAGCTGTGACAACAACTGGCTGAAAGAGCGCGGCGTGAGTATCTGGGACGAATGGGCGCTGGAAAACGGCGATCTCGGCCCGATTTACGGCAAGCAGTGGCGCAGCTGGGCCTGTCCCGATGGCTCAACGGTTGATCAGATCAGCGAACTGATCCGGATGATCAAGACCAAGCCCGATTCCCGGCGCCTGATTGTGAGCGGCTGGAATCCGGCGGATTTGCCCGATGAATCCCTGAGCCCTCAGGAGAATGCGCGCAACGGCAAGGCGGCCTTGCCCCCCTGCCACACCCTGTTTCAGTTCTACGTCGCCGAGGGGCGTCTGTCCTGTCAGCTTTACCAGCGCAGCGCGGATCTGTTTCTGGGCGTGCCCTTCAATATCGCGAGCTATTCCATGCTGACCCATATGGTGGCGCAGCAGTGTGATCTCGATGTCGGTGAGTTTGTCCACACCTTTGGCGATTGCCATCTCTACCTGAATCATTTGACCGACGATATTGTCTATGAGCAGCTGAGGCGCAAGCCAGGGCCTTTGCCCAGCCTGCGGTTCGCGCGCCGGCCGGATTCCATCTTTGACTACGAGTTTGAAGACTTTATTTTTGATAATTACCAGCCGCAGCCGGCCATCAAGGCACCGATCGCGATATGAGCAGTATTCGTCTGGCCATGATCGCCGCTATGTCCCGCAATCGGGTGATTGGCCGCGATAACGCCCTGCCTTGGCATATTTCTGCGGACCTCAAACATTTCAAACGTACCACCTTGGGCAAACCTGTGGTGATGGGGCGCAAGACCTTTGAATCCATTGGCCGTCCCCTGCCGGGGCGCACCAATATAGTCGTGACCCGGCAGAAGGATTACAGCCCGGATGGTGTTCGGGTGGCCACCAGCACGGCATCTGCGCTGTCGCTCGCCGATGAAGTAGCTGCTGCGGACGGCGCGGATGAGGTTATGGTCATTGGTGGTGAGCAGCTTTACCGCTCGCTGCTGCCACATGCGGAACGGCTCTACCTGACTGAGGTGGATGCCGAGGTTGAGGGGGACGCGTTCTTTCCCGAGCTGGATGCCTGTTGGGAGCTTGCTAGCGAGGAATCCGGAGAAGAAAATGACTGGCGCTTCCGCTTTGTGGAGTATCGGCGTCGCGTCTGAGTCGCAGGGAATTCGTTAGGCAATTGTTCACAAAAGCCTTGGAAAAGGTGTTACCGCGAAAAAACCTTTGGTTTTCCTCAACTAAAATCAGGGGGTAAAAGCACTTTCGCGTGAATTATTTGTGACCGGTGGCATCGGTACTTGGTTAATAAGTGAGCAAAAGCCGTGAGTTTTGCTCGAAAAATGGCCGCACTGTTACACAGATTAATGCAAGTGTTACCGAAAATAGGTCTTTTCGTAACCTGTTTACACGTTGAGAGGGTGGTGGTGAAACTCTCTGGCCGTTCCAGTTAGATCGTTGATTCTTAAGAAAGCTCGTGATTAAAATGTGGTCCGCTGTGACAAATTACAGGTTTGTAACTTGCAGCTCATTTGAGAATAAAACGGTCTGCTTTACACACATGTCCCTAATAGGAAAAGCAATCCCCATGAATATGCATCGATTGAAATCAGTCGCGCTGGCAGTGTCGCTATCCATGCTGACTCTGTCTGGCGCACAAGTTCATGCTGCATCGTCTGATGAAGAAACAGGCGAAGAGGCAGCGGCCGCGCCGCCAGCGCCGAAAACCACCGTCAAGGAGGTTCTTTCGGTAGGTCACGATAAAAATGAAGCGGCGCGCAAGTCTCAGGTTCGCATCGACAAGATCGCTGCCGAGACCCGTGACCTGCTCGCAGACTACAAGACCGTCATGAAGCAGGTAGATGGCCTCAAGGTCTACAACGCACGCCTTGAGAAGCAGATCACCAATCAGATCCGCCGCATCAAAGAGCTCGAGAAGTCCATCGAAGAGGCGACGGTTATCCAGCGCCAGATGATGCCAACCATCATCAAGATGATCGACGGTCTGGAAGAGTTCGTGCGTCTTGACGTGCCCTTTCACGCAGAAGAGCGCGAGCAGCGTATTGAATTCCTGCGCAACAACCTGGATCGCTCTGACGTCTCCATTGCGGAGAAATTCCGTCAGGTGCTCGAAGCTTACAAAATCGAAACCGAATACGGCCGCAAGATCGATACCTACGCCGGTAAGGCTCAGGTCGACGGTGTAGAGCGTGATGTTAATTTCCTGCGAATTGGTCGTATCGCGCTGCTGTATCAAACAACAGATACAGAGTCTTCCGGCATGTGGAATAACAACACACGCAAGTTTGAGCCTCTGGGCAACGAGTACAAAAGTGCCATCCTGAAAGGGCTGCGTATTGCTCGCAAACAGGCTTCTATCGATATCATGAAACTGCCGATTCCTGCTCCGGAGGATGTTCAGTAATGAAAAAGACAATGTTGAAATCTGCATTGATCGCTCTGGGCAGTGCGCTGGCAATCGTTTCCGCGCCTGTCGTTGCTCAGGAGGCGAAATCCCTTGACGAACTGCTGCGCTACGTTGAGCAGGGCCGCGTCAAGGAAGCTAAAGAAAACCGCGCTCGTGAAGAGCGATTCAAGGCTGCCCGCTACCAGCAGAAAGAAATGCTGGACGAAGCCCGCGACATGCTCAAGAAAGAAGAAGAGCGTTCGTCTGTGCTGGAAGGCAAGTTTGAAGAGCTGGAGCTGGTACTGACCGACAAACAGCGTCAATTGAAAGAGCGTCTGGGTACCTTGACCGAGCTGTTTGGTCACCTGACCTCTACTGCGGGCGATCTGCGCTCCAACTACCAGAACTCTCTGGTTAGCGTGCAATTCCCCGGTCGTGAAGAGTTTGTTAACAAGCTGATCGAAAAAATGTCTGGCGCCGAACAGCTGCCCAGCATCAGTGAAATCGAGAAAATGTGGCACGCTCTGATGGTTGAAATGACCGAGTCGGGCAAAGTGGTGCGTTTCGAAACTGATGTGACCAGCGCCTCCGGTGAAACCGAGAAGCAGAAAGTTACGCGCGTCGGCACCTTCAATATCGTCAACGGCGACGGTAAATACCTGAAGTACGAGCCGGAAAATGGCAGCCTGCAAGTTCTGCCGCGTCAGCCGAGCGGTCCCTATCTGGGTTGGGCGGAAGATCTGGCCAATGCCAGCGAAGGCTACCATGCCTTTGGTGTTGACCCGACTGGCCCGACTGGAGGTACCTTCCTGGCGGCTCTGATCGACAGCCCGACACTGCTGGAGCGTTGGGAGCAAGGTGGCGTGGTTGGTAAGATCATTACCGCAGTCGGTGTGATCGCCTTCATCATCGCAATTTGGCGCTTGATTGTTCTGAGTCTGACCAGCGCGAAAGTAAGCGCTCAGCTCAAATCCGGCAAGGCCAATGACAACAACCCGCTGGGCCGCGTTCTGAAAGTACACGAAGACAACCCGAACATGGATTCCGAAACACTGGAGCTCAAGTTGTCCGAGGCTGTGCTGAAAGAACTGCCGAACCTCGAGAAGTCTCTGAACCTGCTCAAGATCATCGCCGCGGTTGCACCGCTGCTGGGTCTGCTGGGTACGGTTACCGGTATGATCATTACCTTCCAGGCTATCACTATCTTCGGTGCAGGTGATCCGAAAGCCATGGCCGGTGGTATCTCCGGTGCACTGGTAACGACGGTTCTGGGTCTGTGTGTTGCGATTCCGACGGTTCTGCTGCACACCATCGTCAGCGGCCGATCCAAGAAGATTATCCACATCCTGGAAGAGCAGAGCACAGGTCTTGTTGCTCAGCACACCGAGGGTAAACAGGGAGCATAATCCATGTATCAGCTGTACGAATGGGCAGACATCATTCGGCGCTTCATGGATGCCGGTGGCGATGTACTTTGGTTGATCGCCGCCGTGACCTTCCTGATGTGGACCCTGCTTTTTGAGCGCTTCTGGTACTTCCGGTTCGGTCTGAAACAGGATGTTGATCAAGTCATGCAGGTTTGGGAATCCCGCAGTGAACGCAAGTCGTGGAACGCTCACGCCATTCGTGAACTGCTGATCTCCCAGGTGAGTATCAAGATCAGAGACTCACTGCCGTTGATTCAGACCCTGGTGGCCTTGTGTCCACTGCTGGGTCTGCTGGGAACGGTGACCGGGATGATCGAAGTATTCAACATCATGGCTGTAACCGGCGGTGGCGATGCCAAGTCCATGGCGGGTGGTGTTTCCAAGGCGACGATTCCGACAATGGCCGGAATGGTAGCAGCGCTGTCAGGTGTATTCGGTAATACCTATATAACCCGAATCGCCGAGCGCGAAAGTGAACTGCTGAAAGACCACCTGACCACAGATCATTAAGAGAATCCAACATGCGCAGAATGAGAAGAGCTGGAGCTGAAGAAAACGCTTCCGAAATTGACCTGACGCCAATGCTTGACGTGGTCTTTATCATGTTGATTTTCTTCATTGTAACCGCGTCCTTTATCAAGGAAGCGGGCATTGAGGTGAATCGGCCGGAAGCTTCGACAGCCAACAAGAAAGAAAACGTCAATATCCTGGTGGCGGTTAACGCGACTAACGAGATCTGGATTGACAAGCGACGCGTGGACAAGCGCTCCGTGCGTTCAGTGATCGAGCGTATGCACGCTGAAAACCCCAAGGGTGCGGTTGTCGTGCAGGCAGATAAAGCCTCTAACACTGAAACCGTGACTGCGGTAATTGACGCAGCGCGGGCAGCGGGTGTTTACGACGTATCACTGGCCACTGAAGATGATTAAAGGCTTATGAATAGACTCAGACTACTCATAGGCGCTGCGTTTGGTTTTGTCGTAACCGCTGCCTTGTTTGTGCTGATGCCGACACTGATCGAAACAGCCGACAAGAGTCTGGACGAAAAGCCAGCTCACCGCATCGCCGACATTGACATGCCGGATCGCGATATTGAAACCAATATCGATCGCAAGCCGGACAAGCCGCCGGAGCCCGAGCAGCCGCCGCCGGATATGGAACAGCCGGAAATGGAAGACGTGAATCCTGATGTGGAGGCGGTCAATATGACGCCGAGCCAGCAGATTTCACTGACCAATGCGGCGGGTGGCCTGTCGGCCTCTGACGGTGAGTACCTGCCGATCGTTAAGGTTGCGCCTATCTATCCCCGTCGGGCACAAAGCCGCGGTGTAGAAGGCTACTGTACCGTTGAGTACACCGTGACCAAGTCGGGTACTACACGAGATATCGTGCCGGTTGATTGTTCGCCGCCTGGCTATTTCGAGCGCGCCTCGGTGAAAGCTGCGGAGAAATTCAAGTACAAGCCGCGGGTTGTGGATGGCGATCCTATCGAAGTGCCCGGTATCCAGAACCGCTTTACCTACGAGTTGGACAAATGAAGACTGATAGCATGATACAGAGCAAACCTGGTAGCCCTGTTCAGTCTGTCGGTCGCTGGTTGACAGCGGCCGCACTGGGGGTGGCCGTCACTATGTCGGTGCCCCTGGTCACGACCACGGTTGCCCCAGTGCTGGGTGAAACCGCTCTGGGCAAGGTTCAGGCGCAGGAAAAGAAAAAACAGCAGACCCGGCGAACGCCAGCGATTCGAGCCAAGGTGTTCGAAAAACTGAATGAAGCCCAAGAGCTGGCGGAAGAGAAGAAGTACAACGAAGCCCTTGGTAAGTTGAATGAGCTTCGTGACAAGGAAGGCCGTGGCGCATTAAACAGCTACGAAATGGCTAACCTGTACAACTTGTATGCCTTCATCTACTTCACCAAGGAAGACTACGACAAGGCGCTGGGTGCCTACGAACAGGTCATCAAGCAGGAAGATATCCCCTATGCAATGGAGGTGAACACCAAGTTCACCATTGCTCAGCTGTACTTTGTTAAGGAAGACTGGAAGAAGGGTGTTAACACGCTGCTGGACTGGTTCAAACTGAAAGAAGAGCTGGGTGAGCCTGTGGGTGCGAATGCTCACGCACTGTTGAGTCAGGGCTATTACCAGTTGGGTGATCAGCGCAAGTCCCTGAAGCATGTAGAAATCGCAATTGATGACTACAAGCAGAAAGGCAAGGTGCCAAAGGAACAGTGGTGGGGCCTGCAGCGTTATCTGTATTTCGAGAAGAACGACATCAAAAAAGTAGTCGAGATTCTGGAAGAAACGCTGAAGTACTACCAGAAGAAGGCCTACTGGCAGCAGCTGGCAGCGATGTACGGTGAGCTCAAGCGTGAGAAAGACATGGTTTCAGCCATGGAAACAGCTTACGTGCAGGACCTGCTCGACAAAGAGAAAGAGCTGATCAACATGGCCTATCTCTTCCTGTCTATCGAAGTGCCGTATAAAGCGGGCAAGGTTATAGACAAGGGTATCAAGGCGAAGCAGATCGAAGCGACCTCCAAAAATCTGGAGTTGCTGGCTAACTCCTGGCGTCAGGCGCAGGAAATCAAACGCGCGATCCCGGAGATGCGCGAAGCCGCACGAAAGTCAGACGACGGCGAATTGTGGGCGCGTCTGGGCAATATCTACCTGGATAACGATGAGTTTGAAAAAGCGGCTGAAGCTGTGCGCAATGGCCTCAAAAAGGGCGGTGTTAAACGCCCGGACACGGCGCAACTGGTTTTGGGTATGGCAGAGTTCAATCTGAAAAACTACGAGGAAGCCCGCAAGGCCTTCCGCGAAGCCAAGAAAAACGAGCGCTCCAAGGTCTATGCCGAGCAGTGGATCCAGTTTATGGACCGCGAACTGGCTAGAGAAAAAGCGCTGGCCAAAGAAGCTTAATCTCTTTAGCCAAGCAATAAAAAAGGCGCCTGATGGCGCCTTTTTTATTGCTTGGCCTTTGTGATGCCTGCCGAGCAGGAGGCGCTAGCCTCCAACCTGCGACAGATCACGCACAGCGCCTCGGTCGGCGCTGGTGGCCATCAGCGCATAGGCCTTAAGCGCGGTAGAGACCTTGCGAGGGCGGGGTTTAACTGGCTTCCAGGCCGCGCCACCTTTTGCTTCCATGGCCTTGCGGCGCAGGGCGAGCTCTTCGTCACTTAGGGCGACATTGATGCTGCGATTGGGTATGTCGATCTTGATAATGTCACCCTGCTCCACCAGACCGATAGCGCCGCCCGACGCCGCCTCGGGCGAGACGTGGCCAATCGAAAGGCCAGAGGTGCCCCCGGAAAAACGACCGTCTGTCAGCAGGGCGCAAACCTTGCCGAGCCCTTTGGACTTGATGTAGCTGGTGGGATAGAGCATTTCCTGCATGCCGGGGCCGCCTTTTGGGCCTTCATAGCGGACAACAACAACATCGCCTGCTTTGACCCGGTCGTTGAGCACATCGTCCACGGCATCTTCCTGGCTCTCGCAGATGTGGGCTGGGCCTTCAAACACCAGAATGCTCTCGTCCACGCCCGAGGTCTTAACCACGCAGCCATTTTCCGCGATATTGCCGAACAGAACCGCAAGGCCGCCTTCAAGAGAAAAGGCGTTGTCGATGGAACGGATGCAGCCGTTGGCGCGATCGCGATCCAGGCTTGGCCAGCGAGTGCTCTGGCTGAAAGCCTCCTGGGTCGGAATGCCCGCAGGCCCGGCTTTGAAAAAGGTTTTTACGGCATCGTCCTGGGTGGTGACGATATCCCACTTAGCCAGGCCCTCGGCCATGGTCGGGCTGTGCACCGTAGGGCAGTCACCGTGCAGCAGGCCGGCACGGTGCAGTTCGGACAGGATGGCCGGTACGCCGCCTGCGCGGTGAACGTCTTCCATGTGATAGTTCTGGGTGTTCGGCGCTACTTTGCACAGCTGTGGGACTCTGCGGGAAAGGCGGTCAATATCCTGCATGGTAAATTCCAGCTCCGCCTCTTGAGCGGCAGCCAGCAAATGCAGGATGGTATTGGTCGAACCGCCCATGGCGATATCCAGACTCATCGCATTTTCGAAAGCTTTGTAGCCGCCAATGTTACGGGGCAGTACCGAAGCGTCGTTATCGCGATAGAAGCGCATGGCGAGATCTACGATTCGGCGGCCGGCCTCCAGGAACAGCTCCCGGCGATCGGCGTGGGTGGCCAGTAGCGAACCGTTGCCGGGCAGGGACAGGCCAAGCGCTTCGGTCAGACAGTTCATGGAGTTGGCGGTAAACATGCCCGAGCAGGAGCCGCACGTCGGGCAGGCGGAGCGCTCGTATTCTTCCACGACTTCATCACTGACACTGCTGTCGGCGGCGATGACCATGGCGTCTACCAGATCGAGACCGTGGTCGGCGAGTTTGGTTTTGCCCGCTTCCATCGGCCCGCCGGAGACAAAAATAGCAGGGATATTGAGGCGCATCGCTGCGTTGAGCATTCCGGGTGTGATCTTGTCGCAGTTGGAAATGCACACCAGCGCGTCGGCGCAGTGAGCGTTCACCATGTATTCCACAGAGTCGGCGATCAGATCACGGGAAGGCAGGCTGTAGAGCATGCCGTCGTGCCCCATGGCGATCCCGTCGTCTACGGCTATGGTGTTGAATTCCTTGGCGACGCCGCCGGCTCGCTCTATCTCGCGGGCGACCAGCTGGCCCATATCCTTGAGGTGAACATGGCCGGGTACAAACTGGGTGAAGGAATTGGCAACCGCGATAATCGGCTTTTTAAAATCTTCGTCTTTCATCCCTGTGGCACGCCAGAGTGCACGCGCGCCAGCCATATTGCGTCCAGCGGTAGAGGTTTTTGACCGGAAATCAGCCATGGGCTTACTACACCTGTGTTACGTGAAATTTAAGGGCGCACAGTTTAGCACAGCGCCCACATCAGGGTAGGAAGCGGGCAACCACATCGTCCAGATAGCGACGCCCGATATCGGAGCAGGTAAAGCGCTCTCCGCGCTCTTCTAACAGGCCGTCTTCGTAGAGGCCGTGCACCGTAGGCAGGATGTCGATGAAGGACAGGCCGGTGCGGGATTCGAACTGGGCGGGGCTGAAACCTTCGTGCAGACGCAGGGTGTTCATGGCGAACTCAAAGGCGCGATCCTCGCGCAGCACCTGATGCTGTTGGGCTGTGCGCGAACCCGTGCGCTGCAGATAGTGATCCGGCAGTCGGGTCTTCTGGTAGCGCAGAATTTCATTTCCCAGGGTGATTTTGCCGTGGGCACCGGCGCCAAGCGCAAGGTAATCGCCGAAGCGCCAGTAGTTAAGATTGTGGCGGCTTTCTTCGCCGGGCGCCGAGTAGGCTGAAACTTCGTAGGGGTTGAGTCCAGCGGCCGCAATGGTGGCCAGTCCCTGAGCCTGAATGTCTGCCAGAATCTCTTCCGACGGCAGCTCCGGCGGCGCTTTGTGAAAGTGAGTGTTGGGCTCGATGGTGAGCTGATACCAGGACAGGTGGCTGACTCCCAGTTTAAGGGCTGTTTTTATATCGCTGACCGCATCACTGGCGCTCTGGCCTGGAAGGCCGTGCATCAAATCGATATTGATACGGTCGAAGCCCGCGTCGCGGGCCGTGTGCAAGGCGGCCACGGCATTGGCGCTGTTGTGAATGCGCCCAAGCTTTTCCAGCTGACTATTTTGGAAGTTTTGTACACCGATCGACAGGCGGTTAATGCCCGCCGTGCGATAGCCTTTAAAGCGTTCCTGCTCCACCGTTCCGGGGTTGGCTTCTAGGGTGATCTCACAGTTGGGGCTAAAGTGGAGCTGCTTTCGCAGTGCGTCGAACAGCCTTTGATAGGCTTCGCCCGAGAACAGGCTGGGTGTTCCGCCGCCGATAAAAACAGACTCTATAGTGCGATCCTGGGCGAGATGCAGGTCGTGGCTCATGTCCTCCAGCAGCGCACTGATGTACGGGTCTTCGGGCAGCTCTTTGCTGCCCTCATGAGAATTGAAGTCACAGTAAGGACATTTGCGCACGCACCAGGGAACGTGGATGTAGAGAGATAGGGGCGGTGGTGCAAGCGTGGTTGTTGGGGCGGTCAGATGTCGGGCGCCTGATGTCTCACGCGGTCTGGAGCGAGACTGTTTTTCGGGCATATTTTCCATTGATATTGCCGCCTGCTTGCGAAGTGGGTGTGGGAGCTTTTACGTCCGACCAAGCCTAGTTTCACTCAAGCCCAAGGCCTCCCACATCTCATCAACTCGCTGCTTCACCGCGTCATCCATCACAATCGGTCGGCCCCATTCCCGGTCGGTTTCGCCGGGCCATTTGTTGGTGGCGTCCATACCCATTTTGGAGCCTAGGCCAGAAACCGGCGAGGCAAAATCCAGATAATCGATTGGCGTACTTTCTACCAGTACGGTGTCGCGAGCCGGATCCATGCGCGTGGTCATGGCCCAGATCACGTCCTTCCAGTCCCGGGCGTTAACGTCATCGTCGGTCACTATCACAAACTTGGTGTACATAAACTGGCGCAGAAAAGACCAGACACCGAACATCACTCGCTTGGCGTGGCCGGGGTATTGCTTCTTCATGGTGACCACGGCCATACGATAGGAACAGCCCTCCGGCGGCAGATAGAAATCCGTAATCTCGGGGAACTGCCGTTTGATGATGGGCACAAACACTTCGTTTAAGGCAAGCCCGAGCACCGCGGGTTCATCCGGCGGCCGGCCGGTGTAGGTGCTGTGATAAATGGGGTTGTTGCGATGGGTAATGTGCGTAACCGTGAACACCGGGAAGCGCTCGACTTCATTGTAGTAACCGGTGTGATCACCAAAGGGGCCTTCGTCGGCCATGTCATCGGGCGCGATATAGCCTTCCAGGATAATCTCCGCGCTGGCGGGAACCTGAAGGTCATTGCTCAGCGACTTTACGACCTCGGTCTTGCCGCCGCGCAGGAGTCCGGCAAAGCCGTATTCGCTGATGCTGTCCGGCACAGGGGTGACGGCGCCGAGCACGGTGGCGGGGTCAGCGCCGAGCGCGACCGAGACCGGATAGTTTTCGCCGGGGTGCAGGGCTTTGAACTCCTGAAAGTCCAGCGCACCGCCGCGATGAGACAACCAGCGCATGATCAGTCGGTTGCGACCGATAAGTTGCATGCGATAAATGCCGAGATTTTGCCGCTCTTTGTTGGGGCCGCGGGTAATAACCAGGGGCCAGGTCACCAGCGGGGCAGCATCTTCGGGCCAGCAGGTTTGAATCGGGATTTTATAAAGGTCGACCGCCTCGCCTTCGAGCACCACGTCCTGACAGGGCGCGCTGCGCAACTGCTTGGGCGCCATGTTCAACACCTGTTTGAAAATCGGTGCCTTGTTCCAGGCATCGCGCAGGCCTTTGGGCGGATCGGGCTGGCGCAGAAAGGCGAGTACTTCGCCGACTTCACTCAGCGCCTCAATAGACTCCTGTCCCATCCCGAGCGCCACGCGTTTCTCCGTACCGAACAGGTTGGCCAGCACCGGCATGTCGTAGCCAATCGGGTTTTCAAACAGGAGGGCGGGGCCGCCAGCGCGCAATACGCGGTCACAGATCTCCGTCATTTCCAGTTTTGGATCGACGGGGTGAGTGATGCGCTTCAGTTCGCCAACGGATTCGAGGTGCGTGATGAATTCTCTGAGATCGCTGTATTTCATAGGCGTCAGACGTCAGACGTCAGACGTCCGACGAAAACTGCATCAGACGCCTGCAACCCGACCTTACTTCCTCTTCATCGAGTCGAAGAACTCGCTATTGGTCTTGGTATCTTTCAGCTTGTCCAGCAGGAACTCCACCGCCGGGCTGTCTTCCATGCCGTGCAGCAGCTTGCGCAGAATCCACATGCGTTGCAGTTCATCTTCGCCGGTCAATAGCTCTTCGCGGCGGGTGCCGGAGCGGCGGATATTGATCGCCGGATAGACGCGTTTCTCGGCAATCTTGCGGTCCAGGTGGAGCTCCATGTTACCGGTGCCCTTGAACTCTTCGTAGATAACCTCGTCCATTTTCGAGCCGGTGTCGATCAGTGCGGTGGCGATAATTGAAAGGCTGCCACCTTCTTCGACATTACGGGCCGCACCGAAGAAGCGCTTGGGGCGTTCCAGTGCGTGGGCGTCAACACCGCCGGTCAGTACCTTGCCGGAGCTGGGCACGATGGTGTTGTAGGCGCGGGCAAGACGAGTGATGGAGTCGAGCAGAATGACCACGTCGCGCTTGTGCTCGACCAGTCGCTTGGCTTTCTCGATAACCATTTCCGCAACCTGCACGTGGCGCGAGGGCGGTTCGTCAAAGGTTGAGGCGACCACTTCAGCGCCCTTGATGCCCACAGAGCGTTGCATCTCGGTCACTTCTTCCGGGCGCTCGTCAATCAGCAGAACAATGACGTAGCACTCGGGATTATTGCGGATAATGGCATTGGCCATATTCTGCAGCATCAGCGTCTTACCGGCTTTCGGCGGTGCGACGATCAGGCCGCGCTGACCTTTACCGATCGGTGCGCATAAATCGATGATGCGGCCAGTCAAATCCTCGGTGGAGCCGTTGCCGGCCTCCAGAATCAGGCGCTCGTTCGGGAACAGCGGTGTCAGGTTTTCGAACAAGACCTTGTTTTTGGATTGCTCGGGGCCGGTGAAGTTAACATCGCTGACCTTGAGCAGGGCGAAGTAGCGCTCGCCTTCTTTTGGAGGGCGAATCTTGCCGGCGATGGTGTCGCCTGTGCGCAGATTGAAGCGACGAATCTGGCTGGGAGAGACATAGATGTCGTCGGGGCCAGCCAGATAGGAACAGTCTGCACTGCGCAGAAAGCCAAATCCGTCCTGGAGTATTTCCAGTACGCCGTCGCCGTAGATGTCCTCGCCACTTTTCGCGTGACGCTTCAGAATCGAGAAAATGATGTCTTGTTTGCGGGAGCGGGCGACATTATCCAGGCCAATCTCGTTGGCAATCTCTAATAGTTCTTGGGTGGATTTGGTCTTTAAATCGGTAAGGTTCATAAGTTGGTTTAGAAGTGATTATCGGGAATAGTTGGAATGATTGCGGAGCACACGCCGGGTGTGAACGCAGAGTTCGCTGATCTATAAAGAAGGATTTAGGGAAGCGTTACAGCAATCTAGCACTTGGGTGCCGGAGCGTCCAGCCCTGTCTGCACTATAACCCTGCCTGCCGGGGATGGCAAGCAGGGTTGTGCGGGGCAAAATTACAGTGCGGAGTCGATGAATTCCGCGAGTTGGCTTTTGGAGATGGCGCCAACCTTGGTGGCTTCGGCGTTACCGCCCTTGAATATCATCAGGGTGGGGATGCCGCGCACGCTGAATTTGGCAGGCGTGTCAGAGTTGGCATCTACGTCAATCTTGCACACTTTTACCTTGCCGGCGTATTCCGTGGCGATTTCATCAAGAATGGGGGCGATCATTTTGCAGGGGCCGCACCACTCTGCCCAGAAATCTACCAGCACGGGCAGATCGGCCGACAGGACTTCCGAATCGAAACTGCTGTCGGTGACGTGAGTAATATTGTCACTCATGAGAGTTCTCCAAAGGTGTCAAAGTTGAATGTCTGAAATTACAGGGTGGCGATAATAGCATAGACCCTTTTGCCGTGCGAAAGACGCAAATGCTCTATGCTTACAACCCGCGCTTACAAGCACAGAGGCCTAGCTCCCCAACGCCCGCAGGCAGGCGGCGGCGTTCTCGCGCAGATGGTCGGGGTTGATGGTGCCGACAATGGCGCTGGTGACGCCGGGGTGCGAAAGCGCGAAGCTCATGGCTGCCTGGGCCGGATCCTGTTCGCTGATCAGATGACCGCTGCCCAGAGCCTTCTTCAATATAGCCGCCTTGCCGTGGCGTGCACAGTAATCCAGCACCGGGGATTCCTCCTGATGCGCGGGGTTGTAAGTGACCATCACCGCATCGCACAGCTCGGCGGCCAGTAGGCCGCCGGTGACGGTTTTGGTCGACATGCCGATGGCGCGTATCAGGCCTTCCTGCTTGCACTGCTGCAATGCTTCCAGCGCCCCTTCGTGCTGCAGGATGTGCTCGTCACGGCCATCCGAATGGATCAGCACAATATCAATATAGTCTGTTTTCAAACGATCGAGGCTGCGCTCAATACTCTGGCGAGTGTGGCGGTGGCTGAAGTCAAAATGGGACTCGCCACTGAGATTGTCGAATTCCTCGCCGACCTTGGAGCAGATAACCCAGTGCTCGCGCTGGCCCTGCAGTAGAGTGCCCAGGCGCTGTTCGCTGTTGCCGTAGGCAGGGGCGGTATCGATCAGGTTGATGCCCAGATCGCGCGCCAGCGCAATCAGATTGGCGGCGGCCTTGTCGTCGGGGATCGTGAAATGTTCGGGGTATTTGACGCCCTTGTCCCGGCCCAATTTGACCGTGCCCAGCCCCAGCGGGCTGACCATCAGCTCGCTGCTGCCAAATCGGCGCTGGCTAAGAGTCTCCATGTCGGCTCCTTAAAACAGGGTGTCCCAGCAGGGTGTTGCAATAACCGGTTTTTCCAGCGACTGCAATGCAGCCGGCGCCTCGGTGCTGGCTCCGGCCGGCAGCGGCGCAAGCTGCTCGCAGGCCTGATTGGCCATATCCGGGGTCAGCGTGAGTTTGGTCGGCCAGCACACCAGCAGATTATCGCAGGCGCGCTCGGCGTAGGCCTTGTCGGGTTTGATCAACTGGCTCTGTTTGGGTTCGGCGCGATCGACTGGCAGCGTGGCCCATTCGGTCTGCCCAAAGTCTATCCACGGGAACAGTTCGAACAGCTCGCGTCGGGCCTTGTCGATCAATGCCTCGGCGCTCATGCCCACACCTTCGGTGGCCAGATCGCCGCCCATATACCAGCACATACGCCCGTCGCTGCAGCGGTGACTGGAGATGGTCAGGCGCGGTGAGGGGTTGCTGCCCATGCAGTGGGCATAGAGCGCAGAGTCAAAGTCGTGTTTGACCAGCACCTGCTGCAGCGGGCGGCGCTGCATGGCGGGTTGCTCGAGATCGAGCTGGGCTAACAGGGATTCATTGCCGGCGCCGGCGGCGAAAATGAAATTGTCGGCGGCAAGCTTCATCCCGTTGTCCCATTGCAGGTGGGTGACCTGCCGGTCATTGCGCTGCAATCTGGCCCGGGACCAGTCAATCTTGAAAATGCGGTCGCGGTGGGGGGCGGACAGGGTTTCTATCAGCGAGGGTACATCGAGTACCAGGTCCGCCAGACGGTAGAGCGAGCCTTTAAAGGCGGGGTTATCAAAGGCGGGCGGGCGATCGTCGGGTTTGACGTTATCCACGCGCCCGCGCAGCATTTTGCTGGCGAAAAAAGAGGACAGGCGAGAGGTCAGCGAACGGGTAGACCAGAGATAAAAATGCCGGCTTAGTACATTGCAGGCGCGGATATCCACATCGCCCTGGCCTTCCAGGCAGCGGGCCCAGTGCCCGGGCATGGCGGCAATGGCCTCCGACTCGCCGGTCAGGGCGCCGCCCAACGCGTATTTGATACCGCCGTGAATCATGCCTTGTGAGGCCATGGTCTGTGAGCTGCCCAGCGCACTTTGTTCAAAGAGCACCGCATTGCGGCCTTCGGCAACCAGGCGATTCAGCAGCCACAGGCCGGCGATGCCGCCGCCGACGATGATAGTGTCCACCTGTGGGTGAGAGTCTGTCATGGGTTCTCCTTCAAGAGCCGCAGTATAGCAAAGAGCTTCACATGTTTCGGGCTGCTCGCTATGCTTGGCCCCACAATTCCTGCCTGATTTCTGTGATGCCGCTGCTTCTTTATACCTGCCTGTTCTACCTCATCACGCCGCTGCTGGTGCTGCGACTGTGGCAGCGTTCGCTGAAGGCCCCGGCTTACCGGCACCGTATTGCCGAGCGCTTCGGTTTTTTTGCCGCGCCTGATCTGAGCGACAGTATCTGGGTACATGCGGTGTCGGTGGGGGAAGTGATTGCCGCTGTGCCGATGATACGCGAGCTGCAGCAGCGTTACCCCGAGCGGCCCCTGGTTGTTACCACCATGACTCCCACCGGCTCCGAGCGAGTGCAGGCCATGCTCGGAGACAGCGTTTTTCATGTGTATGCCCCCTACGATACGCCCGGCGCCATTAATCGGTTTTTGCGGCGAGTGTCGCCGGCCCTGCTGGTTATTATGGAAACCGAAATCTGGCCGAATATGGTGTGTTGTTCGCGTAAGGCGGGTGTGGACGTGGTGCTGGCGAATGCCCGCCTGTCAGAGAAATCCGCCCGCGGCTACGGCCGCCTGCCAGCATTGACGCGGCGGGTATTTTCATCAATTTCGCAGGTGGTGGCGCAGCACCGCAAGGATGCCGAGCGCTTTCAGGCGCTGGGGGTGCCATCGGCGCAGCTAAGCGTGTCGGGCAGTGTGAAGTTTGATGTCACGGTTTCTGAGGCGTTGCGCGAGCAGGCGCGGCAGGAACGGCAGAAACTGGGCTTGGCAGCGCGGCCGGTGTGGTTGTGTGCCAGCACCCATGAGGGCGAAGAAAGCCTGATCTTGCAGGCCTTTTCCGCGATTCAGAAAAGCTTGCCGGAGGCGGCTCTCTTGATCGCGCCGCGCCACCCGGAGCGCTTCGATCTGGTCGCAGAGCAGATTGCGGCAGATGGATGGACGCTGCGGCGACGCAGTGCCGGCGATACGGCCGCCGGCGCCGACGTGCTGCTGCTCGATACCATGGGTGAGTTGATGCTGCTGTTTGGTTGCGCCGATGTGGCCACCGTGGGCGGCAGTCTGATCGAGCGTGGAGGGCACAACAGCCTTGAACCGGCGGCCTGGGGTCTGCCACTAGTCAACGGTCCCAGCGATTACAATTTCGCGGCAATTTCTGAACTGCTGCAGGGCGCTGGTGCGTTGACCCTCGCCGACTCTGCGGAGGCGCTTGTCAACGAGGTGCAGCCGCTATTGACGGATGAAGCGCTGAGGCGGCAGCGCGGCACGCTGGCCAAGGCTGTCATCGACGAAAATCGCGGGGCGCTGGAACGCTTGCTCGCGGTAATCGACAAACAGCTGCCATAAAAAAAGCGCTGCCTAGACAGCGCTTTTCTACCTCTATAGTCTTTATATGTTCTGCTTTTTAGCCTCGTCGGCCACAAGCCACTTGTCCAGATTATAAATGTCCTGGGGGCTCAATGTGCCGGCCTGCTGCTTCAGTTTCAGCATGTTCAGCACATAGTCGAAGCGGGCATTGGCGTAATCGCGAATCGCCGCGTACAGCGAGCGCTGTGATTGCAGTACATCCACGATATTGCGTGTTCCCACCTCGTAGCCGGCCTTGGTTGCATCCAGTGCGCTCTGGGCTGACACGATATTCTGTTTGCGGGCCTTTATGCGTTGTACGTCGGTGCTGACGGTTAGGTGCAGGGAACGGGTTTGCTGGACTATCTGGCGCTGCGTGTTGATCTTTTGCTGCAGCGAGGCGTTGTACTGCTCGTAGGCCTGGCGGCGCGATGCGCTGACACCGCCGCCGGAGAATATGGGAATATTCAGGTCGAACTGGATGGCGCTGGTTTCCGTAGTGTCGTTGGTGGTGAAACTGCCGGCGGCTGCGCTGTACTCGTTGTCCGCATCGCTGTCCTGGTAGCTGAGGCTGCCCGTCACGGAAGGCAGGTGCTCCCACTTTTTCGATTCGGCCGTTTTATGGCTGGACTGCATGCGGTAAATGGCCGCCTTGAGTTTGTGATTGTTCTCAAGCGCAAAGTTTACCCACTCGGCGCGGTCTTCAGGCGTGGGGTTAGTCACCGGAAATTGCTCGCTAAGGCGCATGATTTCTGAGTGACTGCGGCCGGTCAGCACAGACATGGCTTCATAGGCGGTACCCAGATTGGCTTCAAAGGTCAGCCGCTGGGCGACAGTGTTATCGAAAACGGCGCGCGCTTCGTGAACGTCGGTAATGGCAATCAGGCCAACATCAAAGCGCTGCTGGGTCTGTTCCAGCTGGCGTTTGGCGGCGCGTTCTTCAGCGCGGGCGGCCTCCAGATTTTCGTAGGCGCGCAAAACGTTGAAGTAACTCTGAGCGACACGAATAACCAGATCCTGCTGGTCTGCCGCCAGCTGTGCC
Organism: Litorivivens sp.; assembly: GCF_041624475.1. GTDB lineage: Bacteria > Pseudomonadota > Gammaproteobacteria > Pseudomonadales > Spongiibacteraceae > Litorivivens. The sequence continues at coordinate 494,015 of NZ_JBFJUX010000001.1, forward strand.
TCGGCCTGCTTGCTGACCAGCTTGCCCGCCTTGAATGAGAACCAGCTCGGCAGATCAAAAATATTCTGATTCAGTGACAAGGAGTAGGCCGTTGTATCGGTGTCGAGTTCCAGGTTTATGGGCGTTGTAGTGCCGCGCGTCGGATTGGGGCCCTGCTCGATCTCGCTGTCACTCTGGGTATAACGCGCATTGCCGCTGACTTGCGGCAAAAGGGCTGAGCGCGCAATTTTCTCGGTTTCCAGATTGGCCCGGTAGGTGGCTTCCGCCGCCTTAAGGGTGGCGTCGTTTTTCAGTGCGAGTTCGTAAATCTCGCTCAGGCTGCCGCCAAAACTGAAGGAGCTGCTAAGGCCGATCAGTCCGGCCAGCGCCAGTGGTAGTGCGCGTCGTGTCATGCGGAGATCCATCCCATCTACACTCAAATTTGGCAGCGAGTTTAGCAAATTGGCCCCGAAAGCCCCATCCGTATTCACATTAATTAAGTATTTTTAAGTATGGCTGCAGCGGGTATGATGAGCCTTTGACGGGCAATGCGGCCTGTCAGTAACGGCAGGAAATAGCGGTATTACACGTGGCAAAACCCGTTTATAACGTCGATCTTTCAGCGCATCTGGCTGAGTGCGAACTCAACTTTGTGCGTCTGTGCAGATTGCTTCCGCGCATGGAGGCGGGCGATGAGCGCGTGTTTGGTCTCGGTGAGGGGCTGCAGGTGCGCATTGCCGTCAGCGAGCGCACGCCCTATACCAGCCTGTTGCAGATCGGGCAGGAGCATGCGGCGCTGACTGATCTTAATAATGAAATGACCGTGCGTGTCTATCACGACGCGGGTGTGGCCGAAGTGGCCAGTTTTGCCGGTTGCTATCGAGTGCTGGGGAAAAACGACTACCCCAATCGCCGTATGCACCAGCGCGATGAAAAGCAGCAGTGGAACCGCTTTCTTGGTGAATGGCTGCAACATTGCCTGGAGCAAGGGCGAAGTTTGGGCAATCCTACCGCTCTGCTGACACTTTAAGCCCTCCGCCTTGTGAAAAATGCGACAAGGTAGCTGGTGCTCTTTCCTTGAGTATGTCTCAATCGCGATAATGTGTAACGCGACGCCGTGCCATTGTCAGGAGTGAAACTGAGCGGGCCTATGGAGCCAATTCGGATACTACAACTCAGTGATACCCATCTTGGTCAGACACCGGGCTATGAGCTGCTGGGCATGGATACCGATCACAGCATGATGCAGGTGCTGCGTCTGGCTGAAAGCCTGTCCGAGCCGGATATCTACCTCTTCAGTGGTGACATCTCCAACAACGGTTACGCCGAGGCCTATGAGCGTCTTTATTGGGTGATGGATGGGCGTAGCAATGCGGTCTGGCTGCCGGGTAACCATGACAGTGTGGAAGCGATGAAGGCCACCTGTGGCGGGGGTTGGTACCGGCCGCGGCTGGATCTGGGCGACTGGCAACTGATTTCCCTCGATTCTTCGGTGCCTCATACCCCGCGCGGCACGCTGGCGCAATCCCAGCTGGATTTTCTCCGCGAGCATCTGGACGCGAACCCGAACAAGCACACACTGGTCGCTTTGCACCACCACGTGCTGCCGGTCGGCTGTGATTGGCTGGACGAACAGCTGCTGAGTAATCAGGCCGAATTTCTGGAGCTGGTATCCGCCTACCCGCAGGTCAAGGCGGTGACCTCAGGACATGTGCATCAGGCGCGCGATGTGGAATATCTCGGCACGCGTTTTTTGACCTCGCCGTCCACCTGCATTCAGTTTGCTCAGCACAGCGCCGACTTTCTGGTCAGCAGTGAGGCGCCGGGGCTGCGCTGGCTGGAGCTCTACCCCGACGGGCGTATTGAGACCGGCATTCAGCGTGTCGCCGATGTGCATTTTCAAATTGATCTGGCCGCCAAGGGTTATTGATTGTCTTCAGCGATACTCTACATACACGGTTTTATCTCTTCTCCCCAATCCATTAAAGCGCAGCAGAGCCGGGCCTATGCCCAGGCGCTGGGCATTGAGTGCGCAGTGCCCGGTTTGCCAAATACCCCGGGGGCTACTCTTGCCTGTGTTGAGCGGGAGTTGCAGGGGCTCTTGGCCCGGCACACTCGGGTCGGACTGATTGGCAGTTCCCTGGGCGGTTTTTTCTCGACGGTGCTGGCAGAAAAATACGCCGTGCCGGCGGTACTGATTAATCCGGCGGTGCGCCCCCAGCATCTGATCGCTCACTACGTCGGTGATAATTTCAATCCCTATACCGAAGAGCATTTCCAGATTACACCCGCGCATACCCGCGAACTGGCCGATATGGAACCGCTCAGTGTGACGCCAGAGCGTTACTGGGTACTGCTGCAGAGCGGGGATGAGACGCTGGACTACCGGGACGCGCAAAGCTACTACAGTGCGTGTAGAATGACCGTCGAACAGGGTGGGGATCACTCGTTTACGACCTATGAATCCTATCTGCCCGATATCGTCACGTTTCTCCAATTGACGGAAAAATAACAGTTTATGAGCGACTATACCGCTGAATCCATTGAGGTTCTCACGGGGCTGGAGCCAGTGCGCAAACGCCCTGGCATGTACACCGACACCACCCGCCCCAACCACCTGGCTCAGGAAATCATCGATAACAGTGTCGATGAGGCGCTGGCTGGTCACGCCAGTGAAATCACCGTGACCCTGTATAAAGACGGCACCCTGAGCTGTGTCGACAACGGCCGGGGCATGCCGGTAGATATGCACAAGGTGCAGGGCAAATCGGGGGTGGAAGTCATCATGACCACCCTCCATGCAGGAGGTAAATTCTCTAACAAGAACTACCAGTTCTCTGGCGGTCTGCACGGTGTTGGCATATCGGTAGTGAATGCACTCTCGTCCTGGCTGGAAGTGACCATTCGTCGCGACGGGCAGGTTTACCGGATGGCCTTTGAAGACGGAGAAAAGGCCTCAGAGCTCGAAGTCATCGACACCTGCGGCAAGCGCAATACCGGCACCGAGGTGCGTTTCTCGCCGAACCCCAAGTATTTTGATTCCGCCAAGTTTTCTATTCCGCGCCTGAAACACGTGCTGCGGGCCAAGGCTGTGCTGTGTTCGGGCCTCAAAGTCATTTTCAAAGATGAAACCGGCGATGCCAGCGAAGAGTGGTATTACGAAGACGGTCTGACCGATTACCTGCTGAGCAGCACCCGCGGCTGGGAAACCTTGCCCCAGGAGCCTTTTGTCGGCTCCTTCACCAGTCACAACGAAGCGGTGGACTGGGCCGTGCAGTGGTTGCCGGAAGGCGGCGAGCCCACCACCGAGTCCTACGTCAACCTGATTCCCACGGCTCAGGGTGGCACCCACGTTAACGGTCTGCGCACGGGTCTGCTGGAGGCCATGCGCGAGTTCTGCGAATTTCGCAATTTGCTGCCACGCGGCGTCAAGCTGACCCCGGAAGATATTTGGGACCGCTGTTGCTATGTGCTGTCGTCCAAGCTGGAAGATCCGCAGTTCTCCGGCCAGACCAAGGAGCGGCTGAGCTCGCGTGAAGCGGCGCCCTTTGTATCGGGTGTGGCCAAAGACGCCTTCAGTTTGTGGCTGAACCAGCATACCGGCGAAGCGGAAAAACTGGCTGAGCTTTGCATCTCCAACGCACAGACCCGGATGCGCAAGGCCAAGAAGGTAGTGCGCAAGAAGGTCACCTCCGGCCCGGCGTTGCCCGGCAAGCTGGCGGACTGCTCCGGCGATGATCCGGCGCGCGGTGAATTGTTTCTGGTTGAGGGTGACTCGGCGGGGGGCAGCGCCAAGCAGGGTCGCAACCGGGAGTTTCAGGCGATACTGCCGCTGCGCGGTAAAATCCTGAACACTTGGGAAGTGGACTCCCAGGAAATTCTCGCTTCTCAAGAAGTGCACGATATTTCGGTTGCCATTGGGGTCGATCCCGCGTCCGACGATCTGACTGGGCTGCGCTATGGCAAGGTCTGTATTCTCGCGGATGCGGATTCCGACGGCGCCCATATTGCTACCCTGATCTGCGCCCTCTTTGTACGCCACTTCAAACCGCTGGTGCAGGCCGGTCATGTGTATATCGCCATGCCGCCGCTGTATCGGGTGGATATCGGCAAGGAAACACACTACGCCCTGGACAAGAGCGAACGTCAGGGTATCCTCGATCGGCTTGAGGCCGAAGGCAAGCGCGGCAAGATTCAGGTAACCCGCTTTAAAGGTTTGGGTGAGATGAACCCCCTGCAGCTGCGCGAAACCGTTATGGATCCGGATACCCGCCGCCTGGTTCGCCTGACCATTGAAGCCGGCGATGACACCGCGCCCCTGATGGATATGCTGCTGGCCAAGAAGCGTTCGCCGGATCGCAAGGCCTGGCTCGAATCCAAAGGTGATCTGGCGGAAGTGGTTGGCTAGACGATCCGCAATAAAAAACGCCCACCTAATGGTGGGCGTTTTTGTTTCTAGTACGATCTTTTAAGGTTTTCTCAGGGGTACTTGGCGGTAAACGTCAGGCCGACCAATTTGTCGGGGCCAGCGATAAAGGTCGGCAAGCCAAAGCTGTCGCCGGTATTACCCGCGTCGAGCAGGTAGTCCTTGTCTTCCAGGTTTTTGCCGTAGAGTTCGACCACATAGTTGCCGCCCATGGATTCATAGCGCAGGGACAGATCCCAGATGCCATAGCTCGGCTGGAATTCGTCCTGAGTGTCGTCAAATTCCTGCAGATCCGGGCGGTCGTTGTCGTCGTCAAAGAAGATTTCGGACTTGTAGGTATACGACGGCGTGACCGAAAACAGGCCAAAGTCCGTGGGGAAGCTCAGGGTGGCGCCGATCGCTACGCTGTGGTCCGGGCTCAAACGGAATTTGTTGCCACCAAATTTCTGAGGGTTGCCGTCTTCGTCGGTGCTTTTGAAGCGACCGAAATTGTAACCGTAACTGAAAAAGGTCTGCAGATTGTCGAGCGGCTGTGCGTCGACTTGCAGTTCCAGTCCGTGTGAGGTCGCCGAACCTGCGTTAAGCACGATAACGGCAGCTTCGCCGGGCGCGAACAGTGTGGTCTGGAAGTTGGTGTACTCGTAGTAAAACACCGAGCCGCTGATGTTGATGCGATTGTCCAGCAGGCTGTAAAAACCGCCGATTTCGTAGGAGTCCACTTCCTCTGCATCCAGCGTTTCCGCTTCAACAAAATCTTCGTCCTCGGGGGTATTGAAAGCTATAACTTCCGGGCGGCGACCGCGCGAGTAGCTCACCCAGGCATTCAGGTCTTCAGTGAAGTGGTAGGAGGCTACGGTGCGCCAGGACCAGCCTTCAAAGGTGTCGCTGGCACTGACCAGTTCGCCACCCGGTGAGGCGGCTATAAACAGGGTATTGCCGGGGTCGTTGGGTAGCGGAATGGGGCCAGGTGCCGGGCTGCCCAGAGTACGGCCAAAGTAGGAGGTTTTCTTATCGTCCTTGGTCCAGCGTACGCCGGCGGTCAGCTCGAGTTTTTCGGTTACGTGGAAGGTGGCGTCGGCAAACAGATCAACCGATTTTGTGTCGCTGCGGTTGGCGAACTCCTCTTCATACAGTTCACCTGAGGGCGGGAGCGTGGGTTCGCTGCCGCGGCCGGAGGCGAGGAATTCGAGAAAGAAGGGCAGACCCTGCTGTTTGTCCGTTGCGACTGGTGCGTACTGCTCACCTTCTTCCTCCAGGTAGTTGGCGCCGAAGAAGGCGGACAGCTGACCGCCTGCATCGTAGTTGAAGCGCAGTTCCTGGCTGAACTGTTCGCCCGTCGCCAGTTCTGAGGCAATAAGAATGTCGTATTGTGAGCCGTCGCCGTCGAAGACCTCGTCAGAATCAAATTCGCGCGTGCCGGAGATCGATGTGACCGACCAGTTGTCATTGATATCCCACACCAGAATGCTGGTCAGGCTATCGAGCTCGCGTTCCAAGCCTAGATCAACGCCACTCCGGTAGCCGCCAAAGCTCTTCAGTGCCGCACCGGTGAAGGGGCTGGTGTCACCCCCGGGAGGCGCAAAGCGGTTGTTCTTGAAACCGGTACCCGGCGGTGTGTCTTTTTGGTGGTTGGCAATCAGGTCAAGCCGCAGTGAATCCGTGATATCCGCGTGCAGTGAGACGCGGTAGGCGCGCACGTCGGCGCCATTAAAACCTTCACCGCCGAGCAGGTTTTCCACATAGGGGTCGCGTTTTTTATCGACAAAGGCAACGCGCCCGGCAAGACGATCATTAATGATCGCGCCACCCAGATGACCGCTGACTTCCTGATACTCAGTATCGCGAACACTTTCACCGTAACCGATCTTGATCTGCGCCTCGGTTTCGTAATCGGCTTTGCGCTGGATCACGTTGATGCCGCCAATCAGGGCGGCGCGGCCAAACAGGGTGCTCTGGGGGCCTTTGACAACCTCAACCCGTTCCAGATCATGCAATTCAAAAAACGAGCCGCGTGAGCGGGAAGAAGGAACGCCATCCTGAAACACGGCGATACGCGGCTCGATATTGGATTCACCGCTGTCGGAGGTAATGCCGCGAATGACGAAGGCCGGGTTGTTTGCGCTCTGTTCCTGAACTTCCAGACCGGGGATAAAGTTGGCCAGTTCATCAAACTGCTGGATATTGAGTTGGGCCAGTCGGTCGCCGCTCATGGCGTTGATGTTGATAGGCACATCCTTCAGCGATTGCTCCCGCTTCTGAGCAGTCACAATAACTTCTTCGATTTGGGCCTGCAGTGGCAGAATGGTAAGTCCCAGCAGTGCGGCTGCACCGCAGCGGCGCAGTGCGCAGGTGCGAGGTTTGGAGCTCTTCATATCCCGGATATCCCGTTATTGTTGTGGGCCGTCGCGGCCGGTTTATGTTTATAGCGCAGCTGACCCTTGCATGCTTCGGGGAGCTGGCGGATGAATCTGGGCGAGTGTAAGCAGTGAATATGACATTTCTGTAACGGCGCGACAAGCGCGAGGTCGTCCGGCGTGTGATGCTGGCTATAAATCCGGTGTATGGGGCTGTTTTGTAGGAAGGGAGGGTGTCCGCCAGTGATGCTGTCCCCGGATTTGTCGATTCAGTAAACTGTCGGCTTCTCTTTTTGAGGAATAAAACATGTCACTGGAAATATTGCAGGCAAAAGACGCTATTCGCGATCTCGTGCTGCGTTACTGCCGAGCCATTGACCGACGCGACTACGCGGCGCTGCCGGCCCTCTATCACGACGATGCGACTGATGATCATTCGCCCATGTATTGCGGCAGCGCTGCCGGTTATCTCGAGTGGCTGCCCTCAATGCTGGAGACCATGACAGTAACCTCGCATATGGTGCAGAACCACCTGATTGCGGTGGAGGGGGATCGTGCCGAGGGCGAGGTAGTGATGATTTCTTATCATCTGACCAAAGATGAAAGCGGACAGGATGTGGAAATCATTATTGGCGGGCGCTATCTGGATCGCTATGAGCGACGCGCTGGAGAATGGCGTTTTGCCCATCGCAAGATCGTGATGGACTGGAATCAGATTCAGCCATCAAGCTGCCAGTGGGATTCGCCGTTGGTGGCAGGAACACCGGTTGGCGCGCGCTGCAGTGAAGACCCCGCGGGCTTGTTTTTTGACTTGCTGCGTTTTACCGAGGAAAGCTGATGGTGGCAGAACTCTCAATTATCACCCTCGCTCAGGCCATACAACAGTCGGTTGCGCCGGTGTTTTTGTTGGCGGGCATTGGTGGCATTCTGAATGTGTTGACCGGTCGCCTGGCGAGAATCATCGATCGCAGCCGCTCACTGTATCAGCGTCTGGAACATGTGACCGATGAGCGCGAAGAAGGTATTCGCGAGGAACTGAGAACACTGACCCGGCGCGGTCGGGTGGTGCATCGAGCGATTGGTTTCAGTACCGGCAGTGCGTTGCTGGTCTGTCTGGTGATTGCGATGCTGTTTATCAATGCGGTGATGGGCTGGCACAGCGATACGCCCATCGCGGTACTGTTTATTCTGGCCATGGTGTTTCTGATTATCTCGCTGACCGGCTTTCTGCGTGAAATCCAGCTGGCCACACGAGTGATGTTGAATGGGCCTTAAGCGTGCCGATATCTTGCTTGTTGAGCTCGGTCTGGCTGAATCTCGGGCACAGGCCCAGCGCTGGATCGGCGAGGGCAAGGTCGAAGCCGGCGGGCAGCCGGTAGTGAAAGCCAGTCAGAAGTTTCCAGACGATACAGTATTCAGCGTGCGCCGCGATGAGCAAGACCGTTTTGTATCGCGCGGCGGACTGAAGCTGGCGGCGGCGCTGGAGCGCCAGCTATTTCCGATTCAGGGCGTTGCGCTGGACGTGGGTGCGTCTACTGGCGGTTTTACCGACTGCCTGTTGCAGGCGGGAATTGGTGAAGTGGTATGTGTCGATGTCGGGCACGACCAGCTCGCGGAGCGTATTCGCAGCGACGGGCGTGTGCATAACTACGAAGGAATAAACGCTCGCGAGTTACCGCAAGACTTGTTGCAGCATGCACCTGAGGGTTTTGATCTGGTGGTGATGGATGTGTCCTTTATTTCCCAGACCCTGATTCTTCCAGGCCTGCCGGCATTGATGAAGCCCGGCGGCTGGCTGGTCAGTCTGGTGAAACCCCAGTTTGAGGTTGGCCGTGAGTTTATCGGCAAGGGCGGGCTGGTGCGTGATACCTCCCGCTACGCGGTGGTGGAGCAAAACGTAAAAGGCTGTGCCAATGAATCCGGCCTTGAGGTGGCTGCCTTTTTTGACAGCCCGATCGAAGGTGGTGACGGCAACCGAGAGTTTATTATGGTTGCCACAAAACGTTAGGGTTTGATGTCGTCAGTATATCGGGGGCTCATCCACATCGCTCGGCGGATACTTTTCGGTATCCGGTTCGTGCTGCTCATGAAAGGCTTCCAGTCGCGAGTGAACCCGATCAATCTGCGTGCTGTAGCGCGCAATGTGAAACAACGCCTCACCCTCGTGTACCAGTGGCAGAAAGGTCCGGCCGATAATAATCCCCGCGCTGGGTGCCCGTATCTCATCGCTCTTGCTGCCGAAAGGATCAGAGACCAGCGCTATCACATCGCCTTTTTCTACTTTAGCGCCATTAGGGACTAACGCGCGCAAAATGCCGCTTTCAGAGGCCCGCACCCAGTAGGATTCTTCGGAAATAATCGGGAATGGCTTCATTCGCTTGCTGCGTGACGCAGGCAGCATGCCGATATGACGCATCACGTTGATTACACCGTTTACCCCGGCGCGAATGGCAACCTCATCGAAACGCAGGGCCTCCCCCGCCTCGTAAGTGATGACTGGAATATCTATATCCGCTGCTACCTCTCGCAATGAGCCGTCGCGAACCCGGGAGTGCAGCACGGCCGGCACACCAAAGATTTTTGCCATGCCGGCGGTGGCGGGGTTGTTCATATCCGCTCGAATCTGCGGCAAATTGCCCCGGTGTCTTGCGCCTGTATGCAGGTCGATGCCGTGAGTGCAGTGGGTGACAATCTCATTCATAAAGGTATGGGCAACGCGACCGGCCAGGGAGCCTTTGCTGGAGCCCGGGAAAGAGCGGTTCAGGTCGCGCCCGTCCGGCAGGTAGCGCGAGTTGTTCAGGAAACCGTGCACATTGACGATGGGAATAGCCAACAGAGTGCCGCGCAGGTTTTTCATCGCCGGGTGTTGCAGCAGGCGGCGCACAATTTCCACACCGTTGATTTCGTCGCCGTGAATGGCGGCGCTGACAAACAGCGTCGGGCCGCTGCGTTTGCCGCGAACGGCCTGCACTTCGATAGACAGGTCATTGTGGGTGTACAAGCGGGCAACGGGGAGGCGGATTAACTCGCCGCTGCCGGGAGTGATATCAAATTTGTCTGCCACTTTAGCCCTTTCCGCGGGTGCGGGTTTTCGAGGGACCGGCGTTGCTCTCGATAAAGCCGATTATCGCGCTGGCGACATCTTTGCCGGTAGCTGTCTCAATACCTTCAAGGCCGGGGGATGAATTCACTTCCATTACCAGTGGCCCGCGTGAAGATCGCAGCAGATCGACACCGGCCACATTCAGTCCCATAATTTTGGCTGCCTTGACGGCAGTGGCCCGCTCGGCGGGTGTCAGTTTGGTCAGCTGGGCAACGCCGCCGCGATGTAGGTTAGAACGGAAGTCGCCGTCCTGTGCGGTGCGCTGCATGGCCGCGACCACGCGGTTGCCGATGACCAGGCAGCGCACATCGGAGCCGCCAGCCTCCTTGATGAATTCCTGTACCAGAAAGTCGGCTTTCAGTTCGCGGAAGGCTTCAATCACCGATTCTGCCGCTTTCGCCGTTTCTGCCAGCACAACGCCTTTACCCTGAGTGCCCGACAACAGCTTGACCACAAGGGGCGTGCCGTTGACAAGTTTGATCAGCTCTTTGGTGTTGTGCACGTCGTGCGCAAAACTGGTTCGCGGCATGCCGACTTTTTTGCGCGACATCAGTTGCAGTGAGCGCAGCTTGTCGCGTGAGCGCACCAGCGCCACGGATTCCACCAGACTGTAGCAGCCGGTCATTTCGAACTGACGGATAACCGCCTGGCCGTACTGGGTGATGGAGGCGCCAATGCGCGGAATCACGGCGTCATAGCCCGAAATTTTTTCACCCTTGTACCAGATGGAAGGCTCGTCGGAACTGAGCTCCATATAACATTTCAGCGTATCGAGAACGTGCACCTCGTGGCCCCGCGCTTTGGCGGCCTCAACCAAGCGGCTGGTGGAATACAGCTTGCGGTTGCGCGACAGGATTCCTATTTTCATTGCAGCTCCTTATTCTTCGCTGGTGGTGACTTCGGGGGGCGTACTCAAGCAGTAGGAGCGGGCCGGGTCGACTACGTAGCGACCTTTTAACGCGGTGCGTCCAATCAGCATGCGAAACAACATAGACGAGCGATTGAAGAGCGACAACTCGGCCAGAAAAGAATCGTTGCCTATTCTAAACTCAGTTTCAACAATATACCGCATGCTTTTGTGGCCGCCGGAGTCGGTGATACTGCGGTAGTCCTTGACCCTGGCCTCGCAGCCGACCACGCGTTCATCGCTGTGCTGGTCGGGGTGAATGGTAAAGCGCACCCAAGTCTCATTGTTACGCGTAAACTCTTCGATATCGTAGGCGTGAATGGATGAGCTGCGCGCTCCGGTATCAATCTTTGCCTTGATCTTGCCGAGGCTGAGTTCGGGCAGTTCCACCCACTCGCGCCAGCCGATGATTTCCTTGTTCACACTTACCTCTGATTTGATACTGTTCGCTGAGGATAGCGGTAAGGCTCTGTAATTCAAAGGTATTTTGTTTTAAACGGGATATGAGCCCAAAGTGAAGGCAAAAAAAAGCACCCAAGAGGGTGCTAAAGGGGGTTCGCTTGTGCTTAAGACCGTGGATGGACTATGGGTATAGATTAGGCTGTGAACGGTTGGGCTTATATTCGTAGTTATACCTATTCGGGGAGATCGCCCTTGATTGGTCCTATTTGAAGGTTAACAGGGCCTCGCGTCTATCCGTAAAATCCCGTGTGGTGTCGGGCAGGCGGATGGCCTGCTGCACAGTGCCCTCGGTATAGGTGTGGCAGGCGCCGGGAATGTAGGGCAGTTCGTCGCCCCGTGTGCCAGCCATGGCGCGGGCGTCGTAGCGACGGGCCGACGATACAAAGTAGCCCTTGTGCAGGACAAACGCGGCTTCGCGCAGATCGCCGCTGAACAGCTCGTTGGCCCAAGCGGCAAAGCCTTTGAAGAAGGGGCGCCCGGCGTAGGGCTCCGGCCCCAGTATCTGCCACTCTTTTGTGATAAAACGCAGTTTTTCCTCGCCGTTACACCACACCACAGCCTCGGCGGGGGAACCGTCGATTTCGTCATCTACCTGCACGTCATACAGGCGCTCGGCGTCCTCCCGACCTGCATGGCTGATTGCCAGCACACTGAGGTCGAACAGGTGGGTGCAGTTGCTGAAGGGGCTGACCTGGCTGTTGATCTCTTTGGCGTCACTGCCCACCGCAATACCTTTCAGAGCCTTGATCGGCTCAGCGGCACCGGCGCAGGTGTTGTAGGGGATGCGCAGGGTTTCGGCTTCCACCTCCGTGACTGTGGCCCCATCGTGATGCAGGGTGACGCGAAAACCGTGGCAGTCATCTTCCAGCGCGGCGACAACGCGTCCGGGCTGGTTGCTCAAGTGGATCCGGCGTCGGAAGCAGCCTGAGCCGTAGTTGGGGTTGACGGGAAATTCTCCCGCCAGGCTGGTGTCATAGTGCTGGTCAGCCATGAAAACTCGCTGGTTGATTAGGTTGGCTGCATCCTAACACTGCCGGGGGTGGTGATTTGCTTACGCTGGGTTAAGATTCGCTCATATTAAAAACACGGAGCGTATCGGCATGGCAATTCGTATTTTACTCCTGGTTCTGGCGGTGGGCTGGACCCCTTACGGCATGTATTGCCTGGCCTTTCCCGAATTTCTCGGCCCCATCGCGGGGGTCGAGGCGACGACGGCAACCGCTGTCGCCGAGCTGCGTGCCATGTACGGGGGGTTGCAAATTGCCGTGGGTCTCTCTGCTCTCGTCGGATTTTTGCGCAGCGACTATATTGAAAAGGCCCTGTGGGTGCAGGTGGTCGCGGTGGGCGGTATCGGCAGCGGTCGTCTGGTCGGCGTGCTGGCCGGTGGCGATTTAAGCGGCTACACCCTTGGCGCCTTGATTTTCGAATGGGTGACCTTAGCCCTGTGCGTGGCGGCGCTGCGCACCCTGCCGCGAGCCGCTTAAGCGCGGTCGCCTTGAGAAAAAGGAGTTGTCGTGAGCGAATTTGAACAGGTTGCCGCACTGATCTCACTGAGTATGGGGGTAGCCTGGGCATCGGGCCTGAATCTCTATGCCGCCATGCTGGTGCTCGGCTTTGCCGGCAGTACCGGGAATATGGATCTGCCGCCAGGCTTGCAGGTGCTGCAGGACCCGATGGTCATGATGGCGGCGGGTCTGATGTACGGCGTGGAGTTTTTTGCTGATAAAACGCCGGGCGTGGATACTGCCTGGGATTCCCTGCATACCTTTATCCGCATTCCGGCCGGGGCCCTTCTGGCGGCGGGCAGCGTCGGCGATATAACGCCGGCCCTGCAGGTCGCGGCCGGTGTGCTCGGCGGTTCCCTGACCACGGTCACGCATGCGGCCAAGGCCAGCTCTCGGGTGCTTATCAACACGTCACCCGAGCCCTTTACCAACTGGGGAGCTTCGATTGGCGAGGATGTGGCCGTATTTGCAGGCCTGTGGACGGCGCTGAACCATCCGGTACTGTTTCTAGTGCTGCTGGCGCTATTTATTTTGCTGCTTATCTGGATGCTGCCGAAACTGTGGCGCGGCGCCATGCTGGTGCTGCGCAAGCTGGGGCAGTGGTTGGGGGTGGTCGACAAGTCGTCACCGGCAGCAGAGGTCGGTACCGATGACCCGGTCGCCAAGCTGCAGCGTCTGCAGGAGCTCAAGCAAAGCGGGGCGCTGACCGAGGAGGAGTTCGAGATCGCCAAGGCACGGGTGCTGGGTACCGGTGTCAAACCGGAAGCGGGGCCGGCGGAAGGCGGTTAAAGGGAGCGTCGCCGGTTAGATGGGAAAGAAGGCCGGCCAGATCAGCGCATCTAGCACGGCGGTCTGCAGGCAGAAAAACGCGTAGCCTGCCAGCGCAAGCTTGAACAGCGCCCCGCGCTGCACCGCGTGGCGATAGACCTGCAGGCCAATCAACAGGGATGAGATACCGGTCGTCAGCAGCACGGCGCGAATGCACCACCACAAGTCCTGATTCGGTGCCTCCAGCAGGGCAAAGCTCAGGGGCATCCACAGCGCCGAGCAGAACAACACCGCCCCAAAGAGCATATTAAGCTGCTCAAACAGCAGGCCGCCGTTACCCGTGCGCGTGTCTGCCGGTACCTGACTCAGCAGGTAGGCAAAGACGAGCAGGTAACCGCTCGCCGCCAGAAACATATTGCCGCTATACACGCCAATCAGACCTTCAGGAACCTCTCCCCAGAGCGCGCCGACTGCATCCGGGTAAGCGTTAAAACCGTAGACGTAGCTGCCCAGCACGGCGCTGCCGCCGAGTACGTTTATCAGAATAAAAAGCGCCTTGTGGCCCATGGGTCTCTCCCGTGATGTTGCGTTGTGATACGCGCCGAGCCCCCGGATCAGATCACTGGGGCAGGGTGTCCATCAGCAGGATCGAGCTGGCAATTGCCAGGGTCAGCCAGGTGCCGAGGGTGCCGATAAAGCGTGGCAGGGTGGCGCCGGCTGAGCTGGTCAGGCCAACCGCATGCAGTACCCGCGACAGAACCAGGGCAATGCCGAGCGCGTGCACCACTGTCGCGCTGTTGTCATTCAGTTCCACTAGCAAAATCAGCACCAGAATCATTGGCGTGTATTCGACAAAGTTGGCCTGAACCCGAATCAGTCGCTGTAATTCCTCGTTGCCGCCATCGCCGAGGCCGACCTTGTGAACGCGGCGGCCGTTAACCACGCGGGACGACAGAGCCAGTAGCAGAATGCCGCAGAGACCGGCGTAGAGGGGAGTAATCATGAGCAGTCCTTATTATTGAGAGTAGTAGTTTTGTGCCCGAGTTTACCCTTCCCGGCACAGGTCCAGCCAGCGCTGGATGCCGGCGCTGCGGTACTTCTGCTTGTGCAGCACAAAATAAAAGTGCCGCCGGAAATCCTTGGGCGCGGTGGTCAGTGGCACCAGGCGGCCCCGGCGGAAGGCGTCTTCCAGCGTGATGGCCGACAGGCAGCCCAGCCCCAGGTCGGCTTCCACGGCGCGCTTGATGGCTTCGGTGTGCTGCAGTTCCAGCGCGATCTGCATCTGCGGCAGCAGGCCGTGCATGGCCCGGTCAAAGGCCTGGCGGGTGCCTGAGCCGCGTTCGCGCAGAATCCAGGGCTGCGCCAGCAGTTCGGCGTCGCTGACCTGTGAGCGTTGTGCCAACGGGTTGTCGGGGCTGCAGAATACCACCAGCTCATCGTCCCGCCAGGGCATGATGTCCAGGTCCGGGTGGTGGTAATCCCCCTCGATCAGGCCTATATCCAGCTCAAAATCCAGCACCTTGCTGGTAATGGCTTCGGTGTTGGCCACCTCCAGATGGACCCGGGCGCCGGGCTGCTGGGCCATGTAGCGGGCGACGATACCCACCGCCAGATAGTTGCCGATGGTCAGGGTGGCGCCCACCTTGATCTGGCCGATATCCGTGTGCTGTGCCAGTGCCTGCTCAAAGGCCTTGGCCTGTTCCAGCAGGCTCTCGGCTTCGGGCCGCAGAGCTCTGCCCAACTCATTGATCTGCAAGCGCTTTCCCACCCGATCAAACAGTTGAACGTCAAATTGCTGCTCCAGCTCTTTGAGTGCGCCGCTGGCGGCAGACTGGCTCATGGCGAGGTGGCCCGCAGCCCGGGTGATGTTTTCGTAGTGGGCGGCGGCGAGAAAGACCTCCAGCTGGCGCAGGGTGTAACGCATAATCGGTTTTTCAGTTAAGTGATATATGAATAACCCATTTTACCGATGTTGGGTGGCGCGTCTATAGTGGCCTCCACATTTGGCGTATGAGAGACGGATCGCAATGACCAGCCTTGTAACAGAACGGGTAACCAATATTCATCACTGGAACGACACGCTGTTCAGCTTCAAGACCAGCCGTGACACCGGTCTGCGTTTTGAAAACGGGCACTTCGTCATGATTGGTCTGCCGGTGGAGGGCAAGCCCCTGCTGCGCGCCTACAGTATCGTCAGCGCCAATTACGATGAGGAGCTGGAGTTTCTCAGCATCAAGGTGCCGGATGGCCCGTTGACCTCGCGGCTGCAGAATATTCAGGTGGGTGACGAAATTTTCGTCAGCCGCAAACCCACCGGCACGCTGGTGGCCGACCATCTGTTGCCGGGTCGCAACCTGTATCTGTTTTCTACCGGCACCGGCCTGGCGCCCTTTATGAGTATCGTTAAAGACCCGGAGGTCTACGAGCGCTTTGACAAGATCATTCTGTGTCACGGGGTGCGCTACGCCAGCGAACTGGCCTATGCCGATTACCTGACCCATGAGTTGCCGGAAAATGAGTTTTTTGGTGATGAGGTAAAGCAGAAGCTTATCTACTACCCCACGGTAACGCGCGAGCGTTTTCGCAATCAGGGGCGGCTGACGGATCTGCTGCAAAGCGGGCGGCTGTTTGCCGACGTGGGCTTGCCGGAACCCGACCAGGAGAATGACCGTTTTATGCTCTGCGGCAGCCCGTCCATGTTGAAGGATATGACGGCCCTGCTCGACGAGCGCGGTTTTCGCGAGTCTCGCAACGGCTACCTCGGCCACTATGTGATTGAACGGGCCTTCGTAGAAAAGTAAGGGTAGAGAAGTAATTCGGATCTTGGGCGGTTACGGCGCGCGGCTGTAATCGCCCTTTTTTGTTTTGTCACACGCAAGTGGTAGGCTAGCCCCCCATTATTTATTCTTATTCATGTCCGGGCTTGGGAGAAGCGTGTGAAACGTCTGTTACTGATTGTGGTCCTGGTGATTGTCGTCGCTGGTCTGCTGCTCACTTTCACCAAGCGTCCGGAGCCGCTCGACGAATCGCTGGAAAGCGCCGGTCGCTTGCAGAACGGCCCCTACGCGGTCTCCAGCTTTGACGTAACGCTGGAAGACACTACTCGCCCCAGTCAGCCCCACGGGGAATTTGACGGCGCGGATTCACGCACCTTGAAAACCCGTATCTGGTATCCGAGCGATCTGTTGCGCGAAGGTCGTCCGGCCAGTGACCCGCTGCCGCTGCTGATATACAGCCACGGCTTTATGTCCATGCGGACCGGTGGTGCCTACATGGCCGAACACATGGCGAGCAAGGGCTATGTGGTGGCTTCAATGGATTACCCCTTAACCAACTTTGATGCGCCCGATGAACCCTATGTTGTGGACGTGGTCAATCAGCCGGGTGATATCACCTTTCTGCTGGATCAACTGATGAGCTGGCACAGTGACGCCGGCAATCTGTTTGAGGGCGCCATCGATGAGTCTCGCATTGGTCTGTTCGGGTTGTCCCTCGGTGGCATGACAACCACCATGACCGCCTTTCACCCGCGCCTGCACGACCCGCGCGTCGATGCCGCGGTATCCATTGCTGGACCGAGTTTCACCTTTACCGAGCGTTTTTACAGCCAGCGCCGTATGCCTTACATGATGATCGCTTCAGAGATCGACGCGCTGGTGGACTACAAGGCTAACGCTTTGCCCACGCTGCAGGTTCCGGGTGCCATTCTGGTGACGGTAGACGGCGCTTCGCATACCGGCTTTGCCGATATGGCGCGCTTTCTGCGCTGGATGAAAAACCCCGACAAGATCGGCTGTGATCAGGTGAAGTCCAATATCGAAAGCAGTAATGAAGAGACCTGGTTTGACAAGATCGGCTCGCCGGATGAGGGTGTAGAGCCACGTGAACCGCCGCCTCTGTGTGAAATGAACCCCCTCCCAAAAGCGATGAACCCAATACGCCAGCACTGGATTACCCAGTTGGCGGTGGCGAGCTTTTTTGAAGGTCACTTCTCAAATGACGCAAGTGTTCGTCGCGATAGTTTAAATTTCCTGACCCAAACCTTGCCAGCAGAGATTGCCGAGGTGAGTGTCGCGATCAATAATAACTGACTCCCGTATTGTCGGGTGCTTAATAACTAAAACGCCACAATAACAAGGAACCTGCTATGACTACTGCACTCTGGTGCTTGATGATTACTGCCCTGATCCCGACCGTACTCTCCTTCATTGGCGGCTATGCTCGCCACAAGGAGCTGGGCAGCGCCGACAACAAAAACCCGCGTCAGCAATATGCTCAGTCGACTGGTTTGGCCGCTCGTGTATTTGCCGCCCAACAGAATGCGTGGGAAGGCCTGATTCTGTTTACTGCTGCACTGGTCGCTGCGTTTGTCTCCGGTGTGCCGCAGGAGCAATTGGCCACTGTTTCCATTGCGTTTGTCGTTGCTCGTGTATTGCATGCGGTGTTCTATATGGCGGATCGTGACATCCTGCGCTCGCTGTCCTATCTGGTCGCACTTGGCAGTGTGATCTGCATTTTCATCATGGGTGCGTAACAAACTGCGGTGTTCAGCATGATAAAACAGTACGCAGCGTGGGGCCGGGCATTATTGCTCGGCTTCGTTTTTTCAGGGGCTGTTCAGGCTTCCACTTACACCGCCTTTCAGCTGGATGCGTCAAACGTGGACGCTGTGCCGCGAAGCGGTCCGGACGCTATTGCTGGGCGCGGCGACTGGTGGCTGAGCGACGGTCGCCTGTGTGCGGCGGTCAGTGATGTCGACCACGACAGTGGCATTGTTGCCGGCGGCGGTACCCTGATCGATTTTGGCTTTTGCGATCGCGCCGATGATCAGTGGTCCTATTCCAATCTGTTAACCGGTCTGGCCAAGGAAAAGGCAATCCGCGCGCAGCGGATTGAAAGCAGCGCGCGCAAGAGCCGCGCCGAGGTCGTTGTACGTGGCGAAGAGGCCGGCCTGCGCCAGACCATTCGCTATGTGCTGGACCGCAAGGATCTCGATGCGCTGTCCATGTGGATTGACGTGGAGCGGGTGGCGCCGGGGCGCCCGGTCAGGATGAGTGGCCTGCTGACTCTTTACCCCCACCGTTCGCTGTCCCCGTTTACCCTGTCGACCAGTAACTCCGCCTACAGCCTGGGTTTCGATCACCCCTACATCGATCGCCACAATGTATTTTCACTGGTGGCGGGCATGATGCCGGCAGACTGGAGTGTGCTGGTCGGGAGTCATGTTGCGAAAGAACCGCTGAGTTACGGCGTACAACTGGCCTCCGCCTACCTGACTGACACCGAAGGTGTTGATCACGCGCTGCCCACCTTCCTGATTGCTCTGCCGGAATACAGCATGCACGGCTGGATGACCCGTCCACTGTGGTGGGGCAGTGAAAAGCCCGGTATGTGGCAGATGATGCAAAGCCAGCTGATGGATTTGAAAGTCGGTGAGCGCATGGTGGTTCACTTTCGGGTGGTGCCGGGCAAACAGGCGGACGTCGCCGCCATTACGGACAAGCTTTATCAAGGGGCGGTACTGGAAGGCAGTGTGAACGCGGCGCCAGTGGCGCTGGCCCTGTTCAACGAGCAGGGCCACCCCGTCAGCCACCGTCGCATTACCGAGCCGGGGCGTTTTTCCCTGCGCCTGCCCAAGGGCTTGCAGCGTGTTTCGCTGACTGCGCGCAGCCCCTGGGGTGAAACACTGACCCAGACACACAACCTGAGTGACGGCCCGGACATGGGGGCGCTGCAGTTTACGCAACGCAGTGAGCTGCGTCTGCCGCGCGGCGAGACCATGAAGCTGACATTCCACGGTCTGGATGGCACACCGTCACCGCGCATTGGCGCCGGTCTGCTCGACTTTCGCGAAAATGGTCTGCCCGTGGCGCACTCGCTGGTGAGTCAGACGGTCTCACTGGCGGGTATCGATTCCGACCCTGAGTCGGTGTTTCTGCCGCCGGGCAAGTACGAGGTATTCGCCAGCCGGGGGTTGGAATACGACGTCAGTCGGACGCAAATCGTTGTGCGCCCCGGTGAGGTCTCCAGTCTGACAATCGAGCCCCCTGCGCGGGTGTACGAAAGCGAATGGGCGAGTGCGGACTTTCATGTGCACGCCGAAGGCAGTTTTGATTCCAGCTTGCCGCTGCTGGAACAGCTACGCAGCTTTGCCGCGCAGGATGCGGACATCATGGTGCTGACCGAGCACAACCGCATCGTCGATGGTCAGGCGGTGCTGGCCGATAGCGGTTTGCAGGAGCGAATACATCTGGTCACCGGTTCGGAGTTGACCGGCATGGCGCGCACGGAGACCGTGCCTACCTCTATCGGTCACAGCAATATCTTTCCGGTGGCTGAGCGCAGTGATCTCTTTGCCGGCGGGGTGCCGCGGGTTGAGGATCGCCGCCTGCACAGCCTGATTGCAGAAACACGATACCGCTATCCAGAAGCACTGTTTCAGCTGAATCATCCGCGCTCCACAGACAGCCTCGACGACGACCTGGCCTTCTTCGGTCACCTGTCGCAGGGCTCAGTCTTCGAGCCATCGCTGCCATTAAAGCACTCGCGTAACCGAAGCCTGCTGGAAACGGGCCCGGAGGGCTTTCGCGATATTGATTTCGATGCCATGGAGATCTTCAATGGCGACAAGGTCGTCGCCTATCGGGAGATCCGTCGTGACTGGCTGGCCCTGCTGAATCAGGGCTACCCCATTCGCGCCACCGGCAACAGCGACTCCCACGAGCTCGCCGAGCCGATAGGTATTCCGCGCAACTACCTCGACGTGCCCAAGCGCGGTCCCGGACGCAATGACAAGGCCGTGGTCGATGCCGTCAGGCGCGGTGCTCTTTATCTGACCAGTGGTCCCCTGCTCAGCATTACGCAGGATGGGGAATCCATTATTGGTGCCAATCTGCAAGGTGCGGAGCAGCAGATCACAATTCGTATCGATGCCGCGCCCTGGGTTGCGGTTGAAGATCTCAATATCTATGTAAACGGTCGCTTGCGGCACACCCGAAAAGTTAGTGCCGGTGACGTTTATTCAGAGACGATTCATCTTCGCCGTGATAGCGTGGTCGTTGTCGAAGTAATGGGGCCGGCGACACCGGTTTATGGCAAGCTGTTACCGGGGCTTGAGCCCATTGCACTGGCAAACCCGATTTATGTGGATGTCGACGGTGATGGCCGCTGGCAGCCACCCGGCATTTAGCCGGACGAGATCAGGAACAAGGCAAAAAATTCGGCAATAGTACGCAGAATGCGCAGGCGACAGTTTTTACACTCGCATTCTGTTCTCACTATCTGTGATTATTAACCACATTTATAAGTAAGGGGTGTTCTTCAATGAAATCTACATGGCTAGTACGCGTTGCAAGTATTGCACTGGCGTTGGTGGTGGCGGGCTGTACCATCGACCCGTATACCGGTGAAAAGAAAACCAGCAACACGGCTAAAGGTGCCGGTATTGGTGCCCTGGCAGGCGCTGCCATCGGTGCCGCTACGGCAGGTAAAGACAAGAACAAGGCCATCAAACAGGGCGCGCTGGCCGGTGCCGCCGTGGGCGCGGGTGCCGGTTACTACATGGACACTCAGGAAGCCAAGCTGCGTCAGCAGCTCGAAGCCACTGGCGTTCGGGTTGAGCGTATCGGTGATACCATCAAGCTGATCATGCCCGGCAACATCACCTTTGATACCAGCAGCTCTTCACTGAAACCCTCGTTTACCGATGTGCTGAACAGTGTGGTCGCTGTCGTCAAGGAATACGACAAAACGCTGCTGCAGATCAATGGTTACACCGACTCTACCGGCAGCTTCGAGTACAACCAGAACCTGTCTGAGCAGCGCGCGGAAAGTGTCGCCCGGTTCTTCCTGAACAGTGGCGTTGCCGCCAGTCGCGTGCGCACCGCCGGCATGGGCCCGCGTGATCCTATCGCCAGCAATGATACTGCTGCAGGTCGCGCCCAGAACCGCCGCGTTGAACTGAGCCTGATCCCGACCGGTCAGTAACATGCCCGTTGTGGATGTCATCAAACCGCTCGCCAAGGCGAGCGGTTTTTTTGTGCTCGCCTTTGCCCTGCTGGTAAGCGGTTGTGCCTGGATGCGCGATGCCGCCAAGCCGGAAGTCAGCCTGACCTCACTGTCGCTGGAACCGCGTCAGGGCTTTGCACAAACCCTTAACGTGGGCGTTCGGGTGCGCAACCCCAACCCCTTTGAACTCAACATGAAACGCTTGAACTACCGGATTTTTCTGGAGGACAGCGAGCTGGCCTTTGGGCGTCGGGATGAGAAGCTGACGGTGCCCGCCAACGACAGCGTCAACCTGATGGTGCCGGTGGAGCTGAACCTGCTCAGTGGTTTGAGCCTGGCGGAGAAATGGTTGCGCAATCCCAAAGACGCGCTCGACTACCGACTGGAAGTGGATGCGGATGTAGCCAACTTCGGACTGGGCCTGATGCAGATTCGCAAAGAGTCCAGCATCAGGCTGAGCCCTGAGCGCTAGTTTTAGCGCTCATCCTTCCTCAGGCCGTTTTGCGACGGCCTTTCTTTTTGCTGTTATTTTCCAGATCGCTATGAATGGCCAGCAGCTGTTGCGTCAGCTTGTGGGACTGGGCCATGTAGATCAGTGGCGTCTGGCGAGTGCGCGACTCTTTCATTTTGACCGAGGCACTGAGGAAGGTCTCAAACAGGGGCAGACCCTGATCCGTCAGTTCTTCGGTCAGTTGCTGGGGCAGTGAGGCCTGGGCTTGGAACTGATTGACCACAATGCCCTCCAGCTCCAGTTTGGGGTTGTGGTCTTCCTTGATCTCCGCCACGGTATCCAGCAGGCCCATCAGGGCGCCGGAAGAAAAACTGTCGCAGTCAAAGGGAATCAGCAGCGAATCACAGGCGATCAGCGCCGAACGGCTGTAGAAATTCAGCGCCGGAGGTGTGTCGATGTAGATGTGCTCGTATTCGTCGCAGAGATTATCCAGTGCGTCGCGCAGTTTGTAGATCTTGTGGCGCGATTCCAGATCCCGCTCGATGCTCGCCAACTCAGGGCTGGAGGGCATCAGAAACAGGTTTTCGAATTCGGTATTGTAGATGAAGTCGCGGGGCTCTTTGCCTTTGCCAAAGAAAGACAGCTTCTGCCGGAAAAAGTCTGCTGCATTGTCCTTCAGCTCGCGAAATTGCGTGCCTATCAGGTATTCGCTGCTGTTGCCCTGCACGTCCAGATCGACCACCAGGGTTTTGTAGCCCTTCCAGGCACTGATCGCAGCCAGGTTGCAGGTAATGCTGGTCTTGCCAACGCCACCCTTCTGGTTGAATACGACTCGCTTCATTGACGGCCTCAATACTTACTTGGTCAAAAGCGCAATCCTACCAGTGTGCGGTGGCGTTCTCCATCGCAGCGTGGGGCTCAGGCGGAGGATTTCTTCATCCACTGGCCACTGTGCAGTACACCAAACAGCAGTACCAGCAGGTAGCCCTGAGCGGCGGGCACCTTGGGGTCGGCCTGAATGTGTTTGCGAAACACGATGCATTCAATGGCGTGGGCCACCAGCAGGGCTATGGCGATACCGGTAATCCACGGCGCGGCGCTGCCAAAGGGGGTGATCAGATTAACAACGGCGGCAATCCAGAAGGCAAGGGTGCCGATTTTCCCGAGAGTATTTCCCATGTGTAAGTCCTTGTTATGTTTTTGATTGGCCCAAAACCGCGGGGCTGGCTTGTTATGCGGGGAGCCATGGTAAACAATAATGCGCCGCTGCCCAATACTGGAGGCACCATGTTGCTCGCATCAGTTCAAATACCCGCCCTCACCTGCCTGCTGAGTGTTGTCCTGCTGCTGGTATTTGAGCGCCAGGGCGTGCGCCGCGCCGAATGGTTGTTCAAACCGCTGGCGGCACTGGCCTTTATCTGGGCCGGGCTGGCCAGTGGGGCCCTCGATAGCGGTTACGGCCAATGGGTTCTGGCGGGGCTGGTATTGTGTATGGCAGGCGATGTTCTGCTGATACCGCCCGGCCAGGGGCCGGCTTTCCTGGCCGGTATGGTGGCCTTTCTGCTGGGCCATCTGGCTTACGCGATCGCCTTCCTTCAGCTGCCGCTCGATGGGCTGACGCTATTGGGTGCAGTGGTCGCGATGACGCTGGTGGCTGCGGTTGTGCTGCGCTGGCTGTGGCCCTACCTGAATCGCCAGTTTCAGGTGGCGGTGGTGGCTTACATTGTGGTGATCTCGGCCATGGTCTGTCTGGCCGTGGCGACCGGAGAAGGCTGGATCATTGTCGGGGCCGTCGCCTTTGCGGTGTCGGATCTGGCGGTAGCGCGCAATCGCTTTGTGGCCCCCGGCTTTATCAATCGTTTGTGGGGCCTGCCCCTGTATTTTGTTTCCCAGTTGCTGATCGCCGCCACCGTCACGCTGATCTGAGGTTTGGAGTTGTTATGTACACGGGTATTGTGGCCGGGGCTTTTCAACTGGTCGGGCTGGAGAAAAAGCCGGGGCTGAGTCAGCTCATTGTCGAACTCAATGACGCGCTGGTTGAGGGGCTGACCATCGGTGCCAGCGTCGGTTTGAATGGGGTGTGCATGACCGTCACGGTGATCGACGACGTTCGGGTGCATTTCGACGCCATGCAGGAAACCCTGTCATTGACCACCCTGGGAGACTTGCGAGAAGGCGATTGGCTGAATGTCGAGCGCTCGGCTACCCAGGGCGCGGAAATTGGCGGCCACCTGATTTCCGGGCATGTGGATGGCACCGCGGAACTGGTGGCGCTGGACCGGCCGGAGAACAACTGCACTATGACCTTCCGCTTACCGCCCGAGCTGCTGAAATACGTCTTTAAAAAAGGTTTTATCGGCTTGCACGGCTGCAGCCTGACGGTCGCGGATATCGATAAAAGCGCGGCGACTTTTTCGGTTTGTCTGATCCCGGAAACCCTGCGCGTGACCAACCTGTCGAACTTGAACGTGGGTGAGCGGGTGAATATCGAGGTGGATCGTCAGACTCAGGTAATTGTAGACACGGTAGAGCGGGTGCTGGCCGAGCGCGCCGCCTCTACGCTGGCTTAACGCCCCGATATTGTCCCTTCCCGCCGTGGGTCGGCGCCCCCTTCCAGACCTTTATCGCCAATCCAGATGGCGTGCAGGCCCGAGGTCTGATCGCGCAATCGGACACTGTGTCCCAGTGCTTCAAGCTTGCCGGGAATACTCGGATTGATCCGCCCCTTCTCCAGTTCGATACCGCGCCCCATGGCGATCACATGGGGCGCCGCAACCGCTTCAGCCACCGGCTGCCGGTTTTCCAGAATGTCCCAGATCGAGCGGGCCACATAATTGATAATGCGCGAGCCGCCGGGCGAGCCGATCACCAGTCGCGGCTGCTGCTGTTCGAACACGATGGTTGGCGCCATGGAAGAGCGCGGTCGCTTGCCACCCTGCGGGCGATTGGCAATCAGGCCCCGGGCATTTTCCGGCTCAAAGGAAAAGTCGGTGAGCTGGTTGTTGAGCAGAAAGCCACCGACAAAGACCCGCGAGCCAAAGGCGGTTTCAATGCTGCTGGTCATGCTGACGATATTGCCTTGGGCATCGACGATGGACAGGTGGGTGGTTGATGGCAGCTCTGGCGAGTGACTGCTGACGAGGCGAGTATTGCCAGCGCCCGGCGGTTTGCCGACAGGGGCGTCGCGCATGCGCGCACCCGGCTGAATCAGATTGCTGCGCTGTTTCAGGTAAGCGGCCTCAACCAGACCTTGCGTGGGCACGGCAACAAAATCCGGATCGGCGATATAGTGATTGCGATCGGCAAAAGCCAGCCGGGAGGCCTCGGCAAAGTGGTGCCATTGCTGGGCCTGGCTGTCAGATCTGCTGGTGACATGCTGCAGGGTGCCGAGAATCGCACCCACAGTGGTGCCGCCTGAAGAGGGCGGCGGCATGCCGCAGATCCTATACTGACGAAAGGGGCTGCACACCGCCTGTCTCTCAATGGCTCGGTAATCGGCCAGATCCTGCTCGCTTAGCAGTCCCGTGTGATTGGGATCGTTCTGCACCGCCGCCACCATGGCTTTGGCGAGTTTGCCCCGGTAGAAAGCCTCGCTACCCTGGCGCGCAATCAGACGCAGGCTGCCGGCATAGTCCGGGTTGCGCAGGCGGGTGCCTGCGGCTTTGGGTGTTTTGCCGTCCGCCTCAAAAAAGTAGGCGGTAATGGCCGGGTTAACCGCGACTTTGGGCATTTTTTCCAGCAGGGTATGAAGCCGGGGCGAAATCACAAAGCCGCTGTCGGCCAGTGCAATGGCCGGTTGAAACAGGGTTTTCCAGGGCAGCTTGCCGTGGCGCTGGTGCAGACTTTCAAGCAGCGCAATGACCCCGGGCGTGCCGACCGAATGGCCGCCAATAACGGCTTCGAAAAAGGACATCGCCTTGCCGTCCTTGAGAAAGTGCTCATCGCCCAAGGCGGCAGGCGCGGTTTCGCGGCCGTCCCAGGCGCTTAAGGTCTGCTGTTCGGCGTCCCAGTGCAGGGCAAAGGCGCCGCCGCCAATGCCCGAGGATTGAGGCTCCACGAGCCCCAGCACCAGCTGGGCGGCGATAGCCGCATCGACTGCGCTACCGCCTTTGGCGAGGATATCGCGGGCGGCATTGGTGGCGTAGGGGTTGGCAGTCACCGCCATAAACTCGGAGGCCGTCGCCTGCGTGACGCCGGAAAAGCCTGACGCGGCTTCCGGCACAATATCGGTTTTGGGTTCTGCTGTGTTATCGGGGAGTTTGGCCGAGCAGGCCAGTAGCAGGGAGGTGATAGCAATAAGCAGAATTCGCATGGCGCGGCTCCATTGGCAACGGCCCATTGGAAGAGGGGGCTACAACTGCTGAATAGCGATGTATTTGGCGTTTAGTTCTTCTTTGCTTTCCACGTGATTGGGGTCGACGGGGATGCAGTCCACCGGGCAGACGGTCACGCACTGTGGCTCATCAAAGTGGCCGACGCACTCAGTGCAAAAATCCGGATCAATCTCGTAGATTTCCTCGCCCATGTAAATGGCATTGTTCGGACACACCGGTTCGCATACGTCGCAGTTGATGCATTCGTCGGTGATAAGCAGGGCCATAATTAACCGAACTTGCCGTTCAGGGCGTCCAGCACATGAGGGGGAACAAAGCGCGACACATCGCCGCCCATGGCGGCGACCTCACGCAGCAGTGAGGACGAGACGTGAGACAGGCCTTCGCCAGGCGTCAGAAACAGCGTTTCTACCTGCGGGTTCATGGCTCGGTTCATGCGAGCGAGCTGCAGTTCGTACTCGTAGTCGGCAACCGCGCGCACGCCGCGCAGGAAGGTGTAGCACTCGAGCTTTTCGGCCAGATCGATGGTCAGTCCGGTAAAGCTTACGTATTCCATGCCAGGGATGTCAGCAAAACATTTGCGGCAAAGTTCAATGCGGTCTTCAAGCGAAAACAGGGGGTTTTTCTTCTCGCTCTGTGCCACCGCAATGATGATGCGATCGAACAGTTTGCTGGCACGGCGTACCAGATCAACGTGGCCCAAGGTAATCGGGTCGAAGGTACCAGGGTAGATAATTCCCGCCATAATTTGCGTGTCTGCTGCTCTATTCGAAGGCGGGCAATGGTAGCACGGGCGCGCGCCCAGCCAAAATCAGCGCTTCTGGCAGCTGGGGCAGAATACGGTAGCGCGCTGGCCCAGGCGGATTTCCTTGAGCAGGGTGTCGCAGCGCAGGCAGTGCAGGCCGCCGCGGCCGTAGACCGACAGCTCCTGTTTGAAATAGCCGGGTTTGCCGTCACCGCCGAGAAAGTCTTTCAGGGTGGTGCCACCCTGGGCGATGGCTTCGCTCAGCACCAGCTTGATTTCGGTGGCGAGCTTTTCATAGCGAGGGCGCGACACTTTGCCCGCGGCCAGCTTCGGGTGAATACCGGCGCGGAACAGGGCTTCGTTGGCGTAGATATTGCCCACGCCAACTACGATGCGCCCGTCCATAATGAAGGTTTTCACCGCACTGCTGCGCTTGCGTGAGCGCTGGTACAGCAGCTCGCCCGTGAAATCGTCAGACAGGGGCTCGGGGCCCAGATGATCGAGCAGGGCGTGGCCGCTGCTCTCGGGCAGCAGCCAGTGAACCGAGCCAAAGCGGCGCGGATCGGTGTAGCGCAGGGCCTGACCGTTGGTCAGCTCCCAGTCGATATGGTCATGCACCCCGGCGGGGGTTCCCGCCGGTACAAAGTAAAGCCGCCCCGACATGCCCAGATGCACCATCAGCCTGCCGCGATCGGTTTCCACCAGCAGGTATTTCGCGCGGCGACTCACACCGCTTACCGTGGCGGAGGCTATCTGCGCGGGCAGGGCATCATCCACCGGCCAGCGCAGACGCGGATCGCGAATGATCATGCGGCTGATCTGCTGGTTGCGCAGGGGGGCTTCAATCCCCCGGCGCACGGTTTCGACTTCGGGTAACTCGGGCATGGTGGTTTAGGACAGCAGTTTGGCCAGGCGCTCCACTTCCTTGATGTCGGCTGTGGCGGGCACCAGCTGGATTTCTTCGGCTCCCAATGCCTCGATGGCCTTGATGCCTTCGACAATTGCTTCGGGAGTGTGCATTTTCATAGTCTTGGCGACCGAGCGAGCCTCGTCTTCCCCGAAGATTTTCAGGTAGTCGAAGACATAGTTCTGCAGCGCCTGATCGGCACCGTCGGCCAGAGAATACCAGAAGCCGCCCATCAAATAAGGCTTTGTGCTGCGACCGGATTCGGCCCAGGCATCGGTGGCCGAGTCGAAGAAGTGCTTGATCAGATCGGCGTTGCCGTCCATTGCAAAGCCGTAGAGGCCGTCCGCCCACTTGGAGACTCGTTTGATGCTCTTCGGTCCCATCGAGCCGGCCAGGATCGGCGGGCCACCCGCTTGCACCGGTTCGGGGCCGACGATGTCCGCGCCTTCAAAGGGCGGCTCGCCCGACCAGATGCGCTTCATCTCGGCAATCTGGTCATCCATACGCTGAAAGCGGTTTTTAAAAGAGGCACCGACAGCCTTGTAATCGTCCTCGCGTCCGCCGACACCAACGGTAACGGTGACGCGGCCGTCGGAAATCACATCCAGGGTTGCAAGCTCCTTGGCCGCCCAGACCGCGTTGTGCATGGGCAGAACATAGAGCGAGGGCACGATGCGAACCCGTTCGGTAACCGCAGCGGCTGCGGCCAGAAAGTTGCGCATTTCATAGGTATAACCGGTAATGCGCTCGCCACAGGAAAGGCTGTCAAAGGGGCCATCGTCGATGGCGCGACACCAGTCCAGCAGGGTTTTGCGGTCAATGCCGCGCTTCATATAGGGAATGCAGATACCGATCTTCATGACTCACCTCACTTGCAAGAGAACGCGCATTGTAGGCAGGCTCGGCCCTTGGGCCAGCGTGTCAGACAAAAAGCTGTGAAAAAGTATGACTCATTGTACCCTGCCAGAGTGAATCATTGCTTCAGTCACTGTCCGGGGCTTTCTATACTCTCCGATACCTACAGTTCAGTGAGCTGACGCGGCACAAGGAGAACGTTGATGCTTGATGGATTGATCTACGCCTTTCTGTTCGACGGCGAGGGCGGTGCAAAAGAATTGCAGGCTGACGAGATTGCCAGCTGGCAGCCGGAGCAGGGCCTGATGTGGCTGCACTTCGACTACAGTAAACCCGATGTGCAGCGCTGGATCAGCGAAGAAAGCGGACTCGATCCGGTTACCGTCTCGGCACTGCTGGCCGAAGACACCCGGCCGCGTGCCTCGGTTACGGGTAAATCGCTGTTGATGTCATTGCGCGGCGTGAACCTGAACCCCGGCGCCGACCCCGAAGACATGGTCTCCATCCGCCTGTGGAGCGATGGTCAGCGCATCGTGTCCTCTCGCCGCCGGCGGCTCCTGTCGATGGACGATATCGTCGGCCAGATTCGCAGTGGTAACGGACCCCGCACGGCTGCTGAATTTATCACTGTGCTGGCCGCCCGACTGACCGCGCGGATGCACGATGCTATTGAAGAACTGGAAGATGATGTCGCCGAATTGGAAGAGGCGGTGCTCACTGAAAGCCGCCAGGCCATGCGCACAGAACTGTCGGCCATGCGGCGGGAGCTGATTGCGCTCAGACGTTATATCGCTCCCCAGCGAGAAGCGCTGAGCCGTATCCAGCTTGAAGCGCCCGGCTGGTTCGATGACCTGCAAAAACTTCGCATGCGCGAATTGGCTGACCGGCTGATGCTTTACGTTGAAATACTCGACAGCGTGCGCGAGCGCGCCGGGGTGGCGCAGGAAGAGCTGGTTAACCAGATGTCAGAAGAAGCCAACCGGCGCATGTATGTATTGTCGATTGTGGCAGCCATCTTTCTGCCACTGGGCTTCTTTACCGGTCTGCTGGGGATCAATGTCGGTGGGATGCCGGGTGCGGATAGCGGTTGGGCGTTTTGGGCAGTGTGTGCGATTTGTGTGACGGTGGTGGTGTGGGAGGTGTTGTTGTTTCGGAAGAAACGGTGGTTGTAGTTTCTTCGATTTAGCCGGGACTAACTACAGGGTGCCGTAATCTCCCCCTTG
Organism: Litorivivens sp.; assembly: GCF_041624475.1. Taxonomy (GTDB): domain Bacteria; phylum Pseudomonadota; class Gammaproteobacteria; order Pseudomonadales; family Spongiibacteraceae; genus Litorivivens. Next base: position 524,041 of record NZ_JBFJUX010000001.1, read on the forward strand.
GAGCAGCCGAGCACTGCAGCATACGGCGGAAACAAGCGAGCGGGTGTCTGAGGCTGATAGGGCCCTGAAATTTTGAAAGTAAGCCGCTCGCGCCGCCGGCTGCGAAGCGCACAGGGGATCGGTTGGAGCGCAGCGGAAACCGACTGCGGAACGGGGTGTCCTTCTTTGGGTTACCTTTCTTGGACAAGCAAGACAAGTTGTTTACAACTTGGGCGCCGGTAGCGGCGACCCGAAGGGCTTTAGCAAAGGTAACTCGCCGATAGGCGAAACAATCTGGCACAGAATAATTTTTATCGATAAGGTTTAGCAATGGTTTCGCCCTGCTGGGCGAGTCACTTCTTTTGCTTGTCCAAAAGAAGTAACCAAGAAAAGGACACCCCCGTTCCGGCGCCCTTCGGGTTCCCTGCGATGCTCAGTTTGCATCGGTCGCTGCGCAACTCGACCTTCGCGGCTATCGCCGCTACGGGACTCGAACAGTGCTCGCTCTGGCCCGATGCAAACTTGCGCTTCTCGGCGCCTCCAAGGGGGAAGGTGTGTGCCACCCTGAGAGTATGACTAGAGCTAAGCGAAGCGTTTAAACCTTTGGATAAAGCGTTTCCACACCACTGGGCCTGCCCAGTAACAACACATCCGCCGCCCGCTTGGCAAAAATCCCGTTGGTTACCACACCCACAATATTGTTAATCGCTTCTTCAATTTTGCGCGGTGTTGCAATCGGGAAGTTGTACACATCAATAATGATATTACCGTTGTCGGTTACCACACCCTCGCGGTAAACCGGGTCGCCGCCCAGCTTCACAATTTCACGACCTACGTGGCTGCGCGCCATCGGCAGCACTTCAATCGGCAGGGGGAAGGCGCCGAGTTGATCTACCAGTTTGCTTTCGTCGGCGATGCAGATAAAACGCTGGGCCACGGCGGCGACAATTTTCTCGCGGGTGAGTGCGGCGCCACCGCCTTTGATCAGTTCCAGGGCGTGGTTGGATTCGTCCGCGCCATCGACATAAACCGCAATGCTGTCGACCGAGTTCAACTCGAAGACTTCAATGCCGTGTTTTTTCAGGCGCTCGGCGGAGGCTTCGGAGCTGGCGACGGTGCCTTTGATGTCATCGCGAAAGGCGGCCAGCTGGTCAATAAAACAGTTGGCGGTAGAGCCGGTGCCAATGCCGATGATTTCGCCGTCGAGAATGGCCTGCTTTACTTCTTCGATGGCAGCGGCGGCTACCGCTTGCTTGAGTTCGTCCTGGGTCATGGGGGCACCTGCGCGGGTAAAGCGCGCATTATAAAAGCTCAGGCCCCGGGTAGCGAGCCTGTTAGGGTTCACGGTAGACTGCGCCTTTCGTTATGCGCTTTAACAAGTAAGGAAACACTGTGCCCCAGCAATACATCAAAAAGATTCTCGAAGCCAAAGTCTACGACGTGGCGATCGAGACACCGATTGACGAGGCCCGGCAGCTGTCCGCGCGTATCGGCAACCGGGTATTGCTGAAGCGCGAAGATTTGCAGCCGGTGTTTTCCTTCAAATTGCGAGGCGCCTACAACAAGATGGCGAGCCTGTCTGAGGAAGAGCTGGCCCGAGGTGTGGTAGCTGCCTCGGCCGGCAATCACGCGCAGGGTCTGGCCTTGGCCGCGAGCAAAATGGGTGTGAAGGCGACCATCGTCATGCCCCGCACCACGCCCCTGATCAAGGTGAATGCGGTCAAATCACGCGGCGGCAAGGTGATTCTGCACGGTGACGCCTACGATGAAGCCTCTGCCTATGCCAAAAAGCTGACTGCGGAAAAGGGGATGACTTACGTTCACCCCTACGACGACCCGGAAGTGATTGCCGGGCAGGGCACCATCGGTATGGAAATCCTGCGTCAGCACACCGGCCCGCTGGATGCGGTGTTTGTGCCGGTCGGCGGCGGTGGTCTGGCGGCGGGTGTGGCTGCCTACATCAAATACGTGCGCCCGGATGTGAAAGTTATCGCCGTTGAGCCGGAAGACGCGGCCTGTTTGAAGGCGGCGCTGGAAGCCAACCGTCGGGTCACACTGAAAGAAGTCGGCCTGTTTGCCGACGGTGTGGCCGTGGCCCAGATCGGCAAGGAAACCTTCCGGGTGCTGAAGAAAACCATCGATGGCGTTATCACTGCCAGCACCGATGAAATCTGCGCCGCCATCAAGGACATCTTTGACGATACCCGCTCTATTGCCGAACCGGCCGGTGCGCTGGCACTGGCGGGGCTGAAAAAATACGTCGAGCAGAACAACTGCGAGGGGCAGACCCTGCTGGCCATCGACAGTGGTGCCAACACCAATTTTGACCGCTTGCGCTATATTTCCGAGCGCACCGAAATTGGCGAGCGCCGCGAAGCCATCCTCAGCGTTCAGATTCCGGAAAAGCCCGGCAGCTTCAAGCGCTTCTGTTCTGCGCTGGGCAAGCGCAATATCACCGAATTCAACTATCGCTACAGTGACAGCAAAGACGCCCAGATTTTTGTGGGGGTGCAGATTTCACCGGAAAATAATGACCGGGAAGATCTGGTGCGCGAGCTGAAAGACCTCGGTTACCCGGTGTGGGATATGACCGATAACGAGATGGCGAAGCTGCACATTCGTTATATGGTGGGTGGCCACGCGCCGGGCAGTGTAACCAATGAACGGCTGTATCGTTTTGAGTTTCCCGAGCGGCCTGGTGCGCTGATGAAGTTTCTCAAGAACCTGCCCCAGGACTGGAATATCTCACTGTTCCACTACCGAAACCACGGTTCGGCCTATGGTCGGGTGCTGGTGGGTATGCAGATAGACGACAAGGATCGGCGCAAGGTGGGTGAGTTTCTCGACCAGCTGCACTATCCGTATCAGGAAGAAACTGATAATCCGGCCTATTTGCAGTTTTTGAGCTAGCGCCAAATATTATGTCTAGTCATTTTGCCGGCTAGCAGCAAACCTCCCTCACCCTGACCGCTCTCCCAGCGGGAGAGGGGACCTGCCATCCAGCTTTATACGCCCCCTCTCCCTCTGGGAGAGGGCTGGGGTGAGGGAAAGCCGGCCAGGGAATCAGTGAATAAAATCCACTCACCTGAGTTTACCAAATGCCGGTATTACGGCTTGGCGGCCACCACCAGATCGCTTTGCTGCAGGCGCGCGCTGATCGAACGATAAACCCCTTCACCATCCAGCCCGCAGGCAGCCAGCATGGCACTGTGATTCCCGTGGTCGGTAAATTCATCGGGCAGGCCGAGGTTCAGCACCGGGTTGCTGCGTGAGGCGCTGTGCAGGAATTCGTTGACGGCACTGCCTGCACCGCCGGCAATGGCGTTTTCTTCCAGCGTAACAATCAGATCGTGACTGTCAGCCAGTTGCAGAATCAATTCTTCATCCAGGGGTTTCACAAAACGCATATCCGCCACACTGGCGTCCAGCTGCTCGGCGGCGTCCATCGCAGCCGGCAGCAGTGTGCCGAAGTTGAGAATGGCAACGCTTCGGCCGTCGCGCTTCATCACGCCTTTGCCAATTGGCAGTTCGCGCATTTCCCGCTCTATCAAAGCGCCGGGGCCGGTGCCGCGTGGATAGCGGATGGCCGCCGGGCCATTGTGGCAGTAGCCGGTGTAGAGCAGTTGGCGGGTTTCGTTTTCGTCCGACGGCGCCATGATCAGCATGTTCGGCACGCAGCGCAGAAAGCTCAGATCAAAGGCGCCGGCGTGGGTCGGGCCGTCTTCGCCGACCAGACCGGCGCGGTCAATGCCGAAGGTCACGTCGAGATTCTGCAGGGCAATGTCGTGAATCAGCTGATCGTAACCGCGTTGTAAAAACGTGGAGTAGATAGCGACTACCGGCTTGAGGCCTTCACAGGCCATGCCTGCCGCCAGCGTCAGGGCGTGTTGCTCGGCAATGGCGACGTCGTAATAGCGGTCGGTAAAGCGCTCGGAAAATTCCACCATGCCCGAGCCTTCGCACATGGCCGGGGTAATGCCCACCAGGCGCTGGTCGATGGTGGCGGTGTCGCACAGCCAGTCACCAAATACCGCCTGATATTTCGGGCCCTTGGGCTTGCTCACCGGTTTGGGCTGGGCGGGCTTGGGCTCGATCTTGGTAATGGCGTGGTAGCCGATAGGGTCTTTCTCGGCGGGCTCAAAGCCCTTGCCCTTGCGCGTAATGATGTGCAGCAGCTGCGGGCCATCGAGGTCGCGCATATTGCGAATGGTGGGCACCAGCACATCGAGGTCGTGGCCGTCGATGGGGCCGATATAGTTAAAGCCCAGCTCCTCAAACAGCGTGGCCGGGGCCACCATGCCCTTCATGTATTCTTCCAGCCGGGCCACCAGATCTTTCGGGTTGCCGGGCAGCTTGGCGAGAATTTCCTTACCGCCGTCGCGAATGTTGTTGTAAACCTTGGACGCCCAGATTTTCGAGAAGTAGGTGTTCAGCCCGCCCTCGTTTTTGGAAATGGACATCTGGTTGTCGTTCAGCACCACCAGCATATTGGCCCGGCAGTGGGCCGCGTGGTTTATGGCCTCAAAGGCCATGCCGGCGGTCATGGCGCCGTCGCCAATCACCGCAACCGTGCGCCGGTCTTCGCCCTTCTGGCGGGCGGCCAGCGCCATCCCCAGCGCGGCGCTGATGCTGGTGCTGGAATGGCCCACGCCAAAGGTGTCGTACTCACTTTCGGCCCGCTTGGGAAAGCCTGCCAGGCCATCGGCCATACGCATAGTGTGCATCTGCTCGCGGCGGCCGGTAATAATCTTGTGGGGGTAGCACTGGTGGCCCACATCCCACACCAAGCGGTCTTTGGGGGTGTTGTAGACATAGTGCAGGGCCAGTGTCAGCTCGACAACGCCCAGCCCGGCACCAAAATGACCGCCCGTGCGCCCTACGGTATACAGCAGGTACTCGCGCAGCTCCCGTGCCAGCGAGGTTAGGACTTCCTCGCTCTGTCCTCGCAGATCGGCAGGCGAAGTAATGCGATCCAGCAGGGGCGTGTTGGGGCGCTGTAGGGGAATTTCTTTAAACATGAGCACCGTTATGCGGTCTAGAATCGGGTCGTGAACGCGTAGAAAGCTGCGTGGCCGCTATTGTAACTGAAAGTTCATCTTGAGTGTCCCCGGCGGGCGTTCAATGCTCGCGCTGAACAATAAAGCGAGCCAGCTCGCGCAGCCGCAGGGCCTGCTCGTTAAAGCCCTCCAGGGCAGCCATGGCCTCCTCGTAAAGGGCCTGGGCGCGCTGCTTGGCGCCCTCCATACCCAGCAAGGCCGGGTAGGTGGGCTTGTTGCGGGCCAGATCAGAGCCCTGAGTTTTGCCGAGGGTCTCGGTGCTGGCCTCAATATCCAGAATATCGTCCTGCACCTGAAAGGCGAGGCCAATAGCGCGGCCATACTGGTCCAGTTTGCGCAGCCGCTCATCGTCGGCGCCAGCATACTGGGCCCCGAGCCGCACGGCGGCGCGCAGCAGGGCGCCGGTTTTGAGCTGATGCATGGCTTCCAGGGTTTCCAGCGTGGGCGACTGGTTCACGGCGCCCAGATCAATGGCCTGGCCGCCGACCATACCGCGAGGGCCGGCCGCCGCTACCAGCGTTTTAATCAGGGCCAGGCGCCGCTGGTCGGCCAAGTTAGGCACTGAAGTCAGCAATTCCACCGCAATACTCTGCAGTCCGTCACCGGCGAGAATGGCGGTGGCTTCATCAAAGGCAATATGGCAGGTGGGCTTGCCGCGGCGCAGGGCATCGTCGTCCATGGCGGGCAAGTCGTCGTGTACCAGCGAGTAGGCGTGAATGCATTCTACGGCGGCGGCTACGTGATCGAGCGCTTCGTCGTTTTCGAAACCGGGCTTGATGGCGTGGGTCGCGGCATACACCAGCACCGGGCGTACCCGTTTGCCACCGTTAAGAGTGCTGTAATGGATGGACTCAAACAGCTTGTGCAGATGCGGTGCGGCGTGCTCGGAATACTCGGAGGCCGCCTGGCCGATCAGCCGGGGCAGGGCATCGTCAATGCGCTGCTGGCACTCACGCAGGTAGTCGGGAAAGGGGCGGCTCATGTGTTGGCGTTACGCGTCGGTATCCATGTCGTCGAGGTGCAGTTCACCCTGTTGCTCGGTGAGTTTCTGAACCTTCAGTTCGGCGGCGCTCAGCGCGGATTGTGCTTCGCGGCTGAGTTTCATGCCGTTTTCAAAGGCTTCCAGCGAAGCTTCAAGGCTCAGTTCGCCGGACTCCATGCGTTCGACAATGGCCTCCAGTTCGGCGAGTGACTCTTCAAAACTCTGCTTTTTGGCTTTAGCCATTGGGCGCCTCATCGCGTAATTATTTGTCGCGAGTTTACCATAGCCAGCGGCGCTGCCGTGCAGAATCTGGCGAAGGGTGTAAACTGCCGCAATCACTTTACAAGGGGAGATTTCCAGTGGGAGATAAAGCTATTGCTCTGGTCACCGGGGCGTCATCAGGGCTTGGCGCCGAGTTTTGCCGTCAACTGGCACCGCGCTGCCGCAAGATGATTCTGGTAGGGCGTCGCGTTGAGCAGCTCAGCGAAGTGGCTGAGTCTCTGCAATCGCAAGGCCTTGAAACGGTGGTGATTGCCGAAGACCTCACTACCGAGCTGGGGCTGACCGAGGTTGTCGAGAAAATCCGCCAGCAGGGGCCGGTGACTATATTGGTTAACAATGCGGGCTTTGGTACCTATGGCTCCTTTGTCGATACCGACTTTGACCTGCAGCAGAAAATGGTGGATCTGCACATTTCGGCCACTCTGCGGCTGACACGCGCCGTCATCCCCTTTATGAAAGAAGCCGGCGGTGGCTCAATTATTAACCTGTCCTCGCTCGGCGCCTTCTTTCCGATGAAGGACTGCGGTGTATATGCTGCGAGTAAACTTTTCCTGAACAGTTTCTCAGAGTCGCTGCAGCAAGAGCTGGAGCCCGACAATATTCGCGTTCAGGCCTTGTGCCCCGGTTTTACTCATACCGACTTTCATGCCCGCGATGAATTTTCCGACTTTGACAAGTCGAAGACCCCTACCGAAATGTGGATGACGCCGGCAGAGGTGGTGAGTGAAAGCCTGGAGTCGCTTGATAAAGGCGGAGAAGTGGTTTTTGTGGCTGGCGAGCAGAATCGGGCGTTGGTTCAGTCGAAGTAAGCCGGTTAACTGAAGCGGGTGCTGTTGCGCCCGCTACAAATTGAACTTGTAGTCCGCCTTTACGGCAGTATCGATCGCCTTGGCTACCGCTGCCCGACTGAGCTTTCCGCTTGCAGCGTTTCTGGCAATTTGCTCCCCAAATTTTATTTTCTGCGGCTCCGGCCAGTGTGCCGGTTGCCAGGCCTTGCTGCGTTTGAAAGCTTTGGCGCAGTGAAAGAAACACTCCTTCACATCGACCTTTATCACCAGTAAGGCAGGCTTGCCGTTTGCAGACAGCTCGCCGCAAATATCTTTGTCTTCATACAAGGCCGCACTGCCATTCACGCGCAGGGTTTCTTCGGTGCCGGGCATAACAAACAGCAAGCCGATACGCCCCGTGTGCAGGATATTGCTGAGCCCGTGCAGCAGCTTGTTGCCGGGGCGCTCCGGAATCAGCAGGGTATTGTCGTCCACAATGCGCACAAAGCCGGGCTGGTCACCCTTGGGTGAGACGGTGACATCTTCATCGCCACCGGTCGCCATAAAGACTAAAGCACTTTGTTCAATAAAGCTGCGAGCCTCTGGCGTCAGTGCCGGTGAAATCTTTTGCTGTGTCAGAGAGTGGGGGTCTCCCAGCAGGTTGCGCAATTGCTCCAGCGATTCAATACGTTTCATGTTTTTAGCGTTGTCCGGATGTGTATTGGACACCTTACTGCACAACGACTTGCTGCGCTATTCACCCGGCGGGATCAAGCGCCGGGCACCACGAACATTTCGAACAAACAGACTTAGTTGAGCTGTTTGCGGATTTCGATGCCATACATGCGTGGTTCACCAATCGCCTGAGTGAACGTCCCTATAGAATCGCCGGTGGCTACGGCACCGATAAAGTAGCGTTCATCGGTCAGGTTTTTGATATAGGCCGCCACATTCAGGTCGCCCTCGTTATTCTGCCAATTCAGACGGAAATCGACCAGGGTACGGCTGGGCGCGTAAACAGCGTCGCGGTTGGTATCGCGCACTTCCCAGCTGCCATCGTCAAAGCCCAGGTAAACTTCGTCCTTATAGCTGAAGTCCAGTCTTGGTGAGAAAAGCCCCCACGTCGTCGGCAGCGTATACTGAATGCCGAAGGACGCAGAAACCTCCGGAGAGACCGGAAACGTTTCATCCGAACGATCTATCGAAACCTGCCTCCCCTCAATGGCGAGTGCCGCCAAATCCTGATCCATAAACTCTTCAAACTTGTAATTATTGTTGCTGTAGCTAAAGTTCAGCATCCAGTTGGGCGAGGGTAGCCAGGTAATTTCCAGCTCCCCGCCTTCGATCATGGATTCGCCTGCGTTATCCGTGGTCACGACCAGCGAGCTGGCCGAATCGACATCCACGGTAATCAGCTGCATATCCTCAAAAATCATGGAATACAGGGCGAGGTTGATTCGCAGCGAACGTTGCAAGGCATCTATTTTGAAACCGATCTCACGATTTTCCAGCAGCTCGGGTTTTACCGCGATCAGCCCGTCAACACCGCTGGGTTCCAGAAACCCGGATTTAAAACCATTGCTCCAGGTGCCATAAACCAACATGGAGTTGATGAAGCCATCGCCGAGCAACTCCGGCGGCACAAACCAGGACAGAGACGCCATCGGCGTGAACGCGCGAAAAGTTTCTTCGCGTTCGTCTTCCCGGCCCGGTAGCAGTGGGGTATTAATAAAACCATTGGCAGCGTTGCGGGAGCCGAGTATCCGGTTGGCAATGCCTACAGGGTCCTGCGCCCAAACACCGGAGAACTGCATAATGGCAAGGGAGTTTCTCGCCTGGTCGCCGCCTCCGGGCAATGTGCCCAGTATGGGCAGCGTTGCATTGTCCACCGGGGTAAAGCGCGGGTCGGCCATCTGAATCATGGCAGCGACTTTTGCGTTGTCGGCACTAAAGGTGGTCAGAGTAGAATCCCGTTCTTCCTCTGTGTAGCGGCCGCCAAAGCTGAACTCCAGATTCTCGGTAATATGCCAGGTGGCCTGGGCAAATATTGCCGCCGTTTGTCCGTCGATATCGAAATCCTGAACCGTGTTCAACGGCAGAATCGCGCCGAGGATCGGTCGGTTGGCATCCGAGCCCGGTGGTGGCCTGTTAGGTTGCTGCCCTGCCAGAATGGATGTGAGCACCGAAGCATCCAGCCCCACCAGCGCATCGCCAGTCATAAAGCGTTCGGATTTGTATTCGTCCTGCCAGAATAAACCTGCGGTGTACTCAATAGCTGCGTCAAACAACTCGCCATTGAGCTGGAACTCAAAGGTGTAGGAGTCCTGGTCGGCGCCACCGAGTGTATAGCCCACCTGAAATTCTCCCGGGCCACCTTCGTCACTCTGGGTTTGAGGGCCTCGCTTGTAGGCATTGCGCACGCCAAGGATGGTCTTCAGGCTGTGGGTTTCGTTTATCTCCCAGTTGAGTGTTGCGCCCATCATCAGGTTGTTGATGTACTTGTTGAACTGTGCGGTACTGCCTTGGTTGGTCGTCAGGTCTGGCAAATTGTCCGCGTTATTGGCCTCACAGTTGTCGCGATAAGCGGACAGGTTTTCGATACTGGTGTCACCGGGCCACGCCAGATAAAGACCTTCTATAAACAGTGCTTCCTCGTTAACAATATCGCAGTTATACGAAGGGTAGCGCTCCCGGATCTTCCCGAAAAAAGCAAAGGTATCCAGTGTCAGGCTGTCGCTCATCAGCCAGTTGGTTTGCAGAATGCCGGACATGCGATCCACAGACTGGTTGTCATTGCCGGACAAGTCTTCCAGATAGCCGTCGCGTTGATTGATGTTAAATGCTACCCGGGTGCTGAAGCGATCCGTCACCGGAAAACTGTAGCCAGCGCGAATCCGCTGGGCGTTGTAGTTGCCCAGTGCGCCTTCCACATAGCCGCCGCGCTCTTCTCCCGGTTTCTCCAGGGTAAATACCAGCGCACCGCCCGTATTGTTTTTGCCGAACAGCGTGCCCTGGGGGCCGCGCAATACTTGAACGCTCTCGATATCCACCGTATCCAGTAATTGCCCATCAGCGCGTGGGATAAAAATGCCGTCGAGATAAACACTCACCGAAGGATCCTGGCGCGCCAGCCCCGAACGCTGACCAATACCGCGGATAAAAATCTGCGCGGTGGTACCGTTGTTGATCTGCAGGCTGGGTACGGACTTGGCCAGCTCATCCGTATTGACGATGCCTCGATCGCGCAGATCGGCGCCTGTGATCGCCGTGACCGCAACCGGCGTTTCCTGAATGTTCTCCGCCCGCTTGCGAGCCGTCACCACCACTTCCTCCAGCATGCCTGATCCGGATTGGGCGAGGGCCGCAGGCGGTAGCAGGTTCAGCAGCGCGATGACCAGCGTTAGCTTTCTTGTCATGAGGAACTCCAATAGAACTTATTGTTATAGTAAAAATTGCAGTATTTGATTCCGGGCGCTGCAGCAGAGGCTTGTCGTCAGGCTGGACTGCTTCAGCCCTGCGCTTGAGATTTCGCTGGCACTGCAAAAAACGCCGGCCCCAGTATTCTGGGGCGAGGTAGAATGCCGTTTTCGAGTGCTTCGCCAGAGCGCTATTCGGGTCAGCGCCGGGAAGCCTGAGCAGGCTATTCTTTTGGTCTCGAATCCTGTTGTTGGTTATGGGTTATCGTGAAACGAGCCATTATTCGCTCAAACCCTACCAGAAAGAGACCAGCCGGTAAGCCATTCGCTCATTAATTATTATATATATTCAATTACCGCCTTCCGGCGAATACCAGATAGGAGACGTCCAGGCGCGCTCCTGAATCACCGGGCGATGCGTGTCAGCACAGCAGGCTTCCATACCTGCGGGTATAGAGGCCTTGCTGCTGCAATCTACCCGGTTCGCCACACAAATATACTGGCTCCAGCGACAGCTGGGGTTTTCAACGACGCGTGCGTAGTAGTAGGCCCGCTGGCTGGAGTCGAATTCCGGATCTTTCCAGACCTCGCACAGCTGTTTGTAGCCATCCCCCTCGCGCTTGCATGACTTGAGGTCGACACTCGCCCCATTGTCGGGGCTTCCAGCTACCACATGAACCTTCTGATGCTTGTTGCCGTCCTGATCGATCCAGCCCTTGATAATCTGAATCTGCTGTAAGGGTGTGCCGTGACTGACAGGCGTGCCGGAGTCCATGGCGGCAGAAACGAGAAAGGCCGGCTCGGTATCATCGCTCAGCGGGGGGATTACACTGCCCATGGGGACGCCATTTTCGTAGGCCTCGGCAACGTAGTTAGCAGAGTCGCAGAGGTTTTGATCGAGATTTTCCGCCGCAAAAAAGCGCACCACCATGCGCGGGCCACTGGTGCCGTAAGTCTCCCGGCGACGCATCGCAGAGAATATGGCATCCCTGGAATTCTCTTCTGCCCACACCACCGCAAGACCACCTGGGTTGTACTCAATGTCATCCGGCAGACCGCGCATGGTTGCTTCACTGGCCGGCGCGCCCGCGCCACCGTGGCCGAGGTAGTTGTCCTCGGCTACGCCACCGGCGGCTCCAATATGCGTATCCGTGCTGGCGATAAAGCCAAATTGAAAGGGGTTTATGCCGGCCTCCTGCTCTACTACCAGACCATCGTTAAGTACATCTCTTAGAAATCCATCCGTTGGTTTGGGTGGTCTCTGCAGTAAGCTGAAGAATTTACCGGCAAACCTGCTGTACGGCAGCTGCTCAAAGGCGCACAGCTCGTCTTCGGTTTGTCCCGCGTCAAAAAAGCATTCCGAGCTTCCTTTATGCTGCATAACTTCTACGATCGGCTCGTACTGCTGTCTTTTGCGGAGTATCTCCGGTTCTACGAGGTTCCCGTCCAAATCAGCGACAGAAAACATCTTTCCCGCGCTGAGATTGGAATTGTGGGGGATGATCAGGGCGTCACAGCCGTCTTGCCGCTCAAGGCATTCTTTGTCGAGCCCCGACCACAGCGCTTCGGCTGAGGGGTAATCGACAAAACTTAAGGGCTGGTCTGGAACAGACGCATTACGGAAAATCACATTGCGGTGAAGATTTGCCATATCGCCGGCCCCGAGCCCCGTCCACTCATAGCCGACAAAAGACGTAAACTCGCAGTTCTCTGAGCGGTCGTAGGCCTCCTCAGCCGCATTTTGCATTGCTTGCCAGGGGCCGCTCGCCGCGTCCCGGCACAGGCTGCCATCTTTGCCGCAAAAACCCAATCGCCCCGAGCGCGAACCGGCCTTGAAGTTAAACATAAAGAAAGCCGCGCGCGGGTACTTGCGGTACAGCTTGCATTGCCAGGCAGAGTACCCCTCCATGCCGGGGGAATTACAGATTGCCGTTTCGCCAAATAATTCAGCGTGGTCAGTGACGACGGCAAAGTCCAGCGGCCGATTGAGCTTCAGTTTCCGGAGCGGCTTGCCTGCTTCGTCCCAAGGCTGCACTCCCAGCGTTTTACCTTGGGCAAAGTCGTAGGCCTGTTTGGGGGTGGTGCGGGTATCCTGAGTGCTGGCGTCAAGGGAGTAGCGAGTATGAATATGCGTATCGCCAAATAACGGCATTTTAAGTGGGTTGTGATTCAGGCAGGGCGATCGGCTTTCGGTGTTTTCATACGGCGCATCGCCCAGAGATAGCTGAGGCAAAAACGCCATAGCTAATGACATACAAACCACCGCGAGCTTTATCCGCATACCGTATCACCACAACCAGAGCACATTGACGTTTCTTATTTGGATTAAAGGCCGTAATCAAGCTGGTCGGCCCTGCCAATATTGCCGCTAGTGTCTACCAATTGGGATTACACGGAGATGACGGATAGTTCACCAAGCGAGGATAGATAAAGCACGGTAGTGCCAGGGCCCTAGTCGCTCGGCACCGGAGAAACCACGGGAATCAGGATTTCATTGCGGCGGAGAAACCAGGGCATAAAAGGCGGGTCGTACCTCGCCCAATGTGGCTCTCCGGCAGGCGTCAGCCCCTGCGTAGCGATCCAATTTTGAAGTTGTTCGAGGTGCTTGCGATAGTTCTTCTCGCTCCAGAAGCCTGAATATCGCACCGCTGCCACATGCCTTGCGGGAACCTCACGAATACTGATGCGGGGATCAAGTGGAGCTGGTGTGTTTTCCAAAGTGAATGACGCAGGGAGCATAAAACTAACGACCCAGTTGCCGTCCTGCTCCTGCTGTCCTACCGGCGATGTCATTGCGATTTTCTGACCGGCGGGTTCTTGCCCAACAGGTGATGTCATCGACACTTCCTGTTCTTGCTTGTTGTTGCCTCGTATATATCTGAAAAGCCGCTGAAAGGCTGCATTTCCGGCCTCCTCAAATTGCTCGTCAACGATGGTTTCGGCAAGAATGTGAGGCTCGTACTTTCTCAGCTCGAATTTGCCATCCTCTCGAAGTACCGTGTACTTGGCCTCTTCAACCGCCATGGTGTTCCCCGACAAGAGCAGCGCACATAAAGTGAAGTAACTGACTAGCAACCGATGGGATAGCGTGATCTTGCCAGGCTTGAATTGCAACATGCCGATACCTTTTGGGGTGATCACCTTACGTTTTATGACACGCAGAACGAAAATGCGACAAAAATTTGCCAGGCGGCACTTTAGCTTGCCTGGAGCGGCGGGTCGATTCAGGATGTATAACAACAATAACTACAGGTAGACAGTCATGAAAAATACCGGCCAGTGCTTTGCAAAGCGTTTAGGTGTTTTACCGTTAATTTCCGCACTGCTGGTCCTTGCCGCGTGCTCGCCCGCGGGTATCGGAGAAAAGCCGGGGTCGCCCCGGGATGCGCTGCCGGCGCATATCACCGAGCTGACGGAACTGGGCGTCGGGGTGCGTCCGGCCTGGTCTGGCGATGGCAGCCGCTTTCTATACTTGGACGCGCTGGTCGGCGATGTCTACGAATACGATCTGGCGAGCGGCTCATCGCAGCGATTGACGGCGCACTTCAAACATCACGGCTTTGCCCGCGCGCATTACCTGGCCAACGGCGATCTACTGCTGTGCGGCCCGAGCAAGGTGGATCCGGAAGATCCTGAAGAAGGGCGCTGGGATACAGACTTCTGGTATCTGCACCGCAGTCTGGAAAAGCCCGCCGTGTCACTTGGCGAGCCTTGTTTCGAGGGCCCGGCGGTGGCGAGAGACAGTATGCACTTCGCCTGGACGCGCACCGACTATCCGGAAGTTTCCCCGCTGACCGCCAAATCTGAACTGTGGCTGGGCGAAATCGAACTCAGTGGCGAGCAGCCGCGCATCGTCAATGAGCGCAAACTGGTCGACCGCAGTGACTTTTACTACTTTGCGATGCTGGAACCGCAGGACTTCCGCGGCCCCGACGAGAGCGAACTGCTCTTCACGGCCTATGCCTATCGCGGTGGCGAGGTAATGGGTGTCGATCTTGAAAACGGCCAGCTCCGAAATTACTCGAATAGCTGGTGGTACGAAGAGGTAGAAGGGGTATCTCCCGGTGGGAGCTATACGACGGTCGAGCGCGAATTTACGCTCAGTCTGAAGCCCAAAGGTCTGATTGATATCTGGGCGCTGCGGCTGGATGGCAGCGGAGCATTTACCCGGCTGACCCACTTCAGCGACTTCAACGGCTTTGGCGCCAACAACCCCGTGATCAGCCCGGATTGCCGGCACATGCTATTTGCGATTCGCCAGGTCGGTGGCCCCGAGGGCAATAGCGATGGCCTGTTTCTATACGACCTGAAAGCCTCGCCCCTTACACCGGTGGATATGTGCGCTATGCAGGAGAAAGCGAAGTTGGTGCAAGAGTAGGGTCTCTTCACAATAGGGGGGGAGGGAATAAATTTCGTACAACATGGCTTTTGGTGGATTTTTAATCCCTCCGGCCCCTTTTACTCTGTCAATTGTGGGCTGCTCGTATCAAACCTACCAAGGTGGTAGTTAATTGTCGGGTAGCGTCTCCGGGCGAAGGAATGGGAGCATATGCGCTATATAGTCGGCCTTGCCAAGCTCAATCTTTTCCTTGCGCAATATGGCATAAGCTATCATTACGTGAAAATAAAACTGGGAGAGTGTCCAGTCTCGGGCATACTGCTCGGTTGTAAGATCGAGAATCATGCCATTGGGCAGCGCGTGGGTCAGTGGTTTCCCGCTATGGGCATCTAGCTCGTTAGGCGACAGGGCGTTGAGTAGCGACAGTGTTTCTTCAATGCGAGTCTGCGCGTCCGCCAGTGAACCGGGTTCATCGTTAGCGTTCCGACCCTCGTCGAGGAGCTGATTTATAGACTCGGGGAAATTCTCTCCCTTCAATCGGTAGACCGCTTCATAGGCTTGCACACAGGAAAAGCGTATTTGCGTTGCCAGCGGGTACATATCCTCAGCCAGTCGAGCGCTCAGCAACGTGTCGGCGTTCGGCGATTGCTTCTCCGCCTTCTTAAGCCAACCGGAAAGGGAGGTCAGAAGTTGTGTATATGTCGGTACAATAAGCTCAGTGGGCGTCATGAATTGTTGCCTTCTTTTGATTAAGGGGTTTTGGGATCAATGGGGTCAGAGTCATAGATCGCTGACCGATGATGTGCCGATCAAGCACACTGACCCCATTGATCTCTAATCCCGACTGCGGGCTACCATCTCGCTTATCATTTCACCAGAAAACAACGATTTAGAAAGGTACTGTTGCTGCCCCTGCTTGGCAACCAAAATAAGTCCCAGGTCGGTTTCAATCACTCGCTCGATATCTGCCCACAATAAGCTTGTTTGAGTGTAGGGGTTCTGAGTTTGGATGCCGCGTTCGTCAATGGTCAATTTAACTTGAGTGTTAAAGCTTCTTCCCCAGGCCTGCCTTGCCAGCCACCAGGCGCGTCGAAATCGAGTATGGAGCAGCTCCAGTAAAGCCAGGCCAATCAACATGACACCAAGATACTTGGGTTGCTCGGTATGGCCGAGTAAACCCACGCCAGCCGCTAACAATAAGGCCGGGAATAGATAATTTGGTTTGGCGTTCTTCCCATAGGGTAAAGACTGATCAAAACACTCGGCGAGGTAATCTCTAGATAAGGTAAACTGGGTGTTATAAGGCAACATTGAAACCATTTATTCTCTATTTGGTTCGTTCGGTGTGGCTCTTTAGTCGAGGTGGCACAAAAGGGGGCGCACAAAAGGGGACGGAGGGAATAAATTTTGTGCAGCATAGCTCTTGGTGGATTTTTAATCCCTCCGTCCCCTTTTAGGGTCGCAGCATCGCTTTTGGTTGATATTTAATCGCTCCGTCCCCATTCGCTCTTACTCAGTCGGGTCCACATCTGAATCATCTATTTCTTCTGGAGATACCTCTATTAGACCTTTCGAATTCACACCTGATAGATTTTCAGCAATTGCATGCAAATAGGTTGCTCTAGTAGATAAAAATGAATCGTAGTCATCATTAAGTGCGGCATCGAGAGCTGCTTCTGGTACTAAATTGCTTTCCAATCGTTCTACTAGCGCCTCTCTACCATCAGATTCGATTATCTTATTCAAGTAGTCACTGGGTGCGCTAGCAGAGATCGCGATATTAGATTTAGACGTTAAAAGTATAATATTACCTGGAACATTACTTCTCGATGCTTTAACACCATTTTTACTCAAATAAGCTTGCGGGAAAAAATGGTGGAACTCCTTATCATTTGACCAAGCTAAAGACTTGTCTATATCTATCCGCTGTCCGGTGACGATATCCAGCGGATTCTTCGTTGTAAACATTAAAGCAATCATTTTTGAGATCGCACTATTTGCACGAAACGGCTTCGCTGCCCATAAAGACGCAGTAGGTACTGACGCAGTTACATCAATTGACGTAGAAGAGCCAGCAGCAAAGTCCCTGATTGCTTTTGCATCAGTAGCCATTTGACCACTATCCCACCCACTAAAGTAACCAGATAAAGTGGTCAGCCAAAACCACCTTTTCAATTCAGCACGTTGACTAGCATCTGGATTAGGCAGGGCTCTAAAAAATTCGATTAAGACTGCAAACTGATTAGCATAGGGTAAAGCCTCAGCGCGAGGAGCCCCTACTTCTGTGCTCAAAAAATCTACGGCCAATTGTGCGGCGCTTTTTATCTGCTCTGCACAGGTATGAAGCGTGTCAGGTTCTAAATGCCTTAAAGAATCAATACTCCCGGAGGAAAAGTCACTTCCACTGGCAGCACCCAGACACCGTAAGAAAGTTTTATTTTCGAAAGAGTGAAACTTTTTTTCCTCAAGGGAGGTTTTAATGGACTCGATGGTTTTCCCTAGGTCAAACTCTGGGCTCCACGTTGCAGCTCGCATCAAATCATAAATGGTAAGCCTAGTACCGGTAGAGTTAATCCTCTCAAAAACCGGAGCAACGTCATTAATAGACATATCACCTAGAGTGACTAGAGGTAGCTGGTAATCTTTAAACCTATTAAATAATAAATCTGCAACGCTTCTTAGGTCTGAATCATCAATAACTGATATTTTTCGAAAATATTCAGCAGGATCGGATAGGCGGCGTATAGGTATTTGGTGGGCAGGAAGTTCATCAATGTGATCGATATGGCTGAATTTTTCGTTTCGCAAATCGAAAATGACATTCCAGATGCTTTTCGGGTCACCTGGTTCCCAATGCAAGCACCCGCAGATAGTTGATAACCTTTGCTGTCCATCAAGCAAATAATTAACTGGGTAATTCTGACTTCGCTCACCAACCTCTAGATCGGCGATTGACCGCTTACTTGCAAGTTCCTGCCTAGATTCCCATAAAAGAGCGCTGCCGATGGGGTAGTTTCTATATATTGAATCCAATAGCTCCAATATTTGCTTTCTCTTCCAGACAAATGGCCGCTGAAACTCTGGAAGAATAATATCTCCTACCAAAACTCTATTGGCCAGCTGTTCAATCCTTTCTGCCGTTGGCTTTGGATCTTTTGCAGTTATCTTTTTTGACATTTCTATTCCCTATTCGAAAGCCTTGATAATCTCGATTTCGTATAACGCCGCCAGCAGGGCAGGCAAACCCAGAGGGAGGCCGCGGGTTTGACTTCCCTCTGGCTGGCATTGTTATATTTTCCCCTTCGTGGGTGTTTTTTTACTGCCTGCACGTTTCTTTACCGATGCTTTTTTTGCTTTTCTCTTTTTTGTAGGCGCTTTCTTGGTAGGAGATCTCATTGTAGGTCGGCTAGCATCCGACTTTCCTTCGATCTTGGCCATAATCCTATCTAGAGCTGCTTGAGTGCTATATCGCACTCTTTTCCCGCCCCCACCTCTTGGGCCGTCATCGACTTTAATAAATGGGGAAAGGTCAATCGTAATCTTGTGAGTTTGTTGGGCTTTGGCCTTTGTCCCGATATCAAAGACAACAAACTTTGCGCCAGCCTTAGCTTCAACATCTAAACCAAAGCTTACCTCAAGGCTTACACCATCGAGATAGAAAAAGGGATCTTCGTCGTTAATTGCCTCTCGAAGGTCTTCTTTAACCTCATGTATGAAGTCCTTAAGGCTAATTTTACCCTTCATATATGAGCCCCTTTAAAAATCTAACGCCGCCAAAAAGCGTATATTTGTTGTAGAACCACGGGCGAAACGAAAAATACGTAGCAGTGCTTGGCCTTGTTAACTGCCATGCATACACCCGAAGCTATTCCAATATTTTGTAAGGTTAACTTCCTGGCCCTTGTTTTTGTATTTCCATGTTTTTTCAGATTCATCGGGGTAAATAAATATATTGAGGATATTCTCATTTCCCTGTTTGGACACAATGCTGCCGGATTCGATCATTGACTGCAGATCAAGAGAGGGTATTACTAGATAATTTTTTGCCTTTCCCATCATCTTTCTTCGAGGAAGAACGTAGAGCACAAAAACATAGTACGTATTTTCGTGGTAGATCATTTTCGACTTGTGCAGATCAAACCAGAAATAGCTTTCTTTTTGAAATTTAGACGTTTTTACTTGAATCTGGGTAGATCGATTATTCTTTACCGCGATGAAATCAATGCCTTTATCTTTCATTGGCAAGTAAATAGCATATCCGACCGACTCAAACTCTGATATTGCCTGCAACTCTCCGATGTGCCCTATGCCTGACATAATCTCCTCGAGCAGTTAACGGCCTGCTAATGAAGTCTGCGGCCTCATAATAATTAATAGCTGGCGGCCATTGTAATATCTTAGAGTGGTGTCCATTGCTCTGTTCAAGCCTTTGAAACCAATTGAGTTTTCTTATAATTGGGTTTTATAGCACAGAATAAGCTGGCGGCCACTATATGCGGCCTCTACTTTCCGGCTCTCAAAATTTCGTAAAGTAATCTGTTCTTGGCGAGGGGGGTGCATCCAGCTCACGGGGGAGCGGCTAAGCAGCTTCCGTTTCCGACGAAATCCATACTTCCTGATCCTGCGCGTCCAGCGTCAGCAGTTTGACCGGCCGCTTCCATACCAGTGCGATGTAGTGCAGCACCTTGCGTGCCCGTTCGATTTCCAAACCGCGCCCGTCAATGCCGCTTTCATGGCGCAGCAGCAGTGACCCGTCTTTTTGCAGTTCGTCGACGACAACACGTGGTGCGCCGAAGTTGAATTTGGGAGCGAGGATATTTTCGTGCAGATCGTCGAGGCTGTTTTCGCTGACTTTGATTTCGCCATTGCGTTTGGCGTTAAAGGAAAACAGATTCATATCATCGGCCAGTTCCTGGCTCAGGTGATTGCGGATAAAGCCGAAGTCGTCTTCCTGTTCCATGATGCGGCGTGCGGCTTCGACGCCTTGCTCTTTTATGATCTTTTCCCACATGACATAGCCCACATGATAAGGGTTCAGTTTGAGGGCGACCTGTTGGTCGCCGGCGTAGGGGCTGACCACGTCGGAGTGGGTTTTCATGCAATCTACATACATGGATGAGGGCAGAAAGTCGGCCTCGCGCAGCAGGCGAGAGTGCCAGTAGCTGGCCCAGCCCTCGTTCATGATCTGGCAGTTGAAGACCGGCTGGAAGTACCAGGCCTCCTTGCGCACGGCAAGAAAGATATCCCGCTCCCATTCTTCCATCTCCGGGGCGTACTGGGCGATAAACCAGAGCAGGTCTTTTTCCGGTTTGGGGGGTATGGGGGCTTGGCTGGTGCGCGGCTCCGTGGGCGGCGCTTCTTCTCCCGGCAGGCTGGCAAAGCGGCCCTGAAAGCCCTCGGCTTCGGGTTTGTTCTCCACCACATTCTTGCGCGGAAATTCTTTGCGGTTAAAGGGCTGTTGGGTGTCGATATGGGGCTCCAGCGAGAGGGCGCAGTCCAGCACCTGTTCTACACGCTGTTCGCCGAATTCCTTGATCACTTCTTCAATGCGGTGCGCGTGCGAAGCGGCCTGTTCGACAATATGGTAGCCCACCTGATCCTGGCTGCGGGCAAAGGCAATGTTGTTGCGGGAGAAGTCGGCGTGGCCGAGGACGTGGGCTACCACCAGCGTGTTTTCATGCAGGCTGTTGGTGTTCACCAGATAGGCGCGGTTGGGGTTGCCGGGAAACACCACCTCGAAAATCTTGGAGTGGCCCATGCGGTGCTGAATCATCTGGTAAATCCAGCGCAGCCCGAATGACCAGTGCGGCATGCGCACCGGCAGGCCGTACACGGCGACCTCCATCATAAAGCTGGGCGGTACCAGTTCGAAATCCACCGGGAAAAACTTCAGGCCCTGCGCTTCGGCGAGGGCTTCCATGCGGGGAATGGTTTCCGCCAGGCTTTCACTCATCCCGACCTTCATACATCCACCTGCTGCTGTTGCGCCTGATCGGTAAAGAAGGCTTTGATCGCCGGCCAGATATCATTGTCCTCAGACAGTGAGTAACTGCCGCAGGGGTGGCCGTCAGCGGCCAGTTGCTGCCATAGCCTCGCGACTTCGGTGTTCAGCCTGCGGGTGCTGCTGTGCGACACCTCGGCGTAACCGGCAAAGTTTAAAAGCGGTGCCAGTCGCGCCAGGCTGGCGGCGGACTGCTCCCGGTCGTTGCTGAAGTTCTCGCCGTCGGTGGCGTAAAACAGGTAGCTGTTGTACTGACTGCTGTCGAAGCGCTCCTGCAGAATGCTTTCTGCCAGCTCCAGTGCGGTTGACGATTTGGTGCCGCCCTGGCCGCTCACCTGAAAGAATTCTTCCTCTTCGAACTCAAAGGCCTCAACGCTGTGGGCGATAAACACCGTGTCGATATGGCTGAACTGACGACGAATGCCCTGCAGCGCCCAGAAGAAAAAGCTCTTGGCGAGTTTGCGGCAATGCTCGTCCATGCTCGATGACACATCCAGCAGGAAAATAACCACGGCATTGGTGGTGGGCTGGCGTTTGCGCGCCAGTTGCCGGAAGCGCAGATCGTCGTTGCTGATCGGCACCGGCGTATCGGGCAAGGCGGTGCGCCGTTTGATGGCTTCTTTCATAGTGCGGCGGCGATCGAGCCGCGAACGGGCGCCGCGTTTGTCCCAGCCTTCGCGCACGTATTCGTCGACATCGACGTTACTGCCTTCCTTGGGTTGCAGGTTGGGCAGTTTCAGTTCTTCCCAGAGCCAGTCCAGGATTTCATCGGTTTTGAATTCGAGTACAAATTCGAACTGGCCCTCGCCGTCGCCACCGCCAGAGTCATTGCCGCCGGGCTGGCCGGGCTGCGCCTCGCGCAGGGTGTCGCCTTCTTTGGCCTTGCCCTGACCGGCGCCGCTTTGCTCGTCGCTGTTGCGCAGGGTAAAACGGTAGTGCTCCAGAAATTTGACCGGCACCTGCACGGTGCGGTTTTCCGGTCGCGACAGTACGTCGGATTTCGCGATCATCTCGGGCAGATGTTCGCGCACGGCGTCGCGCACTTTCTCATTGTGGCGAAGCCAGTCGCGGGTGCCCCGCGAAAACAAATCGTACCAGTGTCTGTGGCTGTTTCCCTGACCACCATCCTGCAGAAACATGCCTCCTCCCAGCCCGGACTGCGGGCTTTTACGGTGCGGCCGGCGGGCCGCACGCTGCTCTCGCTATTCTTGCGAGAGCAGGGTTGTTACATAATTCAATGCTTCACGGGCGCTGTGCTTGTCGTAGCCATAATCCTGAATCAGGCGTTCTTCCACCGCGGCAATCTTGTCCTGGGTTTCGTCGTCCGGTCGCGAAATGGAGCTGACCAGTCGCAGCACATCGCGGCGTTCCTCGAACAGGTATTTCTCCATGGCCTCTTTCAGGCGGGCATGGGAGTCGAGGGTAAACTTCTCGCCGTTTTTGTAGGCCACCATGGCCTTGCGCACCACTTCCTGACGGAAGGTCTGTTTGCCCGCATCGGACACGTTGATCTTTTCTTCCACCGCGCGCAGAAAACGTTCGTCCGGGTCGCGGGTTTCGTTGGTGATCGGGTCTTTCACTTCGCGCTTGTCGAGGGCGGCTTCCACTTCGTCCAGATATTTCTCCAGCAGGTTTTCGCTCTCTTCTTCAAAGGACACAAACAGCGCTTTGTGAACGTCTTCTTTCACCCAGTGGTTGTAGAAGTCCTTGCGGGCGGTGACCAGAAAATCCACCCACTCGCGTTTTTGTTTGGCGTCCATGCGCGCGTCGTTCTCAATCGACTCTTTCAGGGTAACCAGCACTTCCATGCTGGTGAGGCTTTTTGCCTCAGAGCGCGAGATGGCATTGGACAGCGCGTTGACGACAAAGCGCGGCGACACACCGGCCAGGCCTTCGTCGGGGTATTCGTTGCGAATCTTGTCCACTTCATTGCGAGAGAATCCCTGCACGTCTTCACCGGCGTACAGCTTCACTTTTTTCGACAGATCCAGATCGTCACGCTCGGAGGGTTTCAGCCGCGAGAGTACGGCGAACAAAGCAGCTAACCGCAGGGCGTGCGGATCGAGGTGAACATCGCGGAAGGTTGGCGCCTGGGCAATCAGCTTGCGATAGATTTTCGCCTCGTCGCGGTAGTTCATGGTGTAGGGCACCTGCACAATCACCATCCGGTCGAGCAGGGCCTCGTTTTCTTTTTCCTGCAGGAATTTTTTAAATTCCGCCAGGTTGGTGTGGGCAACGATGGTTTCGTCCACGTGAATCAGCGGAAAGCGCGAGACTTTTACGTTCTTTTCCTGAGTGAGCGTAAGCAGCAGATACAGGAACTCGCGTTTAACCTTGAGAATCTCGATCATTTCCAGCAGGCCGCGGCTGGCGGAATACACCGCGCCTGACCAGGACCAGGCCTGCGGATCGCCCTCGTCACCAAATTCTGACACCTTGGCCAGATCCACCGAGCCGATCAGGTCTGCAATGTCAGCGGTGGTCGGGTCGTGCGGGGCGTAGGTACCGACGCCGACGCGTTTGGCTTCGGACAGGAAGATGCGCTCCACCGGGTACTGCATGAAGTCGCCTTCGTATTCTTTTTCCAGAATGGCCTGACAGTAGGGTGACAGCTCGCCCTGGATATCGACGCCGTAAGTTTCGCGAAATTCGGCGCGCAAGGTATGCGGTACCAGCGACAGCGGGTTTTCGTGCAGGGGTGAACCCTTGAGGCCGTAGAGCGCGCCGTCATCGGTATGGCTGTACTCTTCCATACCGCGCTTCATCAGAATCACCAGGCTGGATTTACCGCCTGAAGGCGGGCCCAGTAACAGCAGCAGACGGCGCCCGACTTCGGAGCCGGCGGCGGCCGCCTTGAAGTAGTCGACAATGCGACGCAGTGCCGGGTCAATGCCGTAGAGTTCGTGGGAAAAAAGTTTCAACGATTGGTCGTCAGTACTTTCATGACGGGCGTCTTCGCGTGCCTGCATCCAGCGGAGCATATCCCAGGTGTACTGGTGGCTGTTGCGAGTTGCCAGTGCCGGGTTCGGTTGGACGATTTGTTCAAGATATTCCGCAAAGGTACCCTCCCACTGCCGTGTGCGGTGTTGATGGGTAAAAGATTGCAGGGACTGAACAAATGCATCGTGCCCATTACTGCTAGCCATGAGAACCTCCATGCCAACGCCGGTGTGAGAGCGAACACGGAGCGGCGGCGTTCTGACTGTTGTGGCTCTTGAAAGCTTAGAGCGACGAAACCCTTCAGGGTTTCATGAAAACGTCGCAGTTTTCCGCATCCTTACTTTGTTCTAGCATAGTTTGTGTGTACGTGGGATAGGTAAATTCCGATTTTGATGTTTTTTCGGAAGATGTGAATAAAGCGCTTCACAGCGAGAATGAATGCGAACATAATGGTTTTCTGCTCGCATTTTTCGGCACGTCTTTTTGCGCACTTTGCTGCGGTATTTCCCTTTCGTTATTTTTGCAGATTCTCTAACTCAGCGTGGTTTTTCGTCGAGCTTTTCCAGCGCGCCGTCGTGGGTCAGCTGATAACTATCCAGATCCTTTGCCAATACGATATTGCCGCTGTAATGCTGCGCTGCTTCCGCGCGCAACTCATCGACGTGGCGCTTGCCGGGGGCCGGCATCTCGCGGTAGCGCTGGCTGAAGTGAGTCAGCGCCAGATGGGGCAGCGCGGCGCTGGCGGCGGTTTTGGCCAGCATGGCCGCTGTGCTGTGCATGTACTGGGGGCCGACCTGCGCCAGAATATCCTCGGTGAAGGTGGCCTCATGTACCAGAAGGTCAGTGTTTTTCAGGGCTGATAGCAGCAGATCAGGTTGATCATTGTCGCCGCCCACCATAATGGTGCGCGCTTTCCAGCTGGGTTCGCAAACCTGTTCCGGGTTGATGCTGCGCCCGTCATCGAGCGTTACGCTATGGCCGTGTTGCAGCTCGCCCCACAGAGGGCCGCGCGGCACTTGCAGTGCGTTCAGTGTTTCCTGATTCAGTGTGTGCGGCGGTTTTTCTTCAAACCGATAGGCAAAGCTCGGTACCCGGTGTGACAGGGCGTGGGCACTGACCCGAAGATGTTCATCCTCGTAAACCGCTGAGTGTTGATCTGAACGGACGAAGTGCAGGGGGTAGCGCAGGGTGTGCAGGTCGGTGTGCAGGCGTACCGCTTCGACAAATTGCTGGATGCCGTCGGGGGCGCAGATGGTCAGGGGCTGGGTGCGCCCGCTCATGTTGGCGCTGGCAATAATACCGGGCAGGCCGTAGCAGTGATCGCCGTGCACATGGCTGATGAATATAGCCCTTAGGCGCGCCAGGCTGTGCCGGCTCTGTAACAAACGGTGCTGGGTGCCCTCGCCGCAGTCCACCAGATACCAGTCTCGCTGATCGTCGATGGAGAGCGCGAAGCCGCTGACATTGCGTTGCCGGGTGGGTACGCCGGCGGAAGTGCCCAGGAATGTAAATCGCATGTCGGCAGTATACCGCTTAACGTAACGGCGCGAGGAGCTTGCGGGTGCGTTGCGAGGGCGCCAGCGACAGGACCGCGACAATGCTGTCGATAAGATTGCTGGTCATAAACTCGGTGTCTGTCGACAGGGCCTGATAGGCTTCTGTGTGGCGCACGCGGGCGTGATCAGACACGCCGTGATAGGCGAGCAGGTTCATGTGCAGGATGCGCTGTTCAACCACCGGTTGGGGCAGATGGCCCAGCTGTTTGGCGGTAAATTCGGCGATTTTGCTTTCGCGCACCAGTTGCAGGTGGTGTTTCTCCGGTGTCTGGTAGCCCAGCGTGTTGGCGGTGATTAACTCGGCGCTGATGTGGATATAGGCCTCACCCCCATCCGGATCGTCCAGTTTTTCGATCAGGGGTTGCACCATGGCGGTGGCAACGATGATCTCGGTCGGCTCGTCGCGCGCGGCGAGTTCGTCGATGATGGCGGCGCGGCGCTCGGCGACGCCGGTCGAGTGCTTGTCGAAGATCGCCTGCAACAGGCCGTTCTTGCCGCCAAAGTGGTATTGAATGGCATTGCGGTTGCTCTGGCGTGCGGCGCGGGTGATGGTGTTGAGTGATACGCCCTCAACGCCGTGACGGGCGAACAGGGTTTCGGCCGCGCGCACGATGGCCTGTTGGGTGCGTAAGCTGCGATTGTCGGGGGAACTTGTGGTCAAAGGTGTTTCTGCCTGAATTGTGGGTCGCCGTCGGTAGCCCTGTCGCATGGGCAGGAAAGCCAAGAGTGGTCCAGCAGTCTGAACCAGTGCTCCGGGCCGCGCCTGTCCGATTTAAGGTGATTGTATTAGTATCACTGGCATTGGCCGAGCTCAAGTTGCACCGTTGTCAGGCTCTGCCCTTCATACGGGTGAGGCGGTCAGCGCCCACATACGTAGTATGATCTGTTGCAGACTATAAGAACCGATATCCAATTATGGGCTGGGTTTCGTAAACACGGGGCGGTAGCGATCTGCGCCTCACTATTAGAATGATTGCTTGCTTGAAATTGACAGGAGCGTTCCATGAAATTTGCTTACCACCACAGCATGTGCCCGCCAGAACAGTACGTGCCGCTGACCAAGGCAGCGGAAGAAATCGGATTTGACACCGTGACCTTCCCGGACAGCATCTGCTACCCGAAAGAAGCCAGTTCCAAATACCCCTACAACGCCGATGGCAGCCGCGAGTTTCTGGATGGTGTTCCGTTTATCGAGCCCTTCCTGCTGATGTCACACCTGGCGGCGGTGACAACCAAGATCCGTTTTTCTACCTCGGTACACAAAACAGCCGTTCACGAACCGGCTCTGCTGGCGAAGATGATGTCCAGTCTGGCGGTGCTCAGTGGCAACCGCTTTATGTACGGCGCCGGTATCAGCCCCTGGGGTGAAGATTTTGATGTCACCAACACGCCCTGGGAAAAGCGCGGCAAGCGTCTGGATGAAATTATCGAGATTGTTAACGGCCTGATGAGCGGCGAGTATTTCGGTTATGAGGGTGAGATTTTTACCATGCCGGCAATCAAGCTGTGCCCGGTGCCCAGCGAGCGTCCCAAGATTCTGGTGGGTGGCCACTCCAAGCCGGCCCTGCGCCGCGCAGCTCGTCTGGGCGACGGCTGGATCGCCGCCGGTGGTGATGCCGAATCAATCAAGGTCATGGTGGATCAGATCAACGAGTTCCGTAAGGAATACGGTCGCGACCATCTGCCTTTCGAATTTCAGGCCATGACCCAGGACGCCTACAGCCCCGACGGTATCAAACGCCTGAAAGAAATCGGCATTGATGAAGTACTGGTTGCCTTCCGCAACGTCTACGAGGCGGAGCCGGACGACAAAACCGTAGAAGAAAAAATCGGCATGATGAAGTGGTTCGCCGATGAGGTAATTGCCAAGTCACGCTGATAAGCCCTTACAATGCCCGCATAGCTAAAACAATAAGAGGCGGGTTATGAAAAAGCGCTATTGGTTTGTGTTGGGTGTTGCGCTGCTGGCAGGGGTTCTGCTGGCAGCGCGCTCTTTCCTTCTCCCTTCTGTTATTCAGTTGCCGCAACTCAGTGGCGAGCTGACAGTTCTGACAACGACCCATAACGACCTGCAACGCCAGTACCGCGTATATACACCTGCGCAACTGCCGGAGGCGCCGGCAGCCTTGTTTGTGTTTCACGGTTCGGTGTCGACCGGCGCGTCCATGCGTGAGCTGACGGCGCGGCAATTCGACCGGCTGGCGGACGAGCAGGGGCTGGTGGTGGTCTATCCCGACGGTATAGAGCGCCACTGGAATGACTGCCGGGCCTCGGCCAGTTATCAGGCCAATGTGCGCAATATCGACGATGTGGGATTTGTCCGGCGCATGATTGAAGAGCTGAAAGCCAGTCACGGTATCGACGCCGACAGAGTCTATGCGACCGGGCTTTCCAATGGTGGCCATATGACCCTGCGATTGGCACTGGAGGCGCCGGAGTTGATGGCAGGCTACGCGCCGATTGCCGCCAATTTGCCGGTGGACGCCAATCTCGATTGCGACAAGCGCGGCGAGGCGGTGAATATTGCGTTGATCGAAGGCAGTGCTGATCCGGTAAACCCCTATGACGGGGGGCTGGTGAAGCTGCTGTGGGATGAGAGCCGGGGTGAGGTTCTGTCGGCGGCAGAGACGGCGGAGTATTTTGCGGGGCTGGCAGGCTACGACAAAGGGCCGCAGTATTTTGAACTGGCGGATACCGAGCAGGACGATGACGGCTATATCGATGCCCAGCTCTGGTATGGCAAGGCGGTCCGGGTGGGTTTGTTTACCATGCAGGGCGGCGGGCATGTGGTGCCCAGTGTCAACGCTCGTTTTGGTTTACTGGGTGGGGATATTCGCGATATCGACGCGGCCGATCTGATCTGGGCCTTTCTGACGGCCGCGCCCGCCGAGGCGGGCCTGCCGTGAGCGGGTTCAGGCTTCGGCCAGCTCCACCACCTGGGCTTTGACCGGGCGCAGTTTCTCGACAATATCGAACAGGTAAGCGGCGTGTTCGCGGCGCTTGGCCATGGGCACCATCAACAGGTTCTGGGCGGCGCCCATCACCATATCGAAGGCCATCTTGGTAATCAGTTCCGGGTCCAGGTCGCGGCGGACTTCGCCCTTCTTCTGCAGGGTGCGGATGAATTCGCCCATCAGAACGCGAAACTGACCGATTTTCTCGATCTGGCTCTGCAGGCCTTCGCCGCTGCGAGTCAGGCAGTAATGGTAGAGGTTGAAGCGCACCCGCCACTCCCGGTCTGACTCTTCGTCGAGGGGCAGGCCTGAGGTGATCATGGGGATAAAGTAGTCCAGCGAGATCTCTTCCAGATCGGCAATGGCGTCCTGCATGCGTTGATCAATGCGCTGGTCAGCCCACTGAAAGGCGGCCATCACGATCTCTTCCTTGCTGTTGAAGTAGTGTGACAAGACGCCAATCGAGCAGCCCAGCTCTTTGGCTAGCGCTCTGGTAGTAAGTGCTTCCAAACCCCGGTCGGCTATCAATCTGGACGCTACCGAGGCTACCTCTTCGCGACGGCTGTCGTGATCTACTTTCCGCACGCAGCGTACCCCACTTATTTTCAGGTTGTTTTTTAGTCGATTGTGACAGTATACCCGGATCGGGATATTTTTCATATCGAACGCTTGATATGTATAAAACTATTACATATCATCTGTTCAAAATAAACCGATTAACCTCGGCAACGACCGCAGGAGGAAGGGACCCATGACTGAAGCAGTCGCCAGCTACAAGCAGGCTAAAGACAATCACAAGCTCAACCACATTCCAGGCTCATTTGGCTTGCCGATTATCGGCCACACCATTTCGCTGGTAAAAGACCTGTACGGCACCATCGACAAGCAGTACACGCAGTTTGGACCGGTTTCCAAGTTTGGTCTGGCGGGCTTCAAAGGTGTGCTGCTGTGCGGCCCGGATCTGTATCAACAGGTCTATCTCGACAAGGAAAAGAACTTCTCTGCCGAGATGGGCTACATGGGCTCGCTGGGACGCTTTTATAAGGGCGCCCTGCTGCTGCGTGATCACGAAGAGCACCGTTTTCAGCGTCGCATGATGCAGACCGCCTTCAAAAACGACGCCATGAAAGGCTATATCGCCACCATGGCGCCGATGCTGCAGGAAGCGGTTGAGAGCTGGGATGGTCAGGAGAACTTCCACTTCTTCCCGGCGATCAAGCAGGCCCTGCTGGATGTGGCAGCGACTATCTTTGTCGGTCTGGAAAAAGATGATGAGCGTGCGGAAAAGCTGAACACTGCCTTCACCGACGTGGCCAACGGCCTGATGGGGCTGATCACCAAAGAGATCCCCGGCACCGCCTACGCCAAAGGCAAGAAAGGCGAGCGCTTCCTGCACGAGTTTTTCGGCAGCCTGATTGAAGAGCGCCGCAAAAACGAAGGTATCGACACCTTCAGCTACTTTGCCAAAGAGCTGAACGAAGACGGCGAGTATTTCAGCGATCAGGATATCGTCGCTCATATGAGCTTCCTGCTGTTTGCCGCCCACGACACCACGACTTCCGCGCTCAGCCACCTGCTGTTCCACCTGGGGCAGAACCCGGAGATGCGCCAGCGTCTGCGTGAAGAAGCCCAGGCCATTGGCAAGGACTATCTGGAATACGAAGACCTTGATCGCATGCCGCTGGCCGATGCCGCCGTGCGTGAAGCCCTGCGCCTGCACCCCTCGGTCATGATGATGCAGCGCCGTACCATCAACGACTGCGAGATTGGCGGCTACCACATCCCCGCCAACACCATTCTGTTTATTGCACCGCAGTATGTGCATCGCATGGGTGAGTACTGGGATGAGCCTGAAAAGTTTGATCCGGACCGCTGGCTGGAGCCGCGCAACGAGCACAAGCGCCATTCCTTCAGCTTTGTTGGTTTTGGCGGCGGTGCTCACAAGTGCATCGGTATGCACTTCGCGCTGATGCAGACCAAGAACTTCCTGCACCAGTTTTTGACCCGCTACGATTTCGAGCTGCCGGCCAATTTCGGCACAGCCATGCAGACGGTTCCACTACCCAAACCGTCAGACGATTTGCCTATGGTGTTGAAGCGTCTGAATGGGTAAACTTCCCTCCGCCAAATAACCCGGCACCTGCCGGGTTATTTGCTGTTTACCCGCATAAAACACTAAGAAAAGGCTATCTGCGGGTTGGCCTGATTGAACCTCGTCCTGTTTGGATTTTGACATGCTTGAATCCCATATGGCGCGCGCCGTATTGGCCGTGCTGACGCTCTCTGCCTGTCCGATGTCTTTTGCGGCTGTTGCCGGAGGCGAGCCCTCCGCACATATGCCGGGTGAATTCCGCGTGGATCGTAAGCCTTTTGCAGGCGCACAGTTTCACCCGGACGCCCGTATCACACTGGCCTCCACTGATGGCATGTCCCCGTTGCTCGCACCGATGCTGGCCCTCTACAGCCAATTGCTTTCGCTCGATGGCAATGGCAGTGGCGGCATTGCCCTGAAGCGTCTTGAGGCGAGGTTAGGCAGTCAGGTCGCGGACAAAACCGGCCTGCTGGATATCAATGATGTATTGGCAGCCGACCTGGAGTCGGTAGAGATGCTTGCGGTCGGCTCGGCTCAGCTCAAAGCGCTGGGGGTTGCTGCCCGTGATGTGGATAAACTGCCCGCGCTTGGCGCGCTGACAGATAAGGTTAAAAGCACCATGATGGAGCTGCCTGAGGGACTGGCCAGCTTCCCCTCGCAGGTGGCTCTGGCAGTCTGGGGCGAAGAGGCAGGTAAACCAAAACTTGTTACACTGGTTATTCGCGCAAACTGACACTTCTTTTAACAACACAGCTAATAAGCCAAGGGGGCATAATGTCGCTATCGCTATCGCCAACGACGCCGGTACTGGTCGGAATCGGGGTTATCAACCAGCGTGAAACAGACCTGTCAAAGGCTGATGAGGCTGTTGAACTGATGATTCGAGCGGCCCGTGCTGCCGGTGACGACTGCGGCGCTCCCGAGCTGCTGCAGGCGGTGCAGCGAATCAGTGTGCCCAAGGGTGTGTGGAGTTACCAGAATCCCGCCAAAGCGATTGGCGAGGCCCTTGGCGCCCCCGAGGCGACCACCGTGCTGGCGGAAATCGGCATCCTGCAACAGAGTCTGTTTGCTGATGCCTGTCGCCGTATCGACAGCGGTGAAATTGACGTGGCATTGGTTGCCGGTGGCGAGGCTAAATTCCGCGCCCTGCAGGCCACCATTCAAGGGCTTGAAGCGCCAGAAAGTGCGCAGAGCGCAGAGCCTGACGTGCATCTGGAGCCGGAGCAGGAAATCTGGTCTGAGGTCGAGTCTGAGGCCGGTCTGGGTATGCCCGTTGGTTTTTACGCCTTGATGGAAAGCGCCCTGCGTCAAGCGCAGGGTGAATCTCTCGATGCGCACCGCGATCGCGTTGCGGCCCTCTACGAAGGCATGGCGGAGGTGGCCAAAGACAATCCCCACGCCTGGAATCGCGACGGCATGAAAGCCGAGCAGATCCGCAATGCCTCACCCAAAAACAAGATGCTCGCCTTCCCCTATACCAAGTACCACAACAGTCAGTGGAACGTGGATCAGGCCGGCGCGCTGCTATTCTGCTCGGTGGCCAAAGCCGAAGAACTGGGTATTCCCCGCGACAAGTGGGTTTTCCCACAGACCAGTACCGAAAGCAATTTCATGGTGAATACTTCCCAGCGGGTTGATCTGGCCGGCTGCCCCGGCGCGCGACTGGCGGGTAAGAAAGCGCTGGAGCTGGCGGACATGACCGTCGACGAAATCGATCTGCTGGAGCTCTACAGCTGCTTCCCCTCTGCGGTGCAGATTTATGCGCGGGAGATCGGCATTTCGCTGGATCAGCAAATCACCGTTACCGGCGGCATGACCTTCGGTGGCGGCCCGCTCAACAACTACGTGCTGCAGTCCACTGCGCGTATGGCCGAACTGCTGCGTGAGCAGCCGGGCAAGAAAGGCTATGTCACCTCTGTCAGCGGCATGCTGACCAAACAGGGTTTTGGCGTGTGGTCGACTGAGCCCAATCCCAACGGCTTTGGCTTTGCTGACCTGACGGATGAGGCACGCGCCGAGGCGCCGCCGCTGGAATTGGTGAAAGTCGACAGCGGAGAGGGGAAAATTGTCGGTTGCACCGTGCTGTTTCAGGGCGACAATCCCTGGCGCGCGGTGGTGGTAGTGACCCTGCCGAACGGCAAGCGCACCATTGCCTACAATGAAAATCCTGAGCTGATGGCGGCAGCGATGGAAGAAGAATTTGTGGGGCGCACTGCCCAGCTGAAGGACGGGGTGTTTACGCTCTAATCAATCCAGCTGCGGGAAGGTAAGGCCTTCCCGTCGATTGCTCAGCGCTGGTGGTATTCCACACAGCTTTTCACCTCATTCGCAGAGCCCAGAATCACCGGCACCCGCTGGTGAATTTTCTCCGGTTGAATGTCTAGAATCTTGCCGCTGTCGGTCCACGCTTCCCCGCCAGCCTGCTCTACCAACAGCCCCATAGGATTGGCTTCGTACATCAGCCGCAGCTTGCCGGCCTGATCGGGTTTGCGTGCATCCCAGGGGTAGGTGAAGAGACCGCCGCGACACAGGATGCGGTGTACGTCCGCCACCATAGCCGCCACCCAGCGCATATTGAAATTCTTGCCGCGCGGGCCGTCACTGCCTTGAAGCAGGTCGTTAATGTAGTTGCGCATCGGCTCTGCCCAGAAGCGGTGGTTGGACATGTTGATGGCAAATTCTTTGGTGTCCGGGGCAAGTTCAACCCGCTCAACGGTTTGCAGCCAGGCGCCCTGCTCGGGGTCGAAGGTAAACATGGTGACGCCGTCGCCGGTGGAGAAGACCAGCATCATCGATGGGCCGTAGAGCACATAACCGGCCGCTTTCTGGGCGCGACCGGGCTGCAGGAATTCCGCTTCGCTCACGGCGGCGCCGCGCTCGCCGCTTTCCAGCACCGAGAAGATGGTGCCGACCATGCTGTTGATATCTATATTGGACGAGCCGTCGAGGGGGTCGTAGGTCACCAGGTAGCGGCCGTCCAGATTGGCGCCGACCACCTCATCCTCTTCTTCAGAGGCGATGCCGCGCACCTCGGGGCAGGCCTTCAGGGCATCCTTGAGCATGTCGTTGGCGATGACGTCCAGCTTCTTCTGGGTTTCGCCCTGCACATTATCCGCGCCGGCGCTGCCGAGAATGCCCGCCAGTTCACCGCGTTGCAACTGGTTGTTGATGGCTTCGCAACAGCTGGCCAGGCGAAGGATCACTTCGGCCAGGGGGGCGTCGATAGAGCTGTCGTCGAGGAACGCGTCCAGCGTTTTCATGCAGTGTCCTGTGGCTGTGTTGGGGAGGCGCGCATTATGCCATCAGCGGCCTGGGGTCTCCAGTTGGGGGCGGGCGGCTGCGGAAATTAAAAAAAGGTAACAAGTGTGTAAAATTTTGAAGGGCTGTAATAGAGTTCAGTTAAAGAGCATAACCATAACTGTCCAACGAGGTGTCATGTGAAGGATTTCAACAACAAGGTCGCGGTTATTACCGGTGGTGCCAGCGGTGTCGGTCGCGCGCTGGGTGAGGCGCTGGCGGCAGAGGGGGCGAAAATCGTTCTTGCCGATGTCGATACCAAGGCGCTGGATGTGGCGGTCGCTGCCCTCAAGGAGCGCGGTACTGAGGCGTTGGGTGTCAGGGCTGACGTGAGCAAGCAGGAAGACCTCGATGCCCTGGCGGATAAAGCCTTCGCTGAATTCGGTGCAGTGCATCTGATGTTTGCCAACGCGGGTATCGGCGCGGGTGAGGCCGGCGATATGTGGGACTACAACCTCAATGACTGGAAGTGGGCCTTCTCGGTCAATGTCTGGGGTGTGATTCACTCGATCAAGGCCTTTATGCCGAGGCTGGTAGAGCAAAATGAAGAGGCGCATTTTATAGTCACCGGTTCGGGCAATGGGGCCTTCCTGATGCTGCCGGATGCGCCAATTTACACCACCACCAAAGCCTCGGTGATGGCGATTACCGAAACCCTGTATTACCAGATGCTGGCCAAGCAGTCGCCAGTGAAAATCAATGCGCTGTTCCCTGGCCCCCATGTGGTGGATACCGGTCTGTTTAACTCCGAGCGGGTGCGGCCTGAAGACCTGCCCGGCAGCGGCGTCAAAGCTTCGGGGATCAGCTCGGTCGACGATATGAAGAAGATGATGGAACAGTTTGGCATGGAGCTGGAGACCACCTCGCCCCAGGAAGTCGCTGATTATGCACTCAAGGCGCTGAAAGAAGACAAGTTCTGGATTCGCCCTAGCACCGAAAAATCGGATACGGCCCTGCGCGAGCGTATCGAGGGTATAATCAATCAGGTTAACCCTGTACCCCCTAACGTTTTGTAATTGGAGCGCAATGACGACCGTTACTGTCATCAAATCGGCGGATGAGAGCAATCTCAGCCGCCGCGAGCAGCGCAAAATGGAAGTGCGCGGCCGTATTAACGAGGCCGCGCTGGCGCTGTTCAGCGCCAAGGGCGTTGAGTTGACCACCGTCGAGGAAATCTGTGAATCGGCGGAGGTGGCCCGCAAAACCTTCTACAACTACTACAGCTCGAAGCAGGATCTGATTCGCGCACTCAGCGACTCCATGCTCTACGATGAAACCTCAAATGTGATTGAGTTGGCGTTGGAGAAATACGACTCAACCCGCGAGCGGGTCGAATATATCTACGGTGTGATGATAGACAACCTGCAGCGTTATGAAGAGCTGGAGCGCTGCCTGGTGCATCAGGCGTTGCTGGACCTGTCCAGCGAGAACAGCCAGATCGGACAGCGCCTCGGCGATCTGAACGCGGCCTTCAGTGAGCTGGTCCGCGACGGCTTGCGGCTCGGCGATGTGTCTGAGAGCTATAGCGCAGAGTTTATCGGTGAAATGATCGTCGGTCTGATCAACGCCACCATCATCAACTGGGTTCACGACCCGGGCTATCCGGTGTTTGAACGCATAGAAGAAGTTAAGCGCCTGACTCTGGCGAGCTTTCTCAAACACTGAAACGGTTCAGTTAAGGTTCAGTTGAGCGGGCGCAGCATGTGATCAAGCCTTATGAGGGTAGGTCACATGAAAAAGCTATTTCTGGTCGGGGCGCAGGGCCTCTTGTTCACTTCACTTGCTCTGGCGGAGCACTATCCGTCTTCGTCACTGAATTTCCACGTTGACGTCGGGCAGGCCCGCCAGGACATCAATCCGGACGACTTTCCCCCAGGCACCGATATCGATGACGAGGATATCGCCTTTCGCGCCGGTATCGGTTTGCGCACCGGCCTGTTGGGGGGCAATATTTCCTATATTAATTTCGGGCAGTCCGCCGTCGCCACGCCAACAGCTTCTGCGGAAGCGGATACCTACGGTGTAGGCTTTGACCTGCAATTGGACTTGCCGCTCAGCGAGTACAGCAGCTTTTTTGTTAAGGGTGGCATTCTCAGCTGGGAGCAGGTGACTGATGAGCATCAGGCCGGTACTAATTTTGTTACCCGCTATTACGAAGATGGCGTTGATCCGTACTGGGGTGTCGGTTTTCGTTTCAGCGGCGCGCCGGGCATGAGTATCAAAATCGAATACGACCGTTTTGAGTTCAAGGACAACGGCTCTGATGTGGTGGCCGACTACGATCTGGTGACTGTTGGTCTGGAATTTTTCATGTAGACTGAAACTCATTGCAGACATGACAGGGAGGTCATTGTGAAGTCGTTAATTCTGTTTTTCTTCTTATCCTGTTGCGGCCTGATTCAGGCCGCTGACTGGTCCGATTGTCGTCGTACTAAACTGGAAGCCTTAAGCTTGGAGCAGGCCCTGCGCAAGGGTTACCTGTTGCGTCAGTATGCCAGCCGCAGTGCGATGCGGGAGCGGTTACGCGATCGCGAGCGTTGGCTGTGGCGCAATTGCCGCCGCTACAGCAGTGACCTGCGTGAATTGTCCGCCAGGCACTGACTGGCTATTAGTGACGAATCGCTTATACTCATTTTTATGTTCATAGCAGGGTATAAAGCGGGTGCCATGCTATTGCGTTGTAAAATCAATAACGACAGGTAAGCGCACGGCATGTTGAAATACGCAGCCCGATCAGATGTCGGTTGTTCTCGCAGCAACAATGAAGACAATTTTGCCGCGGCACCGGAGCACGATCTCTGGATTCTCGCCGATGGTGTTGGCGGCCACGATGCCGGTGAAATCGCCAGTGAAATTGCCTGTCAGGTAATCCGCGATGAAGTCGCTGCCGGCCGTGATATGAAGAGTGCTATCGAGGCGGCTCACCAGGCTATTCTGGCCGCACCGGAAAAAGGTCGGGGCCGCCCAGGCATGGCCTCCACGGTTGTCACATTGCAAGTTAAGGAAAACGGTTTTGAAATTGCCTGGGTGGGGGATTCCCGCTGCTATCTCTGGAGTGAGCAGCGCGGCCTGGAGCAGATTTCCCGGGATCACTCTCTGGTTCAGCGCCTGCTGGAAGAGCAGCACATCAACGAAGATGAGGCGGCCAGTCACCCGGGGCGCAATATCGTGCTGCAGGCGCTTGGGCAGGACAACCTCGAAAAGCTGCAGGTTGATACCATTCGCGATCAGTTTGAGCCGGGGCAGATTTTGCTCATGTGCAGCGACGGCCTCAACGATTACGTCCAGCACGAAGATATCGTCGCGAGCTTCCGCGAACTGGATGACCTGGATGCCATCGCCGACAGTCTGATAGAAAAAACCCTGGCCAATAACGGCGCCGACAATGTCACGGTGGTCCTGGTGCAGGCACCGTCGTCCGCCGAAGGACTCCGGGAGGCTGAAGCGGTATCTGCTGCGGAGGCGGGCAAGTTTTCGAGGCCGCTGTTGTGGCTGGGCGGCGCCTTGGCGCTAGCGGCGATTTATTTTCTACTGCAGGGTAGCTGATGAATTCTGGCGAGGTGGGGCAGTCAGTCTGGGCGCTGCGTCCCTGTGATGCTGATGCGGGTGACATCGTACTGGCGAACGAATTTACAGTGGGGCGCGAAGATGGTTGCGCGCTGGTACTGAGCGAGCCCCATGTCTCGCGCAGACACGCCGCCTTTCTGATCAAGGATGACAAGCTCTATCTGCAGGATACCGGGTCTGCCAATGGGACCTTCGTCAACGATCACCGCATCAATGTCGTCGTACTGAAGGCTGGCGATATCGTGCGTTTTGACGCGGCTAGGTACGAGGTCGTGCAGGCTGAAGCAGCGCCTGAATCCCAAACTGAAACCGCCGGACAGAAACCTGCCGAGCCTGAGGTCGCTGCCGGTACTCCAGCAGAGGCCGCGCCCTCGTCGAAAGCCGGCAGCGCCAAGTTTGATCCCGTTAAAGCGGCTGAGGCGTCGGAGGGGGTTGTTACCTTTGAGCGCAATGCCCGTGTCAGCAAGCCGGAACCTGCATCGCCATCTCCATCGGCATCCTTGCCCTTAGCCTCGCTGTTGGTTAGTGGAGGGGCGGTTGTCGGGCTGCGGTTTGCACTTGGTGAGGGCTTAAGTCGGATCGGTCGCGATCCCGGCTGTGAGATACGACTTGATGCTCGCGCGGTGTCGTCTCTGCACGCGGAATTGGAATGCGTGGACGGCCGCTGGTACCTGCGCGACTGCGACTCTTCCAATGGTGTCCTTCACAACGGACGCAAGGTAACCGAAGTTGAGCTGGTAGATGGCGATCAGCTGACCCTTGGAGATGTCGAGCTGATCTTCTCTTTCAAATCGTAAGCCCTGTTAACCTCAATATCGTGCCGCGTTCGCTTCGTTACGCAGATGTCGGAGCTGTGCCAGCAATTCCTGATCGTCGATATAAAACGTAATCTGAGAACCCTGATTCAGAAAGGCATCGGCGCGCCTGAGGTTGTTGCCCGCAATCGCCTGCTCTGCTTCAGTCAGGTAGGTGGAAAACAGTCGGGTAATAGCGGCCTTGGCGTCTGTTGAGTGCGGGTTGCGCGCCATCAGCGCCGTCAGATAAAACTGGGCATTGTTGCCGGGGGGGGAATAGTAGCGACCTTCTTCTGCGGCAAGTTCTGCCTGAGCCAGCAGTTGTTTTTCTTCCGCATTTAGTGGGCTGGTCAGCGACTGGAGCGTTCCGGATTTATTCTCGAGAAAATACCAGCCGCTGCCTGCCAGTAGCGCGAGGGCTGCCAGCCCCGCAGCAATCCATAGGGCGAGCGCGCGACTTGTGGTTTTCGCCCGTGGTTTTTTGCCCGGTCTGACAGCCGTCTGGTGGTTGCTGTCGTTGCGCTGGATGGTTGAAACTGTTTGCTCTGCATCGTTGCGGCTAAGTACCACCGTGGCAGCGTTGTCTTCGCTGAAGCCCTCAATCGCTTTCTCGAGCGCCTCGATCAATTCCGCACCGGTCTGAAAGCGTTCGTCGCGATCCTTGGCCAGAGCTTTATCAATAAAAGGTTGGAAGTGCGCCACAGTGGAAGGCAGCGGTGGCG
Organism: Litorivivens sp.; assembly: GCF_041624475.1. GTDB lineage: Bacteria > Pseudomonadota > Gammaproteobacteria > Pseudomonadales > Spongiibacteraceae > Litorivivens. The sequence continues at coordinate 562,786 of NZ_JBFJUX010000001.1, forward strand.
GCGGTGTGGTGATGTGTTTTATGCCGATGGAAATGGCGGATTCCCCTTTGAAGGGAACGCGACCAGTCAGCATCTCGTAGAGAATGACACCAAGGCTGTAGAGATCAGTGCGGCTGTCCAGCTGCGCCGCTTCGGCCTGCTCCGGACTCATGTAGTGGGGCGAGCCGATTACCGTGCCGGTTTTGGTCATCTGGGATTGTGGGTCGGTATTGCGAGCGATGCCGAAGTCCGAGATGACCGGCGTGCCATCGTCGCGAAACAGAATATTTTCGGGTTTGATATCGCGATGAATAAAGTTCTTCTTGTGGGCATAGTCGAGGCCGGCAGCGATGCCGCGCACGATATCAATGCTGTCGCGAATGGGGAGGCCTTGTTTCATGCGGGTTTTCAGGTCGCCGCCTGACAGCACTTCCATAGCCATATAGCGATAGGACTCGTGCTGGCCCACATCGCGGATGGTGACAATGTTGGGATGTTTCAGCTCTGCGCAGATGCGTGCTTCGCGCAGAAATCGTTCACCGAAGCTGGGGTCGGCCTGCAGGTGTTTGGCCATTACCTTGAGCGCGACCTGGCGCCCGCTGCTGTCCTGTGTGGCCAGGTAGACCACGGCCATGCCACCCTTGCCCAAAGGTCGGCTGATGCTGTAACCGGGAATGGCTGGATGTTCCACGGAACGTTCCCCTTTGTTATTGGCCAAACTATACCATCGTTCGAGGCGGCTCTTCGACATTAAGCTCATGTTCAGCTCTATCCGTTAGACTGCCCACAAATGCTGGCGGAAGGCCGCCAGCACTCAAGAAAACGAAAGGAGGATATTGTGAAAACATGGCTTACAGGTTTGATTGTGCTTTCATCCGCACTGCTGGTGGCTTGCGCATCAGATACACCGTACAAGCCAGCAGAAGAACGTGGGGATTATGGTTATACCGAAACGCCTTTGGGCGACAACCGCTATCGCGTAACCTTTGAAGGTAACAGCGTGACGCCGGCGGAAACAGTGCAAGACTATGCCTTGTTGCGTGCGGCCGAGCTGACCCTGGCTAAGGGCTACGATTGGTTCGAAACGGCGGACCGCAATGAGGACAAGAAAACCCGCACAACGACCACCGATACCGGTTTTGGTGCGACTTATCAGCAGACCCAGACCTACTATCGCAACTGCGACCTGCTGGGTAACTGCGATACGGTAGTGAGTGGCGGTACGGTAGTGACACCGGGTTCTGGTATAACGACGTCAACCAGTCGTTCGTCCTACAAATACAGCCTGGAGGTAGTCATGCGCAAGAACCCGATGCCGGACAGCGCTGGCGCCTACGATGCACGCAAATTGGCTAACGCGCTGCGTCAACGTTTGCTCGATAACCAGTAAGGTCTGAAGCTAAAGACGTGAGAAGCCCCGCCTCGGCGGGGCTTTTTTTTGACTTAAAGAACGGGCAGTTGGACTCAGGCTTCGTCGCCGATCAGCTCCAGCAGTTTATGCTGAAAATCGAGTTGGGTTTGCACCAGATTATCGCTGAGTGGATCCAGGTCAAAGATCCGGGCGTGCAGAGGGGCCAGCGTGATATAACCCAGAATCATGCAGTGAAAGGTCATCACTGACGGGATGTTAATCCAACTCTTTTCTGTGGTTGCAGACAACTCGGAAATGTAAGAGAAGAAGGGTCGATACCACTTGTCAGCCAGGATTTTAAGTGTCTCATCGTTGGCCAGGGTGGCGTGTTGAATCAGCCTCGCCATATTCGGACGTTCGGCGTGGTTGGTCAGCACTACGCGCACTTGTCGCATCATGTCTTCCGGTGTGTCGCCGTGACTGAGTGATTCAATAACGTCGTGTAGAGGGTCGAACAGGCGCGCCAGTACGCATTCATAGATATGCAGCTTGTTGCGATAGTGTTTGTATACGCCGGGCCCGCGAATGCCCACCCGGTCGGCGATATCCGTGATGGAGGTGGCAGCGTAACCATAGCGGGCGAAAAGCTCTTCCGCTGTGTCGAGTATGCGTTCGCGTGTATCTGTTGTCCGTCCCATAGCCTGCTTTTCTTATCGTGTGTGCGGCGGATAACGGGGTAAGCGCAGGTTTGCTACAGCGCTATAACCAATTATTACCAAAATTGATTATAGCGGTTGCTGAAAAAATGATGTTGCCGACTGCTTCACTGTTTTGCACATGCGTGCCGGAAGCTACTGCCAATGCCAGGCCTGCCAGGCACCGGGCAGAAAGCCGATAAATATCAGTGTGCAGGCCACGCCCAGCGCGCCCAGGCCAATAAACTGCCAGCGGTAGCGGCGACTCAGGGCTTTGGGTTCGTGGGTAGAGATGAGAAAGGGCTGTCTGCGCACCGGGCTGTAGCTCATCACGTTGACCGGGGTGTGGTCGTAGTTGTCTTTGGCCGCCGCCCGCGCTTCTCTTTGGGCTTCCTGACGGACCGCTTCCCATTCCTGTATATCGATTTCGCCGTCGCCGTTGCGGTCAAAACGGGCTACCAGATTGTCGTAGTCGCGTTTCCAGGCGCTGATCAGGGCGTTGGTGTTGCGCTTGGCCTGGCTCTCCACAGAAGGAGGGTGGAGGGTTTCAAAGTGACCCAGTGCGTAAATCATCTGGCCTTCTTCGATGCGGTACTCGGTGTAGCGGTAGCGGCGACTGAACAGGCCGCCGCTCTGGGTTGAGCTGGGGTAGCGCGAGTTGCCGTGCCAGGTTTTGCTGATTCTGGGCGACACATCGGCGCCGTCGGGGTGAACAAAACAGCGGCCGGTCTGGTCGTTCAGGATGATCGGTGTCTTGCTCGACTGACTTTCCAGGGTGCGCCAGCGACTGGTCTTGCCGGTGGATTCATAGCGTTCAATTTTGTAGCGATACCAGACACAAGGCCTGCCGGTGAGCTTGGCCCGCAGTGGCCCATTTTCAGGGTGGGCTTCGCAAAGCCCGACGATTTCAACATAACCCTGAGGCGCCGATCGGATTTTCGAGGTGGGGGTGTCTTCAATCAGCCGCGCTTTCTTCAGCGCGCTGAAACTGGCGATCCAGCCAAACAAAGCTAGCCCGAGGGTAAAGAGCTCTACCCAGAAATAGTCACTGAAACTGTCCATGGAAGATTACTGAGGCTTTTATTTGAACAGGGCCTTCATATCGACGTCTTTTAATTCTTCTTCGCTGAATTCCAGCAGATCAAAGGCTTCGAAATTGAGAAAGCGGGCGATAATGACATCGGGGAACTGCTCAATGCGCACGTTGTTGTTATTTACCGCTTCATTGTAGGACTCGCGGCGATCGGCAATACCGTTCTCCAATGCAGTAATGCGCTGTTGCAGGTGCTGGAAGGATGAGTCCGCTTTCAGGTCCGGGTAGTTCTCGGCGAGAGCAAATAGATTGCCCAGCCCGGCGCGCAGTGTGGTTTCTGCCTCGCCGAGAGCTTTAACATCGCGCCTGGCCTGGGCCTTGGCCACCATGGAGCGGGCCTCGATCACATTCTCCAGTGTCTGCTGTTCGTACTGCATGTATTGACGGCAGGTTTCCACCAGCTTGGGCAGTTCGTCGTGACGCTGTTTAAGCAGCACATCGATATTGGAAAAGTGTTTGGAGACCGAATGTTTCAGCGCCACCAGATTGTTGTAGAGGGTGACGGCGTACATCAGCAGAAAAGCCGCAATGATCAGGGTGATGATGCTGGTCATATCCATGGTTATGCCTCTTTTTATTCTTGGTATTCGATGTCAGATGCGCAGCCAGTCCGGAACCGGCAGGTCTACCTGTTCCAGATAGACCGGATTGTAAAGTTTGCTTTTGTAGCGATCGCCATAATCGCAGAGGATGGTGACAATGGTGTGTCCTGGCCCCATGTCCTGTGCCATGCGCACGGCCCCGGCGATATTGATTGCCGAAGAACCGCCCAGACACAGGCCCTCGTGGCGAAGCATGTTGAAAATATGGGGCAGCGCCTCGGCGTCGGAAATCTGGTAGGGCATATCAATGTCGATGCCCTGCAGGTTACCCGTCACAAAACTGATGCCGATGCCTTCGGCGATGGAGCGGCCCTCGGCATTGAGCTCGCCATTGGTGTAATGGCTGAAGAGCGCCGAGCCCTGGGGGTCGGCCAGCCCGATCTTGACGGCAGCGTTGCGCTCACGCAGGGCCATGGCGGTGCCGGCCAACGTGCCGCCGGTACCCACCGCGCAGATAAAGCCGTCAACCTTACCGTCGGTCTGATCCCAGATTTCCGCACCGGTGGTCTGGTAATGAATGTCGCGGTTGGCTGTGTTGTCGAACTGTCGCGCCCATACCACGCCGTTAGGGTCCTTGGCGGAAAGCTCCTTGGCCAGGCGTTCGGCGGTGTGGATGTAATGATTCGGGTCATCGTAACTGGTGGCCTTGACCAGTCGCAGGTCGGCGCCGTACAGGTCGAGCAGTTCGATTTTTTCCTTGCTCAGTGACTGGGGCATCACCACGACTGATTTGTAGCCCAGTGAATTGGCCAGCAGGGTCAGGCCGATCCCGGTGTTGCCGGCGGTGCCTTCGACAATGGTGCCGCCCGCTTGCAGCTCGCCGCTGGCTTCGGCGGCGCGTACAATGCCGAGCGCGGTGCGGTCTTTGACACTGCCGCCGGGATTCAGGAATTCCGCCTTGCCGTAGATGTGGCAGCCGGTCAGCTCCGATGCGCCGCGCAGGTAAACCAGTGGAGTATTTCCAATCAGATCAGCAAATTGGCGAGTTTGGGCGGGCGATTGATGAGGCATGGATGTCTCCTGACAGCAGGCTTTCATGGTATCGCTGAGCGGAGGGTGAAGGCAACGCCCGCGCGGCCTGCACTGTGTCGTTGGGCTGCAGAATATGCTCTACTTGAGCATTGAAATTAAGTGATCCATTTCTCTGCCAGCCGCGTATGTGCAGATGTAAGGAGTAGGAATGACAGACAGCCTCGGCGAAGGTATCGATCCCAAGTACTGGATTGATTGCATGGCCAAGGTCGCTGAAGGGAGAGACAAGCAGAGCTTTATGGCCCTGTTTGACCACTTTTCACCGCGGGTAAATGCGTATCTGCTGGGACAGGGCGTTGAGGCCGGTATGGCCGAAGACCTGACGCAGGAGGCGCTGCTGACCCTCTGGAACAAAGCGCATCTTTATCAGCCCAAGAAGGCAGCGGTCAGCACCTGGTTATTCCGGGTGGCAAGAAACCTGTGGATTGACCGTCTGCGCAAGCAGCGGGCTAAGGTCTACGAGCTGGAAGATGAGTTCCTGGAGGCGGGCGTCGGTGCACTGGACCCGGAAGAAGATACCGGCGAACTCGACTCCGATCGAATACAGGAGGCCCTGGCCGCCCTGCCTCAGAATCAGGCGCAGGTGGTATACATGGCTTATTTTGAAGGCAAGAGCCACAGTGAGATTGCCGCTGATACCGGCATGCCGCTGGGCAGTGTGAAGTCAGGATTGCGTTTGGCGCTACAGAGCCTGCGCAAGAAGTACGGAGAGGAAACATGAACGTTGAGCACCATCTTCAGGCGGAAACGCTGGCAGCCTATGCGGCGGGCTCATTGCCCGCGGCTATGGCGCTGGTAGTCGCCTGTCACACCGAGGCGTGTGCGCACTGTCGCAAAGAATTGCGACATGCGGAAGCGCTGGGTGGCCAGATGCTCGAGCGTTTACCGGTTAAGCCGGTATCGACTTCAGCGCGTGAAGCGATGCTGTCGATGCTGGACAACCAGCCCGAGCCGGCGACATCGCCCCGGCCCGCCTCTGCAGCTCAGCAAGTGCCCCTTAATGAAGGTGTGTTGTTGCCCCGTGCGCTGAAAAACCTGCTGCAGATCGATCACTACAACCAGCTGAAGTGGCGCAAGCTGGCGCCGGGTATTGAAAAGGTGGAGTTGCCGCTGACCGAAGGCCGCTCCTTCATGCTCCGCATTGGCGCGGGGCTGGCCATGCCGGTTCATACCCATAAGGGCTCAGAGCTGACCCTGATCATGCAGGGCGGTTATCACGACGCCTTGGGTAGCTTTAACGTTGGCGATATTGCCGATCTCGACGGCAGCGTTGAGCACCAGCCGATGGCCTTTGAAGATGAACCCTGTATCTGTCTGGCGGGTATGGATGGCGGCCTGAAATTCCGCGGCCTGATTCCCACCCTGATGAAGCCCTTTATCGGCCTGTAAATGACTGGCGCGACTATACCGGTCGCGCGAGTTGTCGGCCAATCAGCCGGTACACCCTTGGATTGAGCGCAAAACCCATATGGCTGGAATTGACCGCCAGATGGTTGACGTTGGCGTGGCGTAAGGTTGCCACTTCCTGACTCACTATGCCGTCAGTGGGGCTGAAAATAACGGTCACGGGTACCGCGACGTTTTCCATATTGGTGCCCATCCAGCCTGAAATATCCTGCACCTCTTCCGGTACTTCGCTGTTGTAAAGGCGACGCATGATGTCCCAGGCAGCCGTGCCACGCGGGTCGCCATGCGGCGTTCCCAGCGTAATCACCTGTCGTACCCACTCCGGGTGTTTCTGACCCAGCTCGTGGGCGTACAGACCGCCCATGCTCCAGCCGATCAGGCTGACTTTGTCGCCGGTTTCAGCAAAGATTTTCTCAAGTTCCCTGGCCGCGCGCATCACCATTTTTTCGCGAAATTCCATCGCGGCGTCCAGCGAGGTCATGCGGTATTTCGGGAAATTGCGACCCAGATTCCAGGGTCGGGCATCGTAGCCCCAGCGGTTCAGCCAGCCGCGCAGCGGTGCCATGCAACCGTCCGCGCCACCGAATCCGGGCAAGGTCATTACCGGGTGACCATCGCCGCGCGGCATGCGTTGCAGCAGGGGGCGAGACAGAAGCAGCTGGTTAACTTCCAACAGGGCGCGGGCGCCCTCTGACAGGGAGTGCCACAACTCGGGCGGTTCCGGATGGGGTGACGACTGCACAGCTATTCCTCGTTGGGATCTGCCATTCAGTGTCGACGCGAGCCCCGCAGTCGGTCAAGGACAAAATAGGTCAGTACTTGCCGCAATCCGGGTCCTCAGGCGGACACGGTGCGGCCTTTGGCCCAGTCGCGCAGAGCCTGAATTTTCTCCGACATCACCACCGACAGCGGTCGTGTTCTGGCCAGGGCTTCCAGCAGAGTGTCTGTGGTGAGGTCACCACCCTGGGCGAGGGATGTATACAGGCCGGACACTACCGCCTGCTCGATTTCCGCCCCGGAAAAGCCGGCGCTAGCCTGCGCCAGCAGGGGCAGATCAAACAGGCCGGGGCTTTGATCGCGCTTTTGCAGGTGAATGGCAAATATGTCCTGGCGCACTGCCTCCTCGGGCAGGTCCACAAAGAATATCTCGTCGAGCCGGCCCTTGCGCACCAGCTCCGGCGGCAGGCCGCTGATATCGTTGGACGTGCAGCACACAAAGACCGGTTTGCTGCGCTCGGACAACCAGGTCAGCAGGGTCCCCTGAATGCGCCGGGAGGTGCCGTCGTCGCTGCTGCCGTTGGCGAGACCTTTCTCAATTTCGTCAATCCACAGTACGCAGGGAGACATCAGTTCGGCCAGTTGCAGGGCTTCGCGCAGATTCTTTTCGGTTTCCCCGATGTATTTGTTGTAGAGCGCGGCAAAATCGAGCCGCAGCAGGGGCAGACCCCAAACGCCGGCAATGGCTTTGGCGGCCAGGCTTTTACCGCCGCCCTGCACACCCAGCAGCATTACCCCTTTGGGGGTGTCACCTTTGAGTCCGCCATTGAGAAAGGCGCCTTTGCGCTGTTCCAGCCAGTGCTTCAGCCCCTTGAGGCCGCCCACACTGGAGAACTTTTCGGTCTGGTACTCAAAGCTGAGCACACCCTCCATGTCCATCAGCTGGAACTTGGCGCGATTGATTTCCGGCAGGTCGCTTTCGTCAATGGCGCCATCGTCCCGAATGGCGCTGCGAATCAGGCGGCGGCTGTCGTCAAAGCTGAGGCCCTTAAGGTTGGTCATCAATTGCGCCAGTGTCTGCTGATCGGTGCGCACTCGATGGCCCTTACCTTCGCTGGCCCAGAGTCTGGCCTCCTCGCGAATAATCGCTTCGAGCTGGGCCTCTGTTGGCAAGCGCAGGCGAAAGTAGGCGGTCAGGCGCGACAGTTCCGGCGGCATTTTCAGATTGTGGCTGATCAGTGCCAGTGTCGGGCGATTGCGGTCGTCGCGCAGAGCGATGTCTTTTAGCAGACGAATAATCAAGGGGTTGGTGAGGTAGGGGTGAAAGTCGCAGAGAGCAACCAGGGCCGGCTGTTGCAGCTGCTTTATGGCGCGAAGGGCTTGTTCAGGATCGTCGAGATCCGCGCCCCCTTCAATCTTCTGGCCGAAGCTCAGATGATTGATGCCTTCGGTCGCCGACCAGCAGTGCAGGGCGCAGGACCGTTTAATGGCCACTCGGGTCAGCAATTGCAGGGCGCGGTTTTCTTCATGGGTTTCCAGCACCACCAGCGGCGTGCGGGATTCGAGAATCAGGTTGAGATCGTGAGCGTCATTCATGGGCGATAAACATAAGCGTCGCCTCTCTGCCTGACAAGCAAAAAAAGGCGCCGGCTGTATGGAGCCAGCCGGCGCAAGGGGGGATCAGGCGTGGACGGGAACGGCGTCGTCATTGCCCGCGACAGCGAAGGCGCCATCGCCCTGCAGCGCCACGACGGCGGTGGCCACGGTCAGAAACAGAGGGTATTCCCAGCCGCCGCCGGCGGCACTAAATACCCAGCCGAAGCCGGCGTGGGCCCAGGTGGCGCCCAGTGCGATGGGAATCAGCGCGGTTGCGACCACACGGCTCTGGTAGCCAATCACCAAAGCGAAACCGCCAACGGCCTCGGCCAGAAACGTGGCGTAGGCGATGAACGGTGGCAGGCCCAGCGACTCAAAGAAGGCAACAGTGCCGGGCAGGGTAAACACAAACAGTTTCAGGTAGACGCTGTGCGCCAGGTAAATGACGCCGAGGCTGATACGAAGCAGGGCGGTACCGGCTTGTGCGGAGTTGATGCTGTGCATGATAGTTCTCCAATCTAGGGTTAGGGGTAACAACGCTGTGCATTTTTGCCTAGGCAGTATTGTTTTTAAATTGGCAAAATGTGCCTGTTGATATTGCATAAATGCAAAGATACTGTGGATCTGTACTGTGTTTCACTGCGTACCTGATTTAGCAGCAAGCTGACATCTGAAACGCGAACAGGAGTAGAGCATGGGTTTACTGGTAGAAGGTCAATGGCAGGACAAGTGGTACGACACCAGCAAGACGGGTGGCAAGTTCGAACGCTCCGAGAGTCAGTTTCGCGGGGTGATTGGTGATAGTGAGCACCCACCAGAGGAAGGCCGCTACCACCTCTATGTGTCACTGGCCTGCCCCTGGGCGCACCGCTGCCTGATTTTTCGCGAGCTCAAAGGGCTGGAGGATCTAATTGACGTGTCAGTGGTCAGCCCGCTGATGCTGGAACAGGGCTGGACCTTTGACCGGGCCAGTGGTTCCACCGGTGATGCCCTGTATCACAGCGAGGTGTTGCACCAGCTCTATACCCGACATCAGGCGGACTACACCGGGCGGGTCACCGTGCCGGTGCTGTGGGACAGCAAGCGCGAGCGCATCGTCAACAACGAATCCTCGGAAATCATTCGCCAGTTCAACGCCGCCTTTGATGACCTGACCGGCAGTCGCGACGATTACTATCCCGAAGCGCTGCGCGCCGAGATCGACGATATCAATGACTACGTCTATCACCGAATCAATAACGGCGTGTATAAGGCGGGCTTTGCCACGACCCAGTCGGCCTATGAAGAGGCCTATGAAAGTCTGTTCGAGGCGCTGGATTTTGTCGAAAGCAAACTGTCGCGGCACCGCTTTCTGGTGGGGGAGCGAATCACCGAAGCGGACTGGCGGCTGTTTACGACACTGATCCGGTTTGACGCGGTCTATCACGGCCACTTCAAATGCAACCGTCAGCGACTGGAGGAGTTTCCTGCACTGTCAGATTATGTGCGCGAGTTGTATCAGTGGCCGAAGGTCGAGATGACGGTGAATTTCAGTCATATCAAGCGCCACTACTACGGCAGTCACGCGACGATTAATCCGACGGCGATTGTGCCGGTGGGGCCGGACATCGATTATCAACGGCCCCATCACCGCCACGAATTTCCCGGCTACGACGCGGCAGGAAAGCGTCTGTGAAAGACTGGGACGACATGCGTTTTTTCCATGCGGTGGCCGAGGGCGGTTCACTCAGCGCCGCCAGCCGCTCGCTGGGGGTGAACCACTCAACCGTGTTCCGGCGCATCAATCAGCTGGAAGAGCGATTGCAGGCCCGTTTGTTTGATCGGCTCGACAACCGTTATCAGCTCACCGATCTCGGTCAGCAGTTGTATGCCCGGGTGCGCCAGGTCGCTGATGTTATGGACGATGTGGAGCGGCAGGTGGCCGGTCGCGATACCCTGCTTGAAGGTTCTATTCGCCTCACCTGTCCCGATACTTTCCTTGATTGGATTGTGCCCGGCTTGATTGCGGATTTCTGTCGTCAGTATCCGCAGATTACGGTGGAATTGCGGGCGGATCAGGAGCATCTGGATTTGGCGCGGCGCGAAGCGGATATTGCTCTCAGAGCAACCAATTCGCCGCCGGATTACCTGATTGGCAAGCGTCTGGGACAGATGGGTTGGGGCTTTTACGGCCTGTCGTCGCTGGGTGAGTTACCAGCAGTGCTGCCGGCGGCCACGGCGGCGCCGGTTATCGCGCCGGAGGGCAAGCTACTGCAAATCCCCGCTTGTCAGTGGCTGGATAAACAATTGCCGCGTTTTCAGGTGGTCGCCCGCGCCGGCTCTTTGCGCGCCGCTGCCGCACTGGCGCGGCAGGGTTTGGGTGTGGCGCTGTTGCCCAGCGAGTCTGCAGAAGGGCTTGTCGAGCTTGCCGCACCGGGCAAAAACTTTGATACCGGTATCTGGATTCTGCATCACCCGGATATGCGTCAGAACGCGCGCTTGAATTGTTTTGTCAGGTTTATGAGCGAGGCCTTTCAGCAGTGGTTTGAACAGCGATCGTCGGCGTGAAGCGGTGTCTGTGCAGGCAGTGCTAACGCTATTTTTTCGCCGATCGTTTCGCCAGCGACTGTGCACCTTCCATAATCATTTTGATCATGACCACGGTCTCGTCAATGATCTGCCCCCGTTCTTCAGGCGGCAGGTCGGCGGCGGCTGCGCCCATGGTAAACACCAGTCGGGTAATGGCTTTGGACGCCAGCGCCGGTTCGTAGGTGGCGTGGCCGGTGACCTTTGCCATACGCGTCAATTCCTCGCACAGCTCATCCTCAAAGTAACGCAGCTCCCGATCAACCGCCTGACGAAAGGCCGGTGAACCGATGGACATCTCGCGCAGCAGAATATGAAGGGTTTTCTGCTCCGCATCGAGCTGCTCCATAAAGGCTTCGACGGAGGTGCGAATCGCGCTGCGCTCCAGCGACAGCCGCTGCCGCGCCTCGCGTATAACCCCGCGCAGACTGCGCCCCGCCTGATCGATCAGGGCCACCGCCAGGTCGTCCACATCCCGAAAATGGCGATAGAAGGAATTGGGGGCAATGCCCGCCGCCCGGGCGATCTCCCGCAGGCTCAGGGAGGACACGCTGCGGTGGGAGTCCAGCAATTTGACGGCGGCGTTCATCAGATCCTGGGCGGTGATCGGTTTCTTGCGTTTGCCAGCGCTCGCGGCGGTCTCGATTTTTTTCTCGGAATTCATCAACGGCTTCCTGATGGCTACTGCTTGGAGCTAACTGGCTGACCAGACTCGCATTTCGCACAGCCTAGCGCAGCGCTCCCGCCGTGTATACACGGATGTAAAGACGGTTATATATACAAATGTATTGACGTATGTATATACAGGTGTATAGTGCAAAAAATGAACATTGATAGAGGCAAGCTTCATGTTGCGCGCACATACCGCTAAACGACTGCTGCAAAACGTTATTTCCCCCGACCAGTACGATTTCTGGGCTCGCGAGATGGGTTCCATTACCGCCTGGGAGCGATGCTTTGCGCGGGTAGTCAGCTGTAACGAGGAAGCGGAGGACACCATCAGTCTGACGCTGAGGCCGAACGGCAACTTCCCCGGCTACGACGCCGGCCAGCATATGAATCTGTCTGCGACCATCGGCGGGCGCCGCATTACTCGCAGTTACAGTTTTACCAGCAGCCCGGATCAGGCGGGGCTTGTCTCTGTAACCGTGCGCCGAGATCCGCAGGGTGTGATGAGCGACTGGCTCTGCCGCGAGGCCAGGCCCGGAATGGTGCTGGAAATTAATGGTGTATTTGGCGATATGACGCTGGCGCAGATTCAGCCGGAGCCCGAGGATCACATGGTTCTGCTGGCCGCCGGCAGCGGCATCACGCCTTTTATAAGCCTGATCCGGGCGCGGCTGGCCCAGAGCCCTGCGGCTAAAGTGACGCTGCTCTACTGGGAGCGCAGCCCTGCGTATTTCTGCTTTAACGCCGAGCTCGATGCGCTGGCCCAACAACATACCAATTTTGCACTTCACCGCGTGACCACCCAGAGCCCGCTGGACGGAAAAGCGGTATCCGGGCGCATTGGCGCCGAACAACTGAATGATCTGCTTGGTAGTGGGGTGAGTGAAAAAGCCGCTCAGCCCCTCATCTTTATTTGCGGCGGTTCCGGTTTTGTCCAAAGCGCGCGGGCGTTGATGGCTGATCGCGCCCGGCAAATTTTCGCGGAGGCTTTCAGCCCGCTGAAGGCAGCGCCAACGCTTGAAAAGGCGGAGACCCTTTCCGTCACGTTGCTGCAAAGCCAGCGAGTACTGCAGGTCTCCAATCAGGAAACGCTGCTCGACGCACTGGAGCGTCAGGGCGTTGCCGTTGAGTCGGGCTGCCGGATGGGTATCTGCAATACCTGCAGTTGCGCGACGGCCAGCGGCCGCACGCGGGATATCACTACCGGACAATTTCACAGCGGACAGGCTACCCGGCTTTGCGTAAGCCAGGCTGTCAGCGATCTGCAACTCGATCTTTAAAGGGAAATTCACTATGACTTCATCAACCAGCCGGGCGTTGGCGCCCGACGAACTGCAACAGTTTGGTGACGAACTGGATGCCCTGAAGAAACGGGCACTGGCCGACGTCGGCGAAGCCGATGCGCGCTATATCAAACGTATTCTGAAAACCGTGCGCTACACCGAGTTTCTCGGGCGGGCGCTGTTGTTTGTCGGGGTATTTCCACCGGCCTGGATACTGGGCACTCTACTCTTGGGCCTGTCCAAGATTCTGGAAAACATGGAGCTCGGCCACAACGTCATGCACGGTCAGTACGACTGGATGAACGAACCCGAACTCAGTGGCAAAACCTATGAGTGGGATATTGTCGGAACTGCCGATATGTGGCGCAAAACGCACAACTATGAGCACCATACCTACACCAATATCAAAGGCATGGACAACGATATCGGTTACGGCCTGCTGCGCCTGTTCCCCGAGCAGCGCTGGCGTCCCTTCTTCCTCCTGCAACCGCTTTGGGCAGCGCTGCTGGCGGTGCTGTTTCAGTGGGGGGTCGCGATTCAGGATCTTGAGCTGGGCAAGGTGGTGAGTGGTCGAAAATCCAAAGCTGAACTGAAAAAACAATGGCAGCCGCTGGCTAAAAAAATGCGGTTTCAGTTGCTGAAAGACTATCTGTTTTTTCCGCTGTTGGCGGGCCCGTTTTTCCTCACGGTGTTCAGCGGTAATCTGGTTGCCAATCTGATGCGCAACCTGTGGACGTTCATGATTATCTTCTGCGGTCACTTTACAGCCAAGGCAGAAGTTTTTCCCAAGTCTGTGGTAGAGAATGAAACGCAGGGGCACTGGTACCTGCGCCAGCTTCGCGGCTCATCCAATCTGAAAGGCGGCAAGATCTTTCATATTCTGTCCGGCAATTTGAGCCACCAGATCGAGCACCATCTGTTTCCGACCGTGCCCGCCCGTCGTTACGGCGAATTGTCCCGCGAGGTCAAAACCATCTGCGAAAAATACGGCCAGCACTACAATGTGGGCTCGCTGTCGTCACAGTTCGGTCAGGTGCTCTATCGCATCCTGCGGCATTCTCTGCCGTCGCAGCCTAAGCCCTTTGCCGCGATGACAACCGCCTGATCCGCACTATCAGCAGCACCGCCGCGGTCAGTAGCGCCGCGAGCGCGCCGTAGGCGGTGTTCTGGCTGACCGGGGGGAGCAGGGTGGAAGGTAGTGAGTCCGGTTTCAGTACCTGAATACCCGAGGGCAGCAGCCACATGCCGGGAGCATGGCGGGTCAGTACTGCCCGGTGCAGGCTGTCCTCGTTAAACAGGAGACGATAATCAAGCGTTGTCGGCTGGAAAATGCCCGCCTCTTGCGGGCACTGCCAGTGTACTTGCCAGACGCTGAAGCTTTCCTCGGCGTACTCGGTCAGTCCGCTCAACTCGGCTTCAAGCTCGCAAGCGGTCTGTCCCTTACGAATGACAATGTCGGTGACCACGTGTCGGGCAATGGCGTTAGCTTGATTTTCCAGTTCGCCCCAGATCAGTTTTGACGGAGTGTCTGGCGTCAGATGGAGCATGACATCGGTGAGGGCGAGATCCAGTCGGAGCGTATTGGGCTGCTCGCTGTGCCAATAGAGGTAGCTGGTGCTGGCTTCGTGGCTAAACGCGGTGTTAACGGCGAAGCCGTACAAGAGTATTGCGATCACTGCGCGCTTCATTGGCTCGCCTCCACGGCGCGGCGGGCGCGCTCCAGCAGGCGTTTGTCTGCCCGTTCTTTCTGAATCTCATAATTTTTCTTTGCCAGTTCCAGCGCGGCTTGGGGTTGCTGTTCAACATCCAGCAGAAACCGTGCGTGCTCGTGCAGATGAATGGCGCTGTCACGCTGGTCCGCGGAGCTGAACTGCTCGCGCATTGCACGGCGCAGACTTTCAGCCTCGGGTGAACCGACTTGGCGCAGGGCGATCAGTCGCAGAATGTCCAATCGGTCTGAGGCCGGGCGACCATTGAGTATGGCCAGTGCCGATTGCGCCTTGTCGTGTTGCAGATACCAGTCGGCGAGAGCGGCTGCGCTGTAGTGGTCTTCCGGTGCGAGCGCCAGTGTCTGATAGTAGAGGGCTGGCGTATCCGGGTGCTTGATGGCGGCGGCGAGCTCCGCGAGTGTCGCCTGGGCCCATGCCCGCTCTTGGGGGGTGTGGGGCGGCGGGTTTTTAAGCACCCGTTGCAGTCCGTCAAAAGCTTCCTGAGTCTGTCCCTTCAAGCCCATCAGGTTGTGTCGGCAGCTCTGTTCAATCAGCTTGTAGCCGATGCTGCCAAGTCGACGGCAGCCCTCGCCGGCCTGTTGGTAATCGCCTTGCACCACGGCCAAGCTGTAGGCGGTAAAGTTGGCCTGAGGGTGGCTGGGCTGGGCGGCCAGCACGCGGCTGAGGGTGGCGGCGGCCTTGTCGAACAGGTGTTTTCGCTGGTCAATAATGGCGCTTAATACGGCGGCATCCAGATCGCTTGCCGGTATTTGCTGGAGCAGGACTTCCGCCTTGCCCAGGGCGCGCAGATCACCGCTTTGCCGCGAGAGCTCGATCAGGCTGCGGACGAGGTCCAGTGTGTCAGTCTCGTTGACTTCGCTGCCGTTTGGCGGGTGATTGCTGTCGTTCTGCCAGATCACGGTCGTGGCTTGGGGGAGGGTAATGGGTGGTGCGCTCTGCACTTCAGCCGAAAGGCTGATCGGTGCGACCACCCCGAAAACGACAATGGCCAGCGACAGAGCGCTGGCCATTGTTCGGTGTTGCCAGCCATCAATCATTGAAGCTGATTGTCAAAGGCTGTCGGATTGGTGTTATCGAGAAAGGTGAAGTCGATATCGTTGATCTCGGTCGGCACAGCCGTCGCGGGATTGGCACCAAACAGATCTTTTACAAAGGTCGTAAAGTTGGTGGCGCTGGGTGTAAAGCGCGGGTCGAGACTGTCGCTGTCACTGGAGCAGGCGGTCAGCCCACCCAGTGCCAGAGCGAACAGCGACGCTTTCAATACAGTGTGTCGCATAGCTTTTTCCTCAGTTTGAGCCGGGTACGGGCGCTTTCAGGTAAGGGAAGGCCTGGTCAAAATCTGCCGCGCTGACGATAGCGCCGTCAGTATAGGGCAGCATGTTGTCGCCGGCGTCCGGGTTGGAGCCGAGCAAGACGCCCATGGCGGCGCGCAGCGCGATATCCACCACGTCATCTCCGGGGCGACGACCGTTGGGGAAGCCGGCATTGTCGCCGTCGAGCACGCCAAGGCTGGATTGGCTGGCCGCCGGTGTGACTGCAATGGTGGTGTTCAGGCGCAGCATCTCTGAGGCCGTTACGCTGGCAGGCTGGTTAAGGCTGGGAACGCCGGTCAGGAAAACCTGCACCAGATCATTTCGCGGAAACACGTTGGGTGCGGTAACACCGAACAGGATTTCCAGCAGCTCGGGCAGCACCGGATTGGTCACGTAAGTGCCGAACTGGCCATCACCGGAGGGGTGGCTGGCGTTAAAGCGGTCCTTGTCTTTCAGGCCGATAACCACTTCGTTTACCAGCGGCATGCCCAGTCGCGATACCTGAGTAAAGGCACCGCCCTGGACCGACGCTTTTTTGCCGTTGCTGCCACCGGTAAAGGCATCAGCGGTGGGCGATGGGTTAAGTATGCGGGCCTGTGGCAGTGATGCAGTAGTCCAGGCACCAATCACGGGCTCGTTGCCGTTGGTGACACAGCTGATGGGAATCTGAAGGGCCAGAGACGTTATGTTTTTGTCGGCGATGACGTTTGTTTCGCCATTGCGCGGGCCAACGGGGTCAGTCTTGACCAGGTCGAACACTTCGCCGAGGTTGACCGCAAAGCCTTCGCGGCGCTGACCAACAAACACCTTACCGGTATCAGCGCAGCCGGGAATGGCGACACTGTAGATGTGATCATTGGCATAGCTAGCATAATCACTGAAGGATTTGGTACCGATATTGTCCAGTGGCTTCAGGAAAGTAGACGAACCGTCAGCGCTGTTGGTGACGCTGCTGGTATTGCCTGAGCGGCGCTGGCCGTTGATGCGAGTCAGGGTGTAGGTCTGACGTGAAGTGACATTGCCGGTATCAGTGGCATTTGGCCCGATCCCGCCAATGTTTTTCAAGGGGACTGAAACCATCTCGCCATTGACGGGCACCTTCAGGTCATTGATGACGTCGTTGAAGTCGAACTGGAAGGTGATGTCTTCGATTGCATCACCGTCGTTGTCGATGTGAATCTCGTAAACGGCTTCCGTATCCAGGTCAAAATAGTTGGGGCCGCCGTAGGCATCCTGCAAGGGCTGGTAGTTGGCAATAAAGGTGACTGTGGTATCGCTCTCGCTGCCGTAGCTGCGGAACATGTAAAAATCGGTGCCGTCGACTTTTGGCAGGTTGGTGATAAAGGGAGCTTCCCGGTGACTGGATGCGTAGGCGGGATTGCCTGCGACGATGGCCAGGCTTAGCAGCGCGGCCGGAATTTTTATCAGTGTGTGCATAGGTTTCTACCCTTGGTATGTGGCTTTTTCGTTAGACTGTTTTCCGTAGGTACAAGTACGTACTCGCTGGCGAGCCCGATCAGGATCAGTAAAAGTAAATATTCACAACGCGCAGATGGTCAGGTTTTCTGCAAAGCCAAGGTGGGTGGAGTGCGTGTCGTTGCCGCGCTCTTGTCGAATATAGGCGGGAGGCGTAGACTTCCGTTCGAATAGTATTCGAATGAGTCTCAAAGATGTCTCCCGCACCCCGCTATTCCCCGGAAGAAGAGCAGGAGCTTGTGCTTGATGCTGCTGTTGCGTGTATTGAAGAAAGCTCGCTGCTGGGCTTTACCATCGGCGCCATCGCCAAGCGCGCGGGCCTCTCGGTCGGTTCCCTCTACAAGCATGTGCAGAGCAAGGAAGACCTTCTGGTTGCCCTCGCCACACGTCAGGCACGCCATACCCGCCAGCTTTACGGCGAAATTCTGGATGCCGATCTGAGCGCTCCGCAGCGCATCATCAGTCTCAGTCTGCTCGACCCCGCCAAGACCCGGCTGTTCAGCTTTGACGAACATCTCAACACCCTGGTGTCCAGCGAGGCGATTTTGCAACGCGCATCCCAGGGCTGGCTGGCGCAGATGCGCAGCGCCGCCGAGAGTATTGACCTGATGTTCCGGGACTTTTTTCAAGGCGCGGCCGACAGTGGTGAGCTCGATGTTGCCAACGAGGACGAACTGCATACCTTGAGCATGGGCTGCTGGTCGATGTGTGCCGGCTTTCAGCATATTGCGTTGATGCGCAATGTGCGCGGCAGTGAGCGGCAGGAGCATTTACTGAACTACCCGCTGCAGGCCAGTGACTACCCGATTGTCTGCACCCAGCGCCTGCTGAACACCTACCGCTGGCGCGAGCCTCTTAGCGCGGAGGCCATTGAAGCCGCTTGTGAACAACTGATTGCCATGGGGTATCGCTGATGACCATCAATACCAAACAGAGTCCTGCCAAACGCTGGCTGCTGGCCCTTGGCGCCATCGTGCTGGTCATTGCCGCGCTGGCAGCCTTCAAGGTTCAGGAAATCATGGGGGCCATTGCCTTTGCCCAATCTTTTCCCGAACCCTCTGAAACCGTTGAAGTGCATGTGGTCGAAGGCGCGCACTACCAGCCTGTGCAGAAGGTCTACGCCGAGGTGGTGGCACCGCGTCGGCTGGAGCTGCGCACCGAGCTGACCGGTGTGGTGGCGGAGGTGGGCTTTGCCGCCGGCGCCGCCGTTGAAAAAGGTCAGCTGCTGGTGCAGCAGGATGTGCGTGAAGAAAAAGCGCGCCTGCAGGCACTCAAGGCGCGCGAGCTGCTGGCAGCGCGCACCTTTTCCCGCAATCAGACGCTGCACCGGGAAAAGCGCCTCAGCGAGCAGGCGCTGGATGAGTCCCGCGCTGAACTGGATTCGGTGCGCGCAGAACTCACACAGGTTCAGGTGCAGATAGATAAAAAAACGCTGACTGCTCCGTTTGCCGCCAAGGCCGGTATCCACCATCTGGAGCCCGGGCAACTGTTGCCTGCGCAAACCCACATTACAACACTGATCGGTCTGGAGTCTTCCCTGTGGCTGGAGTTCGAACTGCCGCAAACGGCCCTGCAGCTCAAGCCCGGTGACGCTATCGGCGTGCACGCTGACAGCAGAGAGCTCAGGGCGACCATTGTTGCCCGCGACGCCGAACTGTCAGCCTCCGCGCGCAATCTGCGCTATCGCGCCGAGCTGGAGGACGGCGATCACGGTCTGCTGCCGCACGCGGTGGTAAAGGTTCTCGTACCCGCGAGCGAGCCCCGGCAGGTTGCCTTGATACCGGATACGGCGCTGCGAGTGGATCAGCTTGGCAGCTATGTTTATCTGTTAGGTGAAGACGAGCAGGGCGTTATCAGGGCCAATCGGCGACAGGTGGAGGTCGCCAGCCGTCGCAATAATGCTGTGGCCATTCTGTCGGGCTTGGAGCAGGGCGACAGAATCGCCGGTAAGGGAGCCTTCAAGCTGCGCGACAATATCAAGGTGTCGGTCAGTGACCCGGCTGCGGAGCCGCAGTCATGATTCCCGCTGACAAACCGTCGCCGATGGATGTCTTCGTCAAGCGGCCGATACTGGCGCTGGTGGTGTGCGCGGTGCTGGTTCTGGCCGGCCTGCGGGCAGCCCAGGGTATTGCTGTGCTGCAGTTTCCGCGCATCGAAAGTGCGACGCTGGTGATCAGCACAGTCTATACCGGTGCGTCCTCCGATGTGGTGCAGGGTTTTGTCACCGAGCCGATTGAACGGGTTGCCGCCAGTATTCCCGGTGTGGACTATGTTGACTCCAACACCACCGCCGGGGTGAGCACAGTGCGGGTGTGGTTGCAGTTGAATCACAGTACAACGGCGGCACTGGCGGAACTGTCTACACGGCTCAGCCAGATTCGCTTTGAGTTACCGCAGGGCGCGGAAGACCCGGCGGTGGAAGTGCAACGCGCCGATCGCCCGGCGGCCCTGTTTTATCTGGATGTGGTGGCCGACAATATTCCCCGCGCCCAGGTAACCGACTACCTCAAGCGCGAAGTCAATCCAATGATTGCTGCGATTGAAGGAGTGCAGCGGGTCGGTCTTGAAGGCGGGCGCGAACCGGCCATGCGGATCTGGCTGGACCCGGCGCGGCTGCGGGCCTTTGATCTGAGTTCGGCCGATGTGTTGGCCGCGCTGCGCGGCAACAATGTGATTGCTACCGTCGGTCACACCGAAAACGACTGGCAGCGGATCAACCTGCTCGCCAATACCACCCTGCAGAACGAGGAGGACTTTCGCCAGCTGGTACTGCGGGAAGATCGCGGTGCGCTGCTGCGGCTGGGTGATGTAGCGAAAGTCGAGTTGGGCGAAGAGGAAGGCGAGGTCAACGCCCGCTATAGTCAGCGCGATAACGTGTTTATTTCGGTGTGGCCGCTGCCCGGCGCCAACGAGATTGCCATCGGCGACGCGCTGTACCCTTTGCTGGAGGATCTAAACCGCAATATGCCGGCGGGCATCCGGATCGAAAGTGGTTACGACGGCACCATCTACATGCGTGACGCCCTGCGCGAAATTTTTACCACCCTGTCTGAAACTATTCTGTTGGTTGGGTTTGTAGTGCTGGCACTGATGGGCTCGTTCCGCACGGCGCTGGTGCCACTGCTGACCATCCCGATTTCCATCCTCGGCGCCATTGCCTGTATGTCGCTGATGGGCTTTTCACTGAATCTACTCACTACGCTGGCCATTGTGCTGTCGGTTGGGCTGGTGGTCGATGATGCCATTGTGGTGGTGGAAAATGTTGCCCGTCATATGCGTGAAGGACTGTCGCGCACCGAGGCAGCGCTGGTCAGTAGTCGAGAATTGCTGACGCCCATTATCACCATGACGCTGACCTTGGCTGCGGTGTATGCCCCCATTGGCTTCCTGTCCGGTCTGAGCGGTGTGCTGTTCAAGGAGTTTGCTTTTACCCTGGCGATTGCGGTTCTGATTTCCGGGGTGGTGGCTATTACCCTGGCGCCGATCATGAGCGCCAAAGTGGCACCCGAAGGTGGTCACGAAGGGCGGATCACGCACTGGGTGAACGATCGCTTTGACCGGCTGCATCGTGCCTATGCGAAGTGGCTCGACCATATTTTTGTCTGGCAAAAGCCGATCCTGGTGGTGGCCTTGGTCTTCAGCCTGCTGTCGCTGCCGTTTCTGATGTTTTCCCAGAAGGAGCTGGCGCCTATTGAAGATGAGGGCATGCTGAGTGTCGTCGTTGAAGCGCCTCCGGAAGCGTCACTGGCCTACACCACTCGCCAGATGAACGATGTGGTGGATTCGCTGCTGACACTGCCCGGCAGTACTCGCATGTGGCAGGTGGTGCGTTCCAGTGGTGGCTTTGGTGGTCTTGAATTCAGACCCTTTGAAGAGCGCGAGCAGACCGTCCAGGATCTGCTGCCCCAGGCGTTTGGTGCGCTTTCGGGTGTGGTGGGTGTTAAGGCTTTCCCCATTCTGCCGCCGTCCCTGCCCAGTGCCGGACAGTTTGATGTGGAGCTGATCGTGCAGTCTCCTGACAGCTACCGCGAAATGAAAGTCCATGCCGACAAACTGGTGCAGGCGGCCTACGCCAGCGGCAATTTTATGTTTGCGGAAACGGACTTGAAGATTGACCTGTCGCAGGTTCGGCTGACGATTGATCGCGATCGGGTGGCCGATTTGGAGATGACCATGGCCAGCGTCAACGATCAGATTGCGACGCTGTTGTCAGGCAACTACGCCAACCGATTTGATGCGAACGGTCGCGCCCACAGAGTGATTCCCATGGTGCAGGATGCCGATCGCTTTGATCCGGAAACCATGATGTCACTGTTGCTGCAGACACCGTCGGGTGACCGGGTGCCGGTGTCAGCCGTTGCAAGCTTGAGCTACGACGTGGCGCCGCGCGTGCTGGGCAAGTTTGATCAGAAGCGCTCCTTCCGCCTGTTTGGAGGCATTCTGCCCGGCACAACCAAGGAGCAGGCACTGAGTGCATTGGAGAAGGCGGCCGCCGAGATCCTGCCGCCACAGTATTCGGTGGACTATGCCGGTGAGTCACGGCAAATACGCAAGGAAGGCAATACGCTCATGGGCGTGCTCGGCATTGCGCTGGTGCTGGTTTACCTGATGCTGGCGGTACAGTTCAACAGTCTGCGCGACCCACTGGTAGTACTGCTCGGTTCGGTGCCGCTGGCGATTGCCGGCGCCTTGTTGTTCCCCTTTCTCAGCTGGACCAGCATCAATATCTATTCCCAGATTGGCTTTATCACCCTGGTCGGGCTGGTGGCGAAAAATGGCATTCTGATTGTGGAGTTTGCCAATCAGGCCCAGAAACAGGGCGCGCGTAAACTCGAAGCGATCCGGACAGCAGCAGAAACCCGGTTGCGGCCCGTACTGATGACCACTGCAGCCACCGTGCTGGGGCACTTCCCCCTGGTGCTGGTTACCGGTGCGGGCGCGGAAGCACGCAACAGCATCGGCATCATTCTGGTCGCCGGCATGATGATCGGCACACTGTTTACGCTGGTGGTTTTGCCCTGTGTCTATCTCTGGCTGGCAGAGGAGCATGAGCCGGAAGCTCTTGAATCGCCCCTCAAAATCGCGCCAGGCTAAGTGCTACAGATTGAAAAGTTTGCAGGAGAGTTTGTGATTCCCAAAAAGTACACGCCGTATGTGTTTTCCTTCTTTATGGCGCTGCTTATGTCCATGTTGATGTCGCTGGTGATATCGATATTCAACGTTGGGCTGGTGCCGAACATCGTAGAGATATGGTTGAAGGCCTGGGTGTTTGCCTTTGTGGTGGCCTTTCCCACCACCCTGTTGGTGACGCCTGTGGTCAGGCGCGTGGTAGATATTCTAGTAGCGGAGTCGTAGCCCCCTCTCCCCGAGGGAGAGGGCTGGGGTGAGGGGGCTGGGGTAAAGGGTTGGCGTCACACCTCAGAAACTGAACCTGACCCCGCTTTCAATATTCCGCCCCGCTTCCGGTGCAAAATTCTTCAGCAGTGAAGTATGGCTGCGCACTTCCTCGTCCAACAGATTGCGCGCTTTAACAAACAGGGTCATCTCGCTGTTGCCGATGGAGAAGTGATAGTCGCCGGCAAGTTCCACCAGCGTGTATCCATCAGTGGAGCTTTCGTTGTCGGCGGTATCGTTCTGCTCGCGAACCTGGGTCACGCGGAAGTGCGTTGACCAGTTGCCCGCGTGGTAGTGCAGGGCCGTGCCAAAGCGCTGCGCGGGGATGCGCGGCACATCGCCATTGCCTTCAGTAAATCGGGCGCGGACATAATCGCTGAAGAATTCCGCACTCAGATTTTTATGGATTAACGGCAGCGGCATGCCGACTTGAAATTCATAGCCGGTAAAGGTCGCATTACGCTGCTGGAAATTGGCGACTTTAACTTCATCGACCTCTGCACCGGTGTCCTGCAGGTAGGTGTAGTTCTGAATGTCGTTGTGATACAGGCTTAGCTCTGCGGTTACGGCGCCCAGGGTTTTGCGCAAACCGATTTCCAGGTTGTGTGACAGTTCCTTGTCCAGTTCCGGATCGCCAACTTCAATGCGTGCGGTAGCCGCGTGCTCGACTGCCTCGCTCAGGTTGGTGGCGCGAGCGCAGTTCTGGCTGTTGGAGTACAGCTCTTCGACGGTTGGCGCTCGCTCGGAGCGGTTGAGCGCAAACAG
This sequence comes from Litorivivens sp., assembly GCF_041624475.1. GTDB lineage: Bacteria > Pseudomonadota > Gammaproteobacteria > Pseudomonadales > Spongiibacteraceae > Litorivivens. The sequence continues at coordinate 586,453 of NZ_JBFJUX010000001.1, forward strand.
GGCGTTGCTGTCATCGCGGAAGTCCCACAATGCCGAGGCACTGGCGGAAAAGGTATTGCGCTCATCTTCGCAATTACTGCCGACATCAATACGTTGCTGTTCGCCACGCAGGCCAAACTCGTAAGTCCAGCGATTGATGCTGAGTTCCTCTACCAGAAACAGGGCGTGATTCTGGATGTCCGCAGGAGGAATAAAGGCTTCCTCGCCGACGGCGGAAAAATCCCGGTCGCCAAGCTGAAGGCCAATGGCGCCTTGCCACTGACCCATTTGCTTGTGTCGCAGTACCAGACGACCTTCACTGGCCTTGTTTTTGAAAACGGTGCCTACTTCAACACCTTCATCAGATTCTTCCAGCTCCTTGTGCTGGTAGTCGTTGCGGCTCAGACGCAGATCGAGCGATTCAAAAAAGCCTTGGAGGTCGTAGCCGGCTTTCAGGTCGATACGCTCCTGCTCCATGTCCAGTCGGATATCGGCTTCTTCGTGCCCGCCGCCCCCTGAGGCGTCGTGTTCTTCGTGGGCGCCGGGAGGCAGGCCATAGTTATTATTAGCGCGATTAACTGACAGGCCTATAAAGCCGCGCTCGGTAATCCAGGAGCCGCCTGCGGTCCAGGCATCCGAGCGTTTGTCGCTGTTGCCAATATAGCCGCGCGTGTTTTCTTCCGGCAGTTCCTCTCCCGCGGCGCTTAGTGCTGCCAAGTCGATGGCGTAGCCGGCTATATCGAGATTATTGCTTTCACGGTAGAGGCCGTCCAGGTGCCAGGCAAACTGGCCCAGGCCACCGTCCAGTCGGAAGACGCTGCTATCCTGATCGTTGGCGGTGGCGTGGCGAACTTCTACAGCGCCGCTAATGTTATCCGGCAGTGAATCGGGAATGCGATTGTCTACCACATTAATCACACCACCGATTGCGCCATTCCCGTAGAGCAGGGTGGCCGGACCGCGGATGATTTCAATACGCTCGGCAAGCAAAGGTTCGACTGTGTAGCTGTGGTCGGGGCTGATATCGGCGGCATCGAGGCTGCCGACACCGTCCTGCAGCACCCGCACCCGGTTGCCGCCCTGACCGCGAATAACCGGGTTGCCGACGCCGCTGCCAAAGCTGGCACTGTGCACGCCGATTTCATTGCTCAGGGTTTCACCCAGGCTGGCGGCGGCTTCCTGTCGCAGGGCCTCGCCGTTCAATACGCCGATCGGCAGCGCGGTATCGGAAGCAGCCTTGCCGAGTGGTGCCGATACGACAATTTCTTCAATATGCTTGTCGCCCGCCCATACCGGCAGGCTTGAGACGATCAGGGAAACCGCCCACAGAGATCTGGTTTTCATAATGCTCTCTCACTGTCGCGCACAAAGTGCGCGCGCTGTTTAAACGAATGTTGGAATTATCGGGAGAGGGCGAGCCGTGGGGGGGCACGGGCAGAAAATGGGAGAGTGGTGGCCGGTATCGCTGTGTGATCACCGGGTTCAGGCTGTGTTCGGTAGCGCGTGACGTGAAGCTCGTGGGGCTGGCTGTTAACCGCACCGGTTTGCGCTTGAATCTGTAGACAGTTTTCACAGTCGTTGTAATGCGCAAGACCGTCCTGATGCACATGCAAGGCCGCCGCATTGCCAGCAATCAGCAGTAAGCTGATCAGCAAGGCCAGAAGGGCAGGCTTGTAGGTGTGTCGATTAGTCACGGGTTGGCAAACTGACTGATGCGAGAAATGCAATAATATAACATTTTGCTCTGGGCGCAAGTGATATGCCCTAAGAAGGGCAGCTGTGTTGAAAAAAACTATGGTTTGGCGGCAGCTCGTGCTTGAAAGATGGTTTCGACACAAGGTTTGAGCACGGCTCAAAACTGTTGGCAAAAACCGACACTTATTGGGCATTGCCGGCGCCTAAAACGTAAAAAGTAGCGCGCCGCGGATGCACTGGTAGTTTTTCGCAGCCACTGTGGAGTCCTCCCTGATAAACCTGTTCGCGAATTCACGGCATACAGCAAAAGGAGGTTTTCATGCGTACTTTGAATTCAGCAGCACTGGTACTGGTAATGTCGATGGTGGCGGCGCCCGTCTTTGCGGTCGGCGGCCTTGACGGTTCGGGTTCTGGAGCTGCCTCGGGTGGCGTAAATCAGGACTCCATTGACGGTGCCCGCAATCAGGGCGGCAGCGACCCGCTGGCAGAAGAGCAGGATGAGCTGAAAAATGAAAAGCAGGAAGCTGAGAGCTCTATTGAGGACTCAGACCAAGCGGGCAACAGCCGCGATCGCCGTATGAAGGGCGATGGTAGTTTCTCTGCTGGCCAGGATGGCGTAAACGGTAGCGGTAGCGCCGACACCGAAGAAGCTGAGGAATAATTAGCGCTCCCCCCCAATCCCCGTCTTCGGGCGGGGTTTTCCTATTACGCTGCGGTCCTTCATCCGCTGTTTTTATGCAGCCCATCTCTCCCCTCGACAAAAAAACTGTCACAAGCGATCGCTACGATAGACGCTGAATTTCAAATAGCGGGAAAACACTGTGCTGGCTCGAATGACACTGATTTCAATCAGCCTGTGGGTGGCCGCATGCGCCACTCAACCGCAAACCGATCCTCCGCAAACGGGTTTGTATTGCGACAATTACCTTATCTACGAAATGTGCGTAAAGGATGTGGATCGTGATGGGCTTGCGGATTTGATGTACTTCGACGACACCCGGGAAATTTTTATGGTGTCGAATAACTATAAAGGTTATCGCGAGGCAGGTCTTAGTGATCACCGTTGCCAGCAGCTGATGGACCAGAAAATGCAGGCTATAAGCTCGGGCTTGCTTCGGATAAAGGAAGAGACCGGTTTCCTGCAGCGTATGAAAATCCAGAACAGCCTTCTAATGGCTTACGCGAGCTATCTGCCTGTTATCAATGAATGTATGGGCCAAGGGGACGTTGCCGCGAGCGGTGACAATGCAAAAAATGCCGAGCCTTTCGGAGAGGAGCCCTTTGGCGAAGAAGAATTTTACTGACGTGCGTCGAGTCTGCTCGTAAACGCCATACAACTGTAGCCTCACTGAAAGCAAACTGTCACAGCTTCACCCTACCGTTAACGCTTCTATCTAATGGCAACAAGCGAGGGTAGCTGCGATATGAATATTATTAAGTCGAGCTTTATTTGCACGGCGGTGCTGGCGATGGGAATGGGACTTGCCGGCTGTGAGGGTGATGATGGCAGCGCGGGTATACAGGGTCCTGCGGGTAAGGACGCAACAGCAAGCCGTATATCGCTGTCACTGTTAGGTCGATTCGAAACCAATCAGTTTGACGAGTCGGCCGCGGAAATCGTCGATTTTGATCCGACGACCAAGCGGGTTTTTGTGGTTAATGCTCAATCCGGTGCAGTCGACGTTCTGGATGCGACGCTGCCCGCGAATGCCACTCTGATCACTTCCCTGAATGTCGCCGCCGATGTTGCCGGAGCGGTTTCCGGTCTGTCCGCTTCTGATCTGGGAGCGGCAAACAGTGTGTCGGTAAATGGCAATCGCCTTGCGGTTGCGATTGAAGCCAATCCGAAACAGAACAACGGTTATATCGCCTTTTACCGTACTGACGGCACATTTGTCTCCGCAGTCGAGGCCGGTGCATTACCTGATATGGTGGTCTTTACTCCGGATGGCAACAAAGTGCTGGCAGCCAACGAGGGTGAGCCTAACGGTGATTATTCGAATGACCCCGACGGCAGTATCACCATAGTGGATGTCTCTGGCGGGATTGCCGGTCTAAGCGCGGCCAGTGTCACCAACCTTTCGCTTGATGGGGCTCTGACCGGACCGGTGCGGGTCTCGGCCAAGGCCACAAGCCAGGCTGCAGATATGGAGCCGGAGTACATCGTGGTGGCCGAAGATAGTCAGACCGCCTACGCCTTTCTTCAGGAAAACAATGCCGTTGCCGAAATCAACCTGAGCAACAACACGGTCGCTCGTATTGTCGGGCTTGGTTTCAAAGACTATTCCATCCCCGGGAACGAGTTGGATGCCAGCAACAGGGATGGCCTGATCAATATTCGCAACTGGCCCATCTTCGGTGTCTACATGCCTGATGGTGCGGACGTCTACACCGTCAGCGGTGTGAATTATCTGGTTACCGCGAATGAGGGCGATGGCCGCGAGTATCTGACGGATGCCGTCGATGCGGTAGATTGCACAGCCCAGGGTGGTTTCGATTTCGACGATGGTGATTGCTTCCACTATCTGGACGAGATCCGGATCAAGGATATTACCGACAACTCCGGTTTTACCGCAGACTTCCTGGCTCGCGTGCCCGCGGACTTCCAGGATGATGGGCAACTGGGTCGTCTTAAAGTTATTACTGATCTGGGTACCACCGGCACCTGTGCTTCAGTCGCGGTCACCGGCCAGCCTGGTGCGGATTGTGCCTACGATGCCTTGTACGCGTTTGGTGGTCGTTCATTCACTATCTGGAATGCGGACACCATGGAGCCCGTGTTTGATTCAGGTAATGCCTTTGAAGTTATCACCGCCAATCGCTATGGCCTGAATGGTTTCAATGCGAGCAATGACGACAATAAAGGCGACGACCGGTCAGACGACAAGGGGCCGGAACCGGAAGCGGTTGAGATCGGTAAAATCAATGGTACGACTTACGCCTTTATCGGTTTGGAGCGTGTCGGGGGCGTCATGGTTTACGATATCAGCAATCCGCAGGCACCAAACTTTGTGCAGTACATCAACACACGCGACTTTACTATTGCTGACGTAAAGGCTGACTTCGATCAGGTGGGAGACCTTGGCCCGGAGTCAATCAAGTTTATCGGAGTCAGTGACAGCCCGACAGGCAAGCCCCTGCTTATTGTGGCCAATGAAGTGAGCGGCACCACTGCGTTTTTCGAGATCAGTGTTATCCAATAATGAAAAAATAATAAGACGTTTTTTAAGCCCGCGTTCGCGGGCTTTTTTATGCTTCTTCGAGTATTCAGGTAGATGACAGTGCCAACAGGCCTTTGTATGAAGAGGGGCAAGCCTCAGGCGACACTCTTATACTTGACGCCTTTGACCGCAGGCGCCAGTCCCAGTCGTCGACCTTGTAAGTTGATCATTAAGTATTCTCTGGCGATAAGACCATTGATCTCAGTTTCGCGATAGCCACAGGTAGCGCTCTCAAGGGGATAGAAGTGATAGCCCTCGCTGAGTCTGGCGTTCACATCACACTCCCTGATCCAGGAGCAGCATCCGAGCGGGTAGCGGGTGGGTTTGAAATTGGCCGGCAGCAGGCGGTAGCTTGAAGGCTGGCCGATCAAACGCGTGGTGAGTTTCGACGGCGTGTGAAGTTTGAGTCGCCGATAGTGGTAATAGGCCACAGCGCTCGTCAGTAGACCACCGACGATGACACCGAGCAGCAGGCTTAGGGTATGCATAGTCATTCTCTCTCGATTACAGGTTGCATGGCCGACGTGGCGCGCAGGCTTAATGCACAGCGCTTGCTGTGCTCAGCCTAGTCTTTCTTTTTTGCAGTGATGTTGCAGAAATATGTCAGCCCGGCCCGTCTGCATAGTGGAGTGCAGGCCAGTTCCGTTGGCCCCCTGTCATATTCCAGACATCTTTATGCCCTAAGCTTGTGCCGGATTATTTTCGGGGAGATTCCGATGCAGTATTTTCCGATGGCCCGTATCGCAGTGCTGACTGGCGCAGCGTTTCTGGCTGCATGTAATTCCGGTGGCTCCTCATCCCCCGGCGCGGCATCCGCTCCGGGTGCACCGACAGTAGACGCGCGGCAGGGGCAGTTTATCGATGCGCCGGTGTCTGGAATCTCCTACTCCACCGACGGCGGAGTCACACATCAACTGACTGATGCAGAAGGTTTTTTCGAATATCAAGACGGTGACATCGTCTACTTTTCATTGGGGGGCATTGAGTTCGGCTCAGCAAGCGGTGCGGATATACTGCAGCCGATAGACCTTCAACAAGACAGTGCTCAGGCCGCCTCCAATATGGCGCGAGTGCTACTCACGCTGGATCGCGACGGCGCCCCGGCCAACGGCATTCAGATCTCAGACATTGTCCGGCAGCGAGCCCAATCGCTTTCTCTCCCGGCAACAGCATTTGATATCTCGCCCGAAGATCTCCCCGCCTCAGCCCTCGCCGATTTTGCGCGTTCGGCGAATCAAGACGGTGAGCGCACCTTGCGCAGCGTCGCGGACGCAGCTGCTGAACAGCATTGCACCGAGCAGGACTTGCAGGATGGTCAATACGATGGCGATTGCGAACGGGGCCTGCCTGTGGTCGATGCGGGTACTGAGCAATCAGCGCAGGAAGGGGGTGAGCTGTTTTTGACGGGCAGTGCGACGGCTGCCGGTGACCGCTCCGTGCAGCGGATGATCTGGCGCCAGACCAGTGGTCCCAGCGCCGCCATTCAGGGGGCGGTTGATCAGAACCAGCTGCATATCGTTCTGCCACAGGTGAACGGTGACAGCATTCTGGAATTTCGTTTGACGGCTGTTGATTCTGCGGGGCTCACCGGGACCGATTCGGTACTCGTCAGTGTCACCGACATTCTGCCCAATCGGGTGCCTGCGGTTGATGCCGGCAATGAACAGACGGTGACGTCCCGCGACAGCGTCGTTCTCTCCGGCGCGGCAGAAGATGCTGATGGCGATATTGTTGCCACCGCGTGGCGAGTGCTCTCCCAATCACCTGCGGTCAGCTTGCGGAAAATCGACAACAACAGTGTCAGTTTCACTGCGCCCAATGTCGCTGATACAACAACCTTGAGCTTTGAGTTTTCGGCAACCGATAACGAAGATGCTACTGCCGCCGACGTCGTGCAGGTGGTTGTTCAGCCTTCGCCCGACAACCAGGTTCCGTCGATCGATTCGATTCTGGCTGACCCGGGGGTGGCCAGTGTTGGAGAACAGGTTGGTCTCTTGTCTTCCGCCAGCGATGCCGACGATGATCCTCTCAGCTATATCTGGAAACAGGTAGCACCGGCGGAACCCTTACTCCACATTACTGATGCCGTACTTAACGACGCCGCTACCGAGATGCCTGAACTGGAGCAGGATACTGCCTTTGAATTCGAGTTGGCGGTTTCCGACGGCGCCACCTCGGTGGTGCGTAATCTGCAGCTTCTGGGTGTGCCGCCCTCGGCGCAGAAGCCTTCTCCGGAAGAGTGTTTGAGTAACCCTACGCAATGGGGCTGCCCCTTGTGGACGTATCGGGACATGCTCAGCCCGGAGGACTTCGCGAACTGCAACCCCGACCCCAGCGTCGAGTCCTGTCCGTTTTCGGTATTGGTCGATGCGGACCCTGGCTTGCTGAGTTGTCTGACGCTGCGGACTGAAGCTGCTTGCGCGGGAATTGCTGAAAACCTGTTCGATCCCAGTTATCTAACCGAAAAGATCCCGCCTGACCAAGCGGTGACCAGCTGTAACCCAGCCTACGACGCCGCGACCTACGAGCACTATATCGGTGCCTGGCACGAACATACCGGATACTCGGACGGCACCTGGGGGCAGCGGCCCATCGACATGATGGAGCAGGTCAAGGCGAGGGGTTTTGATTGGGCCGGTAGTTCAGAACACTCGGATACGCTCGATCCGGGCAATCCGGCAGCACTGCCGCGCGATTGCCCACTGCCCCCTCAAATCGGGGGCATCGGTGTTGATCCCCGTTGTTTGGTTGGCGATCAGGAGCAGCTCGAGAATAATGTCAGAAAGTGGGCCGCGATTAAGGAAATGGTCGACGCCGTCACTGACGACAGCTTTACCGGCTTGCGCGGTTTTGAATGGACGTCGGACCGCTTTGGACACATCAACGTGTTTTTCTCCGAGCACGTCATTAACGCGAAAACCGAAGCGGGCTATGCGGTCAGTATGACCCGTTTCTGGCAATGGTTTACCTACCCGTCGACCTTTGGCGGTGGCGATGACGCGATTCTCAGCTTTAACCATCCGGGGCGAGAAGACACGATTGAAGGTTTTTTGCATGAGGATGTTCAGGGCAATCTGGAAGACAACCTGGCCGAACTTCCGAAGGATTTGCATGACCCCACGTATACCTTTAACGATTTTCGCTTTGTGCCCGGAGCCGATTACCGCGCCGTCGCGCTTGAAGTGTTTGGCAAAGGCTCCGAATACGACTCCGGCGGCAGGGGTGGAAGCTGGCTGTCGTACGCGCTGGATAAGGGCTGGCATCTGGGGCCCATGGGCTCTGAAGACCACCACGGCACCGACTGGGGGGCGGGCTCACTACCCAAGACTGTAGCGATAGCCCGCAGCCGCGACGCCAATGATCTCCGTGAGGCCTTGCTCGCCCGTCGCTTTTACGCGGTTGCCCAGCACTATAACGACATCCGCATCAGTTATACCGTCGACGGCCAACCCATGGGTGCACGCATCCGGGCACCCGAGGGAACGCAGCTGAACGCGACTGTGTCGATTTCACGCGGCGGCATTCCCTTTTCGGCAGAGGTTGAATTTGTCACCGCCGGCAACACCATAGCCGAGTCACTCACCGGAGCCGACGTGGCGACCACCTTGCGCGTGGGTGCAGGGGAATCCTATTATTTTTTGCGAATTCGAGACCCGAAGACAAATCGCCCCATCGCCTTTGCGGCGCCGGTCTGGTTGATAGCCGGGGAATCGGCGCTCCCGGCCTGTCCCGTGGACGGCGGTGTGCCCCAATAGCGCTGTCAGAGCAGGGCGGCTTCCGCGGGCTCTAGCGCTGGAGGTGACAACATGCGCTTGACCAAAGTTATTGCCACCGTGCTGGCGGCCCTGGCATGTAGCCACTGTGCCATGCCTGATGCCGCACAGTCGCCTTTGGCACAAGTCGGCCCGAGGCCCTTCTATCTGGTCAGTGATATGGATTCGGGGCCGTTGAAGAAGCGGCTTCAGGCGTGCGGCAACCACACCTTCCGGCGTACTGAAATGTCTATCGGGCATCGCGGTGCACCATTGCAATTCCCTGAGCACACGCGCGAATCCTATGAGGCGGCCGTGGTCATGGGCGCCGGCATTGTGGAGTGCGATGTCACGTTTACGAAGGATCAGGTTCTGGTTTGCCGGCACAGCCAGTGCGACCTGCACACCACCACCGATATCCTCAGTCGCCCGAGCCTGGCCCGAAAATGCACGACACCCTTTACACCGGCCAATCCTGCTACGGGCGAACCGGTGAAGGTAAAGTGCTGTACATCGGATCTTACGGCGGCAGAATTCAAAACCCTCGTCGGCAAGATGGACAGCGCCAATCCAATGGCTACATCGGTCGACGAGTACATGAATGCCACACCTCGCTGGCAAACGGATCTCTATACACAGCGCGGCACGCTGATGACCCACGCTGAAAGTATCGCTTTGTTCCGATCACTTGGGGTGAAGATGACGCCGGAACTGAAGCAGCCAAGCGTGGCCATGCCATTCGATGGCTTCACTCAGGCGGACTACGCTCAGAAGCTTATTGATGAGTATGTGAATGCGGGCGTAGCTCCCGAGGATGTCTGGCCGCAATCCTTTAACCCGCAAGACATTGAGTACTGGCTGCGGCACACCCCGGCCTTTGGCGGTCAGGCCGTATTACTGGAAGGTCGCTATGCTGATCCGCGCTTTGCGGCGATTGCGCCTCATCAGTGGCAGCCGAGCATGGGGGCATTGCGTAAGCAGGGGGTGACGACCATTGCGCCACCTCTATGGCTGTTGCTCAGCACGAATGACGAGGGGGAATTGATTCCCTCACGCTACGCCCGGCAGGCACGACAGGCGGGGCTGGCTATTATTGCCTGAACGGTGGAGCGCTCCGGCCCTCTGGCCGAGGGCGGCGACTGGTACTTTCAGGGCCTTGACGCTGCCGTCGACAATGACGGCGATGTGATGAAGGTGATCGACGTACTGGTCCGGGATGTTGGAGTGATCGGCATCTTTTCCGACTGGCCTGCCACGGTAAGCTATTACGCTAACTGCATTAGCGGCTCAGATTAAAGTACCCCTTTGGTGAGTTCCTGATATCTAGCCTTACTTAACGCCATAGCGGCCATCGCATTCTATAGAGCGTGTCATCAGCTGGTCGTGCGCGTGAGCACCAGCACCTGCCGGCCGGATTATTGACGAGGCCAAGGATAAATCCAACAAATTCAATAAGGTATAGGGCTGGGTGGTGGGGTGTGTTTTCGCAAACGGTCTCGAATCTCAGTCTGGCAGGTCGGATGGCTTCGTTTGTGTGAAATATTTAATGGAAATGTTTGCCGATTTGCTGTTTGTGTCCTAGCTTTATAGTTACTGCCAATTAGCTGGCAGTAACCGAAGTAAGGGCAACCCTGCTGAAAGGCAGGTCCGCAAAGCCGCCGGTCTAAGGGTTCGGATTCCCGAGCCTACGATAGCGGGGCTGCCGGGAGAGGATATTTCGTTATGCAATTAGTAGCGAGCGACCCGACCGTCAATTCCCTCTGCTCGCCGAGCAGAACTTACTTTATGTACACGTGAGCCCGATACGATTCGGAAGTGCATTGCGCTTTACTTCCGGCAGTTTCGCGGTGATTCACACCATACAGTTGGCGCGGCTATTTTAAGTCGGTTCTTACAAGGTTGAGGTTTTCCCCGCATGTGGGCGGAGACTGCGAACCGTGCTGGAAATATTGTTGATGTATCGGGCATTTGGATATCTATGTGGTGTGGTATCCGTTTGAGCGCGTAACGATCCTCTGGCCTGAGGATCATTGAACGCAATTCATCAGGCTTTGGATTGCGTCGACTAGTGAAAAATATGCAAGTTCCGGGTGTTCCGGTAAGGAGTAAATAGCCTTTGGTGTGATGGCTGGCATCGCATCCATACAGGAGGGCCGCTGAAAGCGGCTGGGTGTATGCAAAGTAATAGAGGAAAACAATTAAACCTTTATCTTGCACAGGGAAGTGACAAAGCGGCGTGCTCTTCCTGCGCTCATTTGCAAGTTTGCCTGCCCGGATCTTTGGTTGGCAGCAAGCTGCTATCGGTTTTTGAAGACATGGTGGGGGGAAGTCAGGTTATCGAGCGGGGCCAGCCGTTGTTTATGGCCGGAGATGTATTTTCTGAACTGTATATAATCAAGTCAGGCACGTTCAAGGCCGTTGTCGACAAAAAGTCATCCGCTATTCTGGGGTTTAACTTTCCCGCCAACGTCGTCGGTCTCGAATCGGTTAGCACGGGCACTCATACCCACAGTCTGATTGCCTTGGAGCGCTCTGTGGTCTGCAATTTAAACTACCTTGAGGTGGCAGAGCAATTTCAACGCTTACCTGGAGTCGGTGTAAGCATCATCTACGCAATGAGCGCCCAGATCGCCAATACTCTGTCGCTCTTTTTGGTTATACAGGGCGGCACGGTATTACAGCGAGTGGCAACCTTCATACTTTATGTTGCCGAGCAGTACGACAGTCGTAATCTGGCCTCGGACGATATCACTCTGCCTATGGGGCGAACGGATATCAGCAAATTTCTTGGCATATCCGCCGAGTCTCTGAGTCGGAGCCTCAGCCATCTAACCAAGGCGGGGGTTCTGAAAGTCAAAAACCGCAGAATTACTCTGACTGATCGCGATGCTCTGGCCGGCTTAGCGCACTAATCCTCAAACAGCTAGTTAATTTTTCTTCCGATTTTTCTAAACCTTCCTTGCGTGAAGCCGGTGCATTAACGAACCGTCTGTGAGGCATATCAGAATACTCGAAGGTGGTTCGTTAAAAAATGATGAGCATGCCCCCCGGAATTTCAACGAGGCTTTTCGTCTTTGGCGAAGGGGTGGAGTTTCGGCGAGAGTTAAAAGCCCGAGCCCACAAGGTAGGCTCGGGAGTGCGCCAGGATTACATCACGAACTCACAAATAAATGTGGAGGATAGTCCGCAACGTATATGCACTTTCAAAAACACAATTACAGTATTGTCGGTTTGTATATTGCTTGGAATAGAGGATTACCCGTAGTGCGGAAAAATCTGCTTGGAGGTTATCGGGGGAAGTATCTTGCTGTCGTTTTCGAGATGGCGGTTATTCTTATTAAGCCTTCTCAGCTGACTGCGAAAAGACACAGAAATTGCAAACAGGTTGCATCGTGTTAATGAAATAATCCTTGGCCTGCAATATCCAATATCTCTGAGTGAAAGCCGAAAACCAGCGCTGAAATGGCAATCAGGCTTGCCGATTTAGCGCGCTCCTTTTTCACCGGTATCTTGTTAAGCCGATAAAAGTAGCCCGATCTTTGGAGTGTCGTCCATAGGGCGATCGCGATGATGGCTGTTAGTGAAAGTGCTATATAAGCGCTGCTGGTTGTAGTCATAATTCCCGCCCCTCTCGATAGTGCTTTCTACGTATTGTTCGCCTCGGTCTATTGATATGTCTTTTTTGTCTTTGCTTTTAACGGTAGACAACCATCGAGATATCGCAAGTTTTTAGTGGGAAAAGCAGTCTAATTATTGACGTCCGTCAAAAGTCGCGCTG
>NZ_JBFJUX010000002.1:0-418417 GCF_041624475.1 Litorivivens sp.
CCAATGAGCCCGGCTACTACCGGGACGGGGGCATGATTGACTACCACATGGATTTGCCCCTGAGTCGGGATGGGCTGGTGCTGATGCCGCATTTTTCCAAAACGCTCCTGCCGGGCTGGCTGGACAAGTTCAGGGCCTCCCGGGCTTTTCAGCATGGGGACAATACGCTCGTGATTCACCCCAGCGATGAATGGATAGCGACGCTCCCGAACCGGAAAATTCCCGATCGAAGCGATTTCAAGCGCTACCGCACCGACGATGCCGCGCGCTTTCGGGATTGGTACACCGTGGCGGGGCGCAGCCAGGAGCTGGCTGATTTTCTGGACGAGCGGCTGGTTAGGCAGGATCTGGCTGACTACATTGAGCCGCTTTAGCGGCTCGCTTTTATGGTGCAGCTTTTCAACGGTTTGCCGCAAAACTCCAGCAGTTTCGCTTCGTCAGAGTCTTTGAAAAGAAAATGCACGTAGCGCGTGTCGGGAGCCAGTTCAAAGCTGTGGCTGGCGCCTTTATAAAGTCGTTTGGCGGGCAAGGGCTGGCAGTTTTCCTCAGACTGATCCGGACATTGTCGACCGGCATACAGCAGGAAGTTGCTGTTACCCGCATGCTCAAAGGTCAGCTTTTGTTCGCTTGTAGAGACGTCATAGCGGGAAATCGGCGCCGGCGGACGATAGATCACCAGTAGCTCGTAATGGAAGACCACTTTGATCATGCTCGTCTGGTCTGACTGATCACCTTGTGCAGCATTGGGCTTTACCCGGATCCGGTAAATGGAGTCCGTGTCTGCAGGCAGGTGAAGAAAAGACAGCCGGACTTTTCTGCGCTCACCGGGTGCGAGGGTAAACTGGCGCGGGGTTGCAAGCAGCCCCATCTCCCGAGGGTTATCGGGAGATATACGCTCTTCGTCCGGCAGGCCTGGGTTTACTACCCGAGAGACGTCTATTCTGACGTCTGATGGGCTATCTCCTTGATTTAAAATATGAAAATCGCTTCTCCGGGTCTCTCCTGCGACAACGTCGATAACGCTCCTGTCCACCAGAATGTCGGACGACACACAGTGGGAAAAGGCGAACAACAGGCAGGTCGTCAGAGTTTTCAGCTTAGGCATACTGCAATAATTTTATTCTAGGTTGGGAGGCTAAACGTTAGCACAGGTGGCGCGTTATGCCACTGTTGCACAGACTGTTGACATTGTGACGTACTTCCGTTACTTTTTCCGCGCTCCTTCGGGAGAGGGGACAGGTGTCTATGAGTAAGCCCTGTCATGAATGGCGGCCACTACATTACTCAACTTCTAAATAAACATGAATCCGCATGATGCGGTGTCATAAAATTTAAAGGGGTTGAATATGAGTGTGTCGAAGCATTTTTCTCGTGTTGTATTGCCTGCAGCGTTCGCTGCGGTTTCTCTTTCCGGTTTTGCTGCAACACAAGATGGCACCCGGGGTAACAGCTCTCAAGCTAAAGTCGATGTGAACGCTCAGGTTGCAGCCAAGGTTCAGATTACTGGCGCTACTGCCATTGATCTCGATAGCCAGCTGGCTAGCTGGACAGGTGGGGATGTATCCGGGCAGGACGCGCTTTGTGTCTGGTCTTCTACCGAAGCTTATAACGTCACTATCACTGATAATAGCACTGCGGCTGGATTTAACTTGACGGCTGCTGGCCAAAATGACCTTCCGTACTCGGTTTCCTGGGCTGATGAAAGCTCTCCCGCTGATATTATTACTTACGGTTCGGCTTTGGCGGCGCAAGGAACAACCGCCATCAACAAAAACTGCAGCAATATTACTGGCGGAACAAACGCGATCCTGGCGGTTACACTGGCGGAAGCTGATCTGGAGGCCGCCCGCGCTGCGGACTACACCGGCGAGCTCACCGTCGTCGTAGCGCCGGAATAACCTTATTTTCAGTTAGTTAGCTAGAATAAGTGGGGTTTTCGAGCCCCGCTTGAAGATGTTTTTCGCCTTGACTTCGCTGGGCGGGCTTGGTCTTATGGGGCTAACAGAACTGTTTTGGTGTGTTCATTATGCGTTTTCTGGAACGCACATTGTTCCTTGCGGTCTTCGGACTTGTTTTGGGCGTTTCTGTGTTACCACTGGGTGCACATGCTCAAGACAGCTCCGATTCAGTCAAGGTTCCTGTCAGCGCGTCGGTTCCAGCCAAGGTCAGCGTCACTCAAGTTCAACCCTTTGCTTTAGGTAACTGGGCTGGTGCGGGCGATCTGGAGGCGGAACAGCAGCTGTGTGTGTGGTCGAGTACGGGAGGTTATAGCCTCACCGCAACAACCACCGAAGGCGGCAATCGCTTTGGCATGCTGGGCCCAAAAAGTCGCCTGCTGGATTACGATGTGCTTTGGAATGATGGCAGCGGTTACCAGACTTTGTCATCGGGACAAACCTACGCCGGTCTCTCTACCAGCGCGAGTTCAATTGATTGTTCTTCGACTGCTGACGCCAGCTCACGGCCATTTATCAAGGTCTCGGTCGCTGAAGCAGACTTGTCAAAGGCAAAAGCGGGTTCTTACAGCGACGTGCTTGAAGTGCTTATTGCGGTGGAATAATCCGCTACCGTCAGCTTTATTCTTCGCTTTCTCCGCCCTGCTAATCTCCTCCCCTTTAAATGCCCTCGAAACCGCCTTTGTTGATGTTTACTATGACGGGCGATTGCTGGATTCCTTTCTGGCGGACTTCGACGAGCGCGTTATTGAATTTGCCGATTCCGGCGAGATTATGGCCCGGCTCCCGGAAACCACCAAGCCTCAAAGTGTGCAGGCCTACTTTGATCGTGCCATTGAGTTTGCCAATCCATCAGATTGTCACTCGGCCACGATCGGTGATTGTTTCGCCCGGACAGAGACCAACGTAATTGTTACGTATGACCCCGGTCTGTTTGCAGCTGTTATTCACCTGTCACCTGATGTTTTGCCTCTCTACGAGGCGGAATTCGATCATTTTCTACCCCCTTATACAGGCGGATTGTCCTATTTGGCGGATTTTCGCTCTGTTTACCTGTATTCCGACAGTGACTTGAACGGTTCTGCGAACTCATACAATCTTGCTCTCGACCAGGTGGCCAGTTTTGGTGATCGTCGCGTTATCGCGCAGCTCGGTGTATCGGATGGGGAAGATTACTATGCCAGGGAGGTGTTTTTCTCAGCCGATTCCCGGCGTGATCGTTTTATGCTTGGGCGCTATGAGTTGCCGGGCAACCGCTTAATGCCCGGCGCGATGATTTATGGTGGTGGCATCCATACCACTACAGATCTGCGGCTAGACCTCGACCAGAATGGCGCGACGCAATTTGACTACTTTCTGCCCCAGCGGGGCCGAATCGATATCTATCGCGATGGCCGGCTGCTCAGTACCCGCAACTACCCCTCGGGCAACCACCGTCTGGATGTCTCGGACCTGCCGAATGGCGCTTACGATATCGATATTCGTGTGGTTGTTGACGGTGTGGTGATCCAGGAAGAGCGTCGTTTTTTTACCAAGTCGACCACGCTTCCGCCTGTTGGAGAAAACCATATCAGTGCGGACGTGGGTATGTTGGCAAATCCTTCGAAGTTTGAACGCGTCAATAACTCCGAGTTTGCAAGGCTTGGTTATGGCTACCGCCTGAACGATCCCAGCTACGTCGACCTGATGCTGCTGGCTACCCATCCGTGGCAGGCCTTGCAGGCTTCCTATCGCTGGATCTGGCGGGATTTTATCGGCGTGGCAAGCGTGCAGCAGGCCGATGATGGCTACCGGGCATCGGTGCTGTCTGCTTCCTTGTACACGCAGAAAGGTTCTGTTGGTCTGGATTGGTTTAAGGGGCATGCCGGGCGTTCAAACGAGCTTATCCGTTTGCGACGGTTCAGCGTCGACAGCGAAGAAGTCGGCGCGCGCTATACTTTTTACCGGGCACCCTGGTCATTTCGGGCCAATGCCCGCTATCTGGAAACCGACACCAATCATGGTTTGGTAACGTCCTTGTCGGCAGGGTATTCGCCAAACTTTGGAAGTAGCTCACTGCAATTGTCCGGCACACTAAACTATGACGAAGTGGCACACTTTTCTGCGACCTTTGATCTTTCATTTCGTCTGTTTCGTGATCGCCGTTCCTACTGGGTTCGCAGTGGTTGGCGGAATTTCGGTGACGAGCGCGTGCGAACAGCGATTGGTATCGACGGTGAAGCGGCAAGGCGCGGTGCACTTGAGCGAGTAACCTACTCTGCACTGGTGGAACAGCGGGACGATGATAATTATATGGAGGGAGACATCGAAGTCGACCACAGTCGCTTTCGCCACGTATCGTCAGTCAGCCTGTTGAATTCAGACAGCAGCACAAAGGTGTACTCGGGGAGTTTAAACACCTCGCTGAATGCAACGTCGCAGGGAGTTCAGGTATTTGGAGGCAGCGGCGTGCGATCAGGGGTGCTGGTTTCACTGCCGGCTACACACCGTTCTCCCGCGGTGATCACTATCAATGAGGGCCGACATATTTCTGTGGAGTCTGGTTCCGTGCAGTTTATACCTTTACAACCTTATGAGGTTTACCGCATTGCAGTGCTGTCAAAAAGCGGAAGCCTGCTGGACTATTCAGGCCGAGTAGAAGAGGTGGTGCTTTATCCAGGGCATGTGCCGGTGCTGGAATGGATTGGTGTGCAGACGGTGTCGGTGTTTGGACAGGTGAGGGCGCACGATCACGCGAAAGGTAAAAGGATTACAGTGGTCACCAGTCGTGGCCGCGATCGTATTGAGAATGGTGGCTTTTTTGCAGTCGACGTGGCGAGTGATACTCCGCGAATACGGGTAGAGGTAGACGGCGAAGTGCACTGCGAGTTGGTCGTCGAGATTGAGGCCAACTCGCAGGGCGTTCTTGATCTGGGTGAGATCGATTGTTAACCCTTTAATTTTCGGGTGATACAGGCGCCACTATTGTTTGCAGAGGCGCTCTGACAATATTGGCATACGGAGTGCCCACATTTTTGGGCTTATCTGTAGGTACAATGAACTGCCACTGCTGGCCGTCAATTTCATTGATCGGTTTGCCCAGCACAAAGGCATTATCCACATCCCCGGTGAAGAAGTAGTGAATGCCGTGTGCGCCGTAGGCTCCCTGTTTTTCGCCGTCCTGGCAGTTGGCCTCGCCGTCAGCTGCCATAGCGTCGTAGGCATGCACCACCTTCGCTGAATCGGAGCGATCCCCGGGGTAAGGGCGGCGAACCGGGTCGTCACCGGTGCCATCGTCGAGACAGGCGTCGTCTCGGTAGTAGGGCACAACCACAGGTGTCATTAGCGACGTGGCTCCCTTCAACTCAAAGCTGTAGACCAGCGAGCCGCTGTCGCCTTTGCCGGATACCTGTTCCCAGTTGTCGAACGCCAGCGGCAGGTTGAAAGTTGGGTCGGCAGTATCGAAGAATACGGGGCAGCGGCCGCTCGGATAGGCTCGGGGCCCATCGTCGGTGAAGCAGAAATTGCCGATGGCCGGCACCGTATCCATTTGCCCGATGTCGTCGTTCTGACCGTCAATAGGCACACCCTGCGGGCGCAAGGCTGTGTAGTAGCGTCCGGGTTCGGCGGCTTCTCCAGGCTCAGGAAGCATCGCGCTGCGATTGTAATCCCAGGACGTGTAAAGACCGTCAGGTGGAATCGGGTGTACCCGCACCCGATAGCGGTAGGTAATGGCGTCGCGGTAGAAGGTCTCGGTTTTGGTTACGTTGGTGCCCGAGTCGGCGCCCCATGTCTCACGGATGCAGCGCACCGGTCCGCAACGTTCACCCAGCAGGGCGGCGTTGGCTTCCCAGTTCACCTGTTCGTCTTCAAAACCAACCACGGAGACCGTTGAGTCCGGGCTTTGCTGGAAGGCACGACCTTTCCATCGGTCGATCAGATCCGGACGGTTCTCCCAGTAGCTTTCGTCAGCTGCGGATTCGCCCGGTTTTCTGATTTTCAGGCTGCGCACCATCCAGCGACCGCTGGCGTACCACTGGTAGTTCTCAGTGGTGACGGTGACACCGTCGCGGGTAAAGCGGTCGCCGTCGCCAATTCCGTCATTATCGCGATCGAGCCCTTCCGCAACAGACTTTTCAGGCGTTCCACTGTTGGTCAGAGGGTCAAAATTGCGGCAGATGGTGCCCCCGAGGTTAGGACCGTAGTTGTCATTGCTAGAGCCGAGTTTTTCGGGATCATCAGAAGTAAAGAAACTCCGGTCGATCCACTGCTTTGCATCAGGGTCGCGAACATAGGAAATATAGGGTTCGAGCGGAGTCGGCCCAGTGCTGCGCAAGCCCAGATAGACGTACTTTACGCTGGACGGATCAAGCGGGTCGACGATGCGTACTTCCTGCAGGTCGCTGATATTTGGGGGCAGGCTGCTGTCTTTTTGCTGGCCTGCATCGGAGGCCATAAAGACAATTTCGTCATCGTTGTCGAGCCCGGCAATCGGGTCGGGGACCGGGCCGGTCAGGCCGCGATTACGGCGTTCTTCCTCTGATTGAGGCTCGTAGCCCAAATTGTCCCAGCCGTTTGGATCATAGGCGCGCTCACAGGTTCCTTTGGTCATTCCCCAGACTTCTTCACCAAAGTAGCTATCAGGGTCGTCATTACTGTGCCAAACATAGGTTAGCTCTTCGTCTGTGCCGGAATATACGGAAAAGGTGGAATTGGCATTGGCAAGGAAGTAGGGCATGCGCTCATCCACCTGCACCGGAATTTCGCGCCATTCGCCGTTATC
Source organism: Litorivivens sp. (assembly GCF_041624475.1). GTDB lineage: Bacteria > Pseudomonadota > Gammaproteobacteria > Pseudomonadales > Spongiibacteraceae > Litorivivens. Next base: position 6,718 of record NZ_JBFJUX010000002.1, read on the forward strand.
GAAGCTCCAGCCAACAATCTGGTTAATCGGCTTACCTCCACCCTGTATGGGTTTCATTCCCGGTTTCCATTGGTGCGGATGGAGCATTGTGCCATTGTGCGCATTGCGAATATCGCTGCCGCCCGGGATTTGGCCCACGGTGGCGGTAAAGCCGGGGCAGGCTGCCCCCAATTGGCTGGGACATTGTTTTGTGTCTGCACCTGAGGGGTAAGGTTCAGGGTAACCATAGGCACTGGGAGCACTCCATTGCGGCAGTTTATCGCCGGTCAGGATGATTGGCTCAACTTCGCGATCAGCCGTGTGCAGTTCTGTCGCGACGGCATCCGGTGGCGTGTGTAGCCCCACCAGTGCAGGAATATCTGAAGGGTCATTCGCACCCAGTGACGTCAGGTTTGTTCCAAGATTGGCAAAGGCACTGGCGAAGGCGCTCCGGGCTTCTTCTCCATTGCCTGACAGCATATGAGTCAAGACCTGATTCATATCACTGCCAAACTCTGCAAGCATGCCCGTGATGCCGCTGCCATAGTCTGGTTGGTAGGCTGTTTCGTCGGCTCTGGTAAACCAGATGGGTGCGCTTACCATCAGTAGTTTTTGCTTGTTCTCTTCGGGGGGAAGATACTCCCCGCATTGGCCCTCTCCGCTTGGACAGATCGCAACGAAGTACCAGTCTTCGCCAAGAGCAGGCCCGTTAACGGTATGCTGGCCGCTGAAGGAACCATCGGCTGAGACCTGTCCCAGATTAATTGGGGTATCTGATTTGTTGACCAGCCTAACTTCGGCGCCTTCGGGTAGCCCGGTGGCTTCGACGTACAGGGTATGTTCGCTGCCAGAAGAATTGACGATTGCCCCCAGAGGTTTGCCCGTCTCGATGCTGTCGCCGTCGGCCCAGTAGAGCAGGCTAGGTGCAATTGCCGGCTGCCCCGGTTCGCCACTGATAGCATCGCCGCTAACGGCTATGGTGCGTCGGTTGGCTAGAGCGTGATAGTAATCCTGAGGCTTGCGGCCTCGAGTGAGTATCAGGGTTTTGCCATCGATCGTGTTGGCCCATTCGCGCTGGTGCTCGTCTTCCGCATCCAGGGCGCCAATATGCCAACCGTTGTTAAGAGCCTTAATGTAGTAGCTGATGTCCTCGCCTTCGCGTATTTCCATGCCTATAACGCGGGCATCAATCTTCTCGTCTACAAAGGCGAGATCATTCCAGTCGGCTGTTACGGCTATAGCAAGAGCCGGGTTGTTGTTGTCAAAGGGTGTGGCGGTAGGGTTACGGCCTGGATGGTTGAAGGTGACCAGAGCATCGGCACCGCCGCCCTCGCTGACGGGGGTGCGCAGCCACTCCCACATCTGTTCGAGGTCTGCGTAACTGCCATCAACCTTGGCGTTCACCACGTGGGTTGAGCCGTAGACGTTCAGGTGGTTATAGAAGTCGTTGGTCCACTCGAAACCGCGCAGTGCGGTGAAGCCGGTGTAGTTGCCTTCTTCATCGCGCTCGGTGGCTGCCATCGCCTGTTCGAGGGTGGCCTGCCATTTAAAATAATGATCGTTCTGATCGATATTGGCGCAGTCGAGGGCTGTTACGAGATTGGTCGCGCCACCATCCGCAAGCCAGTTCAACAGCGGCTCAGGTGACTGTGCATCGTTGCTGTCTTCCAGCGGATCGGCAAAGGGAGCGCAAACTGCTGCGGTGGTAATCGGTAGTTTTTCGTTGTCTGTGTGCTCTGACGACCACATGAAGTCGAGGATAACGCCGCTGTTGCCGCTGCCATCGTCGCTGGTGTTCTGGCCGGTTCGGCCCGCGAGAAAATAATCCAGCGGACGGGTATTGGGATCACCATCGGAGTAGCCGCTGTGTTCGTGCACGGCGCCCACTTTTAAGGTCAGTGGGCCGTCGCTGAAGCCGGCGTCGTAACCCGGGCTTTCAAAGGCAAACTGCTGGCAAAAGTCGGATTGCCATTGATAGTCGCAGAAGGTGCGAGCCAGGCTTGCCGCGGTGCCTGACACGGCACACGCGGGATCGGTCATGCCATCGAGATCGGTGCAACTGCCGCCGCTGTCGGCCACCGAGAGTGACACGGCGCCGTGGGCCGACTCACTGGTTATCGGTTGGCCGTCGTCATCGCTCGCGTAAAGAGGCAGGTCGATGGAGCCCGCAAGGTTGACCGCTTGAATGGATGGGTCGCGGGAGAATGAGGCCAGGTATTGGGGGTGGTAGCCGTAAACCAACAAAGCAATTTCATCACCCGGATTCAGGCGCTCTGCAACACCCACCATCTCAATATTGTCGTGGTGACGGATGCCGCGTACAGGCATGATCTGGTCATCGATCAGTTGCCAGCTATCACTGTCGGCCCGTTTTACACCCAGTCCGACAAAACTGATGCTGTCGCAGCCAACGCGTATACCTGGCACGCTGCCCATGGCACAGGCCGTGTCGTTGACGGTTTGCGGTGTGCTTACCGTCAATTGTGCCAGTGGAATGCCGGCGAGTATGGCGCCGTTATCGGAGGTGACTTGCACCAGCGGGAAAACGGAAAATGTCTGTCCGGCGTTGTAGAGCTGCTGGGCCAGGGCGCCGTTTGGAACATTGGACAGCTGAATATTGTCGACAGTAAACGCCTTGCTACCGATACCGGTGGTATCGGTACGGGTGGCCAGTAGGGTGCCCTGTGGTATCAGCACTGCATCGTCGTCATCCAGTGAAATGCAGAGCTGGTCTTGGGTATTGGCCAATAGGTCACTCGGTGGCCGTCCTTTGAGTTTCTCGTCAAACCAGGCTTTGGTGGCCTCGTTGCGATTAATGGCGCCGCAATTGCCGTTGCCGCCTTCTTCCTGGAATTTAAAGGGGCCGGGCGCAGGGACAAAGCCCTGCAGTATATGGCCTGACTGATGCGTCATTAAGCGAACATCGCCGCCCCGATCACGCAGACACTGGTAGTTCCACCAGGCGTCGTTAAAGTTAAAGAGGGTGTCGCGGAAGCCTTGGGTTAACAGCACATCGACCGGTGCTTGGCCGCTGCGGGTGTTGCTGCCGGGCGGGGTATCCGGGTTGAGGTTATTGTTTATGGCGCTCTCGCCGCCCGAATAGGGGCGGGTGGCTTCACCGTTCAGACCACACCAGTAAGTCGGGCTGTGGTAGCGGAACCATTCCAGCGCATTGCGCGGAAATTCGTTGGTGGAGGCGCCTCTGACAAGGGTTTCTTTGATATAGAGGTCAAGACCACGCGCCAGAGGGGATTCTTGATTCTGTAGGCCAGGGCGGTAGCTGCCGGCTTCGCCGCCGGCAACCAACAGCAGATCCCAAGCGGTTTTCAGGGTATCGCCGGGGTTGAGGCTGTAGCGCAGGTCGTGCCAGGTAATATCCGGTACCAGCGCATCCAGTCGATTCTTTTCGTCCACGGCGTGTAGCAGGAGCTGGTAGCCACCGCCGTAGCTGCTGCCCATGGCGCCGACCACCAGATTGTTGCCACCTCTAACGCTAGATCTTTTGCGCGGTTGAGCAATAAATTGTTGATTACCCTCGTTGCGCCAGGCCAGGTATTCGAGATGCTCCTCGGCCCAGTCGAGAATCTGGATCAGATCCAGGCCTTCGAAGTCCGGGTCCATCACGCGCACGGTGCCGCTGCTGTCGCCAAAGCCGCGCTGGTCAATGCTGATAATGGTGTAGCCAGCCGCTCTTAGATCATCAAAGCCGTCCTGGTTACGGCTGCCACCGAATCCGTGGCCATGCAGCACTAGGGGATGGGCCCCCTTGGCGGCATTGGCGCAGTCAAAGGTAGTCGGCTCCAACACTTGGAAGCTGATGGTCTCGTCGCTGCTGGAAGTCAGCGTGACCTGATAACTGCGTCCACCGTCGAGGTTGAAACCGCCGACACAGGAGGCGTGTTGGGATTGCGACACGCTACAGCCGCGCGCATTGCTGGATTCATTTTGCGGGGTGTCGGTGCATTGATCTCCGTTATCGCCGACGCCGTCACCATCGCTATCACTGCTCTCATTGGGGTCGAGCGGGAAGGCGTCGTCACCATCATCTACACCATCGCCGTCATCGTCTGGGTCGGCGTTGTTGCCGATGCCGTCGCCGTCGGTATCGGTGGTTTCTGAGTCATCGTCCGGGAATGCATCTTCATCATCGTTAACGCCGTCGTTATCGTCGTCTTCATCGGCATTGTTGCCGACGCCGTCACCGTCCGTGTCGGTATCTTCCGAGGGGTCGAGGGGAAAGGCATCTTCTTCGTCCCTGACGCCGTCGTTATCGTCGTCCTCGTCGCAGACATTCCCGTCGCCGTCGCGGTCGGAATCAAGCTGATCTTCGTTTGCTGCAAGAGGGCAGTTGTCATCACCGTCGCCGATGCCGTCAAAGTCTGTGTCGGGCAGTGTTGGGTCTGTTCCCTTGGCCACTTCGGCTTCGTCCAACAGGCCGTCGTTGTCATCATCGAGGTCACAGGCGTCACCGCGTGAGTCGCCGTCTGTGTCGAGCTGGTCTTCATTGGCTGTTGCGGGGCAGTTGTCCGTACCGTTGGCGATGCCGTCGCCATCATCGTCGGCGGCCAGGGTGTCACTGTCCGGGCAGCCGGCAAAGTTTTCGTTGCCGGCTGTCGCGGGGCACTTATCGATCGCGTCGTTAACGCCGTCATCGTCGCTGTCTACGCCGCCGTCGTAATCGATACGGCCGTCGCGTATATCCGCAAGAGTAGAGTCTAGATGTGCTCTAGCATCGCTTTGGCTGACAAGCTCTCGGGCGGCACCTCCGTTGGCGGTACGCGCAAAATCAGCAAGATCTCCGTTGAGATTGGTGAAATCTACGGCACCGGAGAAATTTTCTGCAGCAGCCCGTACGCTCTCACTTAGCTGGATACCATTTGCCGGGTTGCTGTCGGTATCGAGGGTCTGTAGTAAGCGGGCAATGCCAATAGCGGCGTTGCCGAAGTCATTGGGAGTAATAAAATCAGTGCTGGGAGTTACCTCACCGAGGGTGATGCTTCCCAGAAAAAAAGTCAGGGTCTCGCCGTCGAGGTAGCTGAAGGAGCCGATAGCCGAAGTCTGAAAGACTTCATCATTGTTGGGTCGTCTGTAACTGAGGCCTTTTACCGGACCGTCAACAAATTGACCGGAGTTGGTGCTGGAACTGCCGCCGCTGCTGACGCCACCACCACTGCTGGAGCTGCCACCGCCACAAGCTGCGAGTGAAATAGATAGACCCAGAATCCCTAGATGACTAAAGAATCGCTTCATGCTTGCCTCTTGAACTGCATTATTATGGTTTATTTTTGCAAGGTCGCGTCTGATCACTGCAAATGGCGTACAGATACGTTCAGAGTTGACAGTGCTAGCATTCTACACCAGCAGTGAGGGGGTGCAATTTCAATCTGTTAATGCGCCTCTGGCGAGGGCGGAGGCACCTTCTCAGGTGCCTGGTGGTTGCTGTTCCAGCATCTTCAGGGTGGCGGTAGATGAGAGCACAATGCGGTCATCTACCTGAAGGGTCGCTCTGACAAATGCCAGTTTGCGTGTGCGTCGGATCAGCTCGCCGCGCCCCACCAGAAGTTCTCCGGCCTTGGCGGAGCCGATAAACTGGTTGTCACAGGTAACGGTCAGACAGCCCTGCTGCTCGTTTTCCAGTGCGGCCAGGCAGAGGGTGTAGTCGGCAAAGGCCATCAGCACGCCGCCGTGGGTGATGCCGAACAGGTTGCAATGCTTTTCGGTCAGCCGCAGGGCGGTGTCCGAGTCCGGCGCCATGTTGCGGCAGAAAAAGGGCCCGATATTGTCTTCGGCCTTATCGCCGGCCCAATGGCGGTAATCTGTGGGTATATTAAAGTCTGCGGCCACAATCTGGCTCATAGTGTCTCCTTGATAATAATGTCTACGCCAAACGGGCGATCCTCCGTGTGGTGGATGGTGCCAGATATCGCTCCGTCGCTACAGTCTAGAAAAACAGGGAGACGTAAATATGGATTTTTGGCAGGTTGTCAGTTGGTGCGAAACCGAGCAGATACCGGATATAGCCGTGCACGCCGAGCAGCTTGGCTTTAAGGGGCTCATTCTGGCGGAGCATATCTATTATCCGGCGAGTACACGTTCGCGTTACTACTACTCCTCGGATGGAGTCTCGCCGCAGAATCCGGATATGGAATTTCCTGACCCTTTGATCAGTTTTGCGGCGGCTGCGGCAGTAACCAAAACACTGCAATTCATGACGGGTATTTATGTGCTGCCGCTGCGTCACCCAATCGAAGTGGCGAAAAACGTTGCTACCTTATGCAAACTCAGTGGCAACCGTTTCGCGTTGGGTTTTGGCGCAGGATGGCTCAAAGAGGAATTTGATCAGCTAGGTGTCGACTTCAGTCGTCGCGGGCGTCGAACTGATGAGATGATCGCCGTGATGCGCCAGCTTTGGTGCGGCAAGGAAGTCAGTTATAAGGGCGAGTTCTTTGATATGGAGCGGGTGAAGATTCGTCCGATTCCCGACGGCAATGTGCCTTTGATTGGCGGTGGTCATTCACCTGCGGCCCTACGGCGGGCTGTGGATCAGTGTGATGGTTGGTATGGGCCGGGCAATACACTGGCCGAGTTGGAGCAATTTCTACCCGAGCTGCAGGCGATGCGGGCGCAGTCTGTATGCGCAGAACAGCCCTTTTCTGTTATCGCGCCACTGACAGAAGCACTTGCGCCGAACGTTGTTGCGAGGCTGGAAGCGCTCGGAGTCACAGGCACGGTAAACTATCCATTCCTGTTTGGTATTGGCCCGGGGTCGACGCTGGACGACAAGAAGCGGTATATGGATGATTTTGCCAAACGCTTGATTGCAGCTTGATGGAGCTTATAGCTCGTAACTCTTGAAAGAACGGAGTGCCGACTGTGTCTGAAATGCTGGAGCTGATTTGCGACGCTTTGGAGCCGATGGGCCCGGTCACGGCGCGCCGGATGTTCGGTGGCCACGGCTTGTTTATCGATGGATTGATGTTTGGCCTGGTTGCCGACGATGTGCTGTATCTGAAAGTCGACTCGATCAACTGGCCGCATTATGAGGCGGCGGATTTGCCGCGTTTTACTTATCAGCGGCAAGGCAAAACGATTGCTCTGTCCTACGCGGAAGCACCGGCGGAATGTCTGGAAGATTCCGAGGTTGCGCTGAGCTGGGCAGGAGCAGCGCTGGCTGCGGCGATGCGCAACAGAAAACTCACTGGCTCACAGGCCCGTTAGCGCCTGAAGGGGAGCACGTTGTCGCCCTGGGGTTTCACCAGCAGGGTGGACAACAGGAGCTTCAGTCGGTTAGCGAACAGCACTCTATCGCCGGTATATGAGCCAACTAGTTGCGGCACATTGTTGTTTGGCGTGGTGAGATAAAAGCTGGTCATACCGGCAATCAGCGACATGCAATCCACCAGCGGCACAGGATTAAAGACGCCTTCCTTAATGCCTCGGTCAATCAGTTTCTGCCAGCGATCAATGGTCTGAATTGCGGTTTCAGGCGGAATCTCTTCGCTTTGGCCTGAAGCGACGGCGTAAAGGGAAAGGTAGATAAAATCAGGGTTGGCGAATGCGTAGTCTACCCATGCATCGGTCGCGAGGTGGAGCAGTTCTATCGGGTGAGTGCCGGGTTGCTCGAAATAAGGCGTCAGCTGGCGATCCTGCTCTTCCATGGCCTGTTGCCATACCGCCTGGTAGAGCGTTGATTTATCCTTGAAGTGATGAAACAGGGACGGTCGCCGGATACCGACGTCAACGGCAATATCGTCGAGTCTGGTACCCGCATAGCCATTGCGAGCAAATTGCTTGCGAGCAGCCTGCAGTATTCGACCGCGGGTGTCATTGGGTTGCTGGGGTGGCGTGTTGTTCATGGCAACTTCAATAGCAGTGTTGCTGAACGTTAGCGGAAAATCACAGGCCTAACAAGCGCGCTGCTTTAGGCAATTCCAGATACGGGAAGGCGGACTATTAGTGCCGCACACATAACCTGTAGCCGATAACTGTATCGGCACAGCATGAGATGCTATGTCAGAGCTAAACCTGCCGTTCTGACCTGAGGGCTTCACTGGAGCAGGCGGGAGTCTCCGGGAGTGGTTTGTCTGGACGCGGCTCCGCCATCAAGCACGGATTCAAGGTCGCGAATGGCCTCCCGAAAGTCGCTCGGATTGTCAGTTTTGTGCAGTATGCCATACGCACCAATCACGCCTGCCTGTCGCCGGTCGTGGTCAGACAGACTGTGGGACATGAGAAGGCACGGAGTACGCTGATAACGCCGATCCCGTTTGATGATCTTCAAGGCCTGCAGTCCGTACAGTTTCGGCATGAAGAGATCGATGAGAATAAGGTCGGGACGGGGGATTATGGGGTTGGGTGCGACTGGTCGCCCGGATACAGGATCGATACCCAGCGCCGTCAGCAGACTTTCCCCATCCCGCACATCGAAGACGTTACACTGGGCGTCAAATTGGGCCAGTCCACGAGTGATGATGAATAGGTCACTTTGATTGTCATCAGCGATAAGAACATTAAACTTCTTACGCTCTACAGCACTCACGAAAACCAGCCTCCAAGGTGCTTCTTTATAAGCCACCATTGAAGCAGAACGCGCCGCAGATTAATTTACGTAGATGTACTTAAAGCCCCGTGAAAAGTCACATTTTTCGCGGAAGGCGGTCAATGTAAACGCTGTTTTTCAGATAGCACAACAGCCTTCAGGAATATTGCTTTGCAAACCAGAAGTCGAGTACATCCGAGTCGTGGCGCAATGCATGCTCGTCGAGCCAGCGGTCGTAGCGCAGCTGATTGAAATCGTAGATCTTCACCCGGCAGTTGTCGGTGCCTTGAATGTGTTCGCTGACCCAGTCGCAGATGCTGCTGGCGATTCTGGCGGAAGGCAATATTGCCCAGGCTTCAGGGGCGTACATCGCCATATGGCGGTCGGACAGGAATCGCGGCAATACGGATTCACCGTACTGGCGCGTATCGGCCTCGATGGTCTTGGTCAACCAGTGTTCGTAGCGGCGCATACACTGGTACCAGACGAACATGGTGCCCGAGAGCCTACGTTGGCCAAGAGCGTGCTCAAGTTCCCGGTCCGAGAGGCTGGCGATCATAGCCATTACGGAGGCGGGAATTCGGTAACGCTTGAGCGCAAGGCGCAGGTCGCGACCGGTGGTCAATGGAATGACCCGGTCGGACTCAAGAGAGTAGAGTTCGGCGGCTGGCAGCAGGTTGTCTAGAATCATACGGCTGGGAGAGGTTAAAGGTTGTTCGATATGTGGTCGAAATTTAACCATGTGTGAGGCTTGGCTGCTATGACCAAAATTGCCAGGTTCCCGTAAATTTGGGCCAACTGGAGATAAAACCGCTGAAGCAAAGGGCAGTCACCGTAGCGGCAACTTGGCTGCAAACGGGTTCAAAGTTTGGTTTGGCCGTCAGTTTTCGGGATAATGTGTTCATGGTTAACAAATAACGAGAATTTTATGCCGCAAACAACGCTCTCTCGGGGGCTTTTCCCCTTACTGTCTGTCGTGCCAGCCCTGATCGGTCTTGGTTCCCTGAGCGCCCCGGTGGCGGCCCAATCGGAAGGGCGGGGAATGCTGGAGGAGGTTGTGGTCACCGCCCGCCGGCGCGCTGAAAACCTGCAGGACACCCCGATTGCGGTCTCGGCGGTGGGAGCGGATACCCTCGATCGGCTCGGCATCAGCGACATAGAAGATGTTGAAACCCTGGCACCCAGTTTGCAGTTTTCGCAGACCAACTACAAAGCCCCGGCGATCTTCATACGCGGCATTGGTCAGCGCAGTGGCAATCCGGTACTCGACCCCGGTGTGGGGATGTACCTGAATGGGGTCTACGTACCGCGTTCGGATGCCCAGTTGTTGGACGCCGTTGATGTCGAGAATATTCAGGTGCTGCGCGGACCTCAGGGCACGCTGTTCGGCAAGAACAATATTGGTGGTGCCATTCTGGTGGATTCCAAGAAGCCCCACTCGGATGAGTTTGAAATGGCCGCCAAGGTTACCGTCGGCACTGACGGTCGCAAGGATGCCAAGCTCAGCTCAAATCTGCCGCTGACCGATGATCTCGCGCTCAGGCTTGCAGTGAACTCAAAGCGCAGCGACGGGTCGATCGACAACGTCAATGCAGGCAATGCCCTGTTTGATCAGGATCGGATCGCCATGTCCGGTCGGATGCTGTGGTATGCCACAGAGACTCTGGAAGTGGATCTCTTTGGCTTTCTCAGCAGGATTGATGAGCGGGGTTCACCCTACAACTGTAAATTTCAGAACAGTGGCGCCATTCTCACCAAGGGTATTTATCGTGACCCTAACGGTTCCAACTTAAAAGAAGCCTGTGACAGGAGTGCGGCGCTAGCCGGCAATTTCGAAGTTGCTCAGAACGATGAGGATGCGCGCTACGCCGTAGATAACCATATGGCAGCGCTTACCCTGCGCTGGCCGATGTGGGGCATGGACGTAGAGAGCATCAGCAGCTATGCCTTGCAGGACAATATCGCCATCAGCGGTGATTCAGATGGTACTGCTATTCATATCGTGGCGGTTGGACCGGATGCAGGTCGTCAGGTTTTTGACGGTGCAGGGCTCAATTCGCCGGACCAGCAGCGCACCCAATTCACTCAGGAACTGAAATTTAACGGCAGCGCCTGGGATGAAACCCTTAATTACACCTTCGGTGCTTTTTTTGCCAGCGAGACACTGGATGACACTTTGGACGGGACCGACGTCGGTGACAATGGTCTTGTGGCCGTTGGTCCGGATGCAGCGGTAGAGCTGGGTGTTCCTTTGCCAAACAATGGCGTGCTGCCGGTACAGGCCAATGCTGCGCAGAATGCCAACTACGAGAATAAGACCAAGGCGATTTTTGCGCAGGCGAGCTGGGATATCGCCAGCTGGTTTCAGATGACACTCGGCGTTCGCTACACAGAAGAAGATCGCCGTAGTGAACACACCCAGATTACGCCGGACTATCAGGAATATGCGAATCGCTTGAATGCTCAAATCGGCAGTAACCCAGCCATCGTGCAGCCAGTTGTTCACTATCAGGACGGTATATATTCGCCAGTGTCCTTGCAGCAGTATTTTGCCTATCAGGCGCCGCAGGTGCCGCTGGTATTCGCAGACCCTCTTGTAGGCGATACGTCTTTCTCTGAGGTAACGCCGAACCTGACCCTTACCTATCTCGCAACCGACGATACGCTTGAAGCCCTGAATCTCGACAGCTTTATTGCCTATGCCACTGTCTCAAAGGGCTTTAAATCCGGTGGCCTGGATATCCGTAATACCCAGACCTCCGCCAATATCCAGCAGTTTGAACCGGAGCTGGTGACCAATAAGGAGATAGGCTTCAAACTGGATGCGCTGGATTCCCGGGTGCGGTTTAACGTTGCCGTTTTCCAGATGGATTACACGGATCTGCAAGTGGCGCTCTATGAGCGCGGAGCTACGGCAACGGAGGTGATTCAATTTACCGGTAACGCCGGTGAGGCAGTTGTCGACGGCTTTGAACTGGAACTTACCGCCTTGATCGGTGATTTCACGATTAATGCCAACGCCGGCTACACCGACGGCGATCTGATTGAATACAGCCTGGGTACCAACACCGCCAATGGTTTTGCCATTGTCGATCGCAGCGGCGAGCCCTTCCCGCAGGTGCCGCAAAACGTACGCGGTATGGTGCTGCGCTATGACTGGTATTCCGATTTCGGTGTGATCTCACCCCAGCTTCAGTACTACTACTCTGACCGTATATTTATCGGCACCGATTACCTGAGTGGTGACTACGAAAGTTCGATTATCAGTCAGTATGAATTGTTTAATGCCCGCCTGGCCTGGGAGGTAAATGACCAGCTATCGGTAACTGCCTTTGTTGATAACGTAAAAGATGAGCCTTACTTTGTCGGTGGTATAGCGGTCACCAGCGTTATCGGCGTAGCCAACAGAGTGCCGGGAACGCCCCGACAGGCCGGGCTGGAATTCAGCTATCGGTTTTAATTCCGCGCAAGCCGGACACTATTTTTTCGTTGAAGAGAATGCTTTTCACTTATGAAGCTATTAAAGTTTTTCCTGCTGGCTCTGATACTACTCACTGTGGTTGTGCTTGTGCGAACCGTCAGTTTCAAACCGGAGCTTTCTGAAGACGTTGCAGGTATTGAGCTGGGTGAGTGGGATGAGCAGGCATTAGCACAAGGCCTGGCAAAGGCGCTCACGTTCCCCAGTGTTTCTACTGCGGACTATCAGTCGTTTGACTATGAGCCCTTCACGGAGCTGCGTAGCTTTCTGAAGCAGCGCTTTCCCCGAACCTTTGCCGAGATTCCTCACGAGCTGATCAACGACGCGACCTTGCTGTTTCGCTGGCAGGGGCAAGATACCGAGCGCAATCCCATACTGTTGCTGTCTCATCAGGACGTCGTGCCGGTTATTCCCGGCACGGAAGAGGAGTGGACGTACCCACCCTTTTCTGGAACGATTGCCGACGGATACATCTGGGGTCGCGGCGCGATCGATGACAAGGCGGGCGTACTGGGCATTCTGGAAGCCGTCGAACGGCATCTGAGAGAAGGCTTTGTGCCGCCTCGTACCATCTACCTCGCTTTTGGTCACGACGAAGAAGTGGGGGGTAATCGCGGAGCCGTGGTGATAGCTGACACACTGAAAGCGCGCGGCGAAACGGTCGACTTTCTGCTGGACGAAGGCGGGGTGATCGCTAAAGGCATGATTCCCGGTGTGGACAAACGTGTCGCTCTGATCGGCCCCGGTGAGAAAGGCTATGTGAGCCTGAAGCTCAGTGCTCGCGGTACCGGCGGGCACTCGTCCATGCCGCCTATGCAAACGGCGGCAGGCAGTATTGGGCGCGCCGTGCACCGCCTGGAGCAGAATCCGTTTCCGGTTGATTTGGAGTACACCGTCGAGTTCATGCGTTTTCTCGGCGATGATCAGCCTTTCTATCAGCGCCTGTTATTTGCCAATGCCTGGTTGTTTTCACCCCTTCTGACATCGGTGTTGGAGAGCAATCCGGCGACCAACGCCGGCATGCGCACCACAACGGCGGTCACTATGTTGGAGGGGAGCGTGCAGGATAATGTCTTGCCGATAAAGGCGTCAGCGGTCGTCAACTTTCGTATTCTGCCCGGCGATACGGTGGAGTCTGTGATTGACCATGTAACCCGCGTAATAGACGACCCTGCCATTGAGGTGACTCCCTATGACGGTTTTGGCAGTAACCCATCGCCGGTGGCCGATACGGCGAGTGCGGGTTTTCAGGTATTGAGTGATGTTGTTCGCCAGGTAAGCCCGGATACGCTGGTTGCGCCGCGCCTGGTAGTGGCCGCGACGGACGCCCGGCATTTCAATGAGGTGGCCACCAACAGCTTTCGTTTTATGGGGGTGGAAGTCGGACCGCATGAATTGGCAGGGATTCATGGCACCGATGAGCGGGTTTCAGTAGCCAGCTATGCTGAAGCCGTAAAAATGTACTACGCCCTGATTGCCCGTTCGGGAGAGCTATAGAGCCCGCTCTCCCTCTCGCACTGGCACAGGGTCAGTGTGTGGCGGCTGTTCGCTCCCCGCAATATGTTCCACTTTCCAGCCAAAACGCATCACCAGCACTGTCATTAACGGGCTGATCAGATTAAAAAAACAAAACGGCAGATAGGTCAGGGTACCCACGCCGAGCACAGTAGCGTGGTAAGCACCGCAAGTATTCCAGGGTACTAGTACGGAGGTTACGGTGCCGCTGTCTTCCAGAGTGCGGCTCAGGTTCCTAGGCGTCAGCCCATACTTTTTATAAAGTTCAGGATACATTCTTCCAGCGATTAGCAAGGTCAGATACTGCTCCGAAGCGGTCAGGTTAAGAACGCCGCAGGTGCCGGACGTTGTGGCTACCAGAGACGTGGGTCCACGTACCAATCGGTTTAAGCCGGTCAGCAGGCTGCTTAGACAGCCTGAGGCCTCCATCAAGCCGCCGAATACTACGGCACATAGAATTAACCAGATCGTGTTCAGCATACCGGCCATGCCGGAGGTGGAGAGCAGGTCGTCACTGAAGGCATTGCCCGTCACGATACTGGTTTCAGACACTATCGTAGCGGTCAGTCCGCGGTAGAGACCGATCCAGTCTTCGGAGCCCCCAATCTGGTAGACCAGCTCGCTTTGAAACAATAGCGAGCACAGGGTGCCAAGCAGGGTAGCGAATAGCATCAGGGGGAGGGCGGGCATTTTCCGAATAATGGCGATGACAACCAAAAGCGGCACCAACAGCAGCCAGGCTGATGTGTGCACGCTCGTGTTGATGGCATTGATCATTTCGGCTGACTGGGCAATACGACCATCCGCCGTGTGGGTCAGGCCAAGAGCGATAAACAAGGCAAGTGCAATAAGGAAGGAGGGCACGGTGGTCAGAAACAGGTAGCGCACATGGTGAAACAGATCGACCCCACAGACGCCGGAAGCCAGATTGGTTGTATCAGAAAGCGGTGAAAGTTTGTCGCCGAAATACGCACCCGAAATCACCGCGCCGGCGGTCACCGGCAGGCTCATACCCAAGCCCTCGCCTGTCGCCATCATGGCGACACCAATCGTAGCGGCGGTGGTCCAGGAACTACCAACGGCCGTCGATACAATGGCGCAGACAAGGGCTGCGGCGGCGTAAAACCACGCCGGATCAGCCAGCTTCAAACCCATGACGATCAGGGTCGGCACGATACCGCTGACCATCCAGGTGCTGGCCATAGCGCCGATAAGCAGCAGCATAAGTATTGGCATCAGCGCAATAAACACCACTTTGAGCATGCCGTCCTGCAGGACGACCCAGCTAGCGCCATGCCGCAGTCCGATAAGTGCCGCCATAACGCCGGCGAGTATCAGCGCGATCTGGTTCGGGCCTTCAATGGCGCTGTCCTCAAAGAGGGCGACGTTGATCGCTAGCAGTAACAGCAGCAGTGCCAGAGGCAGCAGAGCAAGCTTAAGCGAGGGGGAGGTTGGGGGCGTGGGCATGGTTGAGAAGCCAGTAGCGTTTGTCGCAGTATAGCAGCCAGAAAAGTGAAGCCCAGATTGGAACCCGGTTCGCCTGTATGGATGATGCTGGTAAGGGAGTTCCGCTCAATACTGTGAGAGGATGAAACCGACAAATAAGAGCAGAGGTGCCTATGGATTACGTCAGTGTTGAGCAGGCCCGCGAATTGGGTGGATTGCGTCTGGTGTTATGCGCTGGTACGCCCGGCGTCTGGGGAGAGGCGATAAAAGCGGTGCTTGCCCACAAAAAGATAGCCTATACGCCGGTATTGCAGGAAGTGGGGGGCGAAAACTGCGCCTTGCGGGAATGGACCGGGCAGACCAGTGCGCCGGTTATTGTGGATGCAGACAATCGTCAGCACATACTCTGGGAGAGCATGGTTTTGCTGGCTGAACAATTGGCCCCAGAGCCGGCTTTGATTCCCGCATCGCCGGATCAGCGTGCTTTGCATTTTGGCCTGTTAAGAGAAGTTGCGGGGGTGGAAGGTCTTGGCTGGAACCGCCGACTGCAATCCATTGCCCTGTCTGGCGGGCCGTCAGCGAATCCGGTATTACAGCGCCTGGCGGACAAGTATGGCTATAGCGAAAAGGCCGTCGCGCGCTCAGAGGAACGGACCGTCGAAATACTGTTGCTACTGTCTGCTCAACTTCAGAACCACGGCCCCTATTTTTTTGGCGATCAACTTTCGGCCCTCGATTTTTACACCGCTATTTTTATTGGCGTTATGATCAATCCACTGCCGGATGACCTTATCCCCATGCCCAAAGGTATGCGCGCTGGCTTTGCTCATCCCTCGCCAGCGATAGTCGAGGCGCTCGATTCTCATTTGCTGGATCACCGGGATCGGATGTTTGAAAGGCATATCCAGACGCCGCTGGATTTCTAGCTAGACAGATAACGACATCGCATGTCGTGGTTGTTATCTCGGCAGGTTTCTAATATGGAGCTAAAATTGATAAGGAGCGGTGAATGAAAAATCTGTTTTCGATCGCGGGAAAAGTTGCGGTGGTCACCGGGGGGTCGCGTGGTATTGGCGCCATGATCGCCAGAGGGTTTCTTGAAAATGGTGTCAAAGTTTATATCAGTGCGCGCAAGGAAGAGGAACTCAAGGCAACCGCGCAGGAACTGTCAACACTGGGTGAATGCATACCGATAGTGGCAGACCTCGGTTCTCAGGCGGGAACGGAGGCCTTCGCAAAAGCCCTGCAGGATAGGGAACCGAAAATAGATATCCTGGTGAACAATGCTGGTGCCAGCTGGGGTGCGCCGCTGGATGACTTTCCCGAAAATGGTTGGGACAAGGTCATGCAGGTCAATGTGAAGTCGATCTTTTTTCTAACGCAAAAACTGTTGCCGCAACTGCGTGCAGCAGGCACGGGGGATGACCCTGCACGAGTCATCAATATTGCGTCGATAAACGGCATTACAAACCCGAAACTTGAAAACTACTCTTACTCTGCCAGTAAAGCGGCGGTGATTCAGTTGACCCGTCATATGGCAGCTGACGTAGCCAAGGACAACGTCAATATTAATGGTATTGCGCCTGGATTTTTTCCTAGCAAAATGACCGCCTACCTTATCGATGAGGTTGCTGAAACTGCGCCCACGGCTATTCCGCGTGGTCGGATGGGACAGCCGGAGGATATCGCTGGAACAGCTATTTACCTGAGCTCGCGTGCTTCGGCCTGGATGTGTGGCCACACGCTGGTGCTTGACGGAGGTTCTGTGGCGCAGGCGGGCTGACTCACAGAACGATAGCTGGGTCATAACGGTGGCTTGGACAATTTAACTCCTCTCGCAGTGGCGGCAGGGCTTGCTGTGTTGTCGCGGTGAGCTCTGATAGAACTGAATACCTTCGCTATGAAATAAAAAATGCACTACGATAACTGAGCTGTCGTGATACGTTGAGGATATCTTGGGTCGGGCAGGTTCGGGGCTCGCTGAAGGTGTACCTAACCCGCAATGGTGTCGTTATGAGGCTAGTAAACTTATGAAATCCGCCATTCCCACGCCTGACGAAGATAAGCGGGTCAAAGCGCTGAAATCTCTGAATATCGTCTTCTCACCGGCTGAAGAGCGTTTTGATCGTATCACCGCCCTAGCCAGTAAGCTGTTTGACGTGCCGATTGCCTTAATAAGTTTGGTTTCCGACGATATCCAGTGGTTCAAGGCCAGCTGTGGACTTGATGCGGATCAGACGGGAAGAGACGTCTCCTTTTGTGGACATGCGATTCATCAAGAGGATGCATTCGTTGTCGAAGATGCACTGTTGCATCCCCACTTCGCAGACAACCCGCTAGTCACCGGACCCCCGCATGTGAGGTTTTATGCCGGGCAGCCGCTGGCTTATCAGGGGTACATGGTCGGTACGCTTTGCCTGATTGATCATATACCCCGCAAGCTCGAAACATCGGACCTGGAAACGCTACGACAGCTTGGCAGCTGGGTTGAGAACGAGCTTAATGCGCAACAGCCGAAAACCGCTGACCGGGTTGTGTTGAATGAGCTCACCGAGTCCGAACGCGAAAAATTACAGGATCCTCAAACCCGAATGCTGAACCGCGCGGGGCTCCAGCGTGTTATGGGGCGCGTGTTGGCCGATTCTCGCTCGGAATCGTTAATGGCTGTGCTGAAGTGTGCTGAAGATAGAGGCGATTTGCCATTGGATATTGCCGCTACATCGAACCGTGAAACTGCGCGCCGCATACGAAGCCTAACGGGTATTGACGATATTGTGGCCCACCTTGGTGGGGGCGAGTTTTTTCTGTTTAGCCCTGATATTGATAGTGCTACTGCTGACTTGTTGTTGCGTCGACTTAGCGCCCGCCTCAACGAGACTGTCATGATAAATGCTCAGGCACTCGAGCTAAATTACTGCATTGGCGCGGTTAAGGGCAGAGTGCCTGCGGGTGCGTTGTTGGACCAAGTTCAGGAGAGGTGCACATCTGCGCTAGAGGCCACGGAGGCAGCTGCTCCCAGTGGACTTAAAGTTCTTGAATGGCCGTCAGTAGCACCATAAGTCTACAAAACCAACATTTGCGCCGTCTGCTTGTACAAAACATGGCCAGTAATGCCTGACTTCGTTATTTGCCGCAGAAAAGCCATCCAAAATCTTTAGGTGCTTGTGATCTGCTCTGTAGGCTTTCGTCGTCCGAGTTTACGAGCGCTGCGAAGCCAACGCAGCATTTCTGGTAATGCCTGCTGCAAACGCTGTTGTGCTCCGATGACGAACCATCCACCTTTTTGGCGTTTGGTCAGCTTCTGTAACTCTAAAGCAGCTTTGGCTACACTAATGCGCTCACGGCCTAGCTCTCGGTAAATCAGGTTGGCGCGCTGTCGCCGTGATATCGCATCGCCAGCGTCCAGCAGAGATTCGATAAAGGCCAGGCTGGTCGACAGTATGCCCGAAATGTTGGCTGACTCTGTGTTGCTTACTGTGCTCTGCAGCTGCTCTGACAACGCCTGCTCGATGACGTTGAGCTCCGCTTGGAAAAGCTCTGTTTGTGCGGCTGCAGACTCTCGAATAAGCGAGCAAACTTCACGCACTGTTTCTTCGCATAAGAGGTTGTATTCCTGGAAGCTGGCCAAGGTTCGCAGCCCCTGTTCTGCGGGGCCAAGGTCGCCCTTGCGGTAGGGGGAGGGTTTGTATTTGTCCAGACGCGCTTGTAATTCACTGCTTGCATCATCCCAGCATGCTGTCATCAGCATTGCGCATGCCCGCGCACAGCTCTCCCAGGCTTGCCAGGCATACACGTAGTCCAACCCGGTACCCTTGATGTTCTGCATGCCCATTATTCGATTCTGGTAGCCAGGTGGCGTATTGTCATAAATTTCCTGGATGATGTTATCGCCGGTGGCGTGCTCGTTCTCGATGACAATTACATGGCTATAGAACCAGCTCCACAGCTGGTCACGAAATTTATGATCAAGCGTCTCTGACGGTTGGGCGTGTTGCACCTCGGTGGCTAGCGCCTCGAAGCTTGCCAGTTCTTCGAGGTACTGGCTGAGAAATCGCGCGACATCATCGCCTACACTCTGCGAGTGCGTCGCGGCCACCGCTTTGGACAAGTCAGGCGGCGATTCTAACCAACGTTCAATATCGTCTGCTATTTCCTGCGCGCCGATGCCCTCCAGCATGGCAAGCAGGCGCAGGCGCACCATTTCTATGCTTGTCGGGATGCGGCGAGCATGTGCCTCAGCGGTCAGGATCTGCAGTGGTGTGTCGGCTTCCTCTGCATCAGGCCATAGTGTCTTGGTGTCTGCAATTTCCTGCCAGGCCTCTTTCATATAGCTCTGGAGACCATCCAGATTGGTTCCAATCAGTACATGTCTGTCGGCACTGACATCTTTGACGAGTATTGATGCAAATACTCTTGAGCGGGCGATTCGATCGGCTCGGTTATTAACCACGGTGGAGGTCCAAACTCCGGGGCTTTTCAGGGGATCGTGGTCTGCGAAGCCCATGCGCTGCCAATTTCCCATGCAGCCCAGCCTTTCGTTAGCGGACATGCCCATGACAAATTCGAGGCAGCGCGTCTGCCGCTGTGCCAAAGGATAGGACTTCAGTACTCCCAGATCTGGTATCACATTGTCCGCCATTTCTTTAAGAGCATAGTCACGGGGCACTCCGACCTGGGCAGCTGTAGCGCAGACCAGAGCCATATTGAGGGGATGCTCCTCGTAGGGGAAGCGCTCCAAAAGATCGGGTGTGATCAAACCCGCTTCCAGCCAGCCGGCCTGAATAAACTCGGTGCCAACCTGAGTTGCCTCCTGCTCCAGCAAGGGCGTCATCTGTTCTTCGGTGGAAATGAGTGTGCTGTTTTCAGGTACGAAGTTCTGCATGACCTGCGGGATGTTAATGCCGGCTGGCCCCTGTAGATCTTCGTGGTCGGGGTATGTGTTGCAGATCGTTGCCAGATCATCCTGCATCCATTGTCGTTGCAGTGTATGAACGTAGGAGGGGGTAAGGCCCATACACTCCCATAGAAACACTTCGCAGCCCAAATCGCGGGCAATCCGCATAACGCCGACTTGTTCCCAAATTGTTGCTTTGTCGTAGGGACGAAACAAAAACAGCTCGCGAGTACTGCCATAGGCATGGCCGTGTACAAACATTGCTTCACAACCCGTAGTCTTGGAAACAATATTCAGCCCCAGCGAGTTAAACAAGGCAGCTTTGAGTCTTTCAGTACCCGATTTTCCTCGTGTGCCCCAGCCGCCAATCACTAAGGGCACACTTCGTCGGTAAGCTCGCATTTGAAAGTTGACGAACATGTGTCGGCCGAAAAAGAGAGCGCCTATAGCAATCAGAAAAGCAACAAGTTCACGGAGTGAATTCTGGTAAATAGATACGAAGTACTCAGCAAAGGACTCTAAAATTTGCGGAGGAATCACAACGACACTGGTGCCGAAAAAACGTTTTACGGAAGGGTCCTCTGAATAACGCAGTGAGCCCTTGGTGTCATGACTGCTGAATTCGATGCCAATGCCATATTTCCGCAAGGCTGCAACATAGCCACGAGGTGATTCCGAGCGTCGTGAATGCCAGTTTCTCAGTTGCGATAGGTGAGATACGTCGCGACTAAGTTTAATGCGGGTGTTCAGCCGTTTTAAAAGAGAGTGGGGAGGGTTTATCGTGGTAACTCCTTCACTTGAATACAATCGCATCGGGCGACTGCTCAACCCGCAGGCAGAAATGACCTGATCGACCAGAGGTAGATAGGGACGCCAGCCGCCTTCCTCGTTATTGAAAAGTGGCTCGCCAGGTACTTTTGTCTCGCTCAGTTCCGCCATGATCTGACTTTGTGCTTGAACGCGTGATGGGTAATGTCGGCCTATTGTGTGCTGGAAGGCCTGTCGTTTGTCGCTTGAGGGATGACGGGTTTCGTGTAGGAAACGCCAGATGCGGAAACCAAAACGATCGTGTTTAAGTATGCGCGCGCGCCCATTTTTTAAGGTCAGGTCGAACCCACAATCACGTTGTGCTTGAACGGCCAGCAGACGGGCCAGGACATCTTCCGTCAGTTCCGGGTCTACCTCAAGGTATAAGGTTTCGCCAGAGCGCAGTGCGGCAACCTGTTCTCGCAGCTCAGTTAACGTTTCATAGCGCTGTGTACTCCGTTGCGCCCACAGCGTTTCAAGCGTCTCCCGGGACCAGCGCCGCACCGTCAGCGCATCGTGAGACTCGTGGAGTGCGTTCAGGGGGCCGTTTAGGGCCAGTTCCCAACTGGATAAAGTGTCTCGCTGATTGGAATTGATGAGTGCTAGATGTGAGGTTGCTGTTTCCCGAAGTGCAACACGGACTACAAAATTGCTCCGGTCCTTCTTCAGAGCCAGGGCAATCGTGGTCAGACAGACTGGGAATAGTTCTGGATTCGTTACAAGCTTACCAATAGCGAGTACAGCCGCAGCTCGAACGGATGGTTCCGAATCTTCCGTTGCAAGAACGGGCAGCAGTGCCATAACCTGATCACTCGGCAATTCGGGTAATGCGAACGCGACCGCCTGTCGAACGTGCGCTGAGGGGTCGACCGCAGCCTCATGGATCAGCAGACGAGCTTCCGCTGACTGATGAATCACGCGCTGCAAAATACCAACTGCGCGAGCGCGCACAAACATGGCGTCCGGTAAATCCGTATATTCAAAGCGTCTGCGCACAGCTCGACATAGCCATTCCACGGACACCCTCGAAAGTACGGACAGAGCGGCAGACTGTAGCCAGGGTGACGTTCGCGAATCGAGAGCTGTTTGCAGTGTCGTTTGCAAGATAGGGCGTCCAAGTGTGGACTCGCGATCTACCACAGGTAGACAGTTTGTCAGCTGTTCCAGCGCTTCGTAGGCTGTCAGGCGCACGCGCTGTTCACCCTGGTATTTGAGTTGGCGCAAGAGTACTGAGCGGATCTTAAATCTACGCCATGTATCGGCGAAACTTTGCGGGTCGTTTTGGATTACCCGGCTTGCCAGGCCGGCAAACCGGTCGATGCATAGCGCCAGCATGCGCTCTTGCTCCGCTACGCGCCTCTGATAGCGTTCGGAAACCGCATCGGCACCAAACCATAGCTGAAAGGACGCTTCATCACGCTTAAGATCACGTGAGCTTGACCCGAGGTCGCGAGCAAAGTTGAGGATATGCTGATTGCGTTCCAGCTCCGTGGCTGCACGTGCATAGCGACCAGAGAAATCGGCCGAAGAGCGATGCAGCGATTGAAGTTTTTGTTCCGTGCTTTCAATGAGCAGGGGGATGAATGTTAGAAGTCCTGTGTCAGCTGAGAGGGCGCGGTCATTCTCTTTTAGCCAGGCCTTGTACAGTTTGGTTATCTGGGTCAGCCTGCTGCGGTGGATACGCTGCCAGCTTTCGCTCAGACCAGTGTTCAGGGCCTCTGAGATATTTTCTTCAGTCATTTAGCGTGCCCATAATGTTGTTTTCGAGACTGCCTAGGGCGCGTCGTTTTCGCGAGTTAATAAATGGAATTTCTCCACCGCGGAAGTCTTTATAGTGACGACCGTTGGCGAATGAATACTCAATCCTCATAAAATAGGAATGGTCATCAATATCGGTATCTATTCGGGCGCCTAGGCGAAGCGACCATCGACTGCGAGATGACACCCAACGGTCGTAACCAACAGAAAGCATTGCACTGCGACGTGTTGCGCCTCCTGTTCGATCGGCATCGTCTAAAAGTTCCTGCCAGCGACCTTTAAGCTCCAGGTCGAAATCGCCTAACAGCTGTCGCCAGCGCAGGTCGAGGCGTGCATAGTCGAGACCTGAATCGTGCAGTGGATCATTGCTCGCAATAGTAAAATCTGCGTCGAAAGCCGTGTCCATCCAGGGTAGATAGTCAATTCCACTTGCCAGCCAAACTGCTCGTGGGTGATCCTGCCGATAAGGGCTGAAAATGCTGCGGTCAGCGACTTCGCCTGCGGCGAGATCAGGGGTGGGGACATAGCGCTGAACAAGCGTCGCCTCAAATCGCGTTGACCATTTTTCGTTCCAGTGCCATGGGCGTGAGGCGGCCAAGGACAGGTCGCCGCCCCATATTCTCGAATTCAGGTTTTGTGTATAACCGGCGAACTTTCCGGTAAATGCCCATGGCGTATCGTCTGGACGCCAATCGGTCGCGGCTCGCAGGCCAAGCGTAGTCGTGCCGTCACTGCGAAAACGAGCAAGAGGTTCCAGTTTCAAGTCAATGTGGTCGGTGTCAAACTCGCGCCGGTAAGGCGTTATGACTTCAAAATACCGGTCACGTTCGGCTTCTATACCACTTTCCTCTTCTGCGCCGAGGGATACATAGCCAAGCGAGGTGCTCCAGGTGCCATCCTCCTGGCCGCCCAGAGGCAGTTGGTCAATAAGTCGAAGCGGGGAGGCGAGATGGCCACTCGTATCGATGCTCTGGCCCGGTAAGCCAGCTATAACCGTTGGTTGGCGTCGGGAGGGTGTCGTTTCTCGAGTTATTGGTGATTTCACCAGGTGCCGAATACGCACTAGCGATTCTCTGGTACCTTGCGGAGGGCCGACGACGATGCGCTCCTGATTTTCAGGAATGTAACGGTACTGCGTGCTGATGCGCTCTCCGAAATATTGATCGATGGCAAGTAATGCCGGCCCCCGAACCTGCATTTCCAGAGGATTATCCTGGCGCGTGATATGGTAGTCGCGTATTGCTTCAGGGCGTAGCCATTGGTTGAGTGTTTCGTCAAATATTTCCAGGGCAACAAACTGGTTTGTGTACGCTGAATCTAGTTTGATAGAGAGTACATGCTCGTCAGGCGCAAGATCCAGCGTTGCCAATACCGACTCGCCAGCTTGATTGAGGCTCAACGTTTTAGCAGGCGAGTTATTCAGTTTGATACTGAGTTCCGCTGGTACTGCCCGAGTCCAGGGCATTTCGATAAGTCGCGCGCGTATTCTCAGCCGCGCATCACGCAGCCGCCGTAGCTGCAGAGTCAAACGGTCGCCCTGTCGCAGCACGTGATGCTCGGAGATGTCGGGTGCCATGAGCGCTTGACGTATGCGCAGGCTACTATTTTCCGGGCGCCACCCTGAATAGGCGAGGCGTGTGATCCCCAATTCGCGATGCATCGCGTTAACCTGCCACCATTCGAGATTTCGGCGCAGTTGCCCCAGGATCGCGCCTTCGTCTGGTAAGGTTGGATAACTGACCGCAAGCGCTTCGGCCAAGGTCGCAGCCTCCATGCCGTTGTCAGCGTGCTCGGCGTGCCAGGCTGCGCGCATCATCGCTTCGCGGCGGAGCGCGGGATTGTCAGGGTTAGCTGGCCATGCGGGCTGTTCATCGATCGCAACGGGTGAGTTCCAGTATGGCCTGGCTTTGAGGATTGGCCAATGAGTCGCCACAAGAGGCGGCGAATGGCTCAGTTTGGTTTTCGGCAGGGGGATTTCATCAAGCCGCGGTGAGACATTCCCGTATTGCGTTATCTGCCGTAGGCGAGGGTGGGCTAAAGAGTAATCATCGACAGGGAGTTTTAGCAACCAGTCGCCTTGTGTGGCGCTTTCAAGGTTTTGGCTGTTCACGTCGGGCAAGAGTGGTAGGCGCAGTGCCGGCTGGAGTATTTGCGGGCGCACGAACAGTTCGAACCGTTCTGAGTGTATGGCGATAGCATGTTCGCCCGGCCCGAGATCCAGCAAACTGGTTTCTGCCTGGCCCACGCCTGAGCCTGTACCAGTCAGCGGTGTCCATCCGGGAGCAGCACGATTGTTGAAAACGGGTACAACTTTATGTGTGCCATTATGGTGAACGCTAATCCAGCCATCTATTGGCGTATTTCCTTGGTGTAGAGGGCGCATTTCAAGGCGAAGCAGAGCGGGGCCTTCAATACGCAGGTTTAGTGGCTGACGCGAGTTTGCCCGATAACCTGCCAGCAGCTTATCTGTCCTCGCCATATGAGACATGATTACGCCGGCGCTGTCGGTGACAATATCTTCGCGGGACTGCCACCGCCAGGGGCCGGGCGACTGTATCAGCCAGCTGCGCCATGAAGCTATGGCATTCGCTCTTTCCTCTTCTTCAGGTGCCGACAGAGCACGGGCGATCGCCAAGCCCTGATTCAGGTGGGTGAGTTCCGCTTCAGCATTGGTGCTACTCCAGGCTTGTCTTGCGGCCGATAGATCCAGTGTTATGGCATTGCGGTAGCCAAGCCAGAATGAGCGACGTTCGATCGTAAGGTTTTCTATTAAGTGATCAAACAAATACCAGTTTCTGGTCTCAATACTGGCCACGATCATTGCTTCGCTTGGCTGCTCTTCGGGCGACAACAGCATAGCCAGATCGAGACCGAGATCTGCATCGCCATCGGCGATTAATTGGGTCGCCAGTAAACCAATCCAGTCAACGGATCGATTGTCACCCCGACGAATGAGCGAGGCATACAGGCCCTGAAGCTCAACATTACGACCGGCAATTCGGTATTCATTTTCCAGTTCTGCGATTGCCCAGTCCCGCAGCTCCGATTGCCTGGTAAATAGGGCAATGCCGCGAAGGATGCGTTCGGCCAAGGCCCTTTCGCCGGCCTGTCGCAATGCGCTGATCTGAAGCATTAGCGCCTGCTCGCTCCGGGGAGAGTCGAGCCAGCGATAGGGGCTGCCGAGTAATTCCAGGGCATGCGTCGGGTTGGCTGTATGCAGTGCAGCGCGGGCTTTATTCAGTACTGTCGAATTATTGCTTTGATCAGTTGGCGCGGGCTGGTGAGCCTCAACCGCAGTTTGGTAATGCTCGGCAAGATCATCAAGCATGCTTAGCAGCGGAAACCAGTGCTGGGCCAATGTGGCTGTTTGGCCGGTTGATTTGGTAGCGGCCTCCACGCGGGCAGTAAGCCCCGCAGGGACGATGGTGTATTCCATACCCTCAACGTGGTGGGTGTTACGCCACTCAACTGCGGCATGCCGTTCTTCAAAGGGACCGGCTTGTACACTCCAGAGGTGTTTGTTATCGCTGGTTAGAGTTTCCACAAGGCGGGCGGATACCCCTGAATCCTGAAGTTGGCGGATGCGGATTTGTGCTGCGTTGCGATTTGTATAGGTGCCGGCTGGGGCATACCACGCTTCTGTTTCTTCTGTGTCTGGCCGACCAAGCAAGTCAAGAAATAGGTCCAGGCGTGTTTCCGCGGGTAGTGCTGCCAATAACTTGAGATACTCCGGTTTGGTCAACTGGTCCGGTTTCGCAACTCGGTAGCGGAAGGCGAAACGCAGTTCGGCGACGGCTGGGTCGCTAGACCATACCTTAAACCCTTTCGCATTCGCTGGTAGTGGCAATTCCTGTTGTGCAGGAGCGACCCAGGGCAGCGATGCCGTTTCCATATTCAATCTAGCCCGGGCGAATAGTCCTTCGATTCCCTCGCTCGATGCATTCAGCAGCGCAAGCGCAGCCTCCAGCTTGGACGGCAGGCGTTCCAAGGTCGGGAATTCGAATGCCGGATGGACGATCATGCGGCGCGCTTCCTGCCCTTGTAGTTGTATCCATAGTGCTACGGGCCGAGCCAGACGGCGCGTGTCAGCCATAATCTGCAGATCGCTATGCGCGCTGCGATATGGCAACTGGTAAGACAGCGACAGGGGCTGCCGGGGGCAGTCATGACAACAGAGCGAACGGTTTTGGTCGCCGTCGCAGGAATTACCTGGCGCAGAGAACAGCGCGGAGCTAAGCCCCTGAAGCAATGAGTCGACGTGCAGAGTGCTTGTGGTGAAGGCTTTGCGTGGTGTGGCCAGAGGCACTGGCGCGTAGGGAATGGCTAGCGACCACCCCTGTTGAGCATTCGAGGCCATCGAGTCAGGTGAAAGATTGCGAAAGAAGCTGTGTCGGCCGCGCCACTCCTGAGCAATATCAAGGAGATCGGGGCGAGCTGGTGCACTTGCTGGAATGCCTTCGAGACTCGCAATTGCCTGCAAGGCGCCTTCGCTGCGAGTATTTTGTGTTCGCAGTCGATCGGCACTATCCATTATGGCCTGCAGCCGTGAATAGGTTTCCTTAACCGCAGCTGATTGTGTTTGACTACCAAGTTGTGCCGCGGACAGTGCCGGTGAGTTTATTGCCGGTAGCAGCCAATTGCTTTGGCTCTGGGCTTCAATCCTGAGCAGTGTCGCTGAACTGACGTCAACATGCAGCTGGAAGTGCCCGGCCGGTAAATCAACATAACGGGTCTCAAGCTGCCCGGTGGGCATCGCACAACCGTCGACTTTGACTGGCGCGTGATAGGCTGGTGTCGTGTCGTAGTCGAGAATTTTTTGCCAGCCGAGATGGGCGCCGTCACATTCGCCTGCGTGGCAGTCTTTGCCTGTGGCGGCAGTCGATAGGGGGTGAACTCTCAGTTCTACCTGATAGTGATCAACCGCTTGGGGGCTGTTGCGCGCTTGTTGCGGCGCGGAAAAACCACGCTTGGCATAACAGATAAGCGAGGTTGGCCACTGTGTAGTTGGGCCTTCTGCCGGTGGATAATAAAGGCGGGTTTGGACCTCTAGACGAGTGGGGCCCTGTATTTCGGCTGTGGTTCCCTTGCCGGGCACGAGAGCCGCATAGCGGCGATGTTGTCCTGATTGTTCGGAGACGCGTACCAGCGGAGCATCCAGACCTATCGGCTCTCTTTGTGGGGTAAGCACTGGAGGTGATTCACGCCGAGAATGGAAAAAGCGCAGCGCGCCGCCTGTCTCTCGGCCATCGCGTACCAGGAAGATCCGCTCTTGGCCCTTGTCGTCGGTGACGATAATATCATGGCCATCATTGGCACACTGGGCTGCGGACTCAATAAAGAGGCCGCTACCGTTACCTTGCATAACGGTGACTCCGGATAAACAGTCGTTCGATTTTTCGTCGTGAACTCTAAAAGCACTGTTGGCGTGTAATCGAAAAATCCACTCATCTTGGTTGTTTGTTAAGGGTGCCGAGGTGTTCTCAGAGGCCATAACGTTGCGGCGAAGGGGATCATTTTCCAGTTCATCCCAGCGAAGCGTATGGGGATAGGATTCTCGCCACAAATATTCGAAGGAAAGCCGATCGCTACGCTGTGGCATCAAGTCTGCTGCCAGCAGGGGTTGCGCCGCAAGTATCCCGAAAAGGATTAGTAGGCTGTGGCGAGGCATTGATAAAGCGTCCGTCTGAGCGATGGGCTTTGCAGCAGCTTTTCTCGCAGGCTTCGGTCTATCTCGAGGTGAACAAAGCCATCTTGCCGCTGTTCCATAAAGAGTCTGCCTTGGCTGTTGGTTGTACCGCCAAGCTCCTTGACCGTGTCGGGAAAGATAAGAACACCGCGTATCTGTCTATACAGGCAGTTATAGATGGAGAACACCGGTGCCGAGATAAAATGGCGGCCGCTACTAATAATGATTGTTGATTTCTGGGCTCGGGAGGTTTTGCGTTTATCCGCGCTGTAACCGTGTATCTGGATCAGTCTCGAATTTTTTAGTCCGCGGGCTTGCCCGAGCGTGAAGGCTTGCAGGAAGCTGCGGTCAAGGTGGGCCAGGTCCGCATCACCAGGTCCCGGTTCGTCATCGATTCGGCGCGGTGTCGTATTCCAGGCGACAGCTCTGGGGTTGTTTTCCTGCGCAAGTTTGGCGGTGAGGCGGCCGGTTCCCCAGTCATCTCGGCGGTGTGGCGCCTGCAGAACCAAGCTGGAGTCAGGGTTTGCCGAAAAGAGAAACGCACCTCGGCCCCGGCGATTAATTTCTCGGATCAGCCACCACCGCTTTTGCTCGTGGCACAGCTCTACTAAGTCAAAGCCCAATGCTTGCCAGTCAGAGCGGTAATCAGCGATTTCTTCGGGGTTGCGAAAATGGTGCTCAAACAAGCTGGCTGCCGAAGCGATGTCGATAGCGTCCGGTTGGACATAATCTCCTCCAGCAGTTTTCTCTATTACGTCGATCAACGGTAGGGGCGAGCATGGCGGCAAAGATTCAGCAGCCAGGGCGCAGGTGCTGGTAAGAGCCAGGCTTGCCCAGTGTATTGCTCTAAAAATCATTTGAGGGGCGATCCTTTCTCGATGTGCTTTGCTCGGCCAACCCGGGAGTCAACTCAAAGAGAGAAACATAAGCCGTGTCGGCGCCATTCAATTCCAACACAAGTGTAGTATCGGTGTTGCTGCGGTCGCTGCCAATCGGCAGAAAGCCAACTCCTGCGTCTCGCCAGGCTCCCTCGATCTGCTCATGGGCAATTGATGGATCCTCGGCCGATGGCGTGAAGCGAAAAATCCGGTCAGCAACGGTCCAGTCAGGCAGTTGTAACTGGTCGGACAATTTGGCTGGCGATGCAGAGACAACCAGATCCGCAGATGAGCTGGACACCGGCAGAATAGCGCGAATCGAAAGCGTTCGGTTCTCCGCGCCGGCGCCTACTTGGTAGTGCAGTTTTTCTCCACGGTTTATCCGCTGTGCGTAAACCTTAAGGAAGCCTCCCTGACGATCGGCAAGCTGATTTACCAGCCAGTTGCCTTTTGACGAATCGGAAATTCGGATACGGTGCCTTCCGGGCGCAAGCGGCGGCAGTTCTACGGTTCCCTGCCTGGGCAGGGGCCGAAGTAGCGGAATTGATAAGCCATCCACTTGGATATCGCTGTTGGGCGAGGCGTGCTTATACATCAGTTCGACCCGAGGCTCAGCGCCATCGGGTCTCGGGGCGATCTGCAGGTGCTGGGTCTGGTTTGGCTCAATACGGAAAAAGATGTTACTCAGCGCGTCGGAGCGGGTGGCGGCAAATTCATCGCGGGGCAGCAGGAACCAGGCACCGGGAGCGGCTTCCTCGGGATACCACTGCTGCCAGTTAAAGTTCCCCGCAAGTATGTCGGGGTCGCGCTCTGGTGTTTGTGGTTGACGTCGAATCATCAGTCTCTCGGGTGGCACTTCCCAGTCAGGTTGTAGCGAAAACCATAGCGGTTGCCGATCGGGATCTTCGGTCCAGGGCTGATAGTCAGCGGGTACTCTGGTTATTTGTCGCAGGTGAAGCGGGCGAGTGTAAACGGACGCCCACATCGGATTCGGTGCCCTCAGGCGCAATAGTCGGGCCTCTTCAGGTGCCAGTAGGTAAAATGAATGGGCCTCGCTAACCCAGCTATCGTAAGGCATATCGTCCCGTATGTCGGTGTGCAATATTTTGGGCTCGAAGGTCACTGTTCCGCGTTTAATTGTTTCTGCGTTCTCGTTTAGCAGCTCCCATTGCGCTGTAAACGAGCGCGTCAGCGGCGGGTTTGAGCGAAGGTCTATTTTGCGCAGATCAACTTTTAGCGGCGTGGATTCCCCTACAACATGAGAGAGGGGGTATGTAAGCGGCTTGTCTTGGCTAAAGCCCCAAACCAGACTCCGCAAAAGTTCTGGCGTCAATTCCTCTCCAGTCTCACCATCATAGGCGCGCACCAGAGCAGGTTTGTCTGTATTGACGGTGATCCAGCCTTTTTTCCAAGGCCTCTGCAAAGACTCCTCGACGACTGCAATCTCGTTCTCCGGCGGTGAAGAGTCTCCCTTTTCATAAGTCAGCTTCGCGGTGACCTTACTTGAGCCATCTACCGCGGTGATTTTTATTTTTACGCTACCAGAGGGCGTTTTTAAGGGAAGAACGGTGGTTTGCTCAGGCCCGCTTACCAGTCCAAAGCCCACAAAATCATCGTGCCAGCGTGTTAGTTCATCCTGTGGTTCGTACTTCAAACGGGCACTGATATAGTCCTGACCCTCCACACCCTGTGGACCGACCGGCGTCCATCGGCTAAGGATGAGGCGCTGCTTAATCTGCGGCTCCAGTAGATCCGGCGGGAACACGAGAGGAGCGGAGAGTTGATATCTTGTCGACGCGCTGAGCCTGATCCACTCGCGCTCTGCCATTGATTCGGGCAGGCGCTCATGAGTAAAGACGCGGACTATCACTGCGTCAACGCCGGGAGAGGGCAGCATCCGCAAACGCAAGGCCCCGCTAGCCGGAGTAGTCAAGGTCAGCGATTGTGTAGTGCTGACCACCGACTGGTGAGGTGCCAACAGCCGTGCGGCCGGTACTGCCTCAGCCTGATGCGGTGAGCGCAACCATACGACGCTGGAGGCGAAGTAATGTTGTTTAGGTTTTTTCTGTCCCGGCAAGGTATATTCTATTCCGAAGTTGATGTCAGTGGGATCCTGATCGGGCTGGTTCTGCGGAATAGCAGCCGTTGCTAAAATACTGACGAGACCATCCGGCGGGTTAATTTCAAAGTGAGTCCACGTGTCAGTGGTTAATTTGAAAACTGTTTTGGGCGCGCCTTGCTCATCCAGCTCAGCCAGCCGGGCTATCATATTTTCCAAGGCGTCAGACTGCCAGGCTGTGGCAATTGCCCAAGCCAGTAGTGCGAGAGCCAGCACCAGCAGGTAGGGTGCGCCGGCCCGGTCTATTCTGACGGTGCGAATATGAGCCATGCGCTTGAGTCTCTCATAAAACTGCTGATAATTTCCGGGTTCGCTTCTGATAACGCTACCGCCTGCCCCTGATTCAGGCGTAGCGGGTTAATTGTCCATATCCCGGCCAGTCGTTCGCTAGGATCATAAACGGCTATATAGGAATTCAAATTCTCGCGATCGAGAACTCGCTCAAAGCGATACTGAGGCCAGCGACGAGTCAGTCGATAAAGTGCGACAACATCCGCTGCGTGCTGGTAACTTTTTAAAGCTTCAATCATCTCAGCCGGTAGTGGTCGTTTTGGTGGGCTACTCTGATGCGACTGAATTAATGTCTTTAATGCTATGTTCCGCTCTTCTATCCCGACCGCAGCGAACAACCTTTGCTCCACCCTATTGGACGTGTATCGCTTGAAACTACTGCGCACGGATGGAGACAGCCGTATCAGGCTGAATTCTGCCGACGGCCAGATTTGAACCTGTTGAGCGATCGGATTATTAGTCAGAGTTGATGTTGCCAGCGAAGGTTGCGTATTGGCGTATGCAAGGTTAAGCCCAAGGTCCTTTAAATGTTTAAATATATAATTCGACTGCGGGCCAGCAGGATAGCGGTCAGGCAACAGGACCGCGTCAACATCGAGTGCAAACGCTGGATCGTTAAAAAAGTACCCACGAACAAGCAGTGTGTGGCTGCCACCATTATTGTGTGCTTCCAGGAATGTTTGGTTGGCAAGGGTGAGCAGCGAATCGGATTCCGGTAACAGTACGTCCGCGAGTGCATTTGGGTTGGCATGTCGATGTGCGGTGGCAATAGTCAGTGCCCTTGCCCCTAATTGCTCGAAAAGGGTTAATGCGAGTTCTCCGCTGCCAGGTTCGCTTTGAGGGTAGGGAACACCAACGTGAATAGGGCGAGCGGGCCCCAATCTGACAATGAGTACACCCCAAAACCGTTTGCTGTCTTCAGCTGTTTCGGATAGGAGCACATATTCTTCATTGGTTGTGGCTTGGATCAAGTGCACTAGGTTATAGCCGACGGTTGAGGCAGCGCGGTTGAGTACTGCGAGACGAGTTTCACGGTCCGGTTCATCCTTCAACAGTGGTGCTTCAGCCAATAGCGGTGAAATTACCTCTTCATCTAAATAAAGAAGTTCGTCCGTGCCTGGCGGGCGGTAGCGATTGCTGCCACGTTCCGCAAAACGCCCGGGTGTCTCGAAAACCCACTCGGCGAGGTAACCGTCGATTCGCTGGACTGTTTTCAGTTGCTGCACACTGGAAAGACCTTCGCGAGCAATGATGGCCTGCCTCAAATCCCGACGAGTAACCATTAACTCGGCTATGCCAGATAGCGTCGATTCGCGTGCTGCGTTTTGAAATTTAGGCGCGCCCCATATCGTTTGCAGACCGTCGAAAAGCTCAGTTAAAACTCTGACATTGAGCCCGTCTGGTAAAGCGCGTTTTACCCAGAGTGTTGGCTTGTCTCTTTCATCGCCGTGCAGTGCACGTGAGCGAACTTGTAGAATCTGGTCGCTGCGCATTCCCTTCCGAAATGCGGTAAAGATGGATTCGCGGGCAAGAAGCATGTCAGAGCTATTGTCAGCGTTGATTTCCGAGCGAGCGGTGGCCAGTGACAGGCCTTTTGCACCCAGCGTTGTCATCAGGAGCAGGGCGTCATCCGGGCGCACTCGCTCGTTCGAGGCCCTGGGCCACTCGAGTATTAGTTCTGATTCGGCCTGCCGATCGATAACGAACGAACCCCAGCCTCGGATAGGTTCTTTCTCGCGAATGTAGAGATAGCGCTGATCAAACGTAGTGACCTGAAAACCTAAACTATCCAGTGCGCCGATGGCTTTGTTTTCGGCTTGGATTGGTTCGTTCGCCAGCTGGTAGATAGCCTGTCTGAAAGTGCGTATTTCATGGGGATAAGGTCGCGGCATTTGTCCGAGTGATCGGGCCTGGTAGTATAGAATGGCGTCGTCGCGCATCTGTTGTTCCAGGCTGATATCAGGGCTCGCGGTCTGAGCGCTGAGTACAAATTCCGGTGCAAACGATGGCTGATCTTCTCGGTTTAGAAGCTGTATGGCAAAGCCGATGATTGTTGCGATGATAACTGCCGTGCCTGAAGCCTGGATGGTCGCACGGGTCATTTGTACGGCGGCTCCTTTGTCGAACATCTTTAGTGCCAGTAGTGTAGACAAGAGGTAGCCAAACCCGAATGTGTCAGTGACTTTTGTGTCCGGGAAAAAGATCGGGACAAACCAGCCCGCAAGGTAGCGATATAGGAAGCTTATATTAAACAGAAACAGTATCTTTCTTGCGCCTTCGATATTCATGTTTGCAAATAACGAAGTCCCGACCAAATACCGGGCGAAAGTCAAAATGACATAGGCTTCGGCGAAGGTGAAAAGAATCTTGGACGGTTGGTACCACTGCAGTGCCAGAAGCGCAGGTAGCAAAATACCGTTAAAGTCCCAGCCGTAGAGGAGATTGAACCTGGACGCGATAAAGGCGGCCGTTAGCAAGACAATGTAGGATTTGGGGGAGGCCAGTATTGATTGCGCTGCAGCTTCATACATGTAACCGATATTGCTGATGCTGAAATTGGTGTACTCCATCAGTACAAAGCGCACGATCAACCAAGTTACAGCAATGCCTACCCCTAGCGTAAACAGCCCCCGGCTCAGTCCGGGCTTCCAAAACTGGTTTGCTGTGAGCGCGATGATGATTAGCCCAAATGACTGCAAGTCATTCCGCAGATCGGTTTCGGAAAGCCCGAGTTTTTTCAGATACTCGTCGAGTGAAGGAATAATTGCGCCGTCGAAGGCGATGCGCACGGCAACACTCACCAGAACGATAGCGAAAAAGCGATCGCGACCAAATAGTGATGACCATAGCCCGAGTCGCCAGGCTTTTTCGGAAAAAATGTATACGATGAGATAAGTCAGCGCGCCTTCAAAGACTATGAGCGCTGCACTCCAGGGCTTCAGTATAAGGATTGGGACAAGGTAGCCGGGAACAACGAGACCTGATAGCAACCACCCATAGCGCAGGTTAAAAAACGCCATTACAAAGACGCCCACCCAGACGGTGGTGATTACGGAGCCGGCCAGGCTTCCTTCGGGGAAAATTGGAAGTGGAAAGATCGATTCCAGCATCGTGGCGATCGCCTAGTCCGCTTTGCCGGTGGCAACGCCGTCAACCAGAGGGAGGCTGAGGTCGAGTTGTAGCCCTTCGCCAACATCAGAGTAGCCAGATAGCGTTGCTTGTATTCTACCGAGACGTTTTGCGAGTTTGCCGAGTTGTTTCCATTGTTCTCCCTGTTCCTCTGTATTTCCCGCAAGCAGGTCCTGCAGGGCATCATTAGGCAAACCTACACCCTGTGACTCAATATGAAGGAAAAGCCGATCCCTGTTGATATCACTCCAGAGGCTGATCTCTATAAGGCTGTGGTCATAAGCATTTTCTATTAATAGGAAAAATAGTTCTTTCAGAATGTCGCTCAGGCTGGAGGGACCCGTCAGCACGAAACAGTTGCGAACGCTTGGGGAGCGTTCGATTCGTAAATGACGGTCTGCGATAAGCGAAGAAAGATTGTCCAGCGTGGCATTCAGCATCGAGCAAAAATCAACCGGCACGTTGGCGGAGACTAGTCTCGTCTGGGGGGAATTTGCTACGCGCTGCAGCAAGTCGACATCATGCTTTAGCTGCTCCAGAGCTGATTGCTGCGTTGAGTCCAAATTCGCGAGGCGTTGCGTGGTTGACTCAATGCTTTCGGCCGTCCGGGCGATAAAGTTCTGTCGGTGAGCGAAGATCTCCCAAGCGTCGCTGAAGTCTATCAGTTCGAGAAGTACGCCTACCAAATCAAAAGGTGCGAGGCTGGCACTATCCGCGACGCCGCTGCTCTCGGTGATTGGGTGAACATAAACGTAAAGACCGCGGTCTTTTTTTCCGCTCAGCGGAACTGGGCTTGAGGCTGTCGTTTGTTGCATCAGCACTTGATCCATCAGACCGCGCGCAGCCGCCGGATCTTCAAGTAATTCACATAAAACCTCATAGGCCGACAACTGATAGATTTTCAGGTTTACGTCTCTTGCGAAGGCTTCGACTGGAGCGTTAGCCTGAATCAGGTTTCCGAAAAGGTCGTAAAGCAAATATCCCGTGCTAAGGCTGGCATTGGCCTGCTCCATCAGGGTCAATCGCTTCTCAAGCATTGTGACGCCCTGGATCAGGTTTTGAGTCAGAGAGCGGTGAGTCCGTGCTGCGTCGGTCGTGATGTTTGGATTGACGCGAGCCTGGCGCTGTTCCTGCCATTGCTGTTGGTGAAACAGCAATTCGCCAACCTGTACACGAACCTCTTCGGCAATTCTTTGCCAGCTGTCGAAGCTGGCTACTTTTTGCGTTTCTACTGAAAACGCCCAGAACCCGTAAAGGCGTCCAGCGAAATCCAGTGGGGCGATAAACTGGGTTTCGCCTTCGGGGATATTCAGGAATGGCCGCTGTAACGCGATAATCCCGCCTGCCTGCAGCGCTTCTTTATAGGGGGATCTACCGTAGTCGCGTCGCAGCTCCAGTATTTCATCAAGGCTGCAGCCCTGAGCCGCGATCTCGCGAATGCGTTGCTGGCTGGGGAGGCATTCGAGGTAGGCCTGCCGCTTTACATCAAAGACTTCTTGGGTGAAACGCATAATGACCCCCCAGGGGTCATTGGACGCCAGCACATTAGCCGGTGTCAGGCGCTCGCGAACCCGGTTTAGGACGTCGAGCATCACATATCGTAAAGCTCGTTCGTCGGCACGCAGAATCGCACTTGCGGCAAGGATGGCTGTCAGCCATTGAGCGAGATACCAATCAAATAGCGGAAGGGACGCCTGAAACTGAAGTCGTGATAGCCAAGCAGCTGTTAGTAGTACGGTGCTGATCAGCAGGTCCGCCAGCAAAGCGCCGCTCAGACTAAGCAGCCAGTGCAATACTATTGTTATTGCAACAATTAATAAGGCAATCGTATAGGCGCCAAGTTCTGGCACCGGTTTTGTCAACTGCCCTTGGGCGACAGCTTCTATTGTGTAGGCGTGCAATTCAGCGAGTGTCATGCCCTTGCCCCCGGCGACATCAAGCGGTGTGGTATAACCCGCTTCCCCAGGCCCTAGGGCTTCACCTATCAGGACAAGCTTGCCGTTAAAGAGAGCGTCAGGAATTCGGCCGGCAACGACAGCTTCGGCGGTCACTACAGGAACCCAAGCCTGCATGCCGAAGCCAACATGTACGATAGAAGTGTCCGGCCAGCTGTGAGCGGTGTCGAGTCGGGCGATCATGGAAGGCCCGAATGCTTGGGACGAGGGCGCTGACGGCTGAACGCCCCGTACGATACCCCCCACCACCAGTGCTTTGGGCAAGGCCAATGGTTCGGGATCTCGTGTCGCCGGGTAATCGACGCCTTCAGATAAAGCCAGTGCCAGCGAACGTAGCCGCGGTGATTTAGCGACGTTGTCGCAGCCTGCCGGGCAATTTATCAGAACCAGTTTGTTTGGGGTGGCGGCTTCAAGCTGTCCAATCAGACCGTCCCAATTTGAATCAGAATTATTCCAGAAGGCTGGCGGAACGGTGACGACGACTGTCGAAGACTCAGAAGGGGGCCCGCGACCAGGCAAGCGGGCGATGCCATCTTGCCACCACTGATTCAAGCCATCGGACAGTTCCAGTGTTCGCAAGCTAGCTAACAGGACGATCAATATAACGGAGCAAAGTGCCCAAAGCTTGATTAGTTCCCGAAGCTGATGGTTTTGCATCCTAAACGGGCGACCTTTCGCGAATTATTAATCACTTGATTGTGGCAGAATTTTGATAAGTAGCAAGTAGATAGCTTTAGTATTCAAAGTACGTTGTTAATTTGGCAGTGTGCTTGCTGTCGATTATTTTCGTGCGAGTGGGCTAGTGTTTTTGGCGGTTGCGCCCTGTTGCGCGGCTTTGGCTTTCGCAGGGAAGTTGGTGTCAATCGGGTTTCGATTGCTTAGGAGGGGCGTTAGTGCTGTGCTTATTAAATGTTTAGTCTTTTTTCTTCATGCAAACAAAAAGGGCCTACGGTTTCCCGTAAGCCCTTGTTTTGTTTGGCTCCGCCTGCTGGGCTCGAACCAGCGACCCAATGATTAACAGTCATTTGCTCTACCAACTGAGCTAAGGCGGATTGGTGCTCTCCGTCAGGAGAGGTGGCGCATATTAAAGGCCTTTTTTTACATCGTCAACCGCTGCCAAGCCGTTTTTTCAGATTTATGGCAATTGGCTAAGTCGTCGGCAGGGTAGTACCATATTTCTCTTTATGCTGTTGAAAATATGAGCAAATCCTTCACGGTTACGTCCAAATTCCAGCCCGCTGGTGACCAGCCCAAAGCCATTGAACAGCTGGTGGAGGGAATCAATGCAGGGCTGCATGCGCAGACGCTGCTGGGGGTAACCGGCTCGGGCAAAACCTTCACTATCGCCAATGTGATTGAGGCAATTCAGCGCCCGACCATTGTGATGGCGCCCAATAAGACTCTCGCGGCCCAGCTCTACGGCGAATTCAAGGAGTTCTTCCCCAATAACTCGGTGGAGTACTTCGTTTCCTACTATGACTATTACCAGCCTGAGGCCTATGTACCTTCCTCTGATACATACATAGAGAAGGACGCCTCGGTCAACGACCATATCGAGCAAATGCGACTTTCGGCCACCAAGGCGTTGATGGAGCGCGAAGATGCGCTGATTGTAGCGACAGTTTCTGCTATCTACGGTCTGGGTGATCCAGAACAGTATTTCAAAATGGTGCTTCATCTGGACCGGGGGGAACGCATTGATCAGCGCAAGCTGCTGCGCCGGCTGGCGGAATTGCAGTACACGCGCAACGATGTGGCCTTTCAGCGTGCGACCTATCGGGTACGAGGAGACGTCATTGATATCTTCCCGGCGGAATCGGAGAAAGATGCCGTGCGGGTTGAGCTGTTTGACGATGAGATCGAGAGCATTACCTTGTTTGACCCCTTGACCGGTGAATCACTGGGCAAGCTGCCTCGCTATACCATTTTCCCCAAAAGCCATTATGTGACACCTCGCGATACCTTGCTCAAGGCGATAGATCGTATTGAGGAAGAGCTGAAAGAACGGTTGGAGGTGCTGCGCAACAACGACAAACTGCTGGAGGCCCAGCGCCTGGAGCAGCGTACCAAGTTCGATATGGAGATGATCCGCGAGCTGGGCTACTGCACCGGTATTGAGAATTACTCGCGCTACCTTTCTGGGCGTGACCCCGGTGAGGCGCCGCCGACCCTGTTTGACTATCTGCCGCACAATGCTCTGGTGGTGATGGACGAATCCCATGTGGGCATTCCCCAGATCGGTGCCATGTATAAGGGGGATCGCTCGCGCAAGGAAACGCTGGTCGATTATGGCTTCCGTCTGCCCTCGGCGCTGGATAATCGCCCGCTGAAGTTTGAAGAATGGGAGCGGCTGATTCCCCAGGCGATATTTGTGTCGGCAACGCCAGGCCCTTATGAGGCGGAACACGCAGCGCGGGTCGTAGAGCAAGTGGTCAGGCCTACCGGCTTGATCGATCCGGAGGTCGAGATTCGGCCAGCCTCAACGCAGGTCGATGACCTGATGTCGCAAATCAGTCAGCGGGTTGAAGTGGGTGAGCGGGTGCTGGTCACGACCCTCACAAAGCGAATGGCTGAGGACTTGACTGACTATCTCAGCGAAAACGGGATTCGCGTGCGTTATCTGCACTCGGATATCGACACCGTTGAGCGCGTAGAAATCATCCGTGACCTGCGTCTGGGGGAGTTCGATGTGCTGGTGGGTATTAACCTGTTGCGCGAAGGGCTTGATATGCCGGAAGTGTCGCTGGTTGCGATTCTCGATGCGGACAAGGAAGGATTCCTGCGTTCGGAGCGGTCCTTGATCCAGACTATCGGGCGGGCTGCCCGAAACCTGAATGGCAAAGCCATTCTCTATGCAGACAATATGACCGGCTCCATGGAGCGGGCGATATCTGAAACCAATCGTCGCCGTGAAAAGCAGATAGAATTTAATAAAGAGCATAATATAACGCCTGCCGGTGTGAAGAAGGCGGTGGCTGATATTCTTGAGGGGGCCTTTGCGCCGGGCAGCAAGCGCACTCGGAAGGGCGGCGGTCGTAAGGCCGCAGAACCGGGCGCGGATTATGGTGTGGACGTAAAGTCCATGAAGCCTACAGAGATATCCAAACTTCTCAAGAGTCTGGAGCAGCAAATGGCTGAGCACGCCAAAAATCTTGAGTTTGAGGATGCCGCCCGAGTGCGAGACCGGCTGGCAGATATCAAACGCGATCTGTTTGTTGAATAACGATTACGGGAAAACAAAATGATCAAGCCCATGGTGCTGCTGGCTTTTCTGTCGACCGCGAGCCTGCTTGCCGGATGTTCTACGAATAACACGCTGTCGGATGCGGAGGTCGAGCGTGAGCGCGCCCGGGCCAGTGAAGTTCATCGCGAAATGGATAAAGAAACGCGCTGATCCGCCTGCGAGGTAACTTGTGGGGGCAGGTGGTTGTTTCGCCGGGTAAGCGTGGCTATAATGCGCGTCCTCTGCAGGTGGGGCCATTCGAGCTTCCCGGCAGCGGCGCAGCCCGAAGGGGTTTTTCAGCCCTTAGGCTGAAAAAATGCAATCCACTCGGTTGCCGAGTGGACAACACTATAGTACGACCGTAGCTCAGCTGGTTAGAGCACCACCTTGACATGGTGGGGGTCGGTGGTTCGAGTCCACTCGGTCGTACCAATCTTTCTCAAAAGCGGCTCACCTTGCGTGGGCCGTTTTTGTATCCGCTGAAAATTCCTAAAAATACATTATTCTCCGGTAAATTCTTTGTAATTCAATGTCTTGCGTGAAAGACATAGATGTAGGCCTTGTGTGCTAAAGCGGCGGGTATGTGATAAAGTCACAAAATTGCTATGTCTGCGCTTCAGCGGGCATTCAGGTAATGCAGAACGGACAAGAACAATGAGAACGAGTTGGTGGTGTGGGGCAAGTCTGGCGCTGGTGCTTTCTATTGCTGGGCCGGTGCAGGCGGGATTGTTTGACTCGCTCAAGAACTCCCTCGGCGGGGGCAGTCAGGCCGACGACAGCGGCAAGTCACCTGAAGAGCGGGCGCTGAGTTACTATCGCAAGGGTAAGAAGAGCTATGAGTCGGGCGATTATCAAGGGGCCCGGGAGCATCTGTCCAAAGCGCTTGAACTGTATTCCTCTGACGGCAAAATCCGGATTGTTAAAGACCAGCAGGTAGAGTGGGTGGAGACGCCGCGCGGCCTGGAGCGTCGTGTTGTCTCGGATTCCACTGCCTACGATTACTACCCCAACCGTTACATGGGCTACGTTAGCAACGAGTTGGCCCGAATTGAAAAAGAACGTCAGCAAGCCTGGACGGCTGAGCAGCAAAACCAGCAAGCCCAAATGGCCTTGCAGGAAAAGTTTGCCAACCCCCCGCATCTGCTGATTCGTTACGACCTGATAGACAGTAATCGCGACAATATCCTTTCGGCCAAAGAGTCGGCGAAGGTCGTCGTGACCGTGGAAAACGCAGGCAAGTCAATGGCGGAGTCTGTCGAGGTCGCTATCTGGAGCAGTACCAGCAATGTGACACTGGGCTGCTGTGATACCCGGCGCAAGCTGACCATCGGGAACATAGCACCCGGGCAGTCCGTCATTGAAACCCTGGAAATCATTGCTACTGAGAAAGTAGCGACAGGCTCTGAAAAACTTAGCCTGACCGCCACCGAAGCCGATGGCTTTGGTCTGCCGGAGGAACTGCAGTTTGCTTTTGCGACACAGGAATACATGCCGGCAGCGTTTGCCATTGTTGATCAGCGAGTGAGTCATCTGACCGGCAATTCCTACGAAGTCAGCTATACGGTGGTCAACCAGGGCAAGGGCCCTGCGGTAGATGCCGTTACCCAGATTCGCGCCGAGAGCAGGGATATTTTGCTGCTGGGCGACTCCGAGGTGTCGATCGGGCAGTTGGCGGTTAATGCCAGTCAGCGTGTTTCCTTTACCTTCGCGAAAACCAATCGCCTTAAATCCGGCGATCGCCTGCCGGTTGCGCTGCGCGCCATTGATAAGAGCGATGAAAGCACCCAGAAAGAATTTACCCACGCCATGGTGTTGCCCGCCGGCGGGGCGCCACAGCGTTACGCGGCTAACAGCTACCAAGCGCCCACACCACTGGCACCAGCGGCATCAGCCATTGCCATTGAGCCGGTGGATACGGATATTCCAGAGGGTGTGGAAAAAATCCAGTTTGGCCGGGCTTTTGTGATCGGTAACGGTCGCTATGCCAAATTGGATCCAGTTGATTTTGCCGAGAATGACGCCAGTGTTGTGGCGCAGTATGCGAAG
This sequence comes from Litorivivens sp., assembly GCF_041624475.1. GTDB lineage: Bacteria > Pseudomonadota > Gammaproteobacteria > Pseudomonadales > Spongiibacteraceae > Litorivivens. The sequence goes on from NZ_JBFJUX010000002.1 coordinate 48,461, forward strand.
AAAACACTCGGCTTCAAGAAAACCAAAACCTATCTGAACGAAGATACTTTCGGCCTGCGCGACATCTTTGGCACCAAAGAAAAGAGCTTTAAAGATGGCGATCTTTACAATATGGTCAAGCGCGATTCAGAGCTTCAGCCCAACCCGCCGGTGTTTATCTATTACTCCGGCCACGGAGCCCCCGGCCTGAGCGATGGCAAGGCCTATCTGGTGCCGGTTGATGCGCAGATGGAACGTTTGGATCAGCAGGGCTATCCGCTGGAAGATTTGTATGCAGCCATCAAAAATCTTCCAACCAATAATGTAACGCTGGTGCTGGACTCCTGCTTTTCCGGAAACACTGATACGTCCAGCGGCAAGAAAACCAAGGCGCTCTATACGGGGGTTAGCCCGGCGGCCTTTAAAACCAATGAGCTGAAGCCCGACAACATATCAAATCTCACGCTGTTTACCAGTGCCTCGGCCAGCGAAGTCAGTTACTGGCATAAAGAAAGCCGCCACGGTCTGTTCACCTATAATTTTCTGCGGGCCCTGCGCGGCAGTGCGGACAACTGGGTGAAAGGCAACAAGGATGGTGTAGTCAGCGCTGAGGAAATTCAGAATTTTGTCAGTTATGAAGTGGCAGAGTATATCGACCAGACTGACAAGGGCAGCAAGCAGACGCCGGGCCTCAGTGGACAGACATCCAAACCTTTGGCTATTTTGAAGAAGTAAGGACGCTTAGTGAGGAAAGTTTTAGGCGCGCTGTTGCTTGCAGGCATTGCGTTGCTGCCTTCTTGTGGCTTGCTGGGCTCTGACTCTGCTGAGTCAGAGGTTTCATCAGAAACCCAGGTGCAGCAGTATCGCTCCTTCTGCATAGATAAAACGCCCAGAGACAGCGACCATCTGGTGGTGGGTGTCGGAGTGGGTGAGTCTCTTCCCAAGGCCCGCCAGCAGGCCTTGTCAGAAATCGCACAGAAGCTCTCCAGCCGTGTGTCGGTAACCACCAAAAGCACCACCCGGGCCATCGACGACTACGAGTCGGAAACCTTTGACCAAGACGTGTCGATTGAGACTGACGTTGCCATTGATGACGCGGTAGAACTGTGCCGGGATGTCGACGATCCTCGCGGCAAAGTCTATGTAGTCTATCAGTTGGATAAGCGCCCACTGGTTCAAAAGGTGTATTCGGATCTCGCTGGACGATGGCGGGGCGATTTGCCGCAAAAAATTCATTTCAAAGGCCCATCGATGCTGGTCAGCTCGCACTTTGTATCCGAGCTCAGGGAAAAGCTGGAGCGACAGGCCGGTACACAGGAAAAAACCGTCGTTATAGATTTAAAACGTCGGAACAATCGCTGGGTGTTGAGTGTTAACGACAGTGCAAATTATACGGTTGCGGACCGCAAATTCCTGTCGTTTATCGCGCCGGATTTTCGCGGCGCTGTCAAAGCGCTGGACATAGACATTGCCTCCGGCGATGCGCCGCGCCCGCCCTCGGATTTCCGCTTCGCCCGCAGCGTACGCTTGAAGCACGGTGATGATTTTCATTTCTGGATTGCATCGCGCCGCAGCGGCTACTTCTCGCTTTTCAATATTTATGAAGACGGACGCATCGCGAATTTGCTCGAGAACCGGTTTATTCAAAGCGGCTCGACGCTTCAGTATCCGGAAGGTGGTACCTTTACCTCGCTGGTGTTGGAAGACGGCAAAAGCACCTACGATGTTTACATCGGCGTGCTGACGGAAAACCCCATCGTGCTTTCAGAGTTCGCCAAACTTGAGAATCAGGGTGGATTCCTTGCCGGCGACGACTACTATCAGTTTGATCAGTTTCTTCGCTGGTTTGATTTTGTTGACCCTATCGGGGTGTCTACGCTTGAGGCTCGGACCGATCCTTAAATATTGTCAGCTGGTGTGCTGGCTTTTTGTCACGCCAGCGCTTGTTGCGGAGCCCTGTTGGCTGTCGCAGCCGGTCACGAGTAAGTACAGTGGTTACATAGGCGTAGCCGAAAAATTTGATTCAGATGGCAAAATCGCGCTTGCCTCCAGCCGGCGCTCGGCATTGCGGCAACTCTACGCGGCCATGGGTGATACCATGCCGCAGAATATTCTAAGTGATAAAGAACTCGCTGAGATGCAATCGCTGGAGTTGCAGGGGCAGAGTTACTATTTTGCCAAAGACTTTGTGGGGAGAGGCGCTGTTTTTTCTTACATTTCCAATGGTGTTCCATCCGAGACCGCGTGCGCGGTAAATCGCTGTCGCAGCGAGCTTTGCGAGCCGACCTGGTTGTGCGGTCAGTCTGCCGACAGCGATGTCGCAGAAGTGCTCGGCGTGGGTGAATGGCGAATATCCGACAAGCAGCAATGGATGGACGCGGTCAAATCTGCCAGTGATACCGCGGCCTATTGGGGTATAGCCGACGTAAGCTCGGACTATCGGTTGCTGCGCGCTTCCGCTGTCCAACAATATCTTAGCTTTGTCGATCACGATATATCTGTTGAAACTGACGTCAGGGCTCTGCCGCCTCTAACACTGGTGGAAAGTTGTCGCGATGGTTCTACACTCTATCAACGCTGGCTTTACGAAAGGCAAACGCAATTTAAGCAGAAGCACAACTCCGCGACGGGCCGGGCGAGTGTAGCATCGTATACCGCTGCCGGTACCTTGCAATCCGTTATTGATTTGGCAATACGCAAAGCTTATGCTGATTTGGCGCAGAACAAAGATGTTCGCGTTAAAACAATTCAAAAAGCAGTATCCGGGGAAAGTGCCGGTCGAGGATACTCGATGGAAGCTGTTTCACTAACCAGTCGTCACCGCCTTTCGGCAAGTCTCTCGAGATTGTCCATCACTCCGCGTGTGGGTAAACCCTACGTTGTGGAAGTCGAATTACAGGAAAACACTGTTCATTAAAAAACGCACTCAAGGAGAACAATATGAACAAGGTAGTAAAAGCAGCTTCACTGGCAGCAAGTGTTTTACTGGTCGCCTGTTCCGGCTCACCCGAGAAGCCCGAGCAGCAGGCCAGCAACGTACCGTACGACAACCGTCCCGACTGGGTGAAACTGCCGATCGTTGAAGATGGCCTGGCCAGCACGCAGTGTGTGGCGAAGAAAGGCTCGTCCAGCATTATGCAGGCCAAGGCAACGGCACTGGCGCGCGCCGAAATTGCCCGTCAAATTGAAGTTAAAGCCACCGCACTCGATAAAACCTATCAGCGTCTGACAGAAGCTTCTGTCGGTGATTCATTTGGTTCATCTTTTGAGAGTGTCTCAAAAACGGTTGCTAACCAGAATCTGTCCGGCACCCGAGCGGTCAAAGCAGAGTATGTGCTCGGCATTGACGGTCAGCCTGAATACTGTGTGATGGTTACCATGAGCCCGTCGCTGACCAAGGATCTGTTTAACGATCTGCTGAAAGAAGCGAATGCGAACGTTAACGCTCAGAACGAGGCCATTCTTTACGAAGAGTTCAAGGCGTTTAAAGCGCACAACGAGCTGGACGAGCTGACGGCCGAGTAACGTGGCGTTCAACGCGAAGATGCTGACAGCGCTGCTGGCCCTTGTGCCAGTGGCGTCTGTGTCGGCAGACGATATCTGGGGTGAACTCGAGCAGGAAGCCGGGCAGTTGGGTGATTCTGCACAACAGCGTGCAGAAAATGCGTCCAAAAATCCCACGGAATTCGAGTTGTACAAAAAACGCCAGCAGGAAGAGTTTGCGGCCTATCGCAAAATCTTCGAAGAAGAGCTGGAAGAGTATCGCAATGCGATCAAGAAGCGCTGGGATGATCCGGAGATCAGCTCGCGCAAGGTATGGGTGTCTTATACCGACGACTACGCCGTAAAGCGGGCTGTCGATTTTGAAAAGAATACCCTGACGATTTCTGCTCAGGGCCTTCATGGTAATCAGAAAGCAGCTTATAAAAAGTTTGAAGATCAGATCCGTCAGGTGTTGTCGACAACAGTGGCGGGCGCCTTTGAGACCGACCAGTTTGCCAGCTCTGTAGAAGCCAGAATCAAGCGCGAAGGCGTGAAGGCAAAAACCAGCAAAGTGCCAAACCAGTCTATTTTTGGTCTCAGTGCCTCGGACAAGCAAAAGGCGGAAGCGCTGGAAAAGCGTGTCAAAGAGCTATCCAGCAAGCTGAAACTACAGCGTAGCGAAGATGGTAAGGCAGTTACCGCCAGCGTTGATATATCCAAAGTGTTGAAACCTGCCAAGCCATCGTCTGGTAGCATTGCAATGCCTGATCGTGCAAAGGCATACGCCGATCGCATTGTGGCGGAGGCTGAGCGCAGGGAGCTGGAATCCAGCTTGGTACTGGCGGTTATTCAGACGGAATCGGCATTTAACCCGATGGCTCGATCCGGTGTACCGGCCTATGGCCTGATGCAGATCGTACCAAAAACCGCAGGCCTGGATGCGACAGAGTTTGTTTACGGCAAGCAGACCCTGTTGGCACCGTCGGCGCTCTATAACCCGGATCAGAATATCGAGCTTGGCGCAGCTTACCTGTGGATATTAAACAATCGCTACCTGAAGAAGATTGAAGATCCGCTTAGCCGTTATTACTGTGTGATTGCCGCGTACAACACCGGCGCGGGTAATGTGGCGAAGGCCTTTACCGGCAAGCGCAACGTCAATCAGGCGGCGAAGATCATCAATAAAATGACACCTGAGCAGGTTTATAATCATCTTGTCAAAAACCTGCCTTACGATGAAACCCGAAATTACCTGAAAAAAGTCGTCCGCCGCGCGGATGGCTATAAAAGAGCATCACAAAGCTAAATCAGCTATCACTGAGGAGAACCAAATGAAAAACAACAGACTTCTTGCCGCAGGCCTGATGGCCGGAGCGACGTTGGGGGCGAGCAACAGTTTTGCGCTGGAGCAGTATTTTAATACACCGGGTACTCGCGCTATGGGCATGGGCGGGGCTTTTATTGCGACAGTCGGTGACAGCACGGCAATGTGGTACAACCCCGCCGGCCTTGCTAAAACGTCTGGCATGGATATTACACTGGAAGTAGGTGATGTTATTGAGAGGCTCTCAACGCCGGAGATTAACGCTACCTGTACCCCGACTTGCGGCGATATCTTCGATACTGATTCGAATATTAAGTATCTGGCATTTTCTTCTAGCGGTATGGGTTTCGCCTATTTCGCTCCATACAAGTTTTACAATACCGCGGTGTTTAATGTTTCAGGCGGGAGTTCGGGTCAGTTTGTCGATATTGAAACCGAGTACACTGAATTCAAGTGGGGTATGGGCGGCGATTTCAACGAAAATGTTCGCTGGGGCTTCACTCTGGATATGCTAAGCCGCGACGCAGATCTTTCCGGTGGCGGCGCCGATGATAACCTGTCAGAACTTGAGTTCGGGTTTTCTTTGGGCATACAAGGCGATCTTCCGCTGGAAGGTATTCTGCCGAAAGGTCATAAGTTGAGCTATGGTGCAATCTACCGGTCGGGTACTGATAGCGAAGTTGAAGACGATGTAACCTTTGATGCGGTTAAAGGTGTTCCTGGTCGTCCACAGGCTTTGAACTATGGCTTGGGCTACAGTGCTCCTCTGCCAACAGTTGGAGGCGTGCCTATGTTTCTGACTGCAAACCTTGAATTCGACAACCTTGAATATGAAGATATTCTGAACGGTGTTTCTGGTGGCGGTGGTAATACTAACGCTGAGAGTAACCTGGAAGAAGAACGCGTTGCCTGGGGTTTTGAGGTTCAGCTTTTCCCGTCATTCCTTGAAGACAAAAAGGGGTCGTTGTTCGTGCGCTTTGGTATGTCGGAAACAGAAGTTGACGCAGTTGATAACCAGGCCGCGACTTTCATCAATGATATTGAAAGCACAACTTATGGTTTGGGGTTGAAATTGGGTAGCTGGGTATTTGATTATGCTCGTGAAGCCAGAGATCTTCAGGTTAACCCCTTCTTTGTCAACATCAGAGATCAGGAGGTTGATCTGGATACTTTCTCGATCTCCTATGCTTTCTAAATTTGTATAGTGAACGAAAGGAGGCTTCGGCCTCCTTTTTTTATTGTCTTACTAAAATATCATCGCCAACGCTTATATCACCTCGATTTACCACCTTCGCATAAACTCCCATATTCAAATGCCCAAACTCCCGCTTTAGCCCCTGCAGCGTCTTATCGCGTATGGCTGTTTTCGGGTCGACATTAATGGCTGCACAACGGTCAGTGATTTTGTAAACCAACAGTTCAACCCCATTGATAGTCAGGGTTTTGTTTAACCAGCTTTCTTCCTGCCATGCTGGTATGCCATCCAAATAGATATTGGCGCGAAAGCGACGGTGATCAACGTTGTTACCCAGCGCCTGTTCCAGCGCGCGGACACTGTTCAGGTTAATCAGTGATATGCAGGGTGTTGAGAGGTCGGTGTAACTGATGCCTGGGCCGCTGATCAGGCGAGCGCTGCCCTGAATCAGATTGCCCATAAATACGGTTAAATACTGCTCACAGGCGCTTTTTCCTGTTTCTGTGTCGAGAACGAATATCTCGCTTGAGCCCTTATGGCTGAGGGTAAGCTCAAAGGTGTTCGGGTCGAACTGCGTGCCGAGTTCCGCCAGCCGTTCGTACTTCATCTGCACAACTAACTGTTGCTTGCGCAGGTGTTGCGGATCGTTCGGGTCAAAGGGTGTGCGGTCATCGGCAATGGCAAAGTGGCGATCCAGTGGAAAGCCGCTGGCCGCTGCCAGTGAAACAGCGTCGAGCGGGACTCCCTGCAGGCCTTTAACGGGATAATAGGCGAGGTGGGTGATGCGTGGCATGCTTTCTTTGATCAAAACTAGAAACTGGCTTTTACAACAACAAAAAAGTCGGCTTCCTGTTCTTCGGTACGTTGTTTGCTGGTGTTGCTTTCCGTCAGGGGAGTCGCGGCAATTGCTGTCACTTCGAGGTTGCTGCCAATTTTCAGAGAGGCGTTAATGCCTGCATCCTGCAAGGTGCTGTAGCGATTCAGGTTGATCGCGCCGGTACTGTCGGCGCCTCTGGCGTCTTCAAATCCGGAAGCGCCGTACTCGTAGAACAGGCCAGCATTGAACGTAAGGTTACCGAACACCCAATTGCGTGAAATGGCAGTTTTGGCGTGGTAGCCGCTGTCGCCCACCAGCACGCCGGGTAGATAGGCATGCATGCGTGAGGCACCACCCAGCACCCATTGCTGCTGTTGGGGGAGCTGGTCTCTGGTGAACTGGGAGCTTGCGGTGAAGCTGAGGTCCCAGTTCTCTGAGAGCGTGTAAGCCGCGCCAAAACCGGGCTTGATGATTGTGTATTCTGCCGTGCGTTTGCCTATAGCAACACCGTTTGCTTCGGGGGCCGTGCCGAACGTGCCGCTATCACTGCTAAGGCCGTGTTTCACCCGGAGGCTGGCTTGCCAGTTCAAGGGCTTGTTGTTGAATTGATTGAGGCGCTCGTAGCGAGTGCCTATTTCCAGCGAGGTGTAGCGTTCATCCTGCAAAGCCGCTCCGTTGCTGCTGAGCAGTTCGGAATCTACGGCTTCCAGTCTCTGTTGCAGCGTCCAGCGATAATCGGTGTCGGCGAGAATAAGTTGTTGTCCATTGACGGCAAGAACATCGATGGTCGCATCAAGCTCTTCGGTTTGGGGCGGATTGCCAGGTGCGCTAATCAGGCAGACAGAGCCAGGCAAGCCCAGCGAACAGGCGTCAGAGCTTGCTGATGTTGTAAATATCCGGATGTATTCGGCGCGGCGTGCTTCGATGCTAAAAAGGCCCCAGCGTGAGGGGTAGCTGTAGGCCAATTGTGTATTGCGGTAGCCTTCTCCGTCACCTACTTCGCCCCAGTCTTCAATCGAGGTTTGGTAGCGCACTTGCAGCTGGCTGCCGCGATCAAAATTGTAGCCGAGCGCACTGTCGAGGTAATAGCGGCCAACAAAGCGATTCCCCTGATTGCCGAGCTGGAGAGCGCCATTCCAGCGTGTTCTGCTGCTGTCTGGGGTTTCGCTAAATTGGAGGTTAAGCGTATCTGCCTGCGAGGTTTCCTCGTAGCTTACGGCGTAATCGCGTCCGGTGCGCCGCGAATAGAGGTTGGCATTGGTTTGATAGCGTACAAATTCATTGCGGGTTGGTGTGCTATCACCTTTCCAGCCCCGAAAGAAGTGCGCGATATTGCTATCGCCTTGTATTTCACCCACGCTCTTTTGCACTGCAAGCACGTGAATGATGCCGTTGATGGGGCGGGCATAGAGGTACTGCACCAGCAGGTGGCCTTTCTGCCGGGTTTTGTTGTCCATCAGCAGGATGGCTTCTGAGGGGCTTTCGGCCTGCTCAAAGATGGCCTCCAGCTCCGCAAAGGTCAGATAGTGGTCGCCACTGACCTGTACTGAAAAGCTGCCTACTGCGCGGATGTAAGCGCCGCGTTGACGTTGCACATCCACGACGTAGCCAGGGTTTTCCAGGCTGGGGGGCAAGCTGGGCGGGAGATCAATAGCCATAGGGTTCGTGGTTGCTCGTTTTATTCTTCGGGATAAATAACTTCCAGGGTGTAGCCCGGATCACTGTTTTCGCTGTCGGTATTTTCCTGTTCACGCGAGGCGGCACCGGATTCTTCGAGAAAATCGAGCACCTCGTTGTAGCTTTCTTCTGCAGATTCTGCCTGCTCTTGCCGGGCGCGTTGTTCGGCTTGCTGTTGCTGCTTGATTTGTTGCTGTCTGGCTGCCTGTCGTTGCAGCTCCTGTTCGCGTTCGCGCATAGCCGCGCGATGGGCGGCAAATTCATCCGGCCGGGCAAGAGTAATCTCAATCCGCCGGTTAATCTCGGCTACGCCGGCCAGTCTCTGGCCCATGGTGGTCTGGTGAGGTATAAGGGGGAAGGCCTCGCCGCGGCCGACAAAGGCCAGTCTTTGCTTGCTAATCCCCTTGCTGATCAGGTGCTGATACACGGCCTTCGCTCGGGCCTCTGAAAGCGCCAGGTTAGTGGCCTCGCTGCCATCATCGTCAGTGTGAGCCTCAACAACGATATGCTGAGCATCAGTGGCGAGAATCAGCTCGACAATGGGGGCCAGAGCCGCTTTGGCTGCATCGCTTAGCTGCGCTCTGCCAGCGGCAAAACGCACGCCTGTGAGGATAATCGGATTGCCAACCTGCAGGCCGCAGCCGCTTTCCAGTACGGGCGAGTTTTCCGTGGAGCCGAGACAGACATCGCGAATATCGCAGATGCCGTCGCGATCGCTATCAACACATTCACCGTCGTTGTCTGTGGGCTCGCGGACTTCCAATCCCGGCAGCTCAAATACGGTCGACTCACCGCATTGAATGCCTTCGCAGGTATTGTTTGGGCTTAGTGAGTCGCTATTGTTGCCATCGGCGCCGATCAGGTCGGTAATTCCGAATACATCGGCATCTCCGCCTCCCTGCGGTAAAAGCAGGCCTTCTACGCCGCCCACCGTATCCGACAGCAGATCCTGGGCATGAGCTGGCGCGCAGCAAAGCGCTGCGGCCAACAGCAGAGCTTTGCCAGTGTCAAATGCCTTGTGTGCCCGGTTCTTCAATGCGTATTACACCTGTCATCTCTAAGCATTTATTATGGGTCAAGCATAGCGCGTGTGCCGGGATGATGCATCTGCATTGTGGGCCATGCGGTTTGCTTGTTCGAAAAATAAAAAAAGCCAATCACGGAGGATAATTATGGCTGTCTACAGTGACCATCAACCTCAAAGCCCCTGTTGGAATGGATTGAATACTGGTCAGGCCTATCGGCTTCGCTTGCGGCTATGGGATCAGGGGCAGGGCGATCCCGGCCCCTGCGGCGGCACGCTGGCCTGCAACGAGTGGGATTACCAGCAGCTCATCGAAAATGCCGGTGGCGCGGCGGGTTGTTTCAATGCCATTTCGCTGCCGGTGACTACCATGATGTGGTGCGATTTTACCGCGATTGTCTGTACCGGCTGTAATGTCCACTTGTTGACTGTGACCTTATGATCGGTAGCCAAGAATTTTTGTTGCGAGATCGCTGGAGGTCTTAATGAAGGTTGCAGTCTGGGGTACGGGAAATGTCGGCCGACCGGCCATTCGCGCGGTGCTGGGGCATGCGGAATTGACCCTGAGTGGTGTGATCGTTTCCAGTGAGGCGAAAGAAGGGCGCGACGCCGGTGAATTGGCAGGTGTGCCGGCGACTGGTGTTGTCGCAAGCCGTGACGCCGCTGCGGTTCTGGCCGGCAAGCCCGATGTGGTGGTCTACACGGCCTCGGCCGATGTGCGCCCGGATGAAGCCATGGCGGACCTGTTGAGTTGTCTGGAGGCGGGCTGCAATGTGGTCAGCACCTCCTTTTACGACTTTCTGCATCCGGCACTGGCACCCAAGGATGTGCTCGACAAGGTCAATAGCGCGTGTGAGCGGGGCAATGCCTCCTTACTAGTCTCTGGGATTGATCCGGGCTGGGCCATGGATGCGCTGCCGCTGTTTGCCAGCGGTGTAGTGGCGGGTATCGAGCAAATTCGCTGTCAGGAAATATTCAATTACGCCCTTTACGACGCGCCGGATATCGTGCGTTATGTGATCGGCTTTGGGCAGCCGATGGATGAGCTGCCGTTGATGCTGCACAGTGAAGTGCTGCTGAAAATCTGGGAGCCGATGGTGCGTCTGGTGGCTCAGGGTTTGAATATCGAGCTGGATGAAGTCACCACCCAGGTTGAGCGCCGCCCGCTGGAGAAAACGGTTGAAGTAGCCGGCATGGGAAGCTTTGAAAAAGGCGGACAAGGTGCCTTTCGTTTTGAAGTGATGGGCATGAAAAATGGCCTGCCCCTGATTGTTGCCGAGCATATCACCCGGATCGATGTGGATTGTGCGCCGGACTGGCCAACACCCCCGACCGAGGGCGGCTGCCACCGTGTGCTGATCAAGGGCAATCCGGATCTGGATATTACGGTTCATGCCACTGACCATTTTGACTCAGGCGCGGCTGCCGGCGGCAATGCGACCGCTGCCAACCGTTTGGTTAACGCCATTCCCTCCGTTTGCGCAGCAAAGGCGGGTGTTCTGTCGGCGCTGGATGTGGCGGTGCTGCCCGGCGGTGCCCAATTCAAACGCTAAGGTCTTGTACGCACTTCAGTGGAAGTCGTGTGAGTCCACTTCAAGCGCCAGCTCGTGGCTGGCGTCTTCAAGGTGCAGTGCGACGATGTGAATGACCGGCGGGGTGCTGAAACCCTCCCGGCGGGGCGGATCGGCGCGTTGCACCAACCCTTTCACAATCAGCAGGCGCCCGCTGAGTATCGCTTGGCGGCACTGCGCCTGTACCTGTTTCCAGACCACAATATTGCTGTTGCCGGTTTCGTCTTCCAATGTCAGAAAAAGCACGCCCGAAGCGGTGCCTGGTCGCTGTCGACAGGTGACCAGTCCGGCCAGACGAATAAAGCGGCCATTGTCGATGCGGCCGAGTTCTACGGCCCGACAGCAGTCCTTGAACCGCGGTCGCTCGCGCAGCAGGGCAAGTGGGTGACGGCGCAGGCTTAAACGGCTGAAGCTGTAATCGGCGCGAACCTCGGAAATCTCTGATGGAGCAGGCAGGCTGACGCCGTCGTCCAGCTCACTGGCGGCGGGAAGGAAGGCGTCGTTCTGTTCGCTGGCACTGACCTGCCACTGGCTCTGGTAGCGATGCAACTGAAAACTGGCAAAGACATCGGCCCGGGTCAGAGCGTTGCGCTCTGCCTTGTTGAGAGAAACCCGCGCCAGAAAATCAGCCAGTGAGGCATAGGGTGACTGTTGGCGGTTTTGCACAATCCGTTCGGCAGCGCTCTGATTAAAGCCTTTCACCTGACGCAGCCCCATGCGTAGTTGAGGGCTTTCGGAATGCGGGTTTTCCAGGGTGTAGTCCCAATGGCTGTGATTGACGCAGTAGGGCAGAATTGTCACGCCGTGACGCTTGGCATCCTGTATCAGTTGCGAGGGGCTGTAGAAGCCCATCGGCTGGCTGTTCAGCAGGCCGGCAAAAAAAGCGGCGGGATGATGACGCTTGAGCCAGGCCGAGGCGTAGGCGAGCAGAGCGAAACTGGCGGAGTGGGATTCGGGAAATCCGTAGGCCCCGAAGCCTTTCATCTGATTGAAAAGCCGTTCAGAGAAGGCTCCGCTGTAGCCGTTTTTTGTCATGCCGTCGATCAGCTTGTCGCGGAATATCAGCAGTTGGCCATTGCGGCCCCAGCTGGCCATGGCGCGGCGCAACTGGTCGGCTTCACCGCCGCTGAAACCGGCTGCGACCATGGCCAATTGAATCACCTGCTCCTGAAAAATCGGCACACCCAGCGTGCGCTCCAGTACATTTTTAATGCCTTCGTTTTCGTAAACCACCGCTTCCAAACCCTGCCGGCGCAATAGGTAGGGGTTTACCATGTCGCCTTGAATCGGCCCGGGGCGGACAATGGCAATCTGTATCACCAGATCGTAAAAGCAGTGTGGCGCGAGCCTGGGCAGCATGGTCATCTGGGCGCGGGATTCAATTTGGAATACGCCGACACTGTCGGCCTGACAGAGCATGTCGTAGGTTGCGCTGTCTTCGGCGGGAATATCCTGCAGAGTGAAGGGCCGGCCTTTCTGCACGCTGATCAGTTCCAGGCTTTTGCGAATACTGCTGAGCATGCCCAGTGCCAGCACATCCACCTTCATCAGGTGCATGGCCTCCAGATCTTCCTTGTCCCACTGGATGATGGTGCGCTCTGCCATGGCGGCATTTTCCATCGGTACAATGCTGGTCAGCGGATCGCGGCTGATCACAAAGCCGCCCACGTGTTGCGACAGGTGGCGGGGAAAACCGAGAATCTGTTGCACCAGAGCGTAAAAATGCTCGGCGACAGGGCCCTGCAAACCAAGATTTTGCAGCCGCTGTACCAGCTCCTCGCGTTTGTCCCACCAGGCCATGGATTTACCGAGTTGGGTGATCAGCGCCTCGTCGAAACCGAGCGCCTTGCCCACATCGCGCACTGCACTGCGCATCTGGTAGGTGATAACCGTCGCCGCTAACGCAGCGCGCTCGCGGCCATATTTGCGATAGATGTACTGGATGACTTCTTCGCGGCGCTCGTGCTCAAAATCCACATCAATGTCTGGCGCTTCGTCACGCTCTCTGGAAATAAAACGCTCGAACAGGAGCTGCCCGCGAGACGGGTCCACCTCGGTGATAAACAGGCAGTAGCACACCGCCGAGTTGGCCGCAGAACCGCGCCCCTGACAGAGAATATTCTGACTGCGGGCGTAGTGAACAATATCGTAGACCGTCAGAAAGTAGTGTTCGTAACGCAACTCGGCAATCAATTGCAGCTCGTGTTCAAGCAGTCGCGTTACGGTGGGAGGAATGCCTTCAGGCCAGCGCAGGCGGGCGCCGGCGTAGCTCAGTTGGCGCAGGAAGGCGCTGGCTGTCTGGCCCTTGGGGACCACCTCATCGGGGTACTGGTAGCGCAGTTCCCGGAGTGAAAAATGGCATTGCTCTGCGATGCGCAGGGTCTCTTTAAGCAGATCCTGCGGATATAGTCTGGCGAGGGTGGCGCGGTCGCGCAGATAGTATTCGCTGTTAGCCTGTAGTTGTGTGCCTAAGGATTGGATCGGTTGATTCAGACGAATAGCGGTGAGGGTGTCCTGCAACGGTTTGCGCTGACGCTCGTGCATCAGAATGCCGCCACAGGCCACCATCGGAACAGTGATCTGTTCGGCGAGCGCCAGGCAGCGCTCGTAAAAAATCTGCTCGCCCTGGCGGTACAGGCGTTGAAAGCCGAGCCACAAGCGTGGGCCGAACAGGTCTTTTAGGGTTTCTCCGTAGTGCGCTGCGTGTTCAAAGGCCGCCCCTTGAAACGGCATCAGCCAGACTGCAAAGCAGTGGCCACAGCTGCGGCTCAGATCTTTCAGTGAGAGCCGGTAGTTGCCCTTGACGCTGTTCAGCCGGGCGCGACTGATCAGGGCTGACACGTCGGAATAGGCGCGTTTATCGGGTGCCAGTAGAACGATGTGCAGGCCTTCCTCCAGCTGAAACTCCGCGCCGGCAATCAGCTTGATGCCGCATTGCTCGGCGGCAATATGGGCTCGCACGACACCGGCCAGGCTGCACTCATCGGTGATGGCTAAAGCCTGATAACCCAGTGCGGCGGCCTGTTGCACCAGCTCGTGGGGGTGGGAGGCACCGCGCAGGAAGGAAAAATTGCTCAGGCAGTGGAGCTCGGCGTAGTCCGGCGGTTTGTGGTGCTGGTCGGACATTCAGGCAAACCAACCGTGCAGGTACCAGCGCTGTTGCAGGCGGTCCTGATACACCCAGCACAGGGCGTAGTGAGAGGTGCGGGCAATGTAGTAGTCGCGCACCTGACGTTGCTGCCACCATTGATTGTCCAACCGCTCTGGCCCCTGAAGTAAGGTCAGCGGGCCTTGCCAGCAGGGCTGCCGGTTTTTCTCCTGCAAAGGCAGAGGCGATTCAAGCAGCCAGAGAGGGCGCTCGGGGAAATCGTCTTCAGGCCCATTGCGAGCGGTTTCGCGGCCGGTCGCCTGCTCAGGAAGATGCTGTTCCCGCAATGCTGGCTGCCACAGTGCCTGTTCTCCCAGTCGCGCTCGCAGCTTGTCGAGCAAGGCGAGATAACGGGCCTGGCGTTCGTGATCAAAAAGACTGATGTCGGAAAAGAGTTCCGTACTGCGCTGCTGAACCGCTTCAAACTCGGTGCAATGCAGGGCCAGTGAATCGACTGCACCGCGCAGGGTATAGCGCTCCAGCTTGAGGAGCACCAGCGACAGTAACTGGCGGCGATCGAAATGGGCGTGAGAGACCGGCATGACCAGCTCATCGTGCTCGCCGTTGCAGTAACAGAACTGCCAGCGCAGCTGACGGCAGACCCACTGTTTTAGCTGGAGATAGTGCCCGAGCTCATCGAGCAGCCCGGCCAGTGGAAAGCGCAGTTCCTCGCTACGGGTCAGTTCGCCATTGAACTGGCGTTCACTGAAAAAAACATCCGGCGGCTGAAAATAGGGGCGGGGGTCGGGTGCACTGCCGTAAAGTTGATTGAGCAGCCGGCTGAACCCCTTGCCAAAACGACGGCTCAGGGCGCTGTCGGGCAGCGCCTTGAGTTCGCCCAGTGTATTCAGGCCGAGCGTGAGCAGGCGTTCCTGTTGCTGTTTGTCGCAGGGCAGATGGGCGCTGGGCTGCCGGTTGAGCTGATCGATGACCGCGGCTTCGTTGAGCTGGCCGTCAGCGTCCAGCAGGGTGGTGATATCTAGCTGGCCGTAGCTCAGCAGGGTGGCGGCCCAAGGTGTATGCCCCAGCCCATAGCTGGCCGGAATGCGGCGTTTGCGAAACCCGCTGCGCAGTCGCCGGAACAGGGGCTTGAAGCCGTCAAACAGTTTCAGTGAGCCGCAAATATTCAGCAGCAGGCAGTCGGGCTTAGCCAGGCTGACTTCGGGCGTAAAGCGGTAGGCCCAGAGGGCGAGCTGGGCAAGGCGTTGTTGCATATGCTCGGCATCGGGCTGGCGGCACTGTAATTCCGGGCACAGGCTGCGCGCCGTGCTCAGGGACTGACCGGGGCGAACACCGGCCGCTGCGGCTGCCCGGTTAACCTCGTCTATCCGGTTATTCAGCAGCAGGGCCTGCGGGCCCAGCTGGCGTTGCTCTGGGGCCAGCGCCTGACCCAACAGCAGGCGGGGAAAACGAATGCACAGCCACATCAATGGATTTCCACTAAGGGTGTGGTCTGAGGCCTGGATCGGGGTTGGGCCAGACGCAGGCGACTTTTGCGCCGCAGCCGTTTGCGCGCTACCGGCCACAGGCTGGGAGGCTGCTGTTGGTGCAAAAGAAAGGGCTTGCGAGGCAGAACAAGCTGTTGTCCGGAGGGGCCGCCGCTCTGTTTGAACAGCTCCACTGCCAGCTGCTGTTCACCGGCCTGCAGCCGGATTCTCAGGGGCGCGGGCGAGCTTTGCTGGCGGCAGTTTTCACTGCGAAAGTGAATGTGCCAGCAGTGATGTTCTCTGGCTGCCAGCTGCAGGCGGCGCAGGTCGCGGTCGCTCAGGCGCTGTCTGCCGGTCCAGTTCAAGACGGCGGCGCAGGTCGCTGAGCGCAGCAGTTCTTCGCCGGCCCAGAGCTGTTCGGTCAGGCTACTGGTATCAATAAACAGGCAGTTATTCAAGCGAAAGCCGGCCTGTTTCAACGCCGGCGCGCTGGGCCTGAAGGGTGGGTTCAGCCAGACGATGGTCTGCTGCTGGCTGAGACTGGACAGGGCGGGCGTCAACAGGCTCAGCTCGCCAATGCCACTGTAGTCACAGAGCAATTCTGTGCTTCCAGCCACGGGCCAGCCACCACTGTGTAGCGCGCGGTCCAGCGCGGAATAACCACTCTTGATGCTGCCATGGGCGGCAGCCGTGGTGTTGCGTTGGGAGCCGCGCCACAAGCGGGGGTTTTCCAATAAGTGTGTTATCTCAGACATAACGCATGAATTTCTATCAATGAAGGGCGGCCCACTGGCTTACGCAGAGAGCTCGCGAGTACTGTATAAATATACAATACTCTTGAATGCGTCCAAAGGCTAGCCCTTAGAATGAGGGCTGCCTCTTTAGAAAGGGTTCTATTGATGGGCTTGGGAAATAGTTGCCCGAATCGGCTCAGATAGGATGTTGAGTAAAGCGTGCTGGGTGGGGCTTGAACGATCCGTAATAAAACACGCCTTGTGAGGCTGTTCTGGCAGAGTCATGATCGCTTTATAGTCCTTTAAGTGGAATATAAAAATAATGACAGGAATTTCCTGCGGTCGCCTTTTTGTAATCAGTGTGGTCGTGCTGCTAGCCGCCGCTTGTGGAGATCGTCCGGGTCAGCCGCAGGTCATCCCTGAAACGTCCCTTGCCATTGATCAGGGTGACTGGGCGAGTTATCTGGGGGACAAGAATGCGTCACATTATTCGCCGCTGTCTGAGATTAACCGGAACAATGTGGCTCAGCTGGAGCCTGCCTGGCGCTATAGCAGTGACGACTCATCTGGTGATGGGCTCCAGTTACAAACCAATCCCCTGATTGTCGACGGTGTGCTCTACGGTTTGACTCCCGAGTTGGCAGTCTTTGCACTGGATGCAGCCACCGGGCGCGAGCTCTGGACCTTCAAGACACCGCGGGCATTGAGTTTATTACCCAACCCCGGGCGGGGCTTGGCACTATGGCCGGGCAACGGCGCTGCCCGGCCACGTCTGTTGGTGACGGCGGACTACTACCTCTATGCGCTGGACGTGCGCACGGGCGAGCAGATCACAACCTTTGGCGACGATGGTCGGGTGGATTTACGGAAAGGGTTTTCCGATATCGACCCGAAGTCGATAGCGGTCAATGCGACATCACCGGGTGCGCTTTACGAGGACAAGTTGATTTTGGGCTCTCGCGTGTCGGAATTCGGTGGCGCTTCGCCTGGCGATATTCGCGCCTACAATGTGGTGACTGGCGAGCAGGAATGGCTATTCCGGACCATTCCGGCGAAAGGGGAGGCCGGTGAAGAGACTTGGCCGCCAGAGGCGAGAAAAACGTCCGGCGGGGCAAACTCATGGGCCGGCATGACGGTGGATACGCAGCGAGGTCTGGTGTTTGCACCCACGGGATCGGCCACCTTTGATTTCTATGGCGGGGATCGCGAAGGCGACAACCTCTACGCGAACACCCTGCTTGCCTTGGATGCGGATACGGGAGAACGAGTTTGGCACCAGCAGTTGGTGCGCCACGATTTATGGGATCGCGATCTACCCGCACCGCCCAACCTGATTACGCTGGAGCTGAACGGGAGAAAGGTGGAAGCGGTGGCTCAGGTCACCAAAACGGGGCACATCTTTGTGTTTGAGCGGGAAACAGGGGAGCCGGTATTTCCGCTGAAAGAGGTGGTCGTGGGAGGCGAGGCCCTGCCCGGTGAATACGCCCCCGCAACGCAGCCTCTGCCGGACATCTTGCCCGCCTTTACCCGCCAAACACTGGGGCCCGAAGATTTGTCGACGCGAACACCCTTGGTTACCGAGGTCGTGCGTCGCAAATACGAGCGCTTGGCCTATGAAGGGCTGTACACCCTGCCGAGCCTGGAAGGCACTCTGGTGTACCCGGGCATTGATGGTGGAGCGGAGTGGGGTGGTGCCGCCTGGGAAGAGGATTCGCAAACGCTGTTTATCAATGCCAATGAAGTCCCCTACGTGATTCAAATGGTCGCCGGTGCGGCTACTGAAGACGCGGTAAAAACGCCTCGCGCGGCTTATCTGATGGGGTGTTCCGGTTGTCATGGGGTTGATCGACAGGGGGATGGGCTGACCGTGCCGTCATTGATCGGACTGTCCGAGAGGATGGGACCTCTACAGGCCTATCGGATAGCCCGTGACGGCCGCGGCCGAATGCCGGCCAATGAGATCCTGCCCTGGTATGGGCTGGCTGCTGTTATTGGTTACCTTTATCTGGCAGATGACGAGCCGGAGCCTGAAACCCGCCAAGCGAACGGCAGCTTTGAATTTCTCAATGCCGGCTGGCAGAAGTTCGTCGATCCCGACGGTCTGCCGGCCAGCAAGCCACCCTGGGGCACATTAACGGCCATTGATCTGGCCAGCGCGTCGATAAAATGGCGGCTCCCGCTCGGGGATTACCCTAAAGCGCTGGCAATGGGTTATCAGGGCCTGGGCTCGGAAAACTACGGTGGGCCTGCAGTCACTGCCGGTGGTCTGTTGTTTATTGGCGCTACTCCGGATTCAAAATTCCGCGCCTTTGATAGCGACAGTGGAGAGCTTTTGTGGGAGACGCAGTTGCCGGCCCCGGCCTTTGCCACGCCGGCGGTTTATCGCGCCGGCGGCAAACAGTACGTGGTGATAGCGGCGGGTGGCGGCAAGCTGGGACAGGCGTCGGCGGCGGAATATATGGCCTTTGCACTGCCCGATACGGTTGAGCCGTAATTATCAATCGAACTCGATAATCAGCCCTGCTGTGCGCGCCGGTTGTGGTGCGGTCAGCGATATATTTTGAACGTGCAGATTTTTTGAAAAGTGTTGGATGAGCGGGCACAAAAAAGGGGGCGAAGAGCCCCCTTTTCGTGGAATGTCGTGGTCAATCAGGCAACTTGCACCGGAATGGCGTTGCTGCTGTGGCTGACGGTGTTGTCCGGGTTCATGTAGATCAGACGCGGCTTGAAGTTGATCAGCTCGGCTTCTGAGTAGATGCCGTAGGCGCAGATAATGATGGTGTCGCCCACGCCGGCCTTGTGCGCAGCCGCGCCGTTGACTGAAATGATACCGCTGTTGTCTTCACCGCGGATGATGTAGGTGGTGAAGCGCTCGCCATTGGTGACGTTGTAGATATCGATCTGCTCGTATTCACGCAGGCCAGCCAGGTCCAATAGCTTGCCGTCGATGGCGCAGGAGCCTTCATAGTTGAGCACCGCGTGGGTAACGGTAGCTTTGTGAAGCTTGGCTTTCAGCATGGTGGACTGCATACGCTGTTCCTTTCTCTCTCTTTGCCTAACGTGCCTGTGCGAACCGGCCCAAATTAATGGGCGGCAAGCATACCCCAGTCGGCGCTGGGATTGAAGTTCAGGGTGACATTATCGATCAGCCTGGTTTCACCCAGGCGGGCCGCCGCCAGTATAACAATCTCTTCGGTGTCCAGAGTTACCTGATCCAGGGTTCTGGCATCGCAGATTGAGAAGTAATCGGGCTCAAAACCGGCATCCAGCAGTGACAGGCGAGCGTGCCGCTCCAGCTCCGCATAGCTGTCAAAGCCGCAGGCGATGGCCTCGCGGCACTCCTGCAGGGTTTTGTGCAGGAAGGGGGCCAGTTCGCGCTGGGCGCGGGACAGGAAACCGTTGCGTGAGCTCATGGCCAGACCATCGAGATCGCGGGCTGTGGTGACACCCTCGATTTCAATGGGCATGCACAGATCGGCCACCATCTTGCGAATGACGGCGAGCTGCTGGAAATCCTTTTTGCCGAATACGGCGACATCGGGCTGAACGATCTGGAACAGCTTGGTGACAACCGTGGATACACCGTCAAAATGTCCGGGGCGGCTGGCGCCACAGTGACGTTCAGAAACGCCGGGGACGGAAACGATGGACTGCTCACCCATGCCGTTGGGGTACATTTCGGCTACACCGGGGTGAAACAGGTACTGAACGCCTTCCGCAAACAGCTTTTCCTTGTCGGCGGTCAGGGTGCGGGGATACTTGTCGAGATCTTCGTTGGCGCCGAATTGCAGCGGATTGACAAAAATGCTGACCACTACAACCTCGCCCAGTTCATGGGCACGACGCACCAGCTGCAGATGGCCCTCATGGAGATTACCCATGGTGGGGACAAAGGCAATGCGTCGACCGTTACGTCGTTCGCTGGCCAGGGCTTCTCTCAGCCGCGCTGTTGTACTGAAGGTTTTCATACCACCCAACTTCCTACTCGTGCCATCGCTGATATGCAGATGCAGGTTGCTGTGATGTCAGTCCGCTTTCGCTGCGGGCTGGCGCCCATCTTCCATATTGCCGGAAGCCACTGTCGCAGTGTTTACAATGTGTACAAGGGACAGAGGCGGGCAAGTATGCCCCAATCATGGGGGGGGTTCAATGCTTTTTGGTAACAAATTTCCATCGATTGTGTTACCAAAAGAAGCGGTGTTATAACGTAACATGATAGCCTGAAAGGCCCGCCAGACGCGGCTTTCAGGGTTTTTGTCTACTCAAAGCTGTGTTCGGGGCCCGGAAACTCGCCCTGTTCGACCGCGATTTTGTAGTTGGCAAGGGCGGTTTGGATGTCTGGCGCATCCGCAAGGAAGTTTTTAACAAATTTCGGAATTCGGCGGGATACGCCCAGCAGGTCGTGCAAGACCAGTACCTGAGCATCGGTTTGAGGGCCGGCGCCGATACCGATAACCGGTATTGTCAGGGCCTCGCTGAGGCGTTGGCCCAGTTCTGTGGGCACGCATTCCACTACCAGCAGGGTGGCGCCGGCATTTTCCAGTGCCTTGGCATCTGTAATGATCCGGCGGGCCCCAGCTTCGTCCCGGCCCTGTACCTTGAAGCCGCCGAGAGTATTGACCGACTGGGGCGTCAGCCCGAGGTGGCCGCAGACCGGGATGCCGCGCTCGGTGAGCAGGGCAATGCTTTCAGCCAGCCACTGGCCGCCTTCCAGTTTCACCATGTGGGCGCCGGACTGCATCAGTGCTGTGGCGTTGCGCAGCGTGTCATCAATTGTGTTGTAGCTGCCAAAGGGCAAGTCGGAGACGATCAGGGCTTTTTCTGTGCCCCGGTCGACACAGGCAGTGTGGTAGCACATGTCCTCGACCGAGACCGGCAGGGTGCTGGTGTGGCCTTGCAGTACATTGCCGAGCGAATCACCTACCAGGATGACATCGATACCGGCCTGGTCGACGAGGCGGGCAAAGGTGGCATCGTAGGCGGTCAGTACGGCGAATTTTTCGCCTTGCGCTTTCTTGGCCGCAAGCGATTGTGGGCTGATTTTGTTCATGGGCGACTCCCGTTACACCAGGCTCGGGTTAAAGTAGTGGCGGCCACTGCGAATGCGCGGAATATAGTCAACCAGTTGCCGGAAGTCACGCTCGTTGTTGGCGAAGTCGATATCTTCGGCATTGATAATCAGCAGCGGTGAAGCATCGTAGTAGTGAAAGAATTCGCTGTAAATTTCGTTGATGGTTTCCAGGTAGCTGCGCTCGACCCGCTGTTCGTAGCGAATGCCGCGGTTCTGGATGCGACTCATCAATACGTCGGCAGGCGCCTGCAGGTAAATGACCAGGTCAGGTACCGGCGCGTCGAGGGTCAGCTGCTCATAGACTTTGTCGTAGAGGGCCATTTCGTCGGCGTCGAGATTGGCGCGGGCGAACAGGCGATCTTTTTGCATCAGAAAGTCGGCAACCTGGCGGGGGGCGAACAGGTCGGCCTGTTTGAGTTCGTCGAGTTGTTCGACGCGCTGAAAGAGGAAAAACAGCTGGGTTGCCAGCGCTGACTGGCGGCGATTTTTATAGAAGCGTTCGAGAAAGGGGTTTTCTTCCGCGCGCTCCAGCATGGTGTGATAACCAAAGTGCTCGGCCAGCTTCTGGGTGAGCGTGGTTTTGCCGACGCCGATCGGACCTTCGATCGCGATAAAATCCGGAAGCTCGCTCGTTTCAGTCATTTACACTCCATTCCTTCACTCCAGTCGCCAGACATCTTCGCGGCTCGCGTAGTCTAATAGTCTATCCAGACAAGTTCCATCGGGAAGGGGCAGTTCGGGGGCAATTTCTGCCAGTGGAACAATAACAAAGGGCCGCTCCTGCAGGCGCGGGTGGGGCAGGGTCAGCTCGCTGCTGCTGAGCTGCAGGTTGCCGTAAAGCAGGATGTCGAGATCGAGGGTTCGGGCGCCCCAACGAACTGTGCGTACCCGCCCCTGTTGCTGTTCAATGGTCTGCAGAGCGTGCAGCAAGTCGAGGGGTTCCAGTGCGGTGCGCAACTCGGCCGCCGCGTTGACAAAATCGGGTTGCTCGCCGGGGCCGACAGCCTTGCTGCCATAGTAGTTGGAGGTGCGCACCAGCTCTATCGACGGGTGGGCCCCTAATGCAGCCAGTGCACGCGTGATTTGGCTGCGCGGGTCATCCAGGTTGCTGCCCAGGCCGATATAGCAGGTTTGCATCACGACGAGCGCGGCGGATTCCGGTGCCGTGGTTTGCGGCGGCGACGGCCATTGTTATTGCGGGCGGGGCGGTCGCCGGCGATTTTTTTCTGCATGCCCTCGCGGGTTCCCTCGTCCGCTTCCTGGAATGCGGTCCACCAGGGGCCCAGCTCTTCCGGAATTTCACCGGCTTGCTCGCGCAGTAGCAGGAAGTCGTAACCGGCTCGGAAGTAGCGATGTTCCAGCAGTTCCTGGGCGCGGCGTCCGGTGCGGCGCGGCAGTCGCAGCTGCAGCTCCCAGATATCGCGCATGGGCATCGAAAAACGCTTGGGAATGGAGGTGTGCTGCTGCTGGGCCGAGACGCAGTTCTGGGCCGCCTGATGAAGCGCGGGAATCTCGGGCACGCCCTCGGCTTGCAGCTGGGCCATTTCCCGGCGCACCACCGGCCACAGCATGACCGCGAAAAGAAAGGCGGGGGTGACCGGCTTGTTCTGGCTGATGCGGGCGTCAGTATTGATCAGGCCCTGCTCGATCAGTGCTGCCGCGCTGGGGTCGTCGCCGTCCAGTACCGCCTGCGTGGCGGGAAACAGTGGGCGGAACAGGTTGTAGTGTTTCAGCAGGGCATACACCCGCAGCGCCTGACCTTCCATAAACAGTTTGAGCACTTCATCAAACAGGCGGGCGGCTGGAATCTGTTCCAGCAGTGGCGCCAGCTTTTTCAGGGGCGCGGCGGTACGGGCTTCCAGCGTAAAATCGAGCTTGGCGGCAAAACGTACCGCGCGCAGCATGCGCACCGGGTCTTCCTGATAGCGATTGGCGGCATCGCCGATGATACGCACTTCGCGTTTTTCCAGGTCACTCAGGCCTCCGACGTGGTCGAGGACGGTGAACTTCTCACTGCAGTAGTAGAGTGCGTTGACCGTGAAGTCCCGGCGCACAGCATCTTCTTCCAGCGTGCCGTAGACATTGTCCCGCAGCAGCATACCGCTTTCACCGGCGACGGCGGTTTTGCCGTTGCCATCTTCGTGGTTGCCGCGGTAGGTGGTGACTTCGATGATTTCCCGGCCAAAGCGAACGTGCACAATCTTGAAGCGGCGGCCAATAATACGGCTGTTGCGAAACAGCTGGCGCACTTCTTCGGGCGTCGCATTGGTTGCGATGTCAAAGTCTTTGGGTTGTTTGCCCAGCATCAGGTCGCGGACACCGCCACCGACCAGGAAAGCATCAAAGCCGCCGCTGCGAAGTCGGTGCATGACTTTCAGAGCGCTGTCACTGATATGCTTGCGGGATACCGGGTGTTCGTCGCGACTGAGTATCCGGGGAAATTTTTCCGAGCTGGTTTTTCGTGTCACGGCAGAGGTGATTTTTGTCCAGAGATTAGCCACTTAGATCCATTCATCAGTTATATAAAACAGGCGAATCAGCCAGCGGCGCATTCTAGCATAGAACAATTTGTGCGCAGCACTTGATTGCAGGGGAGGGGGGAGGGGATTAAAAATTGCTGGCCCAGAAATGAAGAAGGGGAAAACAGTGTCTTCCCCATCCAGGTCTCTATGCAATTGTTTTTATTGGTTTTTCTGCTCTTATTATTATTGTTGTCTGTTATTATTCTTATTCGCGTATACCTATAGCACCTACTGTGCCAACTATGTAATTTGCTTTAAAAACAACAGGTTAGTCTATGTGTTCGGTGATTTTGATGGCTAGGTATTAATGCCTATTGTTACTGTTCTGCCCGCCTGCTGTTACTTTTTACATTTTGGGTAACGTCCCAATAACTTTATTTTGTGACAGAATGGCGTTTTTAAGGAACTTTTGCAGTATTTTGTGTACAGCCGTCAATTTTGGGTCTACCGCAACTGCCGCATTTGGGTCAGGCTGATTTGGAGGTCTTTTTCCGCGGTATACCCAGCCGCTGACGTCGTTCCCACAGGCATTTTCGGCTCACGCCCAGTTTTTGCGCCAGCTCGGTTTCGCTCATGGAGTCCTGGTGCTCCAGCACAAAGCGCTGGAAATAATCTTCCAGTGACAGGTCTTCGTTAGGGTCCAGCGCGTTATTTTTGGGTTTGTTCGCAGGCTCCGACTCTTTGCGGGGTTTGTTGTCCGCCGGCTTTTGCTTGCTGCGCATCTGGCTGACATCTACCAGTTCCAGATCGATATCGAGCAGGTCATTATCGATTTCATTGCCATCGCTGAGAATGACAGCGCGCTCCACGGCATTTTCCAGTTCGCGGATATTGCCCGGCCAGATATAGGTGGTTATGGCTTGAATAGCCTTGGGCGAGAAAAACATCTCGTCTTTGCCCAGCCGATCACAGCAGCGTTTGAGCACGGCTTCGGCAATCTCGAGAATATCCTTGCCGCGTTCGCGGAGGGGAGGCAGCTCAAGGCGCACTACACCGATGCGATAGTACAGGTCTTCCCGGAACTCATGTTCGCGCGCCATGGTCTTGAGGTCGCGGTGGGTGGCGCAGATCAGTCTGACGTCAACAATGCGGGCGTGAACCGAGCCAATGCGGCGAATTTCGTTCTCCTGAATAAAGCGCAGCAGTCGCGCCTGAGCTTCCATGGGCAGCTCGCCAATCTCATCCAGAAAGAGGGTGCCGCCGTCGGCCGCCTCGATCAGTCCGATACGGTTGGCATTGGCGCCGGTAAATGCGCCTTTTTCGTAGCCGAACAGTTCCGATTCAATGAGGGTTTCGGGAATGGCGGCGCAGTTGACTGAAATAATGGGTTTGTCGGCGCGGCTGCTGCGATTGTGAATGGCTTTCGCGACCAACTCCTTGCCCGTGCCGGTTTCGCCGTGGATCAATACCGTCGCTTCTGTGGGGCCCACTTTTTTGATGCGCTCGTAAAGGGTGGTCATGCTCTTGCAGCTGCCGATCATTTCGCCCAGTTGCGGCTGGCCGCGCAGCCCCTTGCGCCGTGGGCGGCTGCCGTTTTCTGCTTTATCTTCGGAGTGGGCCTCGATATTGCGTCTGACCGCTTCCAGCATCTCGTCGTGATCGAAGGGTTTGGCGACGTAGTCGACGGCGCCCTGTTTCATGGAGTCGACAGCCGAGCGCAGGCTGGCGTAGCTGGTCATGATAAGGACGGGAGATTCGGTTTGCTGGATCAGCTCGGTGCCGGGCGCACCGGGCAGACGCAGATCGGAGATGATGAGGTCAAAGTCGTCGAGGGTGAAGTTCGCCAGCGCTTCTGCGACAGAGGAGGCTTCCTGCACACTGTAGTCGTTGTGTTCCAGCAGGCGCCGCAGGGCTTTGCGGATTACGTCTTCGTCTTCGACTATCAGAATGTCACTCATTTCATACTCGCAAATCTGGCTGAATCAGAGAGCCGGGTGCTGGCGCGCCCTCGATGGCAGAGAAAATGTTACCAATCTGCCCAAGCGTTCGTAACATTCAAACATACCGCGTCGCAGCGCCTTTTGCCAGTCCTGAACGCGGTTGCAGTGCTGCGCTAGGAAATGAAGGGGGGCAGGGTGATGTGCACACAGGTGCCGCGGCCGGTATCTGCGACCGGACTTTCAATTCTGATCTCGCCGTTGAGTTCTTCAATGATGTTGTAGACCAGCGCCAGCCCCAGCCCCGTGCCTTTGCCGGGTTCCTTGGTGGTAAAAAAGGGCTCGAAGATTTTTTCCAGCGCGTGGCTGGGAATGCCGCTGCCACTGTCGCAAACAGACAGTTGAATAGCGTCTCCGCCCTCGGCCCGGACGGTGATGATACCGCCGGGTTCGCTGGCGTCGCGGGCGTTGGCCAACAGGTTGATCAGCACCTGAATCAGGCGCTGGGCCTCTGCGGCCGCCAGCAGCCCCGGCGGACACCGATTGACGAATTTTACCTGCGTAGCTTCGCGGTCGAGTGACAGCAGCTGAATGGCTTCCTGGACACAGTGGTCGATATCGACCGCTTCGATATTGCTGGCCTGGGCGTCGCGTCCCTGGTGAGCGAAGTTCACCAGACTTTGCACAATGCCGGTGATGCGCTGGGTTTGCTTGATGATCTGGTCAGCGGATTCCAGCACTTCGGGTTCGCTTGAATCATAGCGCAGGTTCTGGGCGAGGCAGGCTATACCGGTGACCGGGTTGCCTATTTCGTGGGCTACCCCGGCTGCGAGGCGGCCGATGGAGGCGAGGCGTTCCTGGTGGGTGAGTTTGTCTTCCATCAGGTGGGTTTCGGTGACGTCTTCGACAATGATGACCTGCTCGCTGCGTGCCAGCGGGTCAACCGAGGCCTTGTGCAGATTGAGGATGCGGCTGCCTTCCTCGCTCTCTAGAGAATGCTTGCGCCAGTGCAGGTCGCCGCTGGCGAGAAAGCTCTCGAGCAGGGTATGCCAGTCTTCGTCGAGGTCGGTCAGGCGCGAGCCGGTGATGTCATCGCTGGCGATGCCGGAGAGTTCACTCATCGCCCGATTCCACATCAGGATTTCACCGTCGCTGCCGAGTGAGCACAGCCCGATGGGCAGTTCGTCGAGAGTTTGCCGGTGGTAGCGGCGCAGATTGTTCAGGTCTGCCGCCAGCCCGGTCAGGTGGGCGTTATAGAGCTCCAGCCGGCTTTCGATAAACGTGATGTCTTCGCTGCTGGTGGTGGGGTCCGAGACATAAGGCAGTTGCTGGTCCACCAGCGACTTGGCCACGCCCGGCCCCATCAGGGCCGACAGGTTAATCTCGATGCGATCGCGCAGACGCCGCAGTGCGTAGGGGCGACGCTCATCGGGGGTGAGCTGGAGCTCTTCCAGTGCGCGTGCGACTTCGCGGTGAGCTACGTTGTCACCTAGAACATAAGCGAGTCGCTGTTGCATATCTGCGGCATCGCGCAGATCCAGAATCTGTCGAACGGGGCGGTTCAGGTCATCCAGGGTGCAGACTTCGGCAGCGATGCGCTCTTCGTCAGGGGTATTGGTCAACAGGGAAACCGCAATGAACACCAGCGCATTGGCCGTTAATGACAGAGCGACCACGGCTACCCAGTAAAGGTCTTCCGGCAAACCGGCGACGTAAAACGACAGCAGCAGGCTGGAGTCGACGAGCTCGACCAGGCTGGCAAGGGAGCCCCATGCCCATACCGCGAAGCCCACAAGCAGCCCCGCGATCAAACCGTAGCTGTTGGCGGAGGGCCAGTAGAGTATGGCCAGCACCCCCGGAAAGAACTGCACGCAACCGGACATAGCGGCGATGGCGAGCTGGCTGAGGGTGTTGTTGTCCGGGATGGCGAAGTAGAACAGGTAGCCGGCGCCGATAATCACAGCGACCAGAAGCTGGCGAGTGCGCAGTAGCCAGAGGTAAATATCGCGGCGACTGTCCGGCTGAAACAGGGGCAGTATCAGGTGGTTGAGCGACATGCTCGCCAGCGCCAGTGTGGCGACAATGATGACCCCGCTGGCGGCGGACAGGCCGCCGATAAAAGCGAGGTAGGACAGCCAGTCATGCCCGCTCTGCTTGCCGATGATCAACGAGTAATATTGAGCCGCAGCGTCGGTGCCGAGAGCCTCGCCTGCCCAGAGAATGGGAAAGACCGGCAGACTGATCAGCATCAGGTAGAGCGGAACAGCCCAGCTGGCGACTTTCAGATGCCGGGGGTTAGGGTTTTCTGCAAATACCAGATGAAACACGTGGGGCAGGCAGACGGCGCTGGCAAAGAACATGACCAGCGACATGCGGGTGGTATCGCCGCCGACAGGTTTGTTGAGCACTTCGACCAGGGCCTCTTGGCCGCTGAGCCAGGTTTGCATATTGTCAAAGCTGCCGAAAACGTAAATCACGGCAAAGATGCCGGTCAGGCCGAACGCCAGCAGTTTTACGACGGATTCAAAGGCAATGGCGGTGACCAGCCCGCGGTGACTTTCGCGCGAATTCAGATGGCGTGAACCGAACAGGATGGCAAAGACAATGATGACCACACAAAACAGCAGCGCCAGCACATCGCGCTGTTGCTGGCTGTCGGCGGGGTTGTCCGGCCGGCCGCTCAAAACCTGCATGGATTCCGACACCGCCTGAATCTGCAGGGTCAGCAGCGGCAGCATTGCCAGCAGCATGAAAATGGTGATCAGTGAACCGGCCCATTGGCTGCGAAAGCGAAAGGTGAGCAAGTCGGCCAGCGAGCCCAGACGGTAGCTCTGGCAGATACGCATCAGGGGGGCCAGCAGCAGGGGGTAGACGATAAACACCGTTGCTACCCCCAGGTAGTAGTTCATGTAGCCGTAACCGGAAACACGCGCCTGTTCGACCACACCGTAGATACCGTAGGCACTGACGAAGACGCCCAGGGACAGAACATAGGTGGCGGGGTGCCGGTTCAGCCAGTCGGACATCAGCCGGCGTTCGGCGGCGTAGGCGATGGCAAAGAGCAGAATTAAATAAACCGAGCCCAGCAGGAAGAGATTGAGGAACTCAGCGTTCATCCGGGGCGGCATCCTGCTGGCTGATATAAACAAACACTACGACGGCCAGCCAGATCAGGTGCGGCCGGTACCAGGCTACGCTGTCGTTCAGCAGCCACTGCTCCAGTGAGGGGGTGAACAGGAAAAACACGGTAAACAGTAATATCAGGGAGGAATGTATCAGCATCACCGGGCCTCTCGGTTAGAGGCCCAATGGTAATAGAGCCTGTTCGCGAATGTAAAACATCGATCAGTCGAAGAACGCGCTTTCTGGCAAACCCATAACTGCGGGCAGTTGTTGTCGGTGCCAATGGTCCACTGCGTGATTGAGGATGCGCTCGACGGAGCTCTGTTGAGCACGCGGCGGCAGTTCCTGCCCGAGAAAGCGCAGGGCCAGTAACAGGTTGTCGCAGGCGCGGCTGTCATCAATGGCGGCGGCAAAGGTCTGCTTGCTGAGTTTGTGGCCGTCGCTGCCAACGATAACGGGGAAGTGCAGGTAGGTCGGTGTTGGCAACGCGAGTCTGGACTGCAGCAGTCGCTGTCGGGGGGTGGACACCCAGAGGTCGGAGCCGCGCACCACGTGATTGATGCCCTGATAGGCATCGTCAACCACGACCGCGAGTTGATAGGCATAGTAGCCGTCGCGTCGCCGGAGGGTGAAATCGCCCACCTCCTGTAACAGGTTCTGTCGCAGGGGGGCTTGCAGCAGGTCGTGGGCCTCCCATATCTCATCCGGTACTGCCAGTCGAATAGCGCAGTCTTCCTCATTGACGCTGGCGACACAGGCTCCGCGATGGATGCCGTCGAAACGAGCGAGTTGGCGTCGGGAACAGCTGCAGCGAAAAGCGTCCCCAGAAGACAGGAGCTGCTGCAGGGCAGCATCGTAGGCCTCGGAACGCGTCGACTGTTCCAGTACGGGGCCGTCCCAGTTGAGCCCGTGGCGGCGCAGCGTATTCAGAATGCGCTCGTCGGAACCGGCAATTTCCCGAGGCGGATCGATATTTTCCATTCGCAACAGCCACTGCCCGCCATGAGCTCTGGCGTCGAGAAAACTGGCGAGGGCGCCAATCAGGGAACCAATATGCAGCGGGCCGGTGGGAGAGGGGGCAAAGCGGCCAATATAAGGCGATTCTGGGGAGTACATGCAGATGAAGGGGCGGCGCGAACCGCCCGCTCAGGATCAGCCGTGTTCCTGCTTTTCTTTGATTTCATCCAGCGTCTTGCAATCGATGCACAGGCTGGCGGTGGGGCGAGCTTCAAGTCGCTTGATACCGATTTCAACGCCGCAGGTGTCGCAATAACCGTAGTCATCGTTATCGATCAGATTGAGGGTCGAGTCGATTTTCTTGATCAGCTTGCGCTCGCGGTCGCGGGTGCGCAGTTCCAGGCTGAACTCTTCCTCTTGAGTCGCTCGGTCGGCCGGATCAGGGAAATTGGCAGCCTCGTCCTTCATGTGGGTAACCGTGCGGTCTACCTCTTCCATGAGCTCGGCTTTCCACTTGTACAGGATGTTGCGGAAGTGTTCCTTCTGCTTGTCGTTCATATACTCTTCACCCTTTTTTGGCTTATAGGGCTCAAAGTTTTTGAACACACCCGCTTCTTTTTGCTTTGCTGGCATTGATTCAATCTCTCCATCAACGACTGGAAGTGCGCCGCAGCAGGCCATATCAGCTGCTACCCCCGGCGCCAAAGCGGCAAAGCTACCAGAATAATTGGGCTCGCGCCATAACAAAAAGGCTGCAAAACAGCACCGCGCCGGAAGTTAAAGTATAGACGGTAATCGCGCTTTTGGACGGTGGCGGTTACAGCTACGACTGGTAACATAAGCCTTTTTCCGGAGGTAACACCTTGGCCAGACCCTACGCCCGTCGTATCAACGATATTGAGCCTTTTCGCGTGGTGGAGGTGCTAACCCGCGCCAAGCAGTTGGCGGCACAGGGCCGGGACATTGTGAGGCTGGAGGCGGGCGAACCGGATTTTTCCACCGCCGAGCCAATTGTGCGTGCGGCCCAGGCAGCACTGAACCGGGGCGAAACCCACTACAGTCAGGCGGCCGGTCTGCCGGAATTACGCGAGGCCATTTCCCGTTATTATCAGCGTGACTATGGCCTGGATATTGCCCCGGAACGGATCATGGTCACGCCCGGGGCGTCGGGAGCGTTGTTACTGATTTCCGGGCTGCTGCTGAACCCGGGCGACGGCATTCTGATGACCGATCCCGGTTACCCCTGCAATCGTAACTTCTTTCGTCTGGTGGAAGGCGAGGGGCAATTAGTGCCGGTCGGACCGGAAGACCGCTACCAGCTCACCGCTGCCAAGGCCGAAGCGGCCTGGCGTAACAATACCGTGGGTGCCATTGTGGCCTCACCGGCTAACCCCACCGGTGAAATCCTGACCGCTGATGAACTGCGCGATCTGCACACCCTGTGCGAGCAAAAAAACGGGCATCTGATCGTCGATGAGATATACCACGGCCTGGACTATGACGAGAAAGCCGCCAGCATTCTTTCTATTACGGACCGGGCCTTTGTCATCAACAGTTTCTCCAAATACTTCGGTATGACCGGCTGGCGGCTGGGCTGGCTGGTGGCGCCGCCTGATGCCATCCCGCATCTGGAGCGGATGGCCCAGAACCTGTTTATCTCCATGTCGACCATGGGGCAGTTTGGCGCACTCGCCGCGTTTGAGCCGGAAACCAGAGTGATCCTCGATAGCCGCCGCGACGAATTCAAGCGGCGCCGCGATTTCCTGCTGCCTGAACTGCAGCAGCTCGGTTTTACGCTGCCCCATACGCCAGCCGGTGCGCTGTATCTGTATGCAGGTATTGAACGCTTTGGCCAGACGAGTGCAGACTTCTGTCGGTCGATGCTGGAAGAGCACGGCATCTCCATTACACCGGGCGCGGATTTTGGGCGCTACCGTGCTGACGAACATGTACGCTTTGCCTACACAACGTCCATGGAGCGGTTGGAGGAGGCGGTTGGTCGTTTACGACGGTTGTTTGCTTAGAGCCTAATGCGCAGGGTGGGCTGTCGCGACCTGCCTACAGTATCTGAGGCTCCGGTGACTGAAGTAGTGAAATAATTACCTTCTCTGCCAGTAGAAGGAACCCGGTCCATGGCAGTCAGTCTTTGAGCGCAATGGAGGAAAACCATGCGCTTGAAGAATCTCTCCCTTTTGCTGTTGTTGGTGGCAACGCTGGCATTTGCCGTCGACGCTGAATCACGCCAAAGCAGAGTAGATGCCCATCTGCACTATGTAAATTTCATGCAGGAAACCAACGGCACCCGCGAGTTACTGGAGGCCATGGATAAGGCCGGTGTCGAAAAAGCCTGGATTTTTGGCTTGCCGGTGATCAAAAAATGGGATGCCAGTGCGCCAAAACGCCCGCGTTATTATCTGGGCGATGAAGCTCCGTTGTATTACTTCAGCGGCACCGACGATATCCTGGCTCGTGATCTGCTCAGCTTGCCGGCTGAGCAGCGCAGGCGATTTGCTCCCTTTATCAGTGGTTTTAACCCAACCGATATGAATGCCGCCGCTCAGGTGGAAATGCTGATACAGCGTTATCCCGGGTTTTGGCAGGGAATAGGTGAGGTTCTTACCCGGCATGATGCCCTAACGGCTTTGACCGCCGGTGAAACACCGCGCGCCGACCACCCAGCGCTGATGAAGGTTTATAAAGTCGCGGCCAGGCACAAAATGCCGGTGCTGCTACACAGCAACCTGTCCTCGTTGCGAGAGGACGAGCCCATCTTTCAACCCGAGCTTGAAAATGCCCTGACAGCCAATCCGGATACCCACTTTGTGTTGGCCCATGCCGGCACCAGTGAGTCTATCGAAGCATTGCAAAAGCCGATTGCCAATCTGCCGGATATTCTCAACGACTTGCTTCGTCGTTACCCCAATCTGTCAGTCGATCTTTCCTGGAGTGTTCGCGAACATTATCTTTTTAAAGATAAAGACGAGGTTGATCCTCAATGGCTGGCTTTAATTGAGAAATTTGCCGATCGTTTTCTGATCGGTAGTGACAAGGTGGGTAAATTTACGGGGCTGGACGACAATCTGGACGGCTATGCCGGTCTGCTTGGCAAACTGTCAAAAGAAGCTGCAGATCGAGTGGAAAGGCGCAATGCTCTGGAGCTGTTGCCTCCGCGGGGCGCCGGCAGTGTCGCCGTCAGTGATGATCCAGCTCTGGCACAGGCAGAACCTCGCGAATAGATCCAGTAGGTAAGCTTTTGAGTAATGCCGATGCTTCTTCTTGCTTCTTATTTAACAGTCACAGCTTTTGCGATATTACACTCGGCGGCTGTGGATCTGGTTGACAGGAATGTCCCCGCTCCGGAGAATGAGGCCCTTCTTGAGGTAGTCACAACGGGCGATATCCTTTGTCTGGCGGTACACAGCCTGCTCAGAAATCGCTAAAGTAGCTACCGGTTTTTCCGGAGCGGTAATACCAATATGAAACATACCGTTAGCGTTTTTCTGTTGCTCGTCTTCTTCTGGCTGATCAACTCGGGCTATTACAAACCGCTGTTGCTGAGTTTTGGCTTGTTTTCCGCGATCTTTGTGGTCTACCTTACGCACCGTATGGATGTAGTTGACCATGAGTCGCATCCTCTCCACCTGTTCACTCTCAAGTTGCCGAGCTACTACGTATGGCTGGTGGGGCAATTGATTATCAGCAATATTGATGTGGTCAAGCGCGTCTGGTCAGGTCGAAACAGCATCTCACCCTGTGCAGCCTGGCTGCCGCTGAGTCAGACCACTGATATCGGACGGGTGATCTACGCTAACTCGATTACCCTCACTCCGGGCACGGTAGCAATGGATCTGGAAGACGATCGGGTCTATGTACACGCATTGAGTCGTGAAGGCTTGGAAGATTTACGTGCCGGTGAGATGGATCGGCGTGTAAGTAATTTGGAGCGGTAGGGTCCCGGATGATACTGACGGTAGTCGCAATTGCTCTGATTGTCGTAATGGCTATGGCCATCGCCCGCGCCTTGCTGGGCCCGACCATTTACGATCGCATTCTGGCGGTCAACCTCTTTGGCACCAAAACCGTTCTGTTGATTGCGGTGGTGAGTTATATCTTCGGACGACCAGACTTCCTCGATATCGCCCTGATTTATGCCCTGATTAACTTTATCAGCGTGATCGCGGTATTGCGCTTTTTCGAGTACGGCTCGAGCAAAGTAAACGAAAAGGTGGGTGAAGATGGCTGAGTTGGTGACCGTGCTGAGTTCACTGTGCCTGCTGCTCGGCGCCTTTCTGATTTTCTCCGGCGGTCTGGGTGTGTTGCGCTTCCCGGATTTTTTTACCCGCATGCATGCGGCGGGGGTGACCGAAACTATGGCGGCCACTCTGATTGTAGTGGGGCTGATGTTGCATTCGGGTTGGGGTCTGCCGCTATTCAAGCTCCTATTGATACTGCTTTTTGTAATGATTACCGGCCCCACGGCAAGCCACGCTCTGGCAAAATCAGGGCTCCACGGTGGCCTGCGGCCCCTGGGCGATAATACGAATAACGAGCGTCATTAGTCAGGAGTGTTTGCCATCAGTACCCTGCTAGATATTTCGGTTTTAACCCTGCTTGTTGTCGTGGCGCTGGCCATGGTGCGCGAGCGTGATCTGTTTGCCACGGTGATGCTGTCGGGCATTTACGGTTTGTTGTCGGCCAGCTTTTTTGTACTGATGGATGCCGCCGATGTCGCCTTCACAGAAGCGGCCGTGGGTGCCGGTATTTTTCCCTTGCTGATGCTGACGGTTTTGACCAGTGTCGGGCGTTACGAAGCAGGCGCGCGCCGCATTCGTATCCTTCCTCTTGTTCTCATGCTGGCTCTGGCTGGCGCATTGTTTGCTGCGGTTGTGCAGATGCCGCCCTTCGGTGCGGTCGACGCTCCTTCACACGCCCATGTCGCTCAACGTTATATTCATGAATCCCCCGATGAAATCGGCATTCCGAATATGGTGACCAGTGTGCTGGCCAGCTATCGGGGCTTTGATACGTTGGGCGAAGTTGTGGTGATCTTCACTGCTGCGGTCGGCGTGGTAGTGGTTTTGCTGGGCGGTCGACCGAAAACGCCGCAGCAGTCCTCACAGGCGCTGATGGCGGAGCACAAGGTGCTGCGTATTGTCGGCAAAATGCTGATCCCCATGATTCTGTTGTTTGGTCTCTATGTGCAGTTTCACGGTGAATACGGGCCGGGTGGGGGCTTTCAAGCCGGGGTTATTTTTGCGGTCGGCATTATTCTCTATGCCATGCTGTTCGGTCTGAGTAATGCCCAGCGGGTCGTACCGCTCGGCGTACTGCGCTGGCTGGTCGCTCTGGGTGTATTGATCTACGGCAGCGTCGGTCTGGCCAGCTTGTTAGCCGGCGGCGAATACCTTAACTACTCGGTTTTGGCGAGCGATTCGGTCACCGGGCAGCACATCGGCATTATTCTTATTGAGTTGGGTGTGGGCATTACCGTGGCCTCGGCCATGGTACTGATCTTCTTTGCCTTTACCCGCGCGACGCGCAGCCGCGATGAGCTGGAGGAGTAATGGCAGACTACTATAACTACCTGATCGTGGTGCTGTTAATGGTGATTGGGCTTTATATCGTCATGGCACAGGCGAATCTGGTAAAAAAATTGATTGGCCTGAATATATTCCAGACCTCTGTGTTTATTTTTTATATCAGCACGGCCAAGGTCAGTGGCGGCACTGCGCCGATTGTTGTGGAAGGGGCGGAGCTGTATTCAAACCCCTTACCGCAGGTTTTGATCCTCACTGCCATTGTGGTGGGTATCGCCACCATGTCACTGGCGCTAGCTCTGGTGTTGCGTATCAAGCGTGCCTACGGAAGCGTCGAGGAAGATGTGATACTGGAACAGGATAAGCCGTGCTGAACCATCTTGCCGTTCTCCAGGTTGTCGTCCCGCTGCTCGCGGCTCCGGCCTGTCTCATTCTGGAGCGGGCCCGCGCGGCCTGGCTCTTCGCCTGCCTGGCCTGCCTGCTGTCGCTGGGTATCAGCATTGTTTTGTTTTTGCAGGTTCAAGCCAGCGGACCGATCAGTTATGCATTGGGTGGTTGGGACGCTCCCTGGGGCATCGAGTATCGGATCGATGCCCTGTCGTCCTTTGTGCTGTTGCTGATCAATCTGGTCGCCGTCGCCGTGGTTATTGCCGCCAACAGCAGTCTTGCTGCCGAGTTACCCGAGCCCCGGCATTCGCCTTTTTATGTTCTGCTGCTGCTCTGCCTCGCCGGGCTGCTCGGCATTGTCGCAACCGGGGATGTCTTTAACGTCTTTGTATTTCTGGAAATTTCGTCACTGGCGACCTATGCGCTGGTGGCACTCGGGCGGGATCGACGTGCACTGTTTGCAGCCTATCAATACCTTATTGTCGGTACGATAGGGGCAACCTTTTTCCTGATCGGCATCGGCTTTCTATACAGTCTGACCGGCACGCTGAATATGGCCGATCTGGCTCAGCAGTTGCCAGGGTTGGAGGAAAAACGTCTTGTGGCCGCGGCCTTCGGGTTTATCGTGATCGGGATTGCGATGAAGCTGGCGCTGTTTCCGCTGCACGGCTGGCTCCCTGACGCATACACTCACGCCCCGTCGATGGCCACTGCCTTTCTCGCGGCCTCGGCGACCAAGGTGGCGCTCTATCTGTTCATCCGGATGTACTTTGACGTTCTTGGTCTCGAGGCGGTCAATGCCCTGTTTCCGGTCGGGACGCTGTTCCTGGTGCTGGGCTCGGCAGCGGTGCTGCTGGCGTCGCTCGCAGCCATTCGGCAGGATAATGTGAAACGCATCTTCGCTCTCTCCAGTGTTGGGCAGATAGGCTATCTGGTAATCGGTGTGGGTCTCAGCAGTGCTTTGGGCTTGCAGGCGGCGTTGCTGCACTTGTTTAACCATGCGCTGATCAAAGCCGCACTGTTCATCGCTGTGGCGGCTGTAATATGTCGGGTCGGCGGCAGTCGGCTGGAGGATTTTCGTGGTCTCGGGCGCGCCATGCCCTGGACGATGGGGGCCTTGCTGATCGGCGCTCTGAGTTTGATCGGTGTGCCCTTGACGGCGGGTTTTGTGAGCAAGTGGTTTCTTGTGCTGGCGGCGATGGAGGCGGGCATGTGGCCGTTGGTGGCGCTGGTCCTGATCGGCTCGTTTATCGCGTTGTTCTATGTGTGGCGGATTGTGGAGGTTGCCTATTTCCAGCAGCGCGAGGCAGCGGCGGTTGGCGAGGCCCCCTTGATGCTGCTGATTCCGCTTTGGGCCATGGCACTGGCGAACCTGTATTTCGGTATTGATACGAGTCTCACCGTTGGCGGCTCAGAGCAGGCGGTTAATTTTCTGATGGGGGGCAGACCATGATGCAGTCGAACCTCCTGCTGATAGCGCTGGCGCTGCCGCTGCTGGCGGTTCCCGGCATTTTGCTGGCGCGACACCGCCCCAATCTGCGCGAAGCGATTTCGCTGTTGACCGGTGTCGCCTTATTTATTGTGAATCTCTCCCTCTATCGCCTTGGGGAGGGCGGTGTGGTCTTGGTGGAAATTCTGCCGAGGCTTGCCATCAGTCTGGAGCTGCAACCGCTGGGGCTTTTGTTTGGCTTGGTAGCCAGCGCCTTATGGCCGATTACCACGCTCTATGCCATCGGTTATATGCGCGGCCACGGGGAAGAAAACCAGACTCGCTTCTATGTCTTTTTCGCGGTGGCGATTGCAGCGGTGATGGGGCTGGCCTACGCGGGCAATCTGTTTACCCTGTTTGTGTTCTACGAAATCGTCACCTTCAGCACCTATCCATTGGTGACTCATGCCGGCACCGAAAAGGCATTGAAGGGCGGGCGCACCTATCTGAGTTTGTTGCTCGGTACGTCCATTGTCTTTTTCATTCCGGCGATGATCGGTACCTGGTTTTTTGCCGGAACCCTCGAGTTCCAGCCGGGTGGGGTCTTCGGAGATGAGGTTTCGCCGCTGGTCCTTTCGATCTTGCTCGTGCTGTTCGCGTTTGGTATCGGCAAAGCGGCCCTGATGCCATTCCATCGTTGGTTGCCGGCAGCAATGGTGGCTCCGACACCGGTGTCGGCCCTGCTGCACGCGGTGGCCGTGGTCAAGGCGGGTGTGTTCTCGGTGGTAACGGTCGTAGTGTATATCTTCGGCATCGATACCGTTGCCAAGCTCCCGATCACGCCCTTTCTGGTCTATCTGGCCAGTGCCTCGATTCTGCTCGCCTCGCTGGTGGCCATGCGCCAGGACAACTTCAAATCCCGGTTGGCCTATTCTACGGTCTCCCAATTGGGTTACATCACCTTGGGTGCCTTTCTGGCCAGTCAGGCGGCCATCGCCGGCAGTCTGCTTCATATCGTTATGCACGCCTTTGGCAAGATCACACTGTTCTTCTGTGCCGGCGCGATTTATGTCGCCCATCATAAAAGCCAGATCAGTGAGTTTGATGGCATGGGTCGGGTGATGCCGGTGACTTTTATAGCCTTTACGCTCGGGGCCTTGTCCATCATCGGCCTGCCGCCGCTGGGCGGTGTCTGGAGCAAGTGGTTTTTGATGATGGGGGCGCTGGATAGCGGCTACATCGTTGTGCTGGCTGTGCTGTCGATAAGCTCGCTACTCAATATCGTTTACCTGCTGGAAATACCGGCTCGCGCTTTCCTGAAACCGGCACCCGAGGGTGCGACTATGCAGGAGGCGCGCAGTAGCTCGGTGTTGGCTATGGTCATCACCGCCCTGATGTGTATCGCGCTGTTTGTGTACGGCGGCGATCTCTATGACTTTATTCGCTCCGCGAGGCTCACCTGATGGCATCCGAACAACGCGATGAGCGGCAACGCTGGTTGGACCGCCCGGAAAACGTCACCAAAATTGTCAGAACGTTATGGGTCGCCTGTGCGGCGCTGGTACTGGCTGAGTTTTTCTACCACAAGCATCCCTATTTTGGTTTTGATGGCAGTTTCGCTTTCTACGCGATCTTCGGTTTTGCCGCTTACTGCGTCATCGTGTTTTCAGCCAAGGGATTGCGTCGACTGATCAAGCGCGACGAGGATTACTACAATGAGTGAAGTGCTGCTCAACCCCGCGCTGTTAATGATGCTGGCAGGTCTGGTGGCGCTGTTGCTGCCCAAGCGTGTGCTGGGTGTCTGGG
The DNA here is from genome assembly GCF_041624475.1 of Litorivivens sp. GTDB lineage: Bacteria > Pseudomonadota > Gammaproteobacteria > Pseudomonadales > Spongiibacteraceae > Litorivivens. The sequence continues at coordinate 87,549 of NZ_JBFJUX010000002.1, forward strand.
CCGTGCTTGTCCCGTTTGCGACGCTGGCGTTATTGGTCGCCTTGCCCGAGGGCTCGGCAGAGCATATCACCGTCTTCGGAATGGAGCTGGTCACCCGGCGTATAGACGGTCTCAGTTTTGTCTGGGCGGTGATCTTCCATATCGCCGCGATTCTCGCCGGTCTCTATGCCTGGCATGTGCAGGATCGGGTACAGCAGGTGGCGGCGCTCATCTATGCCGGTGCTGCCATCGGTGCGGTGCTGGCCGGTGATCTGCTGACACTGTTCCTCTACTGGGAGCTCACGGCACTTTCATCCGTCTTGCTGATCTGGGCCTCGCGCAACCCGACGGCGACCAAAGTGGGTTTTCGCTACCTGATTATTCAGGTGATTTCCGGTCTGTTGCTGATGTGCGGTGCGCTGGTGATGCATCAGCAGACTGGCAGTATTGCCTTTGACCATATTGGGCTTGAAGGGCTCGCCGGTTGGCTGATCTTTGTGGCTTTCGGCATCAAATGTGCGTTTCCCTTTCTGCACAACTGGCTGCAGGATGCCTATCCTCACGCTACGCCCACCGGCACAGTGGTATTGTCAGCCTTTACCACCAAGCTTGCGGTCTATTCACTGGCGCGCGGCTATGCCGGCGAGGATCTGCTGATCACCATCGGCGCGATCATGACCGCCTTCCCGATATTCTTTGCCGTTATTGAAAACGACCTGCGCCGGGTGCTGTCTTACAGCCTCAACAACCAGTTGGGCTTTATGGTGGTGGGTGTTGGCATTGGCACAGAGCTCGCCATTAACGGGGCGGCGGCTCACGCCTTTGCCCACATCCTCTACAAGGCCCTGTTGTTTATGTCGATGGGTGCGGTGCTGTATCGGGTCGGCACGGTGAAAGCCAGTGAGTTGGGCGGCTTGTATAAATCCATGCCCTGGACCACGGCGTTTTGTATTATCGGCGCAATGTCGATTTCTGCCTTCCCGCTGTTTTCGGGCTTTGTTACCAAGTCGATGATTTTGACGGCGGTGGCCTATGAAGGGCACTGGGTCATCTGGACGGTGCTGCTGTTCGCCTCGGCAGGTGTGCTGGATCATTCCGGTATCAAGGTGCCGTTCTTTACCTTCTTCTTCCACGATGCCGGTCATCGGGTGAAGGAAGCGCCCTGGAACATGCTCTTGGCCATGGGTATCACGGCCTTTTTGTGCATTGGTATTGGCGTTTATCCCGATCCGCTTTACGCGATTCTACCGTTCCCGGTGGACTACCATTCCTACACCGCAGCCCACGTGATTACGCAGCTGCAGCTGCTGCTGTTTGCGGCGCTCGCGTTCACGGTGCTTATGCGCAAGGGCTGGTATCCGGAAGAAATAAAATCCACCAACCTTGATTTTGACTGGGTTTATCGCAGGCTCTTGCCGAGAGTAACAACCGCTTTGCTGAATGGGGTGTGGGCTGCCGATCGCGCTGTGCGTGGTTTAGCCATGCGGGGGCTGGACGGTCTGGTGGCGAAAGCCAATCACGGTCTCGGCCCAGGCGGTGTTTTCTCTTCTAGTCTGTCTACCGGTGCCATGGTTATTGGGGTTTCACTGTTGTTGGCTTTCTACGTCGTGTTCAGTTTCTTCTGGTCTGCCTAGACGCTGAGGCCTCAAAGCGAGAATTTGCTAAGCCGATCAGTGCAATTTCCCTACCTGCCACGCTGAACGGGAGATGCTAGGGTTTGCGGCTTCGCTGCTCTCGTGCCTCTCGCAGCCTAGCGCGACACAGCCTGCGCTCGCTTTTGCATCTCCCGTCAAGCGTCTCCCACAGCCTGGCTTGGCGGCACGACACGTCCACCTAAACCTATTTCAGGACGGGACAAAGAAGCAAAAAAAAGCCTCCGCAAGGGAGGCTTTCAACGAACCCAATGGGCTCAGGCTGCAGAGGCCTGAAGTTCCATGGTCAGCACCCGCAGGCGGCGAGCCTGCATTTTCAGGTTGTATTCCAGTTCCTTGCAGCGGCTCTTGAGGGAAACTTCTTCCCATTTACGCTGCAGCCGCTCCTTGCTTTCGGCAAGCTGCTGAACCTTGTCGGAGTAGGTCTTCTGACTCAACTCCTTGAATTCCTGCAGGCAGGCTGAAAACTGCTGGTATTCCTGCTCGAGGAAGGCGGTGACTGCACTGACGTCGACGGCTTTAGCCTGTTTCAGTTTTTCCTCGGCGTGGCGGAACTGCATGGCCACAATAGCGCGCTGAATTTTAAAATCCGGTACCTTTTTCAGATCCCAGGTCAGGCCCAACCAGGAGCAGGTCTTGATCAGCCACTTGGTCGGATCAAAGTGCCACCAGCGGATGCCGTTGCGGTAGTCATTCTGAAATATATGGTGGTAGTTGTGGTAGCCCTCACCGTAGGTAAAGAGCGCCAGAATGTCGTTATCGCGGGCAGAGTTCTCGTCGGTATAGGGCTGACGACCCCAGAAATGGGCCAGCGAGTTGATGAAGAAGGTGGTGTGGTGGCTGACGACCAGGCGCAGGAATCCGGCCAGCAAAATGCCCGCCCACACATCGCCGCAGAGCCAGCCGGCCAAGGCGGCGGGAACGACGTTCATAAACAGGGCGATTTTCAGGTAGTGATTGTGCTGCCACATCACGATTTTGTCGCGCATCAGATCCGGCGAGTTGGAGAAATCGTCGCGACCTGCTTCGTAGTCGCGGATCATCCAGCCCATGTGAGAGAACCACAAGCCTTTTCTGGCGGAGTAGGGATCCTGCTCTACATCATCCACATGGCGGTGGTGACGACGGTGACCGGAGGCCCAGATCAGAATGCTGTTCTGAAGAGCAGCGGCGCCAAACAGTGCGTAGAACAGTCGCAAGGACCAGTGAGCCTTATAGGCATTGTGTGCCCACAGGCGATGGTAGCCGGCGGTAATGGAGATGCCATTGGCGCCAAGAATGACGACAAAAGCGAGCCATTGGCTCCAGTGGAAGCCTACGGTAAAGCCATACCAGGGAACACCAATAGCGGCGACAGCAAAGGTGATTGCGAACATCAACGTTTGCGGCCAGAGAATCGGGGGTTTTTGCTCAGACATCGGATTTATAGTCTCACTTGCAATGTGTCTACTCAGCGAAGGCTTTATGATACCCAAAGGAGTCAGGGGGCGATATAGGGGAAAGTGCCCAATCGCAGTGTCATTTTAGTCAATCACGGCCGGCCAGACGCCGGAAATCATTAACATTTTGTAGGTATTGCCCGCAGCAATTACGGCACACTTGAGTTTCGATTGCAGAGGACATTCAGCGATGGCCTGGGATTTTTCTACAGACCCGCAATTCCAGCCGCAACTGGACTGGATGCGCGATTTCGTCGACAACACACTGATTCCGCTGGAACTCCTGCTGGATGGCCTGAATCAGCGTGAGCTCGATGCCCTGTGGGCGCCCTTGAAGCAAACAGTGAAAGATCGCGGCTTGTGGGCTGCTCATTTAAGCGAGGAATACGGTGGGCCGGGGTTTGACCGGACCGGCAGTGGGCAACAGAGGCTGGCTCTCATGCACGAGATTCTGGGGCGCTCGGAATTAGCTCCGGAGATCTTTGGTTGTCAGGGCCCGGATTCGGGCAATGCGGAGCTGATCGCAGTCGGTGCCACGGAAGAACAAAAGCAACGTTGGCTTTACCCCTTGCTGCGGGCGGAGGTTCGCTCGGCTTTTTGTCTTACCGAACCGGATACCTCCGGCTCTGATCCCACGGGCATCGCCACTCGCTGCGAGCGCGACGGTGAGCACTGGGTACTGAACGGCGAAAAATGGTTTGCCTCCAATGCCTCTGTGGCGGATTTCCTGGTCGTGATGTGTGTCAGCGCTCCCGACGCAGGGCCCCACAAACGGGCCTCCATGGTCATTGTTGAGAAAGGCACGCAGGGGCTGGAGCTGCTGCGCGATGTGCCCACCATGCATAAGCCCCACGCTGCGACGGGCGATGTTCTGCTTGATCGCATTGGCGGTCACACCCATGTGTGCTTTAACAACTGCCGGGTGCCGCTGGATCATATGATCGGCGAGCCGGGCGAGGGCTTTATTCTGGCCCAGAAGCGTCTGGGGGGCGGGCGTATTCACCACGCCATGCGCATGATCGGTCAGTGCCAGCGCGCCTTTGAGATGATGAAGGAGCGCGCCGTATCCCGTCACACCAAGGGCAAGCCGCTGGCGCGCCAGCAGATGGTGCAGGACATGATTGCCGAGAGCTACGTTGAGATTGAAATGGTGCGTCTGCTGGTGATGAAAGCCGCCTGGACCATGGATACCCAAGGCGCCTTCAGCAAGGAATCCCGGGCCGAGATTGCGGCCGTCAAATTCGCTACGCCCCGTATTTTGCTGGGAGTCATCGATCGGGCGATTCAACTCCACGGTGCCCTTGGCTATAGCTGTGATATGCCCTTGGAGGGCATGTACCGCAGCGCGAGAGCCTTGCGCGTGGCTGACGGCGCCGACGAAGTGCACAAGCAAAGTCTCGCCCGGCTAATACTCGAATATACAGAGCCTGTCTCCGGCTGGCCGTCGGAGCACATTCCGACTAAACGGGCCCAGGCGCAGAAGAAATTTGGACATTGGATAGAACAGGCCAAGGCAGCTGCGCAATGAGTGAGTTAAAAGGCATAGAGCTGGATTCAGTCACCGCCTGGCTGGCTGCGAACCTGGCAGGCAGCCAAGCTCCCTATAACTTCGAGTTGATCGCCGCAGGCGGTTCCAATCTGACCTATCGGGTGACAGATGCGAAGGGCGGGATCTTTGTCCTACGGCGGCCGCCAGTCAAAGGCGTGGTGGCAACAGCCCATGATATGAGTCGTGAATGGCGCATTATGGATGCCCTGAACCGCCACACGGATATTCCCGTGCCAGAGACACTGGCCTATTGCGAGGAAGCCTCGGTTACTGGTGCGAGCTTCTATGTGATGGAGTTTGTGGATGGCCTGATACTGCGCGACCAGACAACGACGCAGGGCTTAACTGAAACTCAAGCGCGCCGTGCAACCGAGTCACTCGTTGATGTGCAGGTGGCCTTTCACACGCTGGATATCGACAAGGCCGGCCTGGGCGAACTCGGAAAGCGGGATGATTATCTTCAGCGCCAACTCAAGCGCTGGCACCGCCAAGCCGAGGCGGTTAGAACCCGGGAATTGCCTCTTCTGGATCAACTCCATGCCGCTCTGGTAGAGGGGGCTCCCAAATCAGAGCGCTGCCCTGGGCTCGCTCACGGCGATTATCGCTTTGACAATTGTGTGCTCGATAAAAGAAGCGGTGAGGTGATTGCGGTTCTCGACTGGGAGCTGTGTACTTTGGGTGACCCGCTGGTCGATTTCTGTTGGTCATTGCAGTACTGGGCTGAGCCGGGTGAAAGGCTCACCTTCTTGCAGAACCCGCCGACGCTCAATTCCGTATTTCCCGATCGCGCCTTTGTAGCGCAGTTATACGAACACAAGTCCGGCTATCGGCTGGATGACCTGAATTACTACAGGGCGTTTGGCTGGTGGAAAATGGCTTGTATAGTGGAGGGCGTTTATGCCCGGCTTAAAAAAGGCGCGGGGGGCGGCATGAAAACCGCGCCAGTGGAGCAGGTGGGGCAGATGGTTGAGGCTTATCTGGAGGAAGCGCGGCGGAGTTTGGGCGCGTAAACCCCCTCACCTCTCTCCCAAAGGGAGAGGGTACCCACCAAGCTAGTTCTGTGCGCCCCCTCTCCCTTTGGGAGAGGGTTGGGGTGAGGGAATTGCCCCTCCACCTAAAAAATAAAAACACAAAAAGAGCAAATCCATGCAAAAGAAACTCGTCGACCACATAGACCATGCCTTCGAATACCTCGCCGCCTGGTCCATCCGTTTCCGCTGGCTCGTTGCCTTGTTTTGCCTGGTATTACTGGGCGGCGGCATGTACTTCGCCACCAAGGTCGTCAGCGACAACAGCCTCGACGCCTACTTTGACCGCAGTGACGAAAGCTATATCGCCTACATGGACTACCTCGACGAGTTTCTCTCCGACGAGGTGGGCTACATTCTTTACCGGGTGCCGGATTCACCGTACGGACCCTTTGATCTGGAAGCCGTGAAGAAGATTCACGAAATCACTGAGCGCCTTGAAACCGGCGTACCCTTCGTTCGCGAAGTCACCAGTCTGAGTAACACTGAATTTATACGGGCCGACGACGATACCATTCACGTCGGCAAGCTGATGCGCAAGATTCCAGAAAGTCAGGAAGCTTTGCTGGAGTTGCGCGATCTGGTGATGAGCCGGCCGCTGTATGTTGATTATCTCGTGGATAAAACCGCCCAATACGGGGCGATAGTGATCGAGATGGAGAAGAGCAGCGTCGATCCCATGTCCGAGATTATGCTTGATCCGGAAAAGGGTGCCGCGCTGGATAATCTCTACCCTCAGGTCAGTGATATTGCCATTCGCGAGATCCTGAGCGATCCGGCCTATAGCGATATCGAATTCTTTATCACTGGCGATGTGCCGATGAACGCCGCCTACAACATCGTGTTTATGGAAGACTCGGCCATTGGTATTCCGCTGACCTTCCTGCTGTTGGCACTGTTCTCCTTATTTTTGTTTCGCGCCAGTCTGGTGGGCATGATTGGGCCGCTGGCGGTCGTCATCCTCAGTGTAGTGCTGGTAGCAGGCTTTATGGGTCTGTTCGGTTGGGTGCTGGGGATGTTCTTCGGCATTGTGCCTACCCTGATCTCGGGGGTTGGTGTTGCTCAGTCGGTCCACATTATTCTGGAATACCAGCGCCGTCTCGCAGCGGGCGATGACCGGCCTACCGCTGTGCAGGGCGCCATCGGTAAGGTGGGCGGTGCCTGTTTGATGGCTGCAATTACCACGGCGCTGGGTTTTCTGGTGATGTCGGTATCCGAGATGAAGGCCCTAAGCGAAATGGCCTTTTATGCGTCCATCGGGGTGATGTGTACCTTTATTTTGTCGACCACTTTGCTGGTGGTCTTCCTTGGTAGTGGTAAACCGCCAAAGAAAACCGGCAAGGCCTACGTTCAACCCTTTGTGCTGAAAGCTGTCGACTGGTGTGCGCGGGTCTGTGTGCGCTACCCGCGGCACCTGGTTGCCGGGGGTGGGGTGATTCTTCTGGTCAGTCTGGTGGGCTTGATGTTCCTCAAAGTCGACTTCAACTTCCTGAAAGAGTTCAAACCCCATGTGGAGTGGCGCAAGCATACTGAACTTGTGGAGCAGGTGATGGGTGGTACGCTGAGCGTGGTCTATATTTTTGATACCAAACAGTCCGATGGCATCAAGAATCCCGAATTTCTGCAGGCGCTGGACGAGCTGCAAAGCTTTAGCGAAGCGCAGCCCTTCGTGCAGAACTCCTTTTCCGTCGCAGATCTGCAGAAGGATATCAATCGCAGTTTTCACGGTGATGATCCGGCCTGGTATCGCCTAGCCGATGATGCGCAACTGATCAGTCAGTATTTCTTTGTGTATGAGCTGTCCGGCGGCAAGGAAGTGTATGATTTTGTCTCACACGACTATGCCAAAGCCGTCGTCGAGCTGCGCGTACAGATGACCGACTCGAATAATCTTAAAAAACTGCTGGCGGATATCGACGATTTTCTGGAACAGAATCCGGTACCGAATGCAGAGATAAAGAAAACCGGCGTGGGTTTGATGTGGGTCAAGATGGCGGACTATATCAGCCGTACCCAGATTGTCGGCTACAGTCTGATCTTTTTCAGCATCGCGGTGATTCTCTGTGTTGCCTTTGGCTCGATCAAAGTGGGTTTATTGGCCATGATTCCCAATATCGCGCCGGTGCTGGTGGTGCTGGGCGCGATGGGCTGGCTGGATATGCATCTGGATTATGTGAAGCTGCTATTGGCAACCATCGCCATCGGTATAGCCGTGGATGACACCCTGCACCTGATGATCAATTTAAGGCGCCAGTTTATAAAAACCGGCAATTATGAGCAGGCGGTTGTGTTGGCGCTGAAAGACGTTGGGCCGGCGCTGTTGATTACCACCATTATTCTGGTCGGAGCCTTTTCCTGTTACCTATTGTCGAGCATGGCGATCTTATCCAGCTTTGGCATCCTGTTGTCGGCAGCAATCGTGGTGGCGCTGGTGGCGGATTTGCTGTTTATGCCAGCCTTGATTCTTATGACCAAACCGTTTGGGCCGGAGCGATGAGAACTTTACGCTCCGTTTACTTAGCAGACTGATCGTCTTACCGAAACTCGTCGTTTAAGATTCCCCGGAGCATCGCCATCGCGCTCTCGACGGCGTAGTGGGGAAATTCAATTTTATTTTGCGTAATGGTCAGCGCTATGCCCACACCGTCAAAGACACCCATTAAGCCGGCCGCTATAGCTTCGGGATTAGTGGTGGGCAAAAATTCTTGCCGTTGAATGCCACGTTGAATGATCTCTACAAGCTGCGAGTGAAATAGCTCGTAGTGGTTGCGTATCATTTGCTGAAAACGCGGTAAATATGGCGACTGGGAAAGAAAATCGATGAAGAGCTGAGTGTAACGTCCGAGGTCAAGCATCATTGATTCGTGCGCGTGTAGTAGTTGCTCAAGTTGCTGGTAGGCACTCGAAACCGGGGGCTCTTCCAGCTGAATGATGACAATGAATTCTTGCATGAAGTATTCGAGCACGCCGATCAGCAAATCTTCCTTGCTGTCAAAATGATGGTAAACGCCGCCCTTACTTAAACCCGATGCCTCTACAAAGTCATTCATCCGACTGGCGGCGACGCCTTTGTCCAGCAGAACAGTAATTGCCGCATCGATGATTTTCTGTCGTCTCTCGTCAGAATTCATATTTAACACTCACGGTGGCGGCTTCCTCCGCTGGAATGATGGGAATATCCATCTCCAGCTCGTCCAGGTCCGCAGCGCTCAGGGCTAGTGAAGTATTCCAGTAATCATTCCACTGGTATTCGGCAAGTACGGTAAGGGCACTAAAGCGTGGCTCTGAGGACCAGTTACCCAGCAGGCTCATGATCAGATTGTCGTTGAGATAGGTCTTTCGCCAGCCGAGAGTCAGTACCTGGGTGTCGCGAGTTTCTACATTGTTATTCTTAAAATGTGTTCCCCAGATTCCGCCGTTAAACATATGGTTGCCGCTGGTAGTGTATTCAAAGCCCAGCGCGGCGTCATAACGTTCGGTTTCTTCACCGCTGATCTGAATCAACTGACGATCGCGGTGGGCCGCCTCGAATTTCAAGAGCAGGCGGCCAATGGCGACCGAGCTGGCCATGCCCAGCAGGTTAAAACGCGCGAGTTTTGATTCGACAGGAATGTCAGGGCGCGGTGCTGTGCCTGTTAAAAAAGGAGCTAGCAGTGTGCTGAGGGGGTCGTTGGGGCTACTTGGCAAATCAACCACCACAGTGGGTGTGTTGTCGAAGAGCCGGGCGGCCATCAGGCTGAGATCAAAACCGCTGCCAGAGACTTTGTAACGAAAGCCCCATTCCTCTTCGGCGTCGACGCTGAGATCTTCCTTTGGAAAGCCTGGCGCCAGCTGAAAGGTAAGGCGGTGGTGCTGGAAAATATCCGTACGTGCTTCGGGGGTGTAAAAAGCCTGAAACTGGTGCTTGCTCACAAAGCAATCGCCCACCAGCATATCCTGAGCCAGGCGCACATTGCCGAAATCGGTGAGCAGTTGTTCGGTGTAGTCAAAGGGCGTAACGATGTCTGTTACAAACGTGCCTTCCACTGTGCCCCAGATCAGGGTCTGGCGGCCGGCCGTGGCGGTGCAGGAGCCACGGCTGTATTGCAGCCAAGCGCGCTGCCATTTGTTTTTGCCGTAAGCGCCACCGCGATTTTGGGCCAGATCGTCGTCTTCGTAAAAGTAGCGGTAGCGAGTGTCCAGCTTGAGGTACCAGCCCTCGGCAAGATTACCCTCGTATTCCAGGCGGGCGCTGCTCTGCTGGCGGTTGGGGTCGCCGGGCACTTGGGTATGGCTGTGCTCAAGCGTGGTTTTAAAACCGTCGGACCAGTGAGATTCGCTCGTTTCAATGGCTGAGGAATCAAAGGCAAAGTCGTCCCCGCCCAGAAAATCCTGGGCTGCAAGGGGAGTGGCCACAGCCAAGGCAAGCAGTGCAGTAATTTTGTTCATTATTGAAATTGCTTGCGCAGCTCTTCCAGGGTTTTTTCGCGATAGGCGAAGTCAGTCAGTGTGCGCTGGGTGAGAAATTCGTCATCAACCTTAACGTTCATGGTGATGGCTTCGGTTTTCATATTGGACAGACGCTGCGACTGCAGGTTGATCAGTGTGACGTCGCGGGCGATCCAGTGACCGTTGATTTGTTCGATGTCCTTGAAAGCGATCTGTTTAAAGGGTTTGCCGCGCTTGTCGTAGGTCTGGGCTTTGAGCAGGGTGTAGCGTTCCTTGTCGATCCAATAGAGCACTTTGCTGTACTCGGTCTTAGGCTCGCGAATGGGTTTGGGAATGGCTTCAATCACCCAGACCTCTCGGCCACCGAAGGGGCCTTCCTGAAGGATTTTGTAGGTGTATTCGTCTACGGTTCCGCTTTCCATGTCTTCGGTGGTGAATTCCGAACCAAATACGGAAACCGGTTCGCGGTCTTCGCCGGTGCCGCTGGCCATGCGCTTGACCTTTCCCAGGGCAGACAAATAGAGCCAGGATTCCGTGTCTTTGTTTGGATCGTCGTAGCTATAGGTGAGCATGCCGATGCCGCGCTCGCTGGCCGGTTCCAGCAAAATGGATACACCCTTGCTGTCTTTCTTTTCCTCGCCGTACTGTTTTGAGACAGATTCCAGTACTTTCACCCGCGGTGTTTCTACGCAGGTGATTTGTTTGTTTTTCTGGCCGAACTTACAAGTGGAAAGCTGTGAGCGCATCATGGTGCCATCGGCGATTTCCCGCTGTTGCCGGTCCATTTTTTCCACAATGCTGTAGGCCTTGTTATCCGCGGCAAAGGTGCCTGTGGTCAACAGGCCAAGCGTCAGGCTGGTCAGTAGCGTTTTCAGTTTCAACATAATGTGACCCTTAAATGGATGTGAATGATCAGCTTTGCGCTGTTTGCGCGGCCAGCTGTCTGAGAGCCTTGTTGCGCCCCATGCCGGGTTTAAACCAGTGCATCAGTGCGGGCAGGAACAGGAGATCGGACAGCAGCGCCACCATAATGGCCATTGCGCCGAAAATGCCGGGTTTGGCCAGCCCCAGGTAACCGGCAAAACCGAGTACCGCAAAGCCAAGGCCGAGAATCAGGCTGGTGAAAGCGACTGCCTGCCCGACTTCGCGCAAGGTCTGGCGTACCGCAGTGCCCACGTCACCGTGTTCTATCCAGCTGTAACGGTAGTGGGTAAGAAAGTGAATCGTGTCGTCGACGGCTATACCGATAATAATGGGCGCCACGATGAGCGTGTCAGTATCCAGTGGAATATTGAACCAGCCCATCACGCCGAACGTGAACAGCGCCGGCATCAGGTTGGGAACCATTGAGATCAGCCCGGCTTGGGGTGAGCCGAGGGTGACAATCATCACCAGCGTGATCACCATCAGCGCCACGCTGAAGCTCTTTAGCTGAGTCCAGGCCACGTGATCCATCAACTCCATCATCAGGTAGAAGGTGCCGGTGGTTTCCAGACTCAGGCCGGGGTAGTCGGCTTTCAGGTGGCCGAAAATGCGCTCAAAATCGCCATCGAGTTTGTCAAAGAATGCGGTGTATTCATTGGTGCCGGCATTACGCAGCAAGAAGGAAATATGGCTGTGGCGGTAGTCGTCGCTGACCACGTCGCGGCGATCGTCCGGATTGGCGTTGTTGAAGAGATACAACAGTTGGGCGGTGAGCTGCGGATCGTCGGGTACGGTATGGTAGGCCGGGTCGTCACCGTGCATCACCTGATTGGTGTCTTCCACGACGTCTGCCAGTGAAAAGGTTTTGATGACCTTATCGCTGTAGTTCTCTGATATATGAGTTTGCAGTTCATTGATGGCCTGCAATACCCGAGGGTCTTTCAAGCCTTCTTGTTGATCAACGCTGATCAGTACTTCCAGATTCATGCCGCCCATCATGTCTTCGTCAACCAGTTCCAGGGCAACTTGCACTGGCGAGCCTTCGCGGGCGAGTTTGGAAAAATTGGTGTCGATTTCGAGATCAAAGGCGCCGTAGATCAGCAGGGCAAAAATGGCCAGGTAACTGATGACAATGGCCTTGGCACGGCGCTCTGTGAAGTCGGCTATTTTTGCCAGCATGGGTTGCAGATCAACCAGCGGCTTTTTCGCCTCGCAGGTGGCATCGTTGTCCCTGCGCAGTTTCGGGTGCCAGGACTCCAGCAAAACGGGCAGCAAACCAAAAATCAGCAGGAAGGCAAAGGCGACCGCCATGGCCGAGGTTATACCGAAGACCGTAATGATGGGCATATCCGCGAGCGTCAGGGCTAGCATGCCGATCATGGTGGTAAGCGTGGTCAGCAAAATCGGTGTGCCGGTTTTGCGGTAGGCCAGTGCCATCGCCCGGGCGTGATCCTTTCCTTCGCGGCTGAACAGGGTGTAGGCGCTGAGTACGTGCACGCAGCTGGCGATGCCCACCGCCAGCACGAGCATAAAGCTGAGCGCGAGCATGCTGGTGTAGGTCATGCCCAGCCAGGCGCCTATGCCAATGGCCCAGAAACCGGCGGCCAGAACCACCAGCAGGGGCCATAGCACGGCGCTAAGTGAGCGGAACAGGATCCACAACAGAACAACCACGAGCAGCACCATGATCAGCAGCAAGCCTGCCGCCTCCACGATGCTCTGCATAACAAATTCCATGGTCACCGGGTTGCCGACAAAGTGAATTTCGAAGTCGTCGTACTTCGGCTGCTCGGTGATAGCGCGGAGAGCGGTCATGAAGCGGGTGTATTCTTCCAGCTGTACTGAAGCGAATTCCACCTCGGCAACATCGGCGCTGGTGTCGACACTGAGCGGGTCGCTGGCCTCAAGGCCGAAGCCAAAACCATCGTCGGCCAACAGGTCTTCAGTATTTGCCGCGCTGGTGTTCAATTCGCTTTCGACAGGCAGGGTGCCGAAATTGGTTTTAATTGCGATGCCGCCGTAGCGAAAATCTTCCGAGTAATACACCCGGGCAAAGGCATCCTGACTAACTGCGATGTCGCGGCGGCGCTCTCGCTCAGCGGCGCTTTCCGGGAAGTCTGCGCCGATCAGTTTTTTTGCAATGAGGGTATCGCCGTCGGCGATTTGATAGCGGGCATTGAGCAGGCTGTCCACCTGTATTACCCGTGACATGCCATCGGCTCCGCCTTGCAAGCTGGCTTCTTCGATTTCCTTGTGCAGGCTTTCGAGCGTGCGCAGGGCATCGTCGGAGAACACATCATTGGATGCCGGCCGATAAACGATATAGACACCCTCGTCACTGCCAAATTTGCGCCTGAATGCATCTCGAATTTGAAGAGGGGCCGCATTGTCTTCAAACCAGACTTCCGGGGACATGTTCAGCTGAAAATGCTGAACCAGGCCCGAGCCGGTAAACAGTGACATGGCCAAAAACGCCAGCAGGCAGAGCCAGCGGTAGGGCAACAGGGCACCTGGGAGCTGTTCAAACAAGGTGTTCAGACGAAACAGAATTGACTGCACAGGGTAGCCTTAGCAACTGGAAAGTGTATCGGATAATACAAACCGACCGGTTGGTCTGCAAGAGCGGCGCGCTAAGATTACGGTAGTGTCATGTGCCGAACGTAGCGGCGCTTGCTTGCGAGCAAGCGCCGCTCCTGTGCTTCCCGGAATGGGACCTAGCTGGTCGTGAGCCGGATAAACCAGGCGATGACGCGGGTCATCAGGTCGGTCGCGGTGCTTTTCAGCTCGGCCCACCAGCCGCTTTGCTGACGCAGGGCGTAGTCTTCATGGGCGCGCTCAATAATATAGGCGTGGATGTTTTCCACCTGCTCAGCGTTGAGCACATCATCGAAGCGCGGCATGCCCGCTTTCTCCATCAATCCGTGCAGAACTACGGCTTCAAAATTGTCGTGCCATACCGGTGCCAGGTAGCGCATATCCGGAATGGAACCATCGCCGACGGCCGTCGCGCCGTGGCAGCGCGCGCAGAAGCGGTCAAACAGGCGACGGCCATTTTCAATTCGCTCGGCGCTGATCTCCATACGCGGCGGCGGCACAGGACGCTCGGGTTTTGACACGGGCGGCAGTGCTGCGCTGCCGTTCAATTTGAAGGCCATGATGCGGTTGTTGGGATTGCCTGTGGGGTAGCTCTTGCCGGTGTTCATGGTCAGGGCGCCGCCACGGCCAACACCCACGGCAATGTATTGTTCACCGTCCACCGAATAGCTGACCGGCCCGGGTAGGATGCTGTTCTGGGCATCGAAGCTCCAGAGTATTTCACCCTTGTCGGCACTCACCGCCAGAAAGCGGCCGTCGGAGGTGCCCTGAAAGACTAGGTTGCCCGCGGTGGCGAGGACGCCGCCGTTGTGGATGTAGGGGTGGGGTAGCTTCCAGGCGATCTCGGCTTTTTCCACATCCCAGGCCAGTAAGTGGGATTTCGGGAAGTGCTTGAGAATGCCCTGGGTCATCGGCTGCGCCATGGCGTCCTGGCTGAGCTTGTAGCCGGTGTTGAAGTGGCGTTTCAGGTGCTTGTAGTCAGGCGCTTTTATCTCGTCGAACAGCATGCCCATATCCAGCTCCGGGATATACAGCATCCGGGTATTGGGGTTGTAGGCCATGGGTTGCCAGTTGTGACCGCCAATTGCGGAGGGGTAAACCATGGCGGGCTTGCCGTCGTAGTCCTGACCTTTGTTTTCGACCGGGCGACCGGTGGTCATATCGTAGTGGCTGGCCCAGGTAACGGTGGTAAAGGGTTCGGCGGACAGCAGCTCACCTGATTGTCGTTCGATCAGGTAGACGAATCCCGCTTTCGGGGCGTGGACAATGACTTTGCGGGTCTCACCCTGCCACTCAATCTCTGCCAGCGTGATTTGCTGGGAGGCGGTGTAGTCCCAATTGTCCGCCGGTACTTCCTGATAGTGCCAGATATAATGGCCGGTATCGGGATCGAGTGCGACCACAGAGCTGAGGTAGAGGTTGTCACCGCCGCCGGGGCTGCGAATACGGCGGTTGTGAGGCGCGCCGTTGCCGACACCGATATAGAGCTGATCCAGCTCCGGGTCATAGACGATGGCGTCCCAGACCGTGCCGCCACCGCCGTACTGCCACCACTGGCCGTTCCAGGTTTTCGCGGCCTCTTCCATCGCGGCGTTTTCAAATCCGTCGGCGGGGTTGCCGGGAATGGTGTACCAGCGCCAGCGCATCTCACCGGTATCCGCATCGTAGGCGCTGACATAGCCGCGGGTACCAAACTCGCTGCCACCGTTACCGATAAACACCAGCCCTTTGGCCACTCGGGGGGCGCCGGTAATGGAGTAGGCCTGTTTCGGGTCGGTGGTCTGTGCCGACCAGAGGCGTTTACCAGTCGCTTGGTCGATTGCAATCAAGCGTCCATCGACTGTGCCGAGAAAAAGTGTGTCCTCCCAGGCGGCCAGGCCCCGGTTCACCACGCCGCAGCAGGCGGTAATGCTCTTTTCCCGGGGAACTTCCGGATCAAATTTCCAGAGCATCTCACCGGTTTTGGCGTCGATGGCGTAAGCCATGCTCCAGGCGCCGGTAAAGTACATGATGCCGTCGATAACCAGGGGTGTAGTTTCCAGTCCAAGGTGGGTATCTGTTTCGAAATACCAAGCCAGTCCCAGCTGGTTCGCGTTGTCGTCGCGAATCTGCTTCAGGGGAGAAAAACGCTGTTCTTTATAACTCCTGCCGTGACTGAGCCAGTTGTTTTCATCGCTATCGGCAGCCAGCAGGCGTTCCGGGCTCACCGGCGCCGAGAGGCCGGGCAGGGCAAGCAGTGACAGGGCAATTCCAAAAAACAGACGCATGATTTCTAGGCTTCTCTGGGTAAAGGGTGCAGTTAATCATTTCACTGTCCGAGCGGCCAGTGAGTTAATAAAATGTTAAACATCGCGACCTTTCCGCCCGATCGGTATAATGGCGTGCCATTTTTCAAGCTGTAGAGAGTTATGCAAGTACAACAGACCATCGAGCAAAAACTGGCTCAGGCACTGTCTCCCAGCCATCTGGAGGTGGTCAATGAGAGCCATATGCACTCGGTGCCGCCCAATTCCGAAACCCACTTCAAGGTGGTTGCGGTGGCCGATCAGTTCAGCGGCATGCGCAAGGTCGCCCGTCATCAGGCGGTTTACGGCGTGCTGCAGGAAGAACTGGCCGGCCCGGTACACGCTCTGGCTCTGCATACCTATTCGCCGGAAGAGTGGCAGGCAAGAGCGGAGCAGTCGCCGGATTCACCGGACTGTCTGGGTGGCAGCAAGCGTGAGGGCGGTTCGCAGTGAGTGAGAAGATTGTCGTTGCGGCGCTGTATCGCTTTGTAACGCTGGACGATTTCGAAGCCCTGCGCGAACCTCTGCTGGCGGTGTGTCAGGAGCAGGGAGTAAAGGGTACGCTGCTGCTGGCCCACGAGGGTATCAATGGCACCATCGCCGGCAGTCGTGCGGGGATTGATGCCGTGATTGCCTGGTTGCGTGCGGATGAGCGCCTTGCCGATTTGTCCTGGAAAGAGTCCTACGACGAAGCCCAGCCCTTCTACCGAATGAAGGTCAAGCTCAAGAAAGAAATCGTGACCATGGGCGTCAGCGATGTCGACCCGAACGAGGTAGTGGGTACCTATGTTAAGCCTACAGACTGGAATGCGCTGATTTCAGACCCGGACGTTCTGCTGATCGATACCCGAAACGATTATGAGGTCGAGATAGGCACCTTCAAGGGCGCGGTGGACCCCCACACCAAAACCTTTCGGGAGTTTCCCGACTACGTAAAGCAGAACGTGGACCCCGCCAGGCACAAGAAAGTGGCCATGTTCTGCACCGGCGGCATTCGCTGCGAAAAAGCCTCCTCGTATATGAAACAGCAGGGTTTTGAAGAGGTTTACCACCTGGAAGGCGGTATCCTGAAATACCTTGAGGAAGTCCCACAGGAGCAGAGTCTGTGGCAGGGTGAGTGCTTTGTGTTCGACAACCGGGTGACGGTAAAACACGACCTGACGGCAGGCAGCTTCGATCAGTGCCACGGCTGTCGCCGACCGATTAGCGATGAAGACAAACAAAGCGAATTCTATGAAAAAGGGGTTGCCTGTCCACACTGCTTTGACGAGCTGACCGAGGACCAGAAAGCGCGTTTCCGCGAACGCCAGAAGCAGGTTGAGCTGGCCCGGCAGCGTCGCGAGGCTCATATCGGTGCGCCGCCGCCGGCAAGACAACTGCGTAATTCGAGAGAAACCGGCTGAAACGGCTTTTTGACTCCATTTGCTGACTTTTTACGGTTGTTTCGGTTAACCAGTATATTCAGATATCTCAGGCCGACTATACTTTTATGTCACGCATCTGGCAGGAGCTGGACGACATTGACGTTGTCACATAGCAAATGGAAGCGCATTAAACGGTGTCTTTGGTCGGCTTTGGTGCTTTTTCTGCTGGCCCAGGGGCCCTTTGTTTATGCCAGCGAGCCCGTGCAGCTCTGGATACAATCGATTTTTGGCTCCCGCCAAACACACACCCATTTCAAGCCTTTCTTTGACGAAGCTTTTTCCAGCACAGGCCGAAGCTACAAGACCTTTTACAGTAATGATTTTAATGCGCTGCGTCAGCGCTGCCAGCATCAAGACTACGACGTGATCATGGGCAGCTATAGCGCGGCCATGCAGCGTATCGAGCAGGAGTGTGGTTATCTTAGGGTGGCCTATACGGTTCAGCCGATTCATCTGTACACCCGCGCCGGGCAGTCCTTGGCTGATATTCGCCGGGTTGGCATTGTGCCGGGTATCAGGGCGGCTGATGTGGAGTTCCAGTCTGTTATTCCCGGCGGAGCAATCACAGCGCCATTTCGCAATCACATTGCCGCAACGCTGGCCTTGTTGGAAGGCGAAATTGATGCGCTATCCAGTGCTCCGGTAGCTATCCAGCGGCTCTCACCAAAGTTGAAAGACCGGCTTGTGATCGCCCATACCTTTAAAGATTCGGGGCAGGGTGTAGCTCTGTTGTCACCGCGATTTTTGGCGTCAGGTGACGGCGAAGCCTTTCGGAAGTTTGTACTGAGTAACGGTGAGACCAGTCGCCGAATCTATGTGGACGGGATGGGGATCAGTCTTTGGCACGCACCGTGACGCATGGGATGATCCTAATTCAAGTCCACCGCAAAGGACTTCAAAACGCCAAGTGGTATGGTGTCCAGCGCCTTTAAGTGGGTGCGTCGCAGGAAAACGCGGGGTGCCATCTCCTGTTGGTAGGCCTCCAGCCAGCGGGCGGCGCACAGGCACCAGCGGTCGCCGGGCTGCAGACCGGGGAAGCCGAATTCCGGGTGGGGGGTGGACAGGTCATTGCCGCGAAACCGCGAATACTCCAGAAAGTCCTGAGTGACTTCTACGCACACCGTATGCGAGCCAATATCATCGTCGCGCGTATTGCAGCAGCCGTCGCGAAAGAATCCGGTCAATGGGTCTTCACTGCAGGGCAGCAGGGTTTCGCCAAATACGTTGAGGGATTCATCCATATCCATTAGTGGTCTGCCTCTTGGTAAGCGCTAATCACGCTGTTTTTTCAGTTCGTGCAATGCCATCGACGTAGTTTTGTCGCACTGCAGTCGCGGCCTGTTTGCTTCGAGTTCCGGCAGTGCGTCTGCGGCTTCAAAGCTGTCGAAGTAGCGCTCGGCCAGATGCTGATATTGTTCCGTGCCGTGGGTTTTCCAGTTGACCTCTTTGTCTGACAGTTCGCGGATGATGCGTGCCGGCACGCCGGAGACCAGCGTGCGTGGCGGTATGACGAAACCCGCTTTGACAAAGGCATTGCCGCCGACAAAGGATTCCTCTCCGACAATGACATCATCCATGACCGTGGCGTTGATGCCCACCAGTGCATTGCGTTTGACGGTGCAGCCGTGCAGCACCGCGCCGTGGCCGATGTGTCCGTAGCTTTCCACGATAACTTTTTTATCGGGGAAGGAGTGCAACATACAATGATCCTGCACATTGGCGCCATCGTGTACTTCGACAATCCCAAAGTCACCGCGTAAACAGGCAAAGGGCCCGATAAAACAGTTGGCGCCGACGCGGACATCGCCAATCAGTACTGCGTCCGGATGTACAAAACTGCTCGGGTGAACTACCGGAATAACGCCCTCCAGGGCATAGACTTTGGCCATGGGAACTCCGTTTTAATCGGGCAGGGCGAAAGCAATCAGCGCATCGCCGGGTTCAGACCAGCCGTGGCCACCGGCTGCCACCACCAGATATTGGCGACCGCCAATACTGTAGGTCATGGGAGTGGCGTTGGCGGTAAAGGGCAGGCGTTGTCGCCAGACTTCGTCGCCGGTGTGTTGATCAAAGGCGCGGAGGTAACGGTCGGTTGTCGCGCCGATAAAAACCAGCCCGCCAGCGGTGGCCAGGGAGCCGCCCGCATTGGGTACCCCGGTATTGAACCAGAACGGAAAAGGCGCCAGATCGCGGGTGGTGCCTAAAGGCACCTGCCATTTTATGTCACCGGTTTTGAGGTCGACGGCGGTAAAACTGCCCCAGGGTTTCGGCACACAGGGCGTTCCCCAGTTCGATACCAGCGGCGTGCGCAGTGCGCCGTAAGCGGTGCCTTTCATCGGAAAGTATTCCAGGGGGTACACGCCGTCCCGGGGCTCGGCATCGTATTCGTCGCGCGGAATAAGTTTGACCACGGTGGCAAAATGCATCTGGTTGACGAACATCAGGCCGGCTTCAGGATTTATCGCGACACTACCCCAGTTGATGCCGCCGATATTGGCCGGGTAGAGCACTGAGCCTTCCAGTGAGGGCGGGGTAAAGATGCCCTCGGAGCGATACTGGCGGATCAGCTTCTGGCAGGCGCGCTTGCCAAAGCCAAACAGTCCCTCAACATTGTCTTCATCCAAAACGCCGGTGAAGTGCAGTGGCTTGGGGTGGGTTGTAAAGGGTTGGGTAGGAGAGAGTTTTTCGCCGGGCACACCGTTTTGCGGTACCGGCTTTTCTTCTACCGGGTACAGCGGTTTACCGGTTTCCCTATCCAGCAGAAAAACCATGCCGGTTTTTGTGCCCTGAGCAATGGCCGGGCGTCCCTGTCCGACGCCGGGTATCTGAAACAGGGTAGGCTGGGCAGCCACGTCAAAATCCCAGACATCGTGATGGACTGTCTGAAAGTGCCAGCGATAGCTGCCGGTACTGGCGTCCAATGCAACCACGGATGAGCCGTATTCATCGATACCGTCGCGTTCACCGCCGTAGAGGTCTGGGGAGGGGTTGCCGGTAGGCACCAGCACCAGGTTTAACTTGCGGTCCACGGACATAGGCGCCCAGACGTTCGGAGAACCCTGATGGTAGCGGGTGTTGCCGTTTTCATCCCGGTGACGGGCTTTGTAATCTTCGCTAACGGGGTCCCATGCCCAGGCCAGTTTGCCGCTGCGGATGTCAAACGCTCTGACGACGCCTGATGGAGCGTCCGTGCGCAGGTTGTCGACCACCAGCGCCCCGATCACGGCTTTGTCATCCACAATGACCGGCGGTGAGGTGGGGTAGTACTCCCAGCTGTCGTGTTCGGAGAGTTGTTCGCGCAGGGCGACTCGACCGCTGTCGCCAAAGTCCTGACAGGGCAGGCCGGTATCGGCATCCAGTGCGATCAATTCGGCGTCGCGTGTGCCGTAGACGATGCGTTTGCTGCAGCTACCCTGACTTGAGCCTTCCCAGTAACTGACGCCCCGGCAAAGAGCCGGATAATATCCGCCCGAGGTGTTTTTGATTTGTGGGTCAAACACCCAGCGCTCTTCTCCGGTCTGCGGATCGAGGGCGAATACCCGGCCAAAAGGCGTGCAATAGTAGAGCGCATTATTGACGGCGATAGGTGTGACCTGAAGGCTGGTAAAGGACCATTCGCCTTCACCCGTACTGACATCGCCGGAATCATGCCGCCAGGCAATCTCCAGCTCTTTAACTGTGTCGACGTTGATTTCGCTGAGTGGACTGAAGCGATCAGTGCCGCTGCCCCCATAGGCGGGCCAGTCGGTATCCGCGACGTCGGGCAGGGGTTCGGGGTTATTGTTGGCCCAGCAGCCGCTGAGCAGAACATAAATCAGCGCAAGGCAGGCAAGTGATGCCGGTGAACGTGGTTTTTTCATGGCGCCTCCGTAAGCTGGAGGGCAGCATAGCAATTGCGGCGGGGCGATTGAATCACCCATTTGGCGAGCTATACAGTTAATGCCACTGATTTTTAACGGAAACTCAGTGATAATGGAGCGACATTTAATTCCAAGAGTGAAATTGAAGGCTTTATGCGCAGAACCAAGATAGTTGCCACCGTGGGCCCGGCGTCAGACAGCCCTGAGATTCTTCAGGCACTGATTCGCGCGGGCGTTAATGTATTCCGGCTGAACTTTTCCCACGGCCAGGCCGATGAACAGCGCCAGCGCGCTTACCTGATTCGTGATCTGGCGGCGCAGGCAGGGCAACACGTTGCCCTGCTGGGTGATTTACAGGGCCCAAAAATTCGCTTGCGGAAATTGCCCGGCGACAGCATTGAACTGAAAAAAGGGCAGACCTTGATTCTCGACACCGCCATGGCAGACGGCGATGGCGATGCCAGCCACGTAGGTGTCGATTACGAGCCTCTGACAAGTAGTGTCACTGCAGGCGACACCCTGCTGTTGGATGATGGCCGGTTTCGGTTGATTGTGGAGTCGGTTGACGGCTCTCAAGTTCATACGCGATCGGAGAGTGCCGGTAACCTGAAGTCGCGCAAGGGCATCAACAAACTCGGCGGTGGTCTGTCGGCACCGGCGCTGACTACCAAGGATCTGGAAGACGTTAAAGTGGCGGCAGAGCTGGCACTGGATTACGTAGCCATCTCTTTTCCCAGCAGTGCGGCGGATATTGAGTACGCCCGCAGTGAGTTGAACAAGGCTGGCTGTATTGCCGAAGTGATCGGCAAGGTAGAGCGCGCCGAGGCGGTGGCCGACCACGCCACGCTTGATGCGATTATCGAAGCCTGTGACGGCATTATGGTTGCGCGAGGGGATCTGGGCGTTGAGATTGGTGATGCCAACCTGATTGCCTACCAGAAACATATGATCAAGCGTGCCCGGCAGTTAAACCGTGTGGTCATCACTGCCACACAAATGATGGAATCGATGATCTCCAACCCCATGCCGACCCGCGCGGAAGTGTTTGATGTGGCCAATGCGGTGCTTGATGGCACCGATGCGGTCATGCTGTCGGCGGAAACGGCGGCGGGAGAGTATCCGGTCGAGACGGTTGAAGCCATGGCCAGCACCTGTGTGGGGGCGGAGCAGTCGCCGACCATTCGCCGGTCGGGCCACCGGATGGACCGCGAATTTACCAGCGCTGAAGAAGCGGTTGCGATGGGTGCGATGTATTCAGCCAACCACCTGCAAGGGGTGAAAGCCCTGATTGCACTGACCGAGTCCGGGCGGACTCCCTTGTTGATGTCGCGCATCAGTTCGGGGCTGCCGATCTTTTCCGTGAGCAGTCACCAGACCACCTGCAACCGGGTTTGTCTCTACCGCGGTGTCAGCCCGGTCTACCTGGATACGTCAAAGTTTAGTAAAGATGAATTGATCGAGGGCGTGGTTGCTCATCTGCGGGACAAGGGGCTGGTTAACAGTGGAGATACGGTGTTGTTCACTCATGGCGACAACGTCGGGGTGGGCGGGTGCACCAACACACTGAAGATTCTAACTGTTTGAGAGGTAGGCGTCGGACGCCGCTAAGCGGCGAGAAGCTGAGAGCTTTTAACGTCCGACGTCAGACATCCGACTACATAGTTGCCATCGCCAACACTACCTACCCATCCGCATTCGCTGCATCCAGAAACGCGGGCTTTTCACCGCCACCGTGCACAGTTACGGTGGTGCCGCTGATATAAGCGGACATTTCGCCCCCCAAAAACAGGCAGGCATCACCAATATCTTCCGGTACCGCCATTCGGCCCAGAGGAATGGTGGCGCCAACGGCCTCAATGCCTGCTTCATCGCCATAGTGCAGGTGAGACTGCTCGGTTCTGATCAGGCCGCCGATGATCGCGTTTATGCGAACTTTCGGTGCCCATTCCACCGCCAGCGAGGTGCACAGGTTCACCAGCCCGGCTTTTGCCGCACCGTAAGCAGCTGTGCCCGGAGAGGGGCGGACTGCTGATACGCTGGCGATATTGATAATGCTGCCGCCGCTATCCTGTTGCTGCATCACCGCGTTGACACACTGGCCAAAATTGAGCGGCGCCAACAGGTTCAGCCTGATAATGGATTCGGAAAAGCGGGGCGAGGCGGTAGCCGCATCGGCATAGGGTGCGCCGCCGGCGTTGTTGACCAGCACATCGATACGGCCATGCTCTTCGGCTACCTGATTAACGAAAGCCTGGATTTGCTCGAAGTCTTTGACGTCACAGGGAAGAAACTGGGCGCTGCGACCACCGGCGCTGGGCAGAGTCTCGGGTTCGGAGCGACCGCAGATCACCACATGCGCGCCGCAGCTTAGAAAGCGCTCTGAAATTCCCTTGCCAACGCCCTTGCCGCCACCGGTTACGATGACCACTTTGCCGCTATAGTCGAGTCGATTATCCATACAAGCCCCTTGAATGGTGGATCTATCTGCTGCTGATAATTATACGGGAGCCGCGTCGCAATACCTGCGATCCGAGAGCCGCATGCTGCCCAGCTGTCATAAAAGCCCGCAAGACTAACGGCCGCCCGAAGCGATTGTATCGTCCAAACGGGGCATATTGGCTGGCGAAAGGGGTCATTACCCTCCTGATGCCTGATTTGGCTAAATTTCTCGTCACTTTGAGTGCTGGATGGGCGTCGAGCCTTTTGAGAGAATGCAGCGCGGCTTTGGCCACGACAAGAATTCTGACATGACACAGGAAGAAAGTAATGAGCGATTCAAAACCGGTACTGGCAATTCTGGGTGGCACGGGTGACTTGGGGACGGGACTGGCGCGACGTTGGGCCGAGGCCGGTTATCGGGTCATTATTGGTTCGCGAACCCAGGACAAGGCCGAAGCTGCAGTTGCCGACCTGCAAAAGGTAATGGCCGAGCGCGGTGTGGCGCAGGTTGCGGTTGAGGCTATGGAGAATCTGGCGGCCGCCGAGGCAGCTGACATCGTTGCCATGACGGTTCCCTTTGCCCACCACAGCAGCACACTGGAGCTCGTCAAGCCGGCATTGAAAGGCAAGATTCTGATCGACGTTACGGTACCCCTGGTGCCGCCCAAGGTTGCACGGGTGCAACTGCCCGAGCAGGGCAGTGCTGGTCAGATCGCCCAGCAACTTCTGGGTGAAGATACCCAGGTTGTTTCCGCGTTCCAGAATGTGGCAGCGCATCACCTGCAGGAAGGCAAGGGTCTGGATTGCGATGTGCTGGTGTGCGGTGACAAGAAAGATGCCCGCGCTCAGGTCATAGAGCTGGTCGAAGCCGCCGGCATGCGCGGTTTTCACGCAGGCAGTATCGCCAACGCTGCAGCTGTGGAGGCTATGACCTCGGTACTGATCTTCGTCAACAAGCAGTACCAGTGCCACGCGGGTATTAAGCTGACCGGCCTCGCTGAGTGAGCAGCTCGCTTTCACTGACGGTCTTGCCGGACTTCCCCTTGGTGGAGCCCGGCGATGACCTTGCGGAGTTGATTGTTCGCTGTTGCGAGCAGGCCGACATGAGTTTGCAGGATGGCGATGTACTGGCGCTCGCGCAGAAAATTGTGTCCAAGGCCGAGAATCGCTACGCCTATTTTAATGACGTCGAGCCCTCTGAAGCTGCTCTGAAGCTGGCAAGTGAAACCGCCAAGGATCCTCGTCAGGTTGAATTGATCCTGCGCGAATCCAACGAAGTGGTTCGCCAGCGACCCGGTGCGATCATCGTCGAACACCGGGAAGGCTATGTACACGCGAATGCCGGTATTGATGCCTCAAATATTCACTCTGACCCTGACAATCCGCGGGTGCTATTGTTGCCCAAGGATTCCAACGCCTCGTCGAGGGCCTTGCGCAATGCGCTGCGTGAGCGCTTGGGCGTAAATCTGAATATCCTGATTAATGACAGTGCCGGGCGCGCCTGGCGCAATGGCACCTGCGGTTTTGCCCTCGGCAGTGCGGGTTTTGAGGCGCTGGTCAGCCGCATTGGCGATGCGGATTTATATGGCCGCCCGCTGGAAATCACCCAGATTGGCGTGGCAGACGAGTTGGCGGCTGCAGCCTCATTTTTGATGGGGCAGGCTGATGAGGGGGCCCCGGTGGTGTTGATTCGCGGTGCCGAGTTACGCCCCTCAGAGCAGGGCTGCGAAACCCTGATCCGTCCCAGATCCGAAGATATGTTCCGCTGATATGACGGACTTCGATGGCAAAGTAGTGGCACTGACCGGTGGCGTAGGTGGTGCCAAACTGGCGCGGGGGCTGGTCGAATGCCTTGCACCGGAGCAATTGCTGATTGTTGCCAATACCGGTGATGACTTCTCCCATCTAGGCCTCTCCATCAGTCCGGATCTGGATTCGGTGATGTACGCGCTGGCTGATCTCAACGACCCTGAGCGGGGTTGGGGGCTTGCAGGTGAAAGCTGGCAAGCGATGGATGCGCTGAAGCAGCTGGGCGGCGCCGACTGGTTTCGGCTGGGCGATCGCGACCTGGCAACCCATCTGCAGCGCAGTGTTCGTTTGCGCGAAGGCGCGCCCCTGTCGCAGGTTACCAAAGAATTGTGTGCGGCCCTTGGCTTGCGCCACGCCTTGGTGCCGATGACCGATGATCGCGTCAGTACCATGGTGTCGACAGCGCAGGGCGAGCTGGCCTTTCAGGAATATTTCGTGCGTGAGCAGTGCGCTCCGGCGGTAAGCGGGTTTCGCTTTGAGGGCATTGAGTCTGCCAAGCCCCTGCCGCAACTGATGGAATGGCTGGCGGCCCCGGATTTGAGTGCCGTTGTCATCTGCCCATCCAACCCGTTCGTGTCGGTTGATCCGATCCTGAGTTTGCCGGGTGTGCGCGAGGCCTTGCAGAGCAGTAGCGCCCCGGTGGTCGCGGTATCGCCCATTGTCGGCGGTATGGCAATCAAGGGACCAGCGGCGAAGATGATGCAGGAGCTGAATATGCCGGCGACGGCGGAGGCCATTGCGCAGTGGTATGGCAAGCTCCTGGATGGCCTGCTGATCGATAGTGTGGACTGCGAACTTGCCGACTCCATTGCTGTGGCAACCCGCGTACTGCCGACCCTTATGAGCGATCTGGACAGTAAAGTACAACTGGCCCGTGAAGCTCTCGACTTTGCCCGACAGCTTGATTAGTGTGATTCACCATGTGGGTATTTATTCCGTTAAAAGATTTTGTTCAGGCCAAGCAGCGCCTGTCAGGCTTTCTCAGTCCCTCTGAACGCCGGTGCCTGTTTCAGGCCATGGTCGAAGATGTGCTGGATGGGCTGACGAAGGTCGAATCGCTGGAGCGGATCATTCTGCTGTCCGATGATCCGGCGGCAGGGCTGTTGGCTGAGCACTACCAGATTGACTGCTGGAGCGAACGTGCGCTGGCGCCGCCGGGGCTGAATTCCGTGATTAATGCAGCGATGCAGTCGGTGGTCGGCCAGGTTTCCTCGGCCATGGTGGTGCATGGCGATCTACCACTGGCAACGGTGGACGAGTGGAATCAGGTGCTGGATCTACACCGTCAGGCTGATGCGGCGCGGATAACCCTGGTGACCGATCGGCATTGCGATGGCTCGAATGTGATCATCGCAAGCCCGCCGGGCTGCCTGACCTTTGATTATGGCCGGGAGTCCTGTCATCGCCACCGCATTCAGGCGCTCGACAAGGGCATTCCGCTGGAAATACTGGAGCGTCAGGGGTTGAGCCGGGATATCGACGACGGTGACGATCTGGCGGAGCTGCTGGGTCGAGACTGGGGCAGCAGGGCGCCCAAAACGCTGAATTACCTGCGTGAAAATGGACTTGATCAACGAATCAAAGCACTGACCGCTGGCGAAGCGAACAGCGCTTTCATTAAAACGGATGTGGTAAGAGATTCATGAGCGAGTGGCAAAGCATTGCGGCTAAAGCACGCTGTCATAACCGTTTGACTGACGGAGAGGTACTTGCGCTCGCCGATATGGGCGGAGAAAACGATGCCGAATTGCTGTCTCTTGCGGGCTCACTGCGCGACAGCGGTTTTCGCAATGTGGTCACCTATTCTCGCAAGGTCTTTATTCCCTTAACCCATCTCTGCCGTGATGTTTGCCACTACTGCACCTTTGCCAAAACACCCAAGCGTATCGATTCGCCCTACATGTCGGTGGAGCAGGTACTGGATTCCGTGCGCGAAGCGGAGAAGATGGGCTGCAAGGAGGCGTTGCTGACACTGGGTGAAAAGCCTGAGCTGCGCTACAAGGCTGCCCGCGAGGCACTGGCCCAAATGGGTTTTGCGACCACTCTGGAATACGTCACCCACGTAGCCAAACGCATTCTGGAAGAAACCAGCTTGCTGCCCCACATCAATGCCGGTTGTATGACAGCCGACGAGATCGCCATGTTGCGCCCGGTATCGGCATCCATGGGTATCATGCTGGAATCGGCCGCAGAACGCCTCAGCGAAAAGGGTATGCCACACTACGGCTCGCCGGACAAAGAGCCGGCCGTGCGTCTGGAGACCATGCGTCTGGCGGGTGAGGCGAGGGTTCCCTTCACCTCCGGTATTCTCATCGGTATTGGTGAAACCCGGCGCGAGCGCCTTGAGTCCCTGTTGGCGCTGCGTGAACTGCACGAGGAGTTTGGTCATCTGCAGGAAATTATCGTTCAGAATTTCCGCGCCAAACCCGATACCAAAATGGCTGCAGCCCCCGAGCCGGATCTGAATGAGCTGTTGTGGACAATTGCCGTCTGCCGCCTGGTCTTCGGGCCGGAGATGAGCATTCAGGCGCCGCCGAATCTGAGTCCTGGCGTGCTTGAGAAAATCGTTGCGGCGGGCATTAACGACTGGGGTGGTGTATCCCCGCTGACGCCGGATTTCGTCAACCCGGAAGCGCCCTGGCCTCATCTGGAAGAGCTGGCGCGAGAAACCGCAATTGCAGGGAAGCACCTGCAGGAGCGACTGACGATTTATCCCGCCTACGCCATCGATTTCAACCAGTGGTTGGATTCCGCTATGCACGAGCGCGTGCTGGACATCATCGACACGGAAGGCTTTCCGCGCACCGATAGCTGGCTGACCGGACAGCACGCAGAGCTTCCGCAGGATGATGTTCGCTGGCTGGGCGAGACAGTCAGGGATATGGATGTGTCGGCTGATATTCGCGATATTCTGAACCGCGCAAGCACCGGAGAAGCGCTCTCTGAATCCGAGGTGGTGCGCCTGTTTCAAAGCCGGGGGCCGGACTTTGCGGCGGTCACGAAGGCGGCCAATACCCTGCGAGAAAAGCTTTGCGGCGACAGCGTCAGTTATGTGGTTAACCGCAATATCAACTACACGAATATCTGCTATTTCAAATGTCAGTTCTGCGCTTTTTCCAAAGGTAAGCTGAGCGAAAACCTGCGCGGCAGACCCTACGATTTGAGCCCCGAAGAAATTGCCCGTCGCTGTACTGAGGCTTGGTCGCGAGGTGCGACCGAGGTGTGTATGCAGGGCGGCATTCACCCGGAATATACCGGCCAGACCTATCTGGATATTTTGGCTACGGTGCGCAGCGCCACGCCGGATATGCATATTCATGCGTTTTCTCCCCTGGAAGTGTGGCAGGGAGCGGCGACTCTGGGGCAGGGTATTGAACCTTTCCTGCAGCAACTGAAAGAGGCGGGCTTGAATACCTTGCCCGGCACCGCCGCGGAAATTCTGGACGACGAAGTCCGTGCCCAAATCTGCCCTGACAAGATCAATACCCAGCAGTGGCTTGAGGTCATGGAAACAGCGCACCGCATTGGCCTGCGCACGACGGCGACCATCATGTTCGGTCATGTCGACCGCTTGGAGCACTGGGCTCGCCATCTGTTGCGGGTGCGCGATCTGCAGGCGCGGAGCGGCGGGTTTACCGAGTTTGTTCCCTTGCCCTTTGTCGCCTCTGAGGCGCCGGTTTATCTCAAAGGCAAGGCGCGTAAGGGGCCGACCTTCCGGGAGTCAGTGCTGATGCATGCCGTTGCCCGGCTGGTGTTGAACGGTCTGATAAATAATATTCAGGCCTCGTGGGTGAAGCTGGGCCACAACGGCGTCGAAGCCTGCCTGAATGCAGGTGTCAACGATGTGGGCGGTACCCTGATGAACGAAACCATCACCCGGGCGGCCGGTGCGACTCACGGTCAGGAAACCTCACCGCAGCAAATGGATGCCCTCATACGCGCCATGCAGCGCCAGCCGCGACAACGCACCACGCTGTATGAACCGGTCCCTGAAGAGCGCGAGCACACCGCCCGGGCGGCGGGGGCACTGCTGGATGTAATCAATACCCCTGCGCAGAAGTACGAGCGCTCCGGGGGGCGTAAAAATCTCGCCAAGAACGCCGCTGACGATCTGATTGCATCGGCCTGAAACTCACCAGTTTGGGCTAGGCGCGAAGGGCCGCAGTCGGCGTAGACTTTTCGGTGTTGCTTGCAACCTGGATTCAAGTTCGCTGAATTATAATGGAGCCCGCCATGCCTGCTACACCAGATCAAGTCAGAGCTGTCATAGACCAGTACGTACAAGCCTGGAAAACAGGCGACAAGGCCTTGTTGCTGTCCATTTTTGCCGAAGATTGCAGTTGGGAAGACCCGGTGGGAACACCGGCTTTTGTGGGGCATGAGGGGCTCGAGAAATTCTGGGCTTTTGCCTATCCTCAGGACGCAAGTCGCACACTGACACCCGTACCCGAGCAGGTTATCGTCTGCGGCAACGAAGGCATCCTGCGGTTTACCATGCAGGTGCGAGTGCCTTCAGAAAACAAAGGTTTAAACCTTCTCGTGACTGACCACTTTGTGTTGAACGACGCGGGCAGGATCAAATCGGCCCGGGCGTTCTGGGACGAGGGCTGCGTCTCCTGTCCGGATGGTATGGATATGTTCGTTCCGGATATGAGTGAGGCACATGTCTAGCGCTAGCTGCTGTTGAGACACAAAAAAGGCCGCAAAAGCGGCCTTTTTATTGCGTAGAAGAGGCTGGTTCAGCGTTTCTCCACAGGGACAAAGTCACGCTGAGCCGGGCCAGTATAGAGCTGGCGTGGACGACCAATGCGGGAGTTGTCCTTGTGCATTTCGTTCCAGTGCGCGATCCAGCCGGGGGTGCGGCCCAGGGCAAAGATAACGGTGAACATGGAGGTCGGAATGCCCAGCGCCTTCAGAATGATGCCTGAGTAGAAGTCCACGTTGGGGTAGAGCTTCTTCTCGATGAAGTAGTCGTCTTCCAGCGCGATTTTCTCCAGGCGGGTGGCGATTTTCAGCAGGGGATCGTCGATACCCAGTTCGCCCAGTACCTCGTCGGCAACCTTCTTCATGACGCGAGCGCGCGGGTCGAAGTTCTTGTAGACGCGGTGACCAAAGCCCATCAGGCGGAAGGGGTCATTTTTGTCCTTGGCGCGGGCCACGCACTCATCAACGCGCGACTCATCGCCGATTTCATTCAGCATTTCCAGTACGGCCTCGTTGGCGCCGCCGTGAGACGGCCCCCAAAGGGCTGCAATGCCTGCGGAAATACAGGCGAAGGGGTTGGCCCCGGTAGAGCCTGCAAGGCGCACAGTGGACGTTGAGGCGTTCTGCTCGTGGTCGGCGTGCAGCAGGAAAATAGTGTCCATGGCTTTGGCCAGGATCGGGTTCACCTTGTACTCTTCGCAAGGGTTGCCGAACATCATGTACAGGAAGTTCTCGGAATAGCTGAGATCGTTGCGCGGGTACATGAAGGGCTGACCGATGGTGTATTTGTAGGTCATGGCCGCCAGGGTAGGCATTTTCGCCATCAGACGAATAGCCGAGATTTCGCGATGCTCTTCGTCAGAGATATCCAGAGAATCGTGGTAGAAGGCGGATAGGGCGCC
Source organism: Litorivivens sp. (assembly GCF_041624475.1). GTDB lineage: Bacteria > Pseudomonadota > Gammaproteobacteria > Pseudomonadales > Spongiibacteraceae > Litorivivens. Next base: position 118,566 of record NZ_JBFJUX010000002.1, read on the forward strand.
CACGACGCCGCACATGATGGCCATCGGGTGTGCATCGCGGCGGAAACCTTTGAAAAAGGTGCTCATCTGGTCGTTGACCATGGTGTGGCGGCGCACGGTGCTGTTAAAGGCTTCTTTTTCCTGCTTGTTCGGTAGTTCTCCGTACAGCAGCAGGTAGCAGGTTTCCAGGAAGTCGGATTCCTCCGCCAGTTGCTCAATAGGATAACCGCGGTGCAACAGCACCCCTTTGCCACCATCGATGTAAGTGATTTTGGACTCGCAGGCTGCGGTGGAGACGAAGCCTGGGTCATAGGTGAAGTAGCCTTCGCCCGTCAACGCACTTACTTCGATTACGTCTGGACCGATAGTACCTGAGTGCACATTCAGGTCGATGGTTTTGCCATCTATCGTCAGACTGGCTTTCTTGTCACTCATTACGACGAGCTCCTGTAGGGTAATGTCTTTTGAACGTCCTTTAACCGGAGCGACAAATATAGAGCCTCGAATAGTTTTGTCAACGTTGCATACTTTGGCGATTTGTCGTTAGCGAGGGCTAAAACCGGTTAATAATTAAGCGTTTCTGCTTTTCTTTTCACTTTCTGCATGCAAATGCAGCGCGGGGGCAGAATGTGAGCAATGAATTGCTGCTTTCTGGTGCAAATTATCGCCTAAGCACTTGAAATCTCATTTTTTTGCACGGGCCCGGTGCGATGGAAGTTGGTTTGTAATTGCCCGATGATGGTCCTATAATGCGCGGCGTTTCCGCTATGCAGGGTATTCATACTATATATAGTGTTTTGACTGTATATAGTTCGCCGTGCTCCAGTTCGGCCTTCGGGTCGTATCGAGTGGAAGCCTTGCTCCACATCCTTTTAATCGCCTGCGCAAGTCGGGCCAGAAAAAGTGTGACATTACCGTGAAAGATAAACGACCCGTAAACCTTGATATAGGGACGATTGCGCTGCCAATTACCGCGATTGCTTCCATCCTGCACCGTGCAAGTGGTGCCTTTATATTCTTCGCCGTTGCCATCCTCTTTGCTCTGCTGGGGCAGAGCCTGAGTGGGCCCGAAGGCTTTGCCGCCGCACAGGAGTGTCTGAACTCCTTCATTGGCAAGCTGCTGGTGTGGGGCACTCTGGCAGGCATCATTTACCACTCTGTGGCGGGTGTTAAGCATCTGGTCATGGATGCCGGTATCGGCGAGACGATGGAAGGCGGTATCCGTGGCGCCCAACTCGTGTTTGTCGTTTCTGCGGTACTGATTGTTATTGCGGGGTTGTGGGTATGGTAAAGGCAGTGACAAGTTTTGGCCGTAGCGGCCTGTCCGATTGGCTGGTTCAGCGCGTCAGCGGCGTTATTCTGCTGGTCTTCGCATTGGTGATGGTGTGCAAACTGGGGTTTGGCGGCGAGTTGACCTATGAGAGCTGGAAGGCCTTTTTTGATGGTATCTGCATGCAGGTACTGACCACGGCAGCTCTGCTGTCACTGGTTGCGCACGGTTGGATTGGTATGTGGTCCATTTCCACAGACTACTTCACCGAACGTTTGATGGGTACTAAGGGCACCGTGATTCGCCTGGCCTTTCAAGCGCTGTGCGCGGTGGTGCTGTTTACCTACCTCATCTGGGGTTTGCGGATTCTGTGGAGCTGATCAATGAGTAAGATTCGAACCATTTCTTTCGACGGTGTTATCGTCGGTGGCGGCGGCGCCGGTATGCGCGCGGCCCTGCAATTGGCCCAGTCCGGTTACAAGACTGCGGTTATCTCTAAAGTTTTCCCTACTCGTTCTCACACGGTATCCGCCCAGGGCGGCATCACCTGTGCGATTGCCAGCAACGATCCGAACGATCAGTGGGAATGGCACATGTACGACACCGTCAAGGGCTCCGACTACATCGGTGACCAGGACGCGATTGAATATATGTGTAGCGTTGGCCCGGAAGCGGTGTTTGAGCTGGATCACATGGGTCTGCCGTTTTCCCGTACCGAAGAAGGCCGTATTTACCAGCGTCCTTTCGGTGGTCAGTCCAAGAATTTCGGTGAAGGCGGTCAGGCTGCCCGAACCTGTGCTGCGGCCGACCGTACCGGTCACGCACTGCTGCATACGCTGTATCAGGGCAACCTGAAGAACAACACGGTCTTCTTTAATGAGTGGTACGCCACCGACATCGTCAAAAATCAGGACGGTGCGGTTGTCGGTGTTATCGCCATCTGTATTGAAACCGGCGAAGTGGTTTACGTGAAATCGAAAGCCACCGTATTTGCCACAGGTGGTGCGGGCCGTATCTACGCCTCTACTACTAACGCTCACATCAACACCGGTGACGGTATCGGTATGGCGCTGCGCGCCGGCTTCCCGGTACAGGATATCGAGATGTGGCAGTTCCACCCGACCGGTATTGCCGGCGCCGGCGTTCTGGTTACCGAAGGCTGTCGCGGTGAAGGCGGCTATCTGGTAAACAAGGACGGCGAGCGTTTCATGGAGCGCTATGCGCCCAACGCCAAAGACCTTGCTGGGCGTGACGTTGTTGCCCGCTCCATGGTTCTGGAAATCCTCGATGGCCGCGGCTGTGGCCCTGAAGGCGATCACGTATACCTGAAGCTGGATCATCTGGGTGAAGAGGTTCTCGAGAGCCGTCTGCCCGGTATCTGCGAGTTGAGCCGAACCTTTGCCCACGCCGATCCGGTGAAAGAGCCGATCCCGGTTGTGCCGACCTGTCACTACATGATGGGTGGTATCCCGACTAATATTCACGGTCAGGCCCTGACCCTGGATTCCAATGGCGAAGAGCAGGTTATTCCTGGCCTGTACGCCTGTGGTGAGGTTGCCTGCGTATCTGTCCACGGTGCCAACCGCCTCGGCGGCAACTCGCTGCTCGATCTGGTTGTATTTGGTCGCGCCTCTGGTCTGCACATTGAGAAAACTCTGCGCGAAGGTGTGGAAATGCGCGATGCCACCGACAGCGACGTTGAAGCTGCGGCCTCTCGTATTCATGCGCTAGACAACACCACCGGTGGTGAAAGCGTTGCCGCGCTGCGCAAAGAGCTGCAGAACACCATGCAGAATCACTTCGGTGTATTCCGCAATGAGAAATTCATGCAGGAAGGTATCAAGAAGCTGGCCGAACTGCGTGAGCGCATCAACAATGCGCATCTCGAAGACAAAAGCATGGCCTTCAATACTGCCCGTATTGAAGCGCTGGAGCTGCACAACCTGTTTGAAGTGGCTGAGGCGACTGCGGTTGCGGCTGAAGCGCGCAAGGAAAGCCGCGGAGCCCATGCTCGCGAAGACTACACCGAGCGCGACGACGAAAACTGGCTGTGCCACTCCATGTACTTCCCCGGTGAAAAACGTGTGGGTAAACGCGCTGTAAACTTCGCGCCGAAAACCCGCGAAGCGTTTGAACCGAAAACACGTACTTATTAAGTCGGGGAGATCAAAGAATGTTGCAAGTAAGTCTGTATCGCTACAACCCGGAAGTTGATCAAGAGCCCTACATGCAGGACGTTGAGGTCGATACCGGTGGTAAAGACCTGATGGTGCTGGATGTTCTGGAACTGCTGAAAGCTCAGGACCCGAGCTTGGGTTATCGCCGCTCCTGCCGTGAAGGTGTGTGTGGCTCCGACGGCATGAATATCAACGGCAAGAACGGTCTGGCCTGTATCATGCCGCTGTCTGAAGCCATGAAGGGCGGTAACAAGCTGATTTTGCGTCCGCTACCCGGCCTGCCGGTTATCCGCGACCTTGTGGTGGATATGGCGCTGTTCTACAAACAGTATGAGAAGGTGAAGCCTTACCTGATCAACGATACTCCGGCACCGGCGATCGAGCGACTGCAGTCACCCGAAGAGCGCGCCAAGCTGGACGGTCTGTATGAGTGCATTCTGTGCGCCTGCTGTTCCACGTCCTGCCCTTCGTTCTGGTGGAATCCGGATCGCTTTATCGGCCCGGCTGGGCTGTTGCAGGCCTACCGATTCCTGGCCGACAGCCGCGATACGGCCCAGCAAGAGCGCTTGGCCAACCTGGATGACCCGTTCAGTGTGTTTCGCTGCCACGGTATTCAGAACTGTGTGAATGTATGTCCCAAGGGCCTGAACCCGACTAAGGCCATTGGCCACATTCGCAATATGCTGCTGACTAACGCGACTTGATTTAGCAGTGAACTTTTTCAGGTATTTTATTGTAATACTTGAAATTTCGGCCCAGGCTGCCACTCTTGTAGCTGGGCCGGAACGCCTGTCTTGGCAGAGGTAAGTCAAGCAAGCGCAGTACGTCTACAATAGAAAAGAGGAACCGAATAACCCTTGCGGTTATCTGTATGATGCAGTCGGTTCTCGTGATGGCCAGGACCGTTTATCGGGGGAGAGCGGTTGGCGTTGCGCGAAGCGGTTCAAAGCGGATACCGCGTTTGAAGCAGGTGAAAATCCATGCAAAAAAGCTCGATGGAGTTGCTTTGGAGCAGTTCCCATATCTCGGGTGGCAATGCCGAGTACGTCGAACAGATGTACGAAACATTCCTCACAGACCCCAATGCCGTGCCGGAGGTTTGGCGCAGCTATTTTGAACAACTCCCGCGCGTTACCGAGCAGGTCGTCCGTGACATTCCGCATTCTCCGGTACGCGAGCATTTCGCCAATCTGGCCAAGGTTAAGGTTCGTCCCTCAGCCGCTGCAGCCAGCCCTGTGTCTGATCACGAGCGCAAGCAGGTCCGCGTTATCCAGTTGGTCAGCGCCTATCGCCAGCGAGGCCACCAGAAAGCCAAGCTCGATCCGTTGAACCTCTGGGAGCGAGCGCCGGTAGCAGACCTAGATCTTCACTATCATCAGCTTAGCGATGCCGATCGAGATACGGTTTTTCAAACCGGCAGCTTGTATATAGGCAAAGATCAGGCAACGCTTGGTGAGATTCACGAAGCACTGGAACGTACCTACTGCGGTACCGTTGGCGCCGAGTTCATGCATATTGTGAACACGGAAGAGCGCCAGTGGATTCAACAGCGTATGGAGAGTGTACGTTCTCGGCCAGAGTATGGATCAGATGTAAAGCGCCACTTGCTGGAGCGACTAACGGCTGCTGAAGGCCTGGAAAAATCGCTCGGTTCAAAATTTCCCGGCACCAAGCGTTTCGGTCTGGAAGGCGGTGAAAGCCTGATTCCGATGATGGACGCCATGATTCAGCGCGGTGGCGCCTACGGAACTAAAGAGATCGTGATTGGCATGGCCCACCGGGGCCGCCTGAACGTACTGGTCAATATACTGGGTAAAAATCCCGGTGAGCTGTTCGACGAGTTTGAGGGCAAGGCCCGCTATCAGGGCTCTGCTGACGTCAAATACCATCAGGGTTTCTCCTCGAACGTCATGACCAGTGGCGGCGAAGTGCACCTGGCGTTGGCCTTTAACCCGTCCCATTTGGAAATTGTCTCTCCGGTAGTGGAAGGCTCTGTCCGAGCCCGTCAGGATCGTCGCGATGATGAGGTTGGCAACAGTGTGATGCCGATTGTCATGCATGGGGATGCGGCCTTTGCCGGGCAGGGTGTGGTCATGGAGACCTTCCAGATGTCCCAGACCCGGGCTTACCGCACTGGTGGCACAGTGCATATCGTCATCAATAACCAGGTGGGCTTCACCACCAGTTTCCAAGCCGATGCGCGCTCGACCGAGTACTGCACCGACGTGGCAAAAATGGTGCAGGCACCGATTTTTCACGTTAACGGCGACGACCCCGAGGCTGTTCTCTTTGTTAGTCAGCTGGCGGTGGATTTCCGTCAGGAATTCAAGAAAGACGTGGTTATCGACCTGATCTGCTACCGCCGTCGCGGACACAATGAGGCGGATGAACCCTCCGGCACCCAGCCGCTGATGTACGCCCAGATCAAAAAGCAGAAAACCTCACGTGAGCTGTATGCCACCGCACTGATGGATCAGGGGGTTGTCGACAAGACAGATGTCGAGGAAATGGAAACCGAATACCGTGCGGCGCTGGATGAAGGCAAGCACGTGGTGAAAAGCCTGGTGATGGAGCCGAACAGTGGCATGTTTGTCGACTGGCGGCCCTTTATCGGTCACGACTGGCAGGCGCCAGGCGATACCAGCTACGAAGAAAAGCGTCTGCGGGATCTGGCCAACAAGATCAACACCATACCGGAAGGTTTTACCCTGCAACGGCAAGTGGCCAAGATCTACGAAGACCGGCGCAAGATGGCTGCGGGGGCTACGCCGATAAACTGGGGCTTTGCCGAAACGTTGGCCTACGCCTCGCTGCTGGACCAGGACTACGCAGTGCGCATTACCGGGCAGGATGTAGGCCGCGGTACCTTTTCCCATCGCCACGCGGTTCTGCACAGTCAGAAAGATGCCAGCACCTATATTCCGCTCCAGCATGTGGCGGAAGATCAGCCGCACTTCACAATACACGACTCGCTCTTGTCTGAAGAAGCCGTGCTGGCCTTCGAATACGGGTACGCGACGACTCAGCCTAATACCCTGGTGATCTGGGAGGCCCAGTTTGGCGACTTCGCCAACGGTGCCCAGGTGGTCATTGACCAGTTTATCAGCAGCGGCGAGTTCAAGTGGCAGCGGCTGTGTGGCCTGACCATGCTGTTACCACACGGCTATGAAGGACAGGGCCCCGAGCACTCGTCGGCGCGTCTGGAGCGCTTCATGCAGCTGTGTGCAGAGCACAATATGCAGGTCTGCGTACCTTCCACACCGGCGCAGGTTTATCACATGCTGCGTCGGCAGATGGTTCGGCCTATGCGTCGGCCGCTGATCGTCATGTCGCCGAAAAGTCTGCTCCGTCACAAGGATGCGGTCTCCACGATGGAAGAGCTGGCCAACGGTAGCTTCCAGACGGTCATTGACGAGGTGGATAATCTCGACAAGAGCAAGGTTAAGCGCCTGATTCTGTGCAGCGGCAAGGTCTACTACGACCTGTTGGAAAAGCGCCGCGAGCACGAAAAAAACGATATTGCGATTGTGCGTATGGAGCAGTTGTATCCCTTCCCATACGATCGCCTCAAAGAGGTGATTGGTGGCTACCCGAACCTGAAAAAAGTGGTTTGGTGCCAGGAAGAACCGCGCAACCAGGGGGCCTGGTACAACAGTCGTCACCGGATACTGCGCGTTGTGCACAGTTTCCGCCCGGACAAGAACCTGTTGCTGGGCTACGTGGGGCGCGACCCTTCGGCCTCGCCTGCGGCCGGTTATGCGGCACTCCATTTGGAGCAGCAGACTCGCTTCATACACGAAGCGCTAAGAATAGAAACACACTGACAACCCGGTATTGGTATTTAAGGAATTCTGATGACAACCGAAATCAAGGCACCCACTTTTCCCGAGTCAGTGGCCGATGGCACCATCGCGACCTGGCACAAGCAGCCCGGTGAGGCCTGTAAGCGCGATGAGCTGCTTGTTGATATCGAGACTGACAAAGTTGTGCTGGAAGTGGTTGCTCCAGCTGACGGCGTCGTCGAAGAAATTGTAAAAGCTGAGGGTGAGACTGTCCTGAGCGACGAAGTGATAGGTCGATTCAAGGAAGGGGCCAGCGGCAGTGCATCTGCTGACAAGGCCGAGACCAAGAAAGAAGACGAGCCCAAGACGGAAGAATCTGCGCCGGCAAAATCGGCCGAGGATCTGAAAGTCAGTCCGGCGGCGCGCAAAATGATCGAAGAAAACGGTCTGGACGCTGCGGCTATCACGGCAACAGGCAAGGGCGGTCTGATTACCAAGGAAGACGTTGTTTCCCACATGGAGCAACCCAAGGCGACAGACAAGCCTGAGGCGGCTGCCAAGGCCACGTCCTCGCAAGCGCCGGAAAAAGCCTCACTGGATAATCTGGTGGTGGGTGAGCGCGTCGAAAAACGCGTGCCAATGACCCGGATGCGCGCCCGTATCGCCGAGCGTTTGCTGGAAGCGTCCCAGGGTACCGCCATGTTGACCACCTTTAACGAGGTCAACATGAAGCCGATTATGGAACTGCGCAGCCAGTACAAAGAGCTTTTCGAGAAGACCCACAATGGCACTCGACTGGGCTTTATGGGCTTTTTCGTTAAAGCGGCCTGTGAAGCGCTGAAACGCTTCCCCGCGGTCAACGCGTCGCTTGATGGCAATGACATTGTGTATCACGGCTATCAGGATATTGGCGTTGCGGTGTCAACGGACAAAGGTCTTGTCGTGCCGGTGCTGCGCGATGCGGACGCGATGGGGATAGCGAACGTCGAGGACAAGATTCGCGATTTTGGTCTGCGTGCCCGGGACGGGAAGCTGGGTATCGACGATATTCAGGGTGGCACCTTTACCATCACTAACGGCGGGGTATTTGGCTCACTGCTGTCCACGCCCATTCTCAACCCGCCGCAAACGGCGATTCTGGGTATGCACAAAATTCAGGAGCGACCGATGGCGGTGAACGGCCAGGTGGAAATTCTGCCCATGATGTATTTGGCGCTGTCGTACGACCACCGTCTGATCGATGGCAAGGAAGCGGTACAGTTTCTGGTGACCATTAAAGATCTGATTGAAGACCCGGCGCGCATTCTGCTGGAAGTCTGATTATTGCCGGTCAGTGGTGCGGGCGCTGCGCGGCAACGGGCAGCGCCCGCTGACCATTCACTCGGAAAACAGTTTTAATTAAGGTTGAACTTATGTCGAAATTCGATGTTGTAGTTATTGGCTCCGGTCCCGCCGGATATGTCGCAGCGATTCGTGCTGCGCAGCTGGGCTTGAAAACCGCCTGTATAGAAAAAGCTAAAGGTAAGAACGGCAAGCCTGCCCACGGCGGCACCTGCCTGAACTGGGGCTGCATTCCCTCCAAGGCGCTGCTGGACTCTTCCCATAAATACGTTGAGGCGGCCCACGATTTTGCAACCCACGGTATTACCGCGAAAGACCTGAAGATCGATGTGCCGGCCATGATCAAGCGCAAGGATCAGGTGGTTGGACAACTGACCGGTGGTATTGGTGGCCTTTTCAAAGCCAACGGCGTGACCCCGATAGAAGGCTCCGGCAAACTGCTGGCGGGCAAAAAAGTTGAAGTCACCAAGGAAGATGGCTCCACCGACACACTTGAAGCCGAGCACGTGATTATCGCTGCCGGCTCGCTGCCGGTCGAAATCCCACCGGCTCCTGTTGATCAGGAAGTGATTGTCGATTCTACCGGCGCCCTGGATTTTCAGTCAGTACCCAAGCGTCTTGGCGTTATCGGCGCGGGTGTCATTGGTCTGGAACTGGGCAGCGTCTGGTCGCGACTGGGCAGCGAAGTGGTTGTACTGGAAGCCCTGCCTGATTTTCTGCCTGCTGTAGACCAGCAGATCGCCAAAGAAGCTGCCAAACTCTTCAAAAAGCAGGGGCTCGATATACGCCTCGGTTGCCGCGTGATGGACACCAAGGTTGCGAAGAAAAAAGTCACGGTTAAATACAATGACGGTGACAATGAGCAGGAAGAGGTTTTCGATAAGCTGATCGTAGCGGTGGGTCGTCGCCCTCACAGCCAGAGCCTGCTGTCGCAGGATTGTGGCGTAAATCTCGACGAGCGCGGCTTTATCTTCGTCAACGACTACTGTGAGACCGATGCTCCGGGCGTTTATGCCGTCGGTGACATTGTGCGCGGTCCGATGCTTGCTCACAAAGGTTCGGAAGAAGGTGTGATGGTTGCCGAGCGTATTGCCGGCAAGAAGACCGCCATGAACTACGATGTGATTCCAAGCGTGATTTACACCCACCCGGAAATTGCCAGCGTCGGTAAAACCGAAGAAGAGCTCAAGGCTGACGGCGTACCCTACAACGTGGGTGTGTTTCCTTTCGTCGCCAGTGGGCGCGCATTGGCGGCCAATGATTCCGCGGGCATGGTCAAAATGATCGCCCACGCCGAAACCGACCGCATTCTCGGTTGCCACATCATCGGCGCCAGCGCCGCGGATCTGGTTCAGCAGATCGTCATCGCCATGGAGTTTGGTTCCAGTGCGGAAGACATCGCGTTGACTGTGTTTGGTCACCCGACGCTGTCCGAGGCGGTTCACGAGGCAGCACTGGCCGTGGCGGGCCACGCCATTCATATTCCTAATCGGAAGAAACGATAGATTTTTTTGCGCAGGTATGCAGCCTGCGCAAAGAAAGGGGGAGGAGGCTCTGGCTGGTTGATTTATGATCAGCAGCTGGCGCTTTAATTTGCGATAGTCGCCATTTTCAGGGAAAATACGCGCCCACATTTTGCGGCTTTTCGCAATTTTTCGAGGGAGCAGGTCACACACTGACAGGATGAGATCTGCTTGAAGTTCCACAGACCGAGACGGTAAAAATCATGAACCTTCACGAGTACCAGGGCAAACAACTCTTTGCCGAGTACGGCCTGCCTGTATCCAAGGGTTTTGCCTGCGATACACCAGAAGAAGCAGTAGAAGCCGCCAAGAAAATTGGCGGAGATCAGTGGGTAGTAAAAGCACAGGTTCACGCCGGTGGCCGCGGTAAAGCGGGTGGTGTGAAGCTGGTCAGCAACACTGATGACATCAAAGCTTTCGCCGAAAAGTGGCTGGGCAAAAACCTGGTGACCTATCAGACAGACGAGAATGGTCAGCCGGTTTCCAAGATTCTGGTTGAGTCCTGCACCGATATCGATCAGGAACTTTACCTGGGTGCGGTAGTAGACCGCTCTACCCGCAAAATCGTTTTCATGGCCTCTACTGAAGGCGGTGTTGAAATCGAAAAAGTCGCGGAAGAAACGCCTGAGAAAATCCTGAAAGCTATTGTCGATCCGCTGACCGGCGCCCAGCCTTATCAGGGCCGCGAGCTGGCCTTTAAACTGGGTCTGAGCGGTGTGCAGGTCAAGCAGTTCGTTAACATCTTCCTGGGTCTGGCCAAACTGTTCCAGGAAAAGGATCTGGCCCTGCTGGAAATCAACCCGCTGGTTATCACCAGTGAAGGCAATCTGCACTGCCTGGATGCCAAGCTGAACATCGACAGCAACGCCATGTACCGTCAGCCTCAGCTGAAGGAAATGCACGATCCTTCGCAGGAAGACGAGCGCGAAGCGCACGCCGCGGCCTGGGAACTGAACTACGTGGCACTGGATGGCAACATCGGCTGTATGGTTAACGGTGCTGGCCTGGCCATGGGTACCATGGACATCGTCAAACTGCACGGCGGCGCTCCAGCAAACTTCCTCGACGTAGGCGGCGGCGCGACCAAAGAGCGTGTTTCCGAGGCCTTCAAAATCATCCTCTCCGACGAAAGTGTTAAAGCCGTTCTGGTTAATATCTTCGGCGGTATCGTTCGCTGTGACCTGATTGCCGAAGGCATTATCGGCGCGGTTGAAGAAGTTGGCGTCAAGGTGCCGGTTGTTGTTCGTCTTGAAGGCAACAACGCTGATCTGGGCACCAAACTGCTGGCAGAATCCGGTCTGAACATCATTGCTGCAAACGGCTTGACCGAAGCTGCTGACGCAGTTGTTAAAGCAGCGGCGGAGGGTTAATCAATGAGTATCCTTATCAACAAAGACACAAAAGTTATCTGTCAGGGCTTCACCGGCTCACAGGGTACCTTCCACTCTGAGCAAGCCATTGCCTACGGCACTAAAATGGTTGGCGGTGTAACCCCCGGCAAAGGTGGCCAGGAACATCTGGGCCTGCCCGTTTTCAACACTGTTTCTGAAGCGGTAGAAGCAACGGGCGCCGAAGCCTCTGTGATCTACGTGCCGGCTCCTTTCTGTAAAGATTCGATTCTGGAAGCAGCCAATAGCGGCATCAAACTGATCGTCTGCATCACTGAAGGTATCCCCACGCTGGATATGCTCGAGTGCAAGGTCAAGTGTGATGAGCTCGGTGTGCGCTTGATCGGCCCGAACTGCCCCGGTGTTATCACGCCCGGTGAGTGCAAGATCGGCATTATGCCTGGTCACATCCACCTGCCCGGCAAAGTGGGCATCGTTTCCCGCTCCGGTACCCTGACCTATGAAGCAGTCAAGCAGACCACCGACTTCGGTTTCGGTCAGTCTACCTGTGTTGGTATCGGTGGTGACCCGATTCCCGGTTCTAACTTTATCGACATTCTCGAAATGTTCGAGAAAGACGAGAAAACCGAAGCCATTGTCATGATTGGTGAGATCGGTGGTACCGCAGAAGAAGAAGCGGCTGCCTACATCAAAGCCAACGTGACCAAGCCGGTGGTTTCCTACATCGCCGGTGTTACTGCACCTCCCGGCAAGCGCATGGGCCACGCTGGCGCGATTATCTCCGGTGGTAAAGGTACTGCAGACGAGAAGTTTGCGGCGCTGCAGGACGCAGGTGTTAAAACCGTGCGTTCACTGGCCGACATCGGCAAGGCACTGCAGGAAGTAACTGGCTGGTAAGTTAAGCTTGTTGTTCAGGAAAGGCGGCTTCGGCCGCCTTTTTTATTGCCCGACGTTATTGCGCTGAAATTGAATAGTGCTCGTCAATCTGCTTGGCGAGGGTGATATCGCGCATGGAGATACCGCCCAGGTCGTGGGTGGTCAGTTCGATATCAACACGGTTGTATACGTTGGACCACTCCGGATGGTGATCCATTTTCTCTGCCAGTATGGCGACCTGGCTCATAAAGCCGAAGGCGCTGACAAAGTCTTTGAAGGTTAACTGGCGATAGAGCTTGTCTTCTCGCACGGTCCAATCAGGCAATTCGGCCATGACATCTTTGAGTTGGGATTCGCTAAATCGCATTGTCATACAGGTTTCTTCTCCAGATAAACGCCACATTCCATATGTGATGTATAAGGAAACTGGTCAAAAAATGCCAGTGAACTGATACGGTGATTTTGGCATAAATGCGTCAAATCACGTAACAGGGTATCCGGGTTGCAGGAGATGTACAGGATCCGCTCGAAACCGCCGACAAACTGGCGGCTGAAGTCGTCCAGGCCCGCCCGGGGCGGGTCAACGAACACGGTATTCAGGCTGTAATCTGACAGCTCCAGGTGTGACAGGCGGCGGAAAGGACGCACACCCTGCAGGGCCTGGGATATTTCTTCGGCGGATAGTCGTGCAAATTCAACATTGTGAATGGCATTGAGCTCACAATTTTCCCGGGCAGCCTGAGTTGAGGTCTTGGAAACCTCAGTGGCCAGCACTTTGTTGAAATAGCGCGACAGAGGCAGAGTAAAATTACCGCAGCCGCAATACAGTTCCAGCAGGTCATCGCTTGCCTGTTGAATCTGCCTGCAGGCCCAGCTGATCATCTTTTCGTTTACCCCCGCATTTGGCTGGGTAAAACTGTTCTCGTAATGGCGAAAGGTAAAGCGTTCGCCGTCGGCTTGCAGTTTTTCCGTGATATAGGGTTTGGATAGCACCAGACGTTGTTTGCGGCTGCGGCCGACAATGCCTATCGAAAACTCTTCCATCAAGGCGCGTGCCTCGCGCTCCCAGTTTTCGTCCAGTGGTCGGTGGTAGATCAGGCTGACCAGTACTTCGCCGCTTAACCCGGACAGAAACTCTGCCTGAAACAGGCGATGCTTGAGCGTTTCAGAAGCCGAGAGGGCGCTACGCAGCGGCTGCATAAGTTGCGCGATGGGTTCGCAAGCGACGGGGAAGTCGTCGATAACCACCGCCTTGCGATCACCGCCTTTTCGAAACATCACATACTGGGGCTCGTCGTCGATATGCTGAATCCTAAATTCCGCGCGCATTCGGTAGTGGCTCTCACTGGACGAGAAAATCTCGGCTTCAGGGGCCCCCAGTGCGGTAAAGGCGGGCCGCAGCTGCTCGACTTTGAGTTCCAGCTGTTCGCGGTAGGCTGAGGGTTTGAAATTGCTTAAGGGCATGAGGGTCTCAGTGGTGACGGTTTTGCCAGAGCATAAGGGCCTGCTGCTGGGCGTGTTCGGCATCGGTGGCCTTGCCCATCATACGCAGGGCGATGGCGATTGTGCCGGTAACAGCCAGCTCACCGTAGCTGTCCAGGGTTTCGCCTTTCCAGCAGGCCAGCAAATAATCGACCGGCAAGCTTTCTAACTTGTCCTGCTTGCCGGACAAGAGGCGCGGCCAGTTTTCAATCACCGTCTTGCTATTTTCAATAAGGTGGAGTTTCAAGTCAGCTTCCGGGCGGCGTTCAACTTCACCGGCCTCACCCTTGAACACGACGGCATTTTTCTGCCCCAGCAGTTGTGCGGCCAGCTGATGGTTGTCACCGTAGGCCGGGTGAAAAATGCTTTGCAGGGAATAGGGCGCAGCCGTTGGGTTGATCAGCCGTGTAAGGGTATGCACGGGCGAGCGCAGACCAAAGACATTGCGCAGATCGACAATGTCCTGCAGCGGTCTGCAAAAGACGCGAAGCGGGACAAATGCAAAATTGCTTTTAGCCAGTGCGTCCTGCGCAGCCTGCCAGTTTTCGCAGGCGGGATGGCCCAGTTCGGTAAGAACCTGTTCTGAATAGATTCGCCCTTCGGTGTGTCCGGCAGCGCCGTGCATAACAATGCGGTAGCCGGCTTTCGCGAGAGTCAGGGCCGCGAGCAGGTACCAGGGGTGTTGCCGCCGTTTGCCCGCGTAGCTGGCCCAGTCGATATCAACCGGCAGTTCCGGCCTGTCGATAAACTCGCGTACAGCGGTAACAAAGCCCGCGAGTTCTTCCGGGCTTTCTTCTTTGACTCTCAGCAGCATGAGAAAAGCGCCGAGTTGAACCGGCTCAACCTGGTTGCGAAGGATCATACCGAAGGCGTCGCGGGCTTCTTCAAAGTTCAGCGAACGCGAGCCGGTTTTGCCTTTGCCGAGAATGCGAACGTATTGTGCGAAAGGGTGCTCAGACATAGCGGCTCTGCTGCGGGTGTGTGAAGGTTAGAGGCAGTTTTCCGGGCGCGGCAAGCCGGCAATTTTGCTCAGTAGCTTGGCGGGGCTGCCGGGAAACAGTTTCAGAAAGTAGAGGCTGCTGCCTTTGTCGCTGCCCAGTTTCTGCTTGGCGTATTTTATCAGAGGTCGCATGGCTGGTGAGTGATCAAATTCCTGATAGAAGTCCTGAATCAGTTTGATCAGTTCCCAGTGATCGGGCGTCAGCTCAATGCCTTCTTTGACGGCGAGATGCCGGGCTACACCTTCATTCCAGTCACCAAGGTGGAGAAGGTAGCCCTCGTCATCCGTTGCCGGCGAAGTGCTTGAGGCCATATCAGAACCAGCTCAGATTGTGGCGGTAGCGGTCACTGAGTGTGACTAGATCGGGATAGTCGATGATGTGAATTGCCTTGTCGACCCGATCCAGCAGGCCTCGCTCTTCCAGGTCGGGACGCAGGGCGTAGAACTCGTTATCGGCGGGCTTGCTCAGTACGGCATACACCGCGTCGTGCATCAGCACGATAGGGTCGGCTGGCTGGCAGCTTGCAAGGCAATCGCGAAGCGCCGAACTTGCGCTGGGCGATTGCTGCACGAGATGTAGCGTGGCGTTGTTCATCAGATGCTCAATACCCGGTCATACTGCTCGCACAGCGCTGAAATGTCCCTGGCCCGACACAGCTCCACCGCCATGTTGAGGTCGCTGACGATTAGATTGCGCTGCGCAAGTGCGTCTTCATTTACCAGAATCGGCGCAACCTCGTAAAGAGGCAGGGAGCTGAGTACCGCTTCAACATTCTTGCTGCCGGTATTGGCGGTGTTCTGGCCTTTGAGAAGTTGCAGCACGCCGTCGTCGGTAAACAGCATGGCAACCTTCACCTCAAAAGCGCTGGCCGCCAAGGCAATATCAATGGCTTCCCGGGCATAACTGCTGCCGTAGGGGGCTTTGCGACAGATCATCAGCAGCGAGGCCACGATCAGGCTCCAAAGGTCATGATGCGGTCCGACACCAGCATGGCTTCGACCCACTGCCCGAGTCCGGACAGGTCGAAGCTGTCCAGCGCATTGGCGCCGCTCAGGCTATAGCGTTCCGCTTCGCGCTGATTAACGATACCGCGGCGCAGGGCGCTGGAAATGCACAGCACCATATCCACCTTATGTTGCTGGGCAAAGCTCTGCCAGGCCTTGGGCAGGTTTTCCTGATCCTGAGGCGTAACCATGTAGGCGTTGCCTGTGGCAACGGCGTCGTGAAAAAAGAATACGCGAAACAGATCATGGCCGCTCGCAACGGCGGCCTCGGCAAAACGCAGGGCCGAAGTCACTGATGGCGATGATTGAGGTGAGCCAAGTACGAGCAATGAATATTTCATAGAAGTAAAAAGCCCCGGCGTGCCGGGGCTTAAATCATATACTGAGTCGTGGCAGCTCAGTCATCGCCGGAGAAGGCCATGAGCAGGTGCAGCAGGCTCATAAACAGGTTGTAGATCGACGCGTACAGCGTGATGGTGGCGAGAATATAGTTGCGCTCGCCGCCGTTAACGATCTGGCCGGTTTGAAACAGGATCGCCGCACTGGCAAACAGCATAAAGCCGGCTGAAAGCGCCAGTCGCAGGGTCGGCATTTCAAATACCAGCGCCGCAACCACACCCAGCATCAGGATAATGCCGCCGGCGACGATAAAGCCGGACAGGAAGGAGAAGTCCTTCTTGGTGGTCACCGCGTAGGCCGACAGGCCGAGGAAGATAACGGCGGTGCCGCCGAGCGCCTGCATGACCAGTTCGGCGCCGACACTGCTTTGCATCAGGGCGCCCATCAATGGGCCGATGGCAAAGCCGACAAAGCCGGTGAACCCGAAAACGGCCAGCAAGCCCCAAGCGCTGTTGGCCAGCATTTGGGTTAGAAAAGCAAGGCCGATAAAGCCGCCGAGGAAAACCCAGGGGTTAATGGGAGCCATGCCGCGTGAAAGGAACGCCGTGAATGCGCTGAAAGCCAGAGTCATGGCCAGCAGCAGGTAGGTATTTTTCAGTACCTTGTTTGTGCCAACCGCCTCAATACCAGCAGGGCTATGAGCTTGGGCAACGGTTCTGTCTTGCATTGCAGTCTCCGAAATAAGTGTTTAGCTAAGCCAAATCATACTGTGCAGGGCGCCAAAAGCAAGGTTTTCCCATCGGCTATGGCGACGCTGTCTGCAAAGCTTAGAGGTTTGATTTGCAAGGAAGTTCAAGTAGGGAAAGGCAAGCAGGGAAATGGCGGAGGGGCAGGGATTTGAACCCTGGGTGGGCGTTAACCCACGCCGGTTTTCAAGACCGGTGCATTCAACCACTCTGCCACCCCTCCGCGGCAGTCGGCAATTATACAGAGCTGATTTTGACAAACAAGCATAAGAACAGACGATTCAGTGACTTTCGTTTCGAAAGTAGAGTTTTCGTCTGCCAATTGTGCTGGATGCCGCGCCATGGAACGACAAACGATCAATTCTGAGGGCGGGCTAAACCTGTCCTGTCTGGTTGCCGACCAAACAGATGGGCAGGGGCCATTGCTGGTGTTCTGTCACGGCTTTCCCGGTCTGGGCTTCAGCTGGCGCCACCAGCTATCGTATTTCGCCCGGCGCGGTTATCTGGCAGTGGCTTTGGATATGCGTGGCTACGGCGAAAGTGATGCGCCGGCTGCAATAGCGGATTATTCGCTGGATCATATTCGCGCAGATCTGCTGGCTGTGCTCGCTCATTTTGGCAAGGCTAGGGCCGTGTTTGCCGGGCACGACTTCGGGGCACCTGTGGTCTGGAATATGGCTTTGCATGAGCCGGAGCGTGTGGCGGGGATCGTGGTGCTTAGTGTTCCCTATGATCACGATTATTACGGCCGGGGCGGATTGGATACGGCCAGCCAATTGCCCAGCGCGTTATTTGCCGAAGTGGCGCAAACCCATTTCCTCCATGCCCATTACTTTCAGCGCCCCGGTGTCGCAGAAGGCGAACTGGACGAACAGAGCAGTACCTTTCTGCGCCGCCTGTTTTGGGCCTTGAGTGCGCAGGGCGAACTCCTGTCGGCCTTTGCTGCTTCTGACGATCGCCAGGGCTATATTAATGTGCTGCCAAAAGTTGAAAAGCTATTGCCTTGGAGCTGGCTCAGTCGCGCAGAATTTGCCGTCTACGCTGAGGTCTTTTCTCGTACCGGATTTCGCGGGCCTCTGAGCTGGTACCGGGTGGCTGATATCAACTGGCGACTCAATGCGCGTTATCTGAGCCAGTCGGTGACTGTGCCGGCCTGTTTCGTGGCGGGAGCCCAGGATCCGGTCATTGCGATGAGCGGTGAGGGTTGCTGGGATTTTATGCGCAGGAGGGTGCCTGACCTGCGAAAGGTGGAGCTTGTTCCCCAGGCCGGACACTGGGTGCAGCAGGAGCAGCCGGGCGCGGTCAATTCGATCGTTGAGGACTTTCTGCGCTCGCTTTCCCTGGACGGTTAGGGCGATGCCGTAAATGAGGAGCCAAAAAAAAGCCGATACCTTTCGGTGTCGGCTTTGACAGATCTCGCCGGTTTTAGCGATTGCGCGGGTCGTTGCTCGCGCGGGCTGGTATCACCCGATCCGGATCCGGCGCTGCAACAGCATTGCGGTCCAGTTCTGCCGGGATGGGGGAGCTGGTAGAAATTTCTACCGTCGTGACCGGCTTGGGGTTTTCGCGCGGATCATTGGCCGCCCGACCGCGGGCGCTCGGTGGTACCACTGGTTTGGCGGTTGGCGCAGCTTCGCTCGTTGCTTTACTAACGGCGGGTTTGGTCGCCGGGGCCGGTGCGGGCTGCTCCACTGGTTTTTCAGCTTCGGCCTGCTCGGGTGCTGCGGCTTTTGGCGCTTCATCTTGGGCTGGCTGCGCTACTTCTGAGCTTGCCGGTTCAGCACTCTCTGGCATGGGGGCCGGTTCCGTAACTGGTTCGGGTGCCGTCTCCTCGGGAGCTTTGGGTGTTGGTTGCTCCTGCAGCGCTTCAGCTTTTCGGGCTTCAGCCGCTTTTACTGCAGCGTCTACCGTATCTTGCGGGTTTACCGGCGTGTCGCTGGAATGGTCGCTGTCAGTTTGCGCCGGTGCCGGTTTTGGCTCGACCGGTGCTTTTGCAGGCACGTTTTCAGTAGCGCTTTCCGCCACAACAGGTGTCGCCGCCGCATCATTGGGCAGGGCGATCGCTTCTTCGCGCTTGCGCTCGGCCTTCTGTCTAGGTTTGCGGTTGCTCGGACGACGCTGTGGACGGTTCTCATCGCGCTTGTTATCGAGCTGCGCACTGTCGTCGCTCTGGCGGTTGCCGCCGGCGTCCTTGGGCTTGGGCTCGCTGCGTCGATTATCGGCCTGGTTGTTGGCGTCCTGATCGCTATTGCGGCGATTTTCGTTGCGATTGTCGTTACGGCTGTCACCGCGATTTTCGCCGTCGCGACGATTGCGGTTGCGGTTGCGATTGCGGTTGCGATTGCGCTGCTGCGGTTTATTGGTGTCCTGTTCGGGCTCGGGTGCGGGCTGTGCTTTGCTTGCCGGGGACGGGCGCGTGTCAATTTCTTCAGCCTGGAAGAAAGTGCTCAGGCTGGAGACAATTTTCTTGAACAGACCAGAGCTGCTTTCCTGCGGGGCAGCGCCTGAAACAGGCGTTGGTGCAGGCGCCTGGCTGGGCGCTTCAGCGCGCTGTGGTGCCGGCGCGCGGGGAGCCAGTGTAGAAACCGCGGCCTGTTGAATCGGCGGCAGTTCTTCGTCTTTGGCTTCCTGTTCTTCCTGAGCCGTTTCGAGCTCGCTGGTGATTTTGTAGCTTACCAGTTCTTCGTCGCCAACATCGGTATCGCGCAGGCGCTGTACTTCAAAATGCGGAGTTTCGAGGTTAACGGAGGGGATCACCGCAACCCGTACACTGGCGCGCTGCTCGATTTCGTGAATCGCTACGCGTTTTTCGTTGAGCAGGTAAGAGGCAACGGTGACTGGCACAATAGCGCGAACCTCGGCGCTTTTTTCCTTGTTGGCTTCTTCTTCAAGCAGGCGCAGGATCGACAGGGCCAGTGATTTGGTGTCGCGAATGGTGCCGTGGCCTTCGCAGCGCGGGCAAACCTTGGCGCTGGTCTCGCCCAATGAGGGGCGCAGACGTTGGCGTGACATTTCCAGTAGACCGAAGCGAGAAATGCGACCGAGCTGGACGCGGGCGCGATCGGGCTCCAGGGCATCGCGCATACGGTTTTCTACTTCGCGCTGATTGCGCGGGGCCATCATGTCGATAAAGTCAATAACGATCAGACCGCCGATATCGCGCAGACGAAGCTGGCGTGCAATTTCATCGGCTGCTTCCAGGTTGGTCTGCAGCGCGGTTTCTTCGATATCGCCGCCTTTAGTGGCGCGAGCAGAGTTGATATCGATGGATACCAGGGCTTCGGTCGGGTCAATGACCACAGAGCCGCCGGAGGGAAGGCTGACTTCGCGTTGAAAGGCCGACTCAATCTGGCTTTCAATCTGGTAGCGGTTGAACAGAGGAACAGGATCCTTGTACATGCGGATCTTGCTCTTGTACTGCGGCATCACCTGCTCGACAAAGGTTTTGGCTTCGTCGTAGGAGGTGTCATTGTCGATTAATACCTGATCGATGTCGTCGCGCAGGTAGTCGCGAATCGCGCGAATAATGACATTGCTTTCCTGCAGGATGAGCAGGGGGGCTTTGTTTTCTTCAGCGGCCTTGGTCACCGAGCTCCAGAGGTGGAGAAGGTAGTCCAGGTCCCATTGCAGTTCTTCGGAGCTGCGACCAATGCCCGCGGTGCGCACAATAACGCCCATGCCGTCAGGGATGGTGATATTGCTGAGGGCTTCTCGCAGCTGGCTGCGCTCTTCACCTTCGATTCGGCGAGAGATGCCGCCCGCGCGCGGGTTGTTGGGCATCAGCACCATGTAGCGGCCGGCTAGGCTGATAAAGGTGGTCAGTGCGGCGCCTTTATTGCCGCGCTCTTCTTTCTCTACCTGAACGATAACCTGGGTGCCTTCCTTGACCACATCCTTAATTTTGACGCGGCCATCCACATCGCCGGGCGAGCGGTAGAAGTATTCCTTGGAAATTTCTTTCAGTGGCAGAAAGCCGTGGCGTTCCGCGCCAAAGTCGACAAAGGCTGCCTCGAGGCTGGGTTCAACCCGGGTGATGGTTCCCTTGTAGATGTTGGATTTTTTCTGGATGCGGGTGCGGTTTTCGATATCGAGGTCGTACAGGCGCTGACCGTCGACGAGGGCAACACGCAGCTCTTCGGGCTGCGTGGCGTTGATAAGCATTCTTTTCATTTGGTAAATCCCTGTTCGTGAAGGATTTACCGCAGTGTTACTCGAGCTGAGAACAACTTACAGTAGCGTCAAGCCAGCGCAATAACGCAGTGTTTCAGGGCCTTTTACGGAGGCGGATCGCGCCTCTACGGCTAGGGGCGAACTGAAATGGCTTGGCGAAAACTCCCTGTGGGTTGTCTGAAAGGCGTGATTGCTAAGATCGGTGCGAGCCGTTTTCATCATTTCAATTTTCATATCTACAGTCTGTCGGCTGCTCGCTTGATCGCTTAACTTATCGGCGATGCCTTTGGCACCGCTTGCTCAATTCTCATATCTCTCGTGGTAACGATGCGGTAAAATCCACTCGCATTGTTAACGTGGGTGCAAGCAACGCAATGTTCGCGCTTGCACGGGCTTGTTCTCTAAAGTTTGCGGGTTCGGACTCATCCTTCGGGACGCTGTCGACAAACCTGCGGAGCCCTTGATCTCTTTGCCTCTTTTGTAAAAAGGTGCGCAGCCTGTGGGTTGTCGCGAGAGACCAAGCGGCTACTGGCGCGAATATAGCAGTTAAATTCTGCTCGATCAATCAGTTAGACGGGAAGTGTGGCTTGGGTATGGAATCCGGGCGGCCTCAGGCTGTTCAATTAGTGACCGTGGACGAGGGCGCCGAAGGGCAGCGCATCGACAACTACCTGCTCAAGGTGTTGAAAGGCGTGCCGAAATCGCGCATTTACCGCCTGCTGCGCAAGGGCGAAGTCCGGGTTAACAAGTCCCGGGTCAAGCCCGAGTTCAAGCTCGGGGTGGGGGATATTGTGCGGATTCCGCCGGTGCGGGTCAGTGATCCGGCGGAGAAAGCGACGGCCTTTGTCTCGGACTCAATGGCCGATACCCTGCAAAATGCCATCCTGTTTGAAGACGATCGCCTCCTTATAATCAATAAACCCTCGGGTTTGGCGGTTCACGGCGGTAGCGGCGTCAGTCTCGGCCTGATTGAGGCGCTGCGCAAGCTGCGACCGGAGGCGAAGTTTCTGGAGCTGGTGCACCGGCTAGACCGTGACACCTCCGGTTGCGTCATGTTGGCGAAAAAGCGGAAGACGCTCAAAACCCTCCACGGTCTGCTGCGTGGCGATGGCGTGGACAAGCGTTATCTGGCGTTGGTGGAAGGGCGTTGGTCACCGCGGAAAGAGCAGGTCAAGCTGCCTTTACTTAAAAATGTACTGAACTCCGGCGAACGCATGGTGAAAACCAACCCGGAGGGCAAATATGCGCTTACCCGTTATCAGGTGGTGCGGCGCTTTAGCGGGGCCACTCTGGTTGAGGCCAAGCCGGTAACCGGGCGCACCCACCAGATTCGGGTGCACTGCCAGGCGGCGGGGCACCCCATTATTGGGGATGACAAATACGGGCGCGATGAGGTGAACCAGCGCTTTCGAGAACGCGGGGTGCGGCGGCTGTTTCTTCACGCCTATCGCCTGCGCTTTGAGCTGGAAGGCGAGTGGATAGAGGTCGAGGCTCCGCTCAGCGAAGACCTCCAGTTGTTTGTAAGTAATGAGTCATAAGGGGTTGTAATGGTTGTCATATTTGATTGGGATGGCACATTGATCGACTCTGCGGGCAAGATTATCGCCTGCATGCAGCAGGCTGCGCGCGATGCGGCTTTGGCGCCGCCGACCGACGACCAGGTGCGCAATATTATCGGGCTCGGCCTGGATTTGGCCATAGCCCGCCTTTACCCCGATGCGTCACAGCGGCAACGTGATGAGGTGCGTGAGCACTATTCGCGTAACTTTATTGCGGCTGACCAGACCCCCTGTGCCTTTTTCCCTGGTGTGACCGATGGGCTTGCGTCGCTGCAGGAAAGGGGCGCGCAGCTGGCGGTGGCTACGGGCAAAAGTCGCAAGGGCTTGTCCCGAGTGCTGGAAAACCTGGGGATGGAGGCGTTTTTTGCGGCGACCCGCTGCGCCGACGAGACGGCGTCAAAACCTGATCCGCTAATGCTGCATGAATTGTGTGAGGAGTTTGGTATTCGGCCCAATGAGGCGATTATGGTGGGAGATACCGAATATGATCTGGAAATGGCACAGCGCATTGCCATGCCCAGCGTGGGTGTCAGCTACGGGGCGCATGCGGTGGAGCGTCTGACGCGCTGGCAGCCATTGCAGGTTATTGATGCGTTTGCCGAGTTGGACGATGTGTTGACTCGGCACTGCGGTTTTCGTCCTTGCGAGCCAAGCGAAGCAACCTTTTAGGGTTGGCAGAGACGTCACGAGTTTGCTTCGCTTCGCTTGGCATGCCCCGCAAAGCGTTTTGGGTGCGCAATGACGGGACGCTGAACATTGCTGATTGTGGGGGCGCTCGCAAGGACAGCCGCTAAATTCAGGGAACGGCAATACCGCGCTGGTTGAGCAGGGTGGTTAGCTGTATTAAGGGTAATCCAATCAAAGTGTTGGGGTCACTTCCTTCAAGTCTTTCGAAGAGCGATATGCCAAGGCCTTCCATTTTAAAACTGCCTGCACAGTCCAGCGGCAGCTCTTTTTCTACGTAGCGCTGAATCTGCTGGGCGCTGAGTTGTCGGAAGGAGACTGAGTAGCTGTCGACCAGGCTGTCAGTCTGGCCCAGGCCCGTCAGGCACAGCCCCGTATAAAAGGTGACCGTTTTCCCGCTGCAGGCGGCCAGTTGCTCGCAGGCCCGCTTTACCGTGCCGGGTTTGCCAAGGGGGGCTCCCTTTAGTGAGGCGACCTGATCGGAGCCAATGACCAGCGCTTTGGGGTGATGATGGGCCGCGGCTTGGGCCTTTTCCTGAGCCAGGCGCAGGGCCAGCTCGCTGGGTGATTCACCTTCATATGGCTGCTCATCGATGTCGGGACTGTGCCGGGTAAAGGTGAGACCGAGGCGATGAAGCAGCTCTGCACGGTAGGCTGAACCGGAAGCGAGAACGATTTCGTAGGGCATGGAGGCGGCACCGGGGCTAAACATACTGATTTGCAGGCAGTTTAGCGTATTTGGCTTTGACAAACCGCAGACTCGGCCCTATGATTGCGCGCCTATGCGAAGACAGCCTCTGCCCCGACAGGTGGACGCTCGGAAGTTAACGTCTACTGATGTTGAACTTTCCGGATGTCAGCCGGTGAGCGATTTCCCAAGATTTGCTGCGGGACTCTGCGACGAAGGCGGAGAGGTAGACGTTAAAATGCACTTTTTCCGGGACGATTCCCATATCCACCGGATCAGTGCCAGCCTGGCCACTGATGTTTCCGTGGTGTGCCAGCGTTGTATGCAGGCGATGCCCATCAGCATCTCCTCACAGTTTGAGCTGGGTATCGTCTGGACTGAAGCACAAGCCAAGGCGCTGCCTCGCGAACTGGATTCGGTGATTCTCGATGAAGAGCCACTGGATCTGTTTCCTCTTATAGAGGATGAGCTGATTATAGAAACACCGTTCACCAACTTTCATCCGGTCGGTGACTGCCAGCCCGCAGGGCCAGTAGCCTACGGTGAAGAACAACCTGAGACTGCCGAGGAGCGGGATAACCCCTTCGCGGTGCTGAAAGATTTAAAATCTAGCGATTAAACGCTGAGGAGCATTTAGCCATGGCTGTACAGAAGAGCAAAAAGACCCGGTCTCGCCGGGATATGCGTCGTTCACATGATGCGCTGAGCGGTCCCGCGCTGTCAGTGGATTCCACCAGTGGTGAGACTCACCGCCGTCACCACGTGACTGCGGATGGTTTCTACCGCGGCCGTAAAGTTGTAGCTGGCAAAGACGACGAGTAAATCTGGGCAGCAATGCCATCTTTAGCGATTGACGCCATGAGCGGAGACCACGGTCTCCGCTCTTCACTTCCGGCCGCCGCGAAGGCAATCGCTGAAATCCCCCTTCTAAAGTTGACACTGCTCGGCCAGAAGCAAGCCATTCTGGACGAATGTCAGCGACGCTCTATCGACCCCAGTCTTTTTACCTTGATCGACGTGCCGGATGTGATCGGCATGGACGACTCTCCCTCTATCGCCCTGCGCCAAAAACAGCAATCGTCCATGTGGAAGGCGATCGAGCTGCTGCGCGACGGGGAGGTTGAAGGTGTGGTCAGTGCCGGCAACACCGCCGCGCTGGTCGCCCTCAGTCGATTCCTGCTTGAGCGATCTCCCGGAATCCGCCGGCCTGCCATGTGTGCGCCGCTGCCGGGTGACGGTGGCGATACCTACATGCTTGATCTGGGCGCCAATGTGGACTGCAAGGCGGAAGAGTTACTGCAGTTTGCCCAGATGGGAGCGGCACTGGTTACCTGCCTTAAAGGTATCGACTCGCCCCGGGTTGCCCTGCTCAATATCGGCGAGGAGGCCAGCAAGGGCACCGACTTGGTGCGCGAGGCAGCAGATCTGCTGGCGGCAGCACCGGGGCTCAATTACACCGGTTTTATAGAAGGTTTTGACCTGTTTACCCACAAGGCCGATGTGATTGTTTGCGACGGTTTTGTAGGCAATATTGCCTTGAAAGTCTGTGAAGGCACGGCATCCTACATTTCTCGCCAGCTCAAAGACCGCTTCAGTGACAGCTGGTACGGTATGTTGAGTGGGCTGTTTGTGCAGCCGCTGTTGAAAGACTTCAAAGATGACATCAACCCCGATGAATATAATGGCGCGGCCTTGCTCGGCTTGAGTGGTGTGGTGGTAAAGAGTCACGGCAGTTCCAGTAAAAAAAGTTTCTACAGCGCGATTCGCCACGCGGCAAAAGCCGTCGATCAGGAGTTGCCACAGCGTATCGCGCAAAAACTTTCTCTGACATAAATCTGATACACAGGATAGGTATAAAAATGACGAAAGGATTGGCTTTTGTTTTTCCCGGGCAGGGATCACAAAAAGTTGGGATGCTGGCTGAAATCGCTGAACAGGAAGCGGTGGTCAAGGAAACCTTTCAGGAAGCCTCTGACGCGCTTGGCTATGATATGTGGGGTATGGTGCAGGGCGGCGAACAGGAAACCCTTAACCTGACGGAAAATACCCAGCCGGTGCTGCTCACTGCCAGTGTTGCCATGTGGCGGGTCTGGCAGGCTCGTGGCGGTGCGGCGCCTTCTTATATGGCCGGACATAGCTTGGGTGAATTTTCGGCACTGGTGTGTGCCGGCAGCCTGAGCTTTGCAGACGGCGTCAAGCTGGTTCGTGCCCGAGGCCAGTTTATGCAGACCGCGGTGCCGGTAGGCGAGGGCTCTATGGCTGCGGTGCTGGGACTGGATGATCAGGTGATACTTGATATCTGCCAGCAGTGCAGCGATGCCGGCGTGGTCGAGGCGGTGAACTTCAATGCGCCGGGTCAGGTGGTTATTGCGGGCAAGGTTGCCGCGGTCGACAAGGCGATTGAAGCATTGAAAGAGGCGGGGGCCAAGCGCGCCATGCCGCTGCCGGTCAGCGCGCCTTTCCACACGTCCTTGATGCAGCCCGCTGCAGAAAAATTGAGTGAAGCCATCAATGCCATCCAATGGCAGGCCCCAAGTGTGCCGGTGATACATAACGTGCACGCGAAGCCCGAAAGCGACGAAGCTGCGATTCGCGACATTCTGATCAGGCAGCTCTACAGTCCGGTGAAGTGGGTGGACTGCGTGCAGGCAATGGTTGAAGCCGGTGTGGATACAACGCTCGAGTGTGGCCCCGGAAAGGTTTTGAGTGGTCTGAATAAGCGCATCCACAAACCGCTGAACTGCCTCAATATTGAGGACCCGGCGAGCGTGGACAAGGCACTGCAAGCCCTGGTTTGATAACGAACAAAGATAATTGGAGAGCACAATGAGCGATAAAATCGCACTGGTAACCGGCGCCAGCCGTGGCATCGGCAAGGCCATTGCCACAGCGCTGTCGGCCCAGGGGATGACGGTGATTGGCACGGCCACTACAGAAAGCGGCGCTGAAGCGATTACCGCCTATTTGAAAGAGGCCGGCAATGCCGGTTGTGGCATGGCGCTGAATGTTTCTGACGCGGCGTCAGTTGATGGCGTGATAAAAGCGATCAACGAGCAATTTGGCGCGCCAACGGTGCTGGTTAACAATGCCGGCATCACCAAAGACAATATCATGATGCGAATGAAGGACGAGGAGTGGTTCGATGTGATCGACACCAACCTCAACTCCCTCTACCGCCTGTGCAAGGCCTGCCTGCGCGGTATGACCAAGGCGCGCTGGGGGCGTATCGTCAACATCAGCTCAGTGGTAGGCTCCATGGGTAATGCCGGTCAGGCCAACTACGCGGCCACCAAGGCCGGTATGAATGGCTTTTCCCGGGCGCTGGCGCGTGAGGTGGGGTCGCGCAATATCACCGTAAACAGCGTTGCGCCAGGCTTTATCGACACCGACATGACTGCCAAACTGCCAGAAGAGCAGCGCCAGGCACTGGCCTCCCAGATTCCGCTGGCACGGCTTGGTCAGCCCGAGGAAATTGCGGGCGTGGTAGCCTTCCTGGTCAGTGATGCTGCGGCTTATGTGACCGGGGATACCATCCACGTGAACGGCGGCATGTATATGGCGTAAACATTTGTTGTACGGGATATTTTTGCCAGAAATAGGGTGAATTCAGTAAAATCCTGTGCACAAATTTGAAATCACGGGGTACAATGCCGTCCATAATTTTGGGTGGTAGTTTATACGGGTTTTCTACACGGCTTCTGCCTCTGCGGCAGCTCCGGTAAAAACCGGCAAATACCGATTCATTAAACTAGGAGTCAATAACGACATGAGTAGCATTGAAGAACGCGTCAAGAAGATTGTTGCCGAGCAACTGGGCGTAAAAGAAGAGGACGTACAGGAGTCAGCTTCTTTCGTTGAAGATCTGGGCGCGGATTCTCTGGATACCGTTGAGCTGGTGATGGCGCTGGAAGAGGAATTTGAAACTGAAATTCCCGACGAAGAAGCCGAGAAAATCACGACTGTGAAGCTGGCCATCGATTACATCAAGGAAAACCTGCAGTAATCACACGCCATTAGAGCGTAACCGGTCTACAAAAAGCCGTTTCTATTGTTTAATAGAGCGGCTTTTTTTTTGGCGCCGAAAAAATGAGAAGATAGGCGCAACCGAACAGGATCGACAGGGGCGGAGAATGTTGAGAAGAAGAGTCGTTGTTACCGGAATGGGCATGGTGACCCCGCTGGGTAATAACCTGGATGAAACCTGGAAAAATATCTGCGCGGGCAAAAGCGGTATTGGCCCCATAGAGAGTTTCGATGTCAGTGCATTTTCTACGCGGTTTGGCGGCTCGATAAAGGATTTTGATGTCAGCCCTTATATGGAGGCGAAAGAAGCCAAGCGTTTTGATCCCTTTATTCACTACGGCATGGCGGCGGCGATACAGGCACTCGAAGACAGTGGCCTGGAAATCACCGAGAGCAATGCGGATCGCGTTGGCGCGGCGATCGGTTCCGGTATTGGTGGCATTGGCCTGATTGAAAAAAGTCGTCACATTCTGGATGAATCCGGTCCGCGCAAGCTGTCGCCTTTCACGGTACCGGGGGCGATTATCAATATGCTTGGTGGTTTGTTGTCCATTCGTTACAACATGCGCGGCCCCAATATTGCCATCACTACCGCCTGTACAACGGGCACTCACAATATCGGTATGGCCGGGCGAATGATCGCTTACGGCGATGCTGATGCCATGGTGGTTGGCGGTGCCGAGCTGGCAACCACCCCGGTTGGTCTGGGTGGTTTTGCCGCAGCGCGCGCTATGTCGACTCGCAACGACGACCCTCAGGCGGCTTCACGGCCCTGGGACAAGGATCGGGACGGTTTTGTCCTGTCTGATGGTGCAGGCGTGATGGTGCTTGAAGAGCTTGAAAGCGCCAAAGCCCGAGGAGCGACTATTTACGCTGAATTGCAGGGCTTTGGTATGAGTGCCGATGCCTTTCACATGACCTCACCGCCGGAGGATGGCAACGGTGCCGCCCGCGCCATGCAGGCGGCGCTTGCCGATGCAGGCGTGAATGGTGCTGACGTGCAGTACATTAATGCCCACGGTACTTCGACACCTGCCGGTGATGTGGCTGAAGCCCGCGCAGTTAAAACCGTTTTCGGCGAGGCGGTGCATCAACTGGCGGTCAGCTCCACCAAGTCCATGGTGGGGCATCTGCTGGGTGCGGCCGGTGCCGTTGAGGCGATATTCACGGTGCTGGCAATTCGCGATCAAATTGCCCCGCCTACCATTAATCTGGATCATCCCGATGATGAGTGCGACCTGAATTTTGTGCCACACAAAGCGCAGAATCTGCCCATCACCCGGGCTTTGTCGAACTCTTTCGGTTTTGGCGGCACTAACGGCAGTTTGCTGTTTGGCAAAGTCGATTGAGGGTGAGCGCTCAATCGACAGCAATGCAAACGCTGCATAACAGCAAGCCGACCCGCTCTGTTGCTCTTGAGGATCGCGGCTGGTCGCTGGGTGAGGCCCTGTTCGAAACCCTATTGGTAAAGCAGGGCAGCCCGGTCTGGCTCGAGGAACATCTGGCGCGCTTGGCTTTGGGCTGTGAGCGTCTTCAGTTCGATTTTCCCGAGCGGGCCTTGCGCGACGATATCCATCAACTAGTGAGCGAAAGCCGCGATGATAGAGCGGTACTGCGGTTGTGCTTGAGTGGCGACAGCCTCGGTGTCCGCGGCTATGGGGCGGTCAGCCGAACGCCTCACCGCTACTGTCAGCTGGCATTGCTGGCGCCGCCCGTCCGACAATATTGGGACGAGGGTATCCGCGCCTTTGTCGCGAAAACCCGTCTGCCTGAACAGGTTGAGCTGGCAGGAATCAAGCACAGCAACCGCTTGCCCCATGTACTGGCGAGAGCTGAGCGTAAAGCGACCGACTTTCCGGAGGGGCTGATGCTGTCAACTTCCGGGCTGGTTGTAGAAGGTATTGCGTCCAATTGTTTTATCGCCGTTAACGGCGAGCTGAAAACGCCGCTGCTCGACAGGGCCGGGGTAGAGGGCATTGTCCGGCAGAAAGTCATTGAGGTTTTGCGTACACAGGGCGTCACCATCAGCGAAGCGCGGCTTACTCTGAGCGATGTTGAAGGTGCAGACGAGCTGTTTTTCTGCAATAGCCTGATTGGGCTCTGGCCGGTGCGGCAGCTGGATTGTCTGTCATTTTCATCTTTCAGCTTGTGCCAGCGGGTGCAAAAGGAACTGGAATCCGTCTGGTATGTTTAAGTGGTTAAAACGGCTGCTGCCTTTGAGTCTGGTTTTTGTGACCCTGGCGGCACTGGTGGTGCTCTGGGCGGATCAGCAGCTCACGCGGCCTTTGAATGTGGCTGGTGACGAATATCTGCTCGATCTAAAGCCCGGCACCGGCTTTTCCAGTATGGCCGCGAGTCTCGCGGCTGATCAGGTGATTGACTACCCGGTTGAGCTGCTCAATATCTACGCGCGTTTTACGGGTTATGCAGGTGCTATACAGTCGGGTGAATACCGCTTGCAGCCTGGCCTGAACAGCTATGATTTGCTGGCATTGCTGGTCAGTGGCGAGGTAGTGCGCTACCGGGCCACCTTGATTGAAGGCTGGACCTTTGCCGATCTGACGGCTTATCTGGCGGCGCACCCTGATCTGGATAAACGGTTTGATTCCGACGCGCCCGTTTGGCCGCAGCTGGGTATCGCCAATCCACTGCATGAAAACCCGGAAGGACTGTTTTTTCCCGATACCTACAGCTTCGTTAAAGGGGCAACGGATATTGGCATCATGAAGCGGGCTTATCTTCGCATGCTGTCGGTGTTGGACGAGGAGTGGGCTGGCAGAAGCGAAGGTCTGCCATTCACTGATCTCTATGAGGCCCTGATTTTGGCATCGATTGTTGAGAAGGAAACCGGGCAGCCCCATGAGCGTGGGCGTATCGCCGGGGTTTTTGTCAGCCGCTTGCAGAAAAACATGCGTCTGCAAACCGATCCCACGGTTATCTATGGCCTGCCGATGGTGGAAAGAAAAAACCTGAGGTCCAGACATCTTGCTGATGTGAGTAACCCCTACAACACCTATCGCCACAAGGGCTTGCCACCGACGCCGATTGCCATGCCGGGCAGGGCGGCGATTCATGCGGCGCTGCATCCGTTGCAGGACGGCGCGCTGTTTTTTGTGGCGAAGGGCGATGGCAGCCACCAGTTTTCGGAAACACTGGAACAGCACCAGCAGGCAGTGCGAGACTACCAGCTGCAACGCCGCAAGGACTATCGTTCTTCGCCGGCTAAACAATAAACAAAAGGTTGGCTGTGAGCGGAAAATTTATCACTCTCGAAGGCACGGAAGGTGTTGGCAAGTCCACTAATCTCGCAGTAATTGCGCAGTGGCTCGAAATGCACAGCATCCCCTATATCCAGACCCGCGAGCCCGGCGGCACGCCGTTAGCTGAGCAATTGCGCGAGCTGCTTTTATCGCCGCGCGAAGAAAAGGTAGATCCAAAAGCCGAGCTGCTGATGGTCTTTGCGGCGCGTGCCCAACATCTGGCAGAAGTTGTGAAACCGGCGCTTGCCCGGGGGGAGTGGGTATTGTGTGACCGCTTTACCGACGCCACCTTTGCCTACCAGGGCGCTGGCAGACAATTACCGAAGTCGCTGATCGAACAGCTTGAACAACTGGTACAGGATGGGCTGCAGCCAGACTGTACTGTGCTGCTGGACTTGTGCCCGTCGGTTGGGCTGGCCCGAGCCCAGGAACGGGGCGAGCTGGATCGCTTTGAAGCTGAAGCACAGTCTTTTTTCGAACGTGTGCGCGAGGCCTACTTACAACGGGCTGCCGCTGACCCCAAACGTTTTCACATTATTAATGCGGATCAGTCTATGGAAGCCGTCGCCGCTGATATAAAAAAGGCACTGGATAACATGCTTCCTGGAGCTGCTCATGGCTGAGACCATATTGCCCTGGCAGGTTGCGCAGTGGGATCAACTGATCCGAGCCCAGGACGAGGGCCGTCTTGGCCACGCGCTGTTGTTATCGGGTCCGGGCGGTATCGGTAAACAGCGCTTTGCCCGCGCCCTGATGCACTGGCTGCTCTGCGAGCAACCGGCGGCCCAGGGTGCCTGTGGCAGTTGTCGCTCTTGCCGCTTCGGGCTGGACAACCCGGATGTCCATATCATTGAGCCGCCTGAAGGCAAGCGTCAGATTGGTGTGGATCAGGTGCGCGAGCTGGTGGCTGTATCGGCCCAGACAGCGCATCGCAGCGGTGGCCGAAAGGTGATTCTGATCCAGCCCGCCGATGCCATGAATAGCAATACCGCCAATGCGCTGCTCAAAACGCTGGAAGAGCCGACCGGGGATACGGTGTTGATTTTGATCAGTGATGAGCCAGCGCGCCTGCTGCCCACTATTCGCTCGCGCTGTCAGCAAATTCCGTTTCCTATTCCGGCGCGGCAATTAGCGCTCGACTGGTTGAAGATGACCGTCGCCGAGCCGCAGCAGTGTGAAGTGTGTCTGGATGAGGCGGGAGGGCGTCCGCTTGCGGCCCAGGCCTTGTTTGAAAATGATGGTTTGGCAGCGCGACAGCGCTGCGATGAGACCTTGCAGGGCTGGGTTGACGGGCAGTTGAATCTGTCTCAGGCATCTGACGCATTGAAGGAGTTTGAGCTGGATTTTCTGCTGGAATGGCTGGCCCAGCGCAGCCATCACTTGTTACTGGCGGTGATGGGCGGCGAAGGCTACAGTGTCAATACTGTATGGCAGCGCTGGCTTAAGCGTTCCGCCGCCGATATTCTCAGCTTTCAACAGCAGGTGCTGGAGCTGCGGGCTCAGGTTCAGCGGGGCGTTGCCGTCAACCGCACTCTGACTATGGAATCGTTGCTGTTGGCCTGGATTGCGGCGTCACAGCAGCGCGCGGGGCTTGGCCTCTAGCAACCATCCCGTTATGCTTGTGGCCTAGGTTTTATCTGCCTTGATTCTTTCGGTTTTAGTTCTTTCTGTTTTGGTTATAGGAGCAAAGTGAGAATGGCACTCAACCCGGGTGGTAAGGGTGGCATGCTGTCACTGAACATCAAGGATAAATCTGTGCTGTTCAGCGCCTACATGCCCTTTGTGCAAGGTGGTGGTCTTTTTATCCCCACCAATAAGCCCTATCAGGTCGGTGATGAGGTCTTCATGTTGCTCACCCTGATGGATGAGCCGGAGAAAATACCGGTTGCAGGCAAGGTGGTGTGGATAACACCGCGCGGGGCGCAGGGTAACCGCAGTCCCGGCATTGGTGTTCAGTTTATTGGTGACGACGACACGGCCAACCGCAAAATCGAGGAATATCTGGCAGGCATGCTGGATTCGGATCGCGCTACACACACAATGTAGCCTGCTTGAGTTGCATTCAGCTCAATCCCGGTGATTTGCGCCTTTTGCATTGCGGGGCGCGACATTTAACCCGTTCGGGTACAGGAATACGGAACAGTTACTATGTTGATCGACAGCCACTGTCATTTGGACAGACTGGATCTCTCTCCTTATGACGGCAATCTTGACGCAGCTCTGCAAGCCGCGCGCGAACGCGGTGTGAAACGCATGCTTTGCATTGGTATTGATCGGGGCAACGCCCAGACCGTTATCGATATCGCCAATCGCCATCCGGATATCTTTGCCTCGGTAGGTATTCACCCGCTGGATCTTGCCGACGAAGTTGAAGCGACAGAGGCTTTGGTAGCATTGTCGGAGAGCGAAAAGGTGGTTGCCATTGGTGAAACCGGTCTCGATTATTATTACTCCGAAGACAACAAAAATGCGCAGCAGGCCAGTTTTCGTAACCACCTGCGCGCCGCCGCCCAGACGCGCAAGCCGGTTATTGTGCACACCCGCAATGCACGGCAGGACACACTGGATATTATTCGCGATGAATCCGACCCCGAGGTGGCCGGTGTTCTGCACTGCTTCACGGAAAGTCGGGAGATGGCGCACGCGGCGCTGGATATGAATTTCTACATTTCCTTCTCCGGTATTATCACCTTCAAGAATGCCGCAGATTTACGCGAAGTGGTTGCCAGCGTGCCGCTGGATCGTATGCTGGTTGAAACCGACTCCCCGTATCTCGCGCCGGTACCATTTCGGGGTAAGAAGAACGAGCCAAAATACGTGGTGGAGGTGGCGCAGTGCGTTGCTGACATCAAAGGCATATCTTTTGACGAGGTGGTCGCGCAGACTGCCGACAATTTTAATCGCCTGTTCAATCTGGCTGCATGAGAGGCTGAGCTGTTGACCGACCTGCTGAAAACCCCGCTGTACGACCTTCATCAACAACTGGGTGCCAAGATGGTGCCCTTCGCCGGCTATGCCTTGCCTGTTCAGTACGCCGATGGGGTGCTCAAGGAACATCTGGCCACCCGAGACAGCGCGGGCCTGTTTGATGTCTCCCACATGGGGCAGATTCGCCTGAACGGAGAGGGCATCGCCGAGGCTCTTGAAAAAGTGCTGCCGCAAGATGTCATCGGCCTTGGTGAAAATCGCCAGCGCTATGGCCTGCTGACCAATGAGCAGGGTGGCATTCTGGATGACCTGATGTTTGCCAATTGTGGTGACCACTTCATGCTGGTGGTAAATGCCGCTTGCAAGCACGAGGATTACGCTTGGCTTCGCAGGCACCTGCCTGACAGCATCGATATGACCCTGCTTGAGGATCGCGCGCTGCTGGCTCTGCAAGGCCCCAAAGCACGGCAGGTGATGGCGCAGCTCGCACCCGGCGCGGAGAAGATGGTGTTTATGGATACCGCCGACCTTACGGTGGCCGGCGTTGACTGCTGGGTAAGCTGCTCCGGTTACACCGGCGAAGACGGCTATGAGATTTCTGTTCCTGCCGCAAGCGCTCAAGCTGTGGCCGAGGCGCTGCTCGCCAATGAGACGGTCTCTGCCATCGGTCTGGGTGCGCGTGATTCCCTGCGGCTGGAAGCGGGACTTTGCCTCTACGGGCACGATATCGATGTCAGCAAAACCCCGGTAACCGCCAACCTGAAATGGGCGGTATCCAAGGCCAGGCGTCTGGGTGGTGAGCGCGCGGGTGGTTATCCAGGTGCTGAGGTGATTGCAGAGCAATGGCAGACGGGTGGCGACAGTCAGCGAACGTTGCTGGATATCGACGGTCGCGCACCGGTGCGCGAGGGTGCGCCACTGGTCAATGAACGGGGCGATAAGATTGGCATCGTCACCAGCGGCGGTTTCGGGCCCAGCGTGGGCAAGCCGGTCGCAATGGGCTATGTGAACATCGAAGCCCTAGACGCCCCGGTATTTGCCGAGGTGCGCAAGAAGAACATTCCGGTCAGCCCGCGCAGTAAACCCTTTGTTGAACAGCGTTACTTTCGCGGCTGATAGCTCGTGAGCAACTATCCACTGGGCATTATTGAAGGCTTTTACGGCCGCCAGTGGTCTTGGGCTGAGCGTCATTCGATGGCGGGCTTTCTGGCCGCAGCCGGTTACAGTCATTACCTCTACGCGCCCAAGGGCGACGCCTCCTTGCGCAATCAATGGCGGGAGCCTTTTGACGATTTGAGCGAGCTGAGATGTCTGGCGGCGGCCTGTCATGAGCACGGTCTGGCCTTTGGCGTCGGCTTGTCGCCTATGGGGCTGCAGATTCGCTACACCGAAGCCGACAGAAAGCTGTTGGCAGCCAGGGTAGGGGAGTTGTCATCCATTGGCCTCGACACGCTCTGGGTATTATTTGATGACATGCGCGGTGATCTGACCGATATTGCGGCCACTCAATGCCGGGTAATGGCCGATGTGCGGGCGCTTTTTGATGGGCAATTGGCCGTTTGCCCGAGCTACTACAGTTTTGACCCGGTGCTGGACGAAGTGTTTGGTCAGCGGCCGCCGGGCTATCTCGAGCAGTTGGCTGGTGGCTTGTGCGATTCCATCGATATTCTCTGGACGGGAAATCAGGTGGTCAGCCAAGCGATTACCCCGGCGGACTGCGAGCGCTTTACCGCGCTGGCGGGGCGAAAGCCCCTGCTGTGGGATAACTACCCGGTCAACGACGGTCGCAAAACCAGTCCGTTTCTGCATTTAGCACCCTTTGCCGGCCGGGCTGGCTTGGAGCCCGTCAGCGCCGGGCACTTTGCCAACCCCATGAATCAGCCGAATCTGTCAAAAATTCCGCTTTCTTCATTGCCGGCACTGGTCGATGGCTACACTGACGAGGCGGCGTTGATGGACAGGGCGCTGGCGCAATTGCCTGAGGCCTTGTCCCGTCTGATAGCGCGGGACTGGCAGCGATTTCAGCGCGAAGGTCTGGACGCGATCAGCGCGGACGACAAGCTGGTGTTGCGGCAGGACTACCAACAGATTGAGCACCCTGTGGCCGATGAAGTCGTCGATTGGTTGGGCGGGGGCTATGTTTTCGACCCGGACTGCCTGACTGGCTAGCGGGCGTCAGCGGTTGCGCAATGACACGGCTTGCGGTAATGTCTGCACCCCATGTTTACATGGTAAACATGAGTTGCGGGTGCTGCACTGACATTGCTGGCACAGCAGGTTGCCAAAACCTGACCCGCGACGAGCGATCGACCCTGAACGCCCGTCGGTTTCAACGACTGCCGGTTCGCCGGTGATGTGTTCAAGCTGCACTGCAGCCAATAACTCAAGTGATGTGAGGAAAACACATGATTTACGAAGGCAAGGCCATTTCGGCCAAGTTCCTGGATAACGGTATTGCTGAGCTGTGTTTTGATCAGCAAGGCGAATCAGTCAACAAATTCGACCAGTTGACCCTGCGGGATCTGGACGAGGCCACCAAAGCCTTGGCCAAGGAAAAAGACCTGAAAGGGGTTCTGGTAACCAGCGGAAAATCGGTCTTTATTGTCGGTGCCGATATCATGGAATTCACCGACATGTTCAAGCTGCCTGACGACGAGCTGAAAGGCTGGGTGCGTGAGGCCAATGGCATTTTCAGCCGTTTTGAAGACCTGCCGGTTCCGACGGTTGCCGCAATCAACGGCATCGCGCTTGGTGGTGGCTATGAAATGTGTCTGGCCTGCGACTACCGCGTTATGTCCAGCAAGGCCCGCGTCGGCCTGCCCGAAGTAAAGCTCGGCATTAACCCCGGCTTTGGCGGCACTGTGCGTCTGCCGCGCGTCATCGGCCCTGATAACGCCATGATGTGGGCGGCGACTGGCAACGACCAGAAGCCCGACTCTGCCCTGAAGGACGGCGGTGTTGACGCTGTTGTTGAGCCAGAGTTGCTGAAAGAAGCCGCTCTTGACCTGTTGAACAAGGCGATCGATGGCACCTTTGACTATAAAGCCCGTCGTCAGGAAAAACTGGATCCGGTCAAGCTGAATGACATTGAGCGCATGATGTCCTTCACCACCGGTAAAGCCATGATCGCGCAGCAGGCCGGCAAGAACATGCCTGCACCGCTGACGGTCGGCAAATCAATGGAGAAGAATGCGGCGCTGCCACGCGACGAAGCTATCGAAGTTGAAATTGAATACTTCGCCAAACTGGCCAAAACTCCCGAAGCCGCTTCCCTGGTTGGTCTGTTCCTGAACCAGCAGGCGCTGGGCAAGCGCAACAAGCAGTGGGAAGGCAAGGCCGCTCCGGTTGAGAAAGCTGGTGTATTGGGTGCGGGCATTATGGGGGGCGGTATTGCTTACCAGAGCGCCTATAAAGGCACCCCCATTCTGATGAAAGATATCGCCGATGCGGGGCTGGATCTGGGTATGAGCGAGGCCACCAAGCTGCTGGCCAAGCGCGTTGACCGCGGTCGCATGTCTGCGCTGCAGATGGGTGAAGTACTGAGCAGCATCCGCCCGACGCTGGATTACACCGGTTTTGATAAAGCCGACGTTGTGGTCGAAGCGGTTGTTGAAAATGTGAAGGTCAAGCACGCAGTGCTGGCCGAGTGCGAACAGCATATCCGGGAAGACGCGGTGCTGGCCTCCAACACCTCCACCATCTCCATTACTCGTCTGGCTGAACCACTGAAACGCCCGGAAAACTTCTGCGGTATGCACTTCTTCAATCCGGTGCACCAGATGCCCTTGGTCGAAGTTATCCGCGGTGAGAAAACCAGCGATGAAACGGTAGCGCGCGTTGTTAAATACGCCACGCAGATGGGCAAGACGCCTATTGTTATCAACGACTGCCCCGGATTCTTTGTTAACCGTGTTCTGTTCCCGTACTTTGCCGGTTTCGACATGATGGTCCGCGACGGGGTGGATTTCCGCCGTATCGACAAAGTCATGGAAAAATTCGGCATGCCGATGGGCCCGGCCTACCTGATGGACGTGGTCGGTATCGACACCGGTTTCCACGCCGCCGAGGTGATGGCAGAAGGCTTCCCCGAGCGCATGAAGCACGACTACACCGGTATCTCCGAGCTGATGTTCAAGGCGGACCGCTACGGTCAGAAAAACGGTGTGGGCTTCTACTGCTACGAGAAAGACAAGAAGGGCAAGCCGCGTAAGCAGGAAGACGAAACGGCCCTGAAAATGGCAGCAGATTGCGCCGAGAAATCCATTGAGATTTCCGACGAGGATATCGTGGCGCGCATGATGATCCCGATGTGTACCGAAACCCTGCGCTGCCTCGACGAGAACATCGTCAGCTGCCCGGAAGATGCCGACATGGGCCTGATCATGGGTATCGGCTTTCCGGTATTCCGCGGCGGCGCGTTGCGCTACATCGACCAGATGGGTGCCAAGGCCTTCTGTGAACTGGCGGATCGCTTCAGCGATCTCGGCGCGCTCTACGAGCCCACCGAAAGCATTCGCAAAATGGCCGCTAACGGCGAAACCTTCTTTAAATAATCTGGTGCAGGAGCTTAAACAATGAGTTACCAAGATACTGATGTTGTAATTGTTGATTGCGCCAGAACCGCTATGGGGCGCTCAAAGAACGGTGTGTACCGCAACGTACGTGCGGAGAACATGTCGGCCGCACTGGTTGACGCGCTGCTGGCGCGCAACCCCGAGCTGGATCCGGCGGATATCGAAGACGTTATCTGGGGCTGTGTTAACCAGACCCTAGAGCAGGGCTGGAACATCGCCCGCATGATGTCTGTGCTGACGGTTATTCCACACACCGTGGCGGGCCAAACGGTCAGCCGTCTGTGTGGTTCATCCATGTCGGCACTGCATACCGCCGCACAGGGTATTCAAACCGGCTACGGTGATGTTTTCCTGGTAGGCGGCGTTGAACACATGGGCCACCTGGCCATGAACCATGGCATCGATCCCAACCCGCAGGCCAGCAAGCACGTTGCACGCGCGGCCGGCATGATGGGTATGACGGCTGAAGCGCTGGGCATGCTGCATGGCATTACCCGCGAGCAGCAGGACCAGTTTGGTCTGCGTTCACACCTGCGCGCTGCCGATGCTCGCGCCAACGGTCGCTTTGATAACGAGATTCTGGCGATCGAAGGTCATGACGAATCCGGCAAGAAAATTCTGGTCACCGAAGACAACACGATCCGCCCGGAAACCACGTTGGAAGGTCTGTCTGAACTCAAGCCCGCTTTTGATCCGCGTAACGGTACCGTAACTGCGGGTACCAGCTCCCAGATAGCCGACGGCGCGTCCGCTATGTTGGTGATGTCGGGTGCCAAGGCGAAAGCCATCGGTGCCAAGCCCCGCGCCCGGATTATCGGCATGGGTGTGGCCGGTGTGGATCCGTCCATCATGGGTTACGGCCCGGTGCCGTCTACCCAGAAAGTACTAAAAAAACTGGGTATGACCATCAAGGACATCGACTGTGTCGAGCTGAATGAGGCCTTTGCAGCACAGGCATTGCCCGTTCTCAAGGATCTGGAACTGCTCGACGTGATGGACGAGAAGGTCAACCTGAACGGCGGCGCCATTGCCCTGGGTCACCCCTTTGGTTGTTCCGGCACGCGTATCACCGGCACGCTGCTGAATGTGATGGAGCAGCAGGACAAAAGCGTCGGCCTGTCCACCATGTGTATCGGCATGGGGCAGGGTATCAGCACCATTATCGAACGCCTCTGATTTCAGATGTTGTTCGCGAAACGGGCCTTACTAACTAAGGGGGCCCGTTTTTTGTGGGCGCAGGTTTTGCGGCGCCCATGACGTGCTAACATTGCCGCCTGATTTTATTAGTCACGATTCAGTTTATGACCGTCCCTGTTCTGATAGCCCATCAATCGCCGGAATCCCTGCTAAAGGCCCAGCCACCCGGTGGGTTGGTTGCCATTGCTTACAGCCTGACGCGTTTCTGGTCGAGCCAGGGCGGCGAGGATGTGCTGGTGGCAGTCTACGAACGCCAGGCGGACTCGACGCGTTTTCTGGTTGCTCCGGACAGCTCGGCGCTCCGCGAGGAGCTTGCTGGCTTTACTGGCGACCTTGACGCGCTGGCGGACCAGCTGCAGACCGAGGTCTTCGCCAGCGATCAGGCCATAGCCCTTACACCGGTGCATATTCCCAAGCCTTGGGGAGAGGAGATCTGGTATACCGGCATGGAAGATCGAGGCATTGCCCTGGCCGGTCACGCCAGCCGGGCTATACCCTTGCCTTGGGTTTTGTCAGCCCTGCCGGAGCAGCTTACCGCTAACCGCGAGCAGGGGATCATCCTGCTGAAAATACTTGCGCCGCGCCCTGAGGAGGTCTTTGGTGACCTCTACTTCGAGCTGCATGAGGAAAAGCGGGAAGTTTACGTGGTGACAGCCGTTGACGAGCGCGCCTGGCCCAATGGTGAGGGGGCTATACGCTTTGGTTTTGATCCGGGGGTTAGGGCTGAATACCCGGACGATCAGGCCTTCCGCAAGGCCTTTGCCAGCGCAGTCAGTGACTACGAAGCGGTGAGGCGGGAGATTGACGCCAGCCTTGATCAGCGCGCTGCAAAAGAGGGGCAGGCGGGCGATCGGGAGGCCTGGCTGGCGGATTTGCCTGCGGAGCTCACCGAGAAGGAAAAAACACTGCGCGAGGCGATGAATCGTTTCACGGCACTGAAGCCCCTAAGGGTGGGCGATGTGGTCAAAGTGCCGACCTTGACCCCGCACTCCCTGCAGCACGGTGTCCGAACCGTGGAGTTTCAGACCCCGGTCTACGAGCGTCTGATTGTCGCCTTCGCCCAAAAGGTGCTGACCCAGAGCCACTGGGATACGGCCAAAGCGGTCGAGTTGATGAAGTTGGAAGCGGAGCCCGAGGCATCGTTTGAGCGCTTGTCAGCGGGCGAGGGCGTGGTCGAGGAGCGCATTGTCGATTTCGATGATTTTGAAGTTCGCCGATTTACCGTTGCACCGGGCGCGGTTGTGCACATTCCTTCGCCGCCGGACTACGCGGTGCTGATGCAGGTGCAGGGCGAGCTGGTGTTGGGCATCTGCCCCTTGCAGCCGGAGCAGGCGGTGATGCTGCCGCGCGACTGGGAGTCGCCGGCACTGGCGAACGAATCGGCGAATACAATCATATTTCTGGTCGCTTACCCTCGATGATGGCTGCGCCAGCGGCTTGCGGGGCGTGGGGCGCTGTGGCACAATTGCCGACCAAAATTTGCAGGCTAAAATGTATTTGCTTGATATTTAGCCTGCCAATACAAAGGCTTATAGCTGCCTTTTGAAGAATTTGCGAAAGTGGCGGAATTGGTAGACGCACTGGATTTAGGTTCCAGCGCCGCAAGGCGTGAGAGTTCGAGTCTCTCCTTTCGCACCATACAGTTTTGACAATCTACTTTTTCGACAGACAGGTCGCGCCTCAGCTGCGGCTACCTCAGAGGGATTCCCATGCAAGTGTCAGTAGAAACGACTTCTGGTCTGGAGCGTCGTTTAATCGTCGGTGTACCTGCAGAGCGCATCGACAGCGCGGTTAACTCCAAGCTTCAGAAGGCGGCCAAAACCGTTCGTCTCGATGGCTTTCGTCCCGGCAAGGTGCCGATGAAGGTTATGCGCCAGCGTTTCGGTGAATCTGTGCGCATGGAAGTGCTGGGCGAAGTGATGAATGAGTCCTTCTACGAGGCCATTCAGCAGCAGGACCTGAAGCCGGCCGGTCAGCCCGCCATTGAGCCCAAGTCCATGGATGCCGGTCGCGATCTTGAATATGTCGCCACCTTTGAGGTTTTCCCCGAAATTGAGCTGAAAGACTACAGTAGCATCAAAGTGGTCAAGCCGGTCGCTGAAGTGACTGATGCTGATCTCGACAAAATGATCGACAACCTGCGCGAGCAGCGAGCGGCTTATGAAGTAGTCGAGCGCGCCGCGAAAGACGGTGATCAAGTGCTCATCGACTACGTGGGCACCAAAGACGGTGAAGAGTTCGACGGTGGCAAAGCCGAAGACTCCAATCTGGTTCTGGGCTCAGGCAGTATGATTCCCGGTTTTGAAGACGGCATCATCGGCATGTCTGCGGGCGAAGAGAAGGTCCTGGCGCTGAGCTTCCCCGAGGATTATCACAGCGAAGAGCTGAAGGGTGCCGCGGTTGAATTCAAGATTACCGTCAAGGAAGTCAAAGAAAAGGTTCAGCCTGAGCTGAACGACGAGTTCTTCAAGTTGTTCGGTGTGGAAGAGGGTGGAATGGATGCCTTTCGCGCCGAAGTAAAGAAAAACATGGATGGCCAGCTGGAAAGTGCAATTGAAAACCGCATCAAACAGCAGATCATGGATGGCGTGTTGGAAGTCCACAGCGACCTGCAGGTACCGAAGGCGCTGATCAGTCAGGAAATTGACGCGCTGCGTAATCAGCAGTTACAGCAGTTCGGCGATCTGGCCAAGCAAATCAACGCCAAAGACATCTTTCCGGATGAAGTGTTCG
Organism: Litorivivens sp.; assembly: GCF_041624475.1. Taxonomy (GTDB): domain Bacteria; phylum Pseudomonadota; class Gammaproteobacteria; order Pseudomonadales; family Spongiibacteraceae; genus Litorivivens. The sequence goes on from NZ_JBFJUX010000002.1 coordinate 161,251, forward strand.
CGGAAAATGCCGAGCGCCGCGTCAAGCTGGGGCTGGTGTTGAATGAGCTGGTCAGCAAGGAAGGCATTGAAGCCGATGCGGACAAAGTGCGCGAAACCATAGAAAAGATGGCGGCGAGCTATGATGATTCCGAGCAGGTGGTAAACTGGTACTACAGCAACCCGCAGCAGCTGCAGGGAATCGAATCGCTGGTGGTGGAAAATCAGGTTGTTGATAATCTGCTTGAAAAAGCGCAGGTTAGCGAGGAAACTTCCAGTTACGAAAAAGTGATGTCGCCACCCGAAGAAGCGACCGCAGAAGACGAGTAAGTCGTCTTCAGTGTGGTAGGCTCCTAAAGCGATCGGGTGAAAATTCGGTCGCTTTGTTTTTTGTGGGTCGGATTTTTACAGTTACTGCTTTTGTAGAAACTACAATGGCGACGCTGAATTCAGTAAGCAGCCGGAGAATAAAGAGGGACTATGTCGCGCTACAGCTCAGAAGGTTACAACTCTACCCAGATAAATAATCTCGGCCTGGTGCCGGTCGTCGTAGAGCAGACAGCTCGTGGTGAGCGCTCCTTCGATATTTACTCCCGCCTGCTTAAAGAGCGGGTGATTTTCTGTATTGGTCCGGTTGAAGACCATATGGCCAACCTGATTGTGGCGCAGATGCTGTTCCTCGAGTCGGAAAACCCTGACAAGGATATCCATCTCTACATCAACTCTCCGGGTGGCTCTGTCACTGCAGGTCTGTCGATTTACGACACCATGCAGTTCGTCAAGCCAGACGTCAGCACCATGTGCATCGGTCAGGCGGCCAGCATGGGTGCCTTTCTGCTGTCCGGCGGCACCAAGGGCAAACGCTACATTCTGCCCAATGCGCGGACCATGATTCACCAGCCCAGCGGTGGTGCGCATGGGCAGGCGACGGATATCGATATCCACGCCCGCGAAATTCTGATTATCCGCGAGCGGCTGAATGAGCTGATGGCTCAGCACACGGGACAGGATATTGAGAAGATCCGTCTGGATACGGAGCGGGATAACTTCATGAATGCCGAACAATCCAAGGCTTACGGCCTGGTGGACGAGGTCATGATGCGCCGCAAACTGGCTGACAATACGTAGTAGTCTACGTAGTATTCGTTGTGCCGCGGGCTTGCAAATCGCGGCAAAAATCAGCATCTTTAGAGTGTAAAAGTTTTTAATGCACCTTTTTGGTGCATCTGTTGGAGAGCTTGATGGCAGATCACACGAAAGACGGGGACGACAGCGGCAAACTGCTGTACTGCTCGTTTTGCGGCAAAAGCCAGCACGAAGTCAGAAAACTGATTGCGGGTCCGTCTGTATTTATCTGCGACGAATGTGTTGATCTCTGTAATGACATTATTCGCGAAGAGATTCAGGAAAGTAGCAGCGAAGGCGGCCACGATCGCCTGCCTACCCCCGCTGAAATCAAGGATATCCTGGGTCAGTACGTTATTGGTCAGGAGCGCGCCAAGAAGGTCCTGGCGGTCGCGGTTTACAATCACTACAAGCGTCTGCGCTATGCAGATGCCAGCGGTGACGATGTTGAGCTCGGCAAGAGCAATATATTGCTGGTAGGGCCTACCGGTAGCGGTAAAACCCTGCTGGCAGAGACTCTGGCCCGCTTGCTCGACGTACCCTTCACCATTGCGGATGCGACCACCCTGACCGAAGCCGGTTATGTGGGTGAGGACGTTGAGAACATCATTCAGAAGCTCTTGCAGAAGTGCGACTACGATGTTGAAAAAGCCCAGATGGGGATTGTTTATATCGATGAGATCGACAAGATCTCCCGTAAATCAGACAACCCTTCAATCACCCGCGATGTGTCGGGTGAAGGTGTGCAGCAGGCACTGCTGAAGCTGATCGAGGGCACGGTAGCCTCGGTGCCGCCTCAAGGCGGTCGCAAGCACCCGCAGCAGGAGTTTCTGCAGGTTAATACGGCGAATATTCTCTTTATCTGTGGCGGCGCCTTTGCCGGCCTGGACAAGGTTATTCGCGATCGCTCTGAGCGCGGCGGTATCGGTTTTTCTGCCGAGGTCAAAAGCAAGAACGACAAGCGCAACGTGGGTGAGGTGCTGGCGGAGCTGGAACCGGAAGATCTGGTGCGCTACGGCCTTATCCCCGAGTTTGTCGGTCGTCTGCCAGTGATTGCAACCCTGGAAGAGCTCGACGTTGATGCGCTGATCAGCATCCTGACCGAACCCAAAAACTCGCTGACCAAGCAGTACAGCAAGTTGTTCGAGATGGAAGGCGTGGATGTGGATTTCCGCGAAGATGGTCTGCGCGCGGTTGCCGAGCGGGGCATGGAGCGCAAGACCGGTGCCCGCGGTCTGCGGTCCATTCTTGAGGCTGTTCTTCTCGATACCATGTACCAGATTCCCTCGCTGGAAAATGTCAGCAAGGTGGTTATCGACGAATCGGTCATCAAGGGCGAGTCCGAGCCCATGCTGGTGTATCACAACAACGACAAGAAAAAAGCCGCGCCAGACGATTAATTTCTGAGCAAGTCGTTGAATATGGGCTGAAAATACGGCCCATATTCAACTATTTCACTGTCAATCCCTTGTAATTCCCGCGTCGACGCCCCATGTTAATGGAAGTCGGACACAGGTGCCGACCTCCGTTCCACCTGTTACGAGGTTACCAATGGGTGATTCCAACGAGATGAAGGATTTTCCGTTACTGCCGTTGAGGGATGTGGTTGTCTACCCTCATATGGTGATACCCCTTTTTGTCGGGCGCGATAAATCAATTCGTGCGCTCGAAACGGCGATGGCATCCAATAAGGAGATCATGCTGGTCGCCCAGCGTGATCCGAATGTCGATGAGCCGGGCACGGACGATCTTTACGATGTGGGTACTGTGTCCAATATTCTCCAGTTGCTGCGCCTGCCCGATGGCACGGTCAAGGTACTGGTAGAAGGCAGTTACCGCGCAGAAATTCACCAGGTGGAAGACAATGGTGAGTTTTTCCAGTCACAGGTTTCTGCCCTTGAATCTGAAGAAGTGGACGAGGCTGAAGTTGAGTCCCTGATTCGCAGCGCCATTACTCACTTTGAAAAATATGTCAATGTCAGCAAGAAGATACCCGCTGAAGTTCTGACCTCACTGTCGGGTATCGATGAAGTGGGCCGACTGGCCGATAGCGTTGCCGCTCACATGACCATGGAGCTGGAGCAGAAACAGGCGATCCTCGAGATGTTGTCAGAGCGCGAGCGCCTGGAACATCTGATGACCGTCATGGAATCTGAAATCGATCTGTTTACCGTGGAAAAGCGTATTCGCGGCCGGGTCAAAAAGCAGATGGAGCGCAGCCAGCGCGAGTATTACCTGAATGAGCAGATGAAGGCCATTCAGCGCGAGCTGGGCGATATGGAAGAGGGCGGCAACGAACTCGAAGCCCTGGAAGCCAAGATTAAAGAAGCGGGGATGAGCGCTGAGGCCGAAGAAAAGGCCATGTCAGAGCTCTCCAAGCTGAAAATGATGTCGCCCATGTCGGCTGAAGCCTCTGTTGTTCGCGGCTATATCGACTGGTTGATTTCGATCCCCTGGCAGAAGCGCTCCCGGGTTAAACACAACCTCGATAAGGCCGAGGACGTGTTGAATGCCGATCACTACGGTCTGGAAGAGGTCAAAGACCGGATCGTCGAATATCTCGCCGTACAAAAGCGCGTGAAAAAAGTTAAGGGCCCCGTGCTGTGTCTGGTTGGCCCGCCTGGTGTGGGTAAAACCTCGTTGGGGGAATCCATCGCCCGATCCACCAACCGTAAATTTGTGCGAATGGCGCTGGGCGGTGTGCGCGATGAAGCGGAAATCCGTGGTCACAGACGTACCTATATCGGCTCAATGCCGGGCAAAATTATTCAGAAACTGTCCAAGGTCGGTGTGAGAAATCCGCTGTTCCTGCTCGACGAAATTGACAAAATGGGTATGGACCATCGGGGCGATCCGGCCTCAGCCCTGCTTGAAGTGCTCGACCCGGAGCAGAACAACAGCTTCAGCGATCATTATCTGGAAGTGGACTACGATCTGTCAGACGTTATGTTTGTCTGCACATCCAACTCCCTTAACATACCGCCGGCCCTGCTGGACCGGATGGAAGTTATCCGTATTCCGGGTTACACCGAAGCGGAAAAAACAAACATTGCGCGGCGCTATCTGATACCCAAGCAGATGAAAAACAATGGTCTTAACGAAAAAGAGCTGACCATTGAAGAAGACGCCATTCGCGACACTATTCGTTTTTATACTCGTGAGGCCGGGGTGCGCGGATTGGAGCGCGAGCTGGCAAAAGTCTGTCGCAAGGTTGTGAAAAGTCTTGCCAGAAAGCAGGGTAAAGATTCGCAATTGCTGGTGTCATCTGACAATCTCGGTGAATATCTTGGCGTGCCTAAATTCAGCTTCGGCAAGGCCGAAGAGGAAAACCGCATCGGCCAGGTGACCGGTCTGGCCTGGACACAGGTTGGCGGCGAATTGCTCACCATCGAAGCAGTCTCGGTGGTTGGTAAAGGCCGGCATGTAAAAACCGGCTCGCTCGGCGATGTTATGCAGGAGTCTATTCAGGCGGCTCTGACAGTGGTTAAGAGTCGCTCGCAAGCGCTGGGAATTCCTGCAAATTATCACGATACGCACGATATCCATATTCATGTGCCTGAGGGTGCCACTCCTAAAGATGGACCCTCGGCGGGTACAGGTATGTGTACGGCATTAGTGTCGGTGATAACCGGTATTCCGGTAAAATCTACTGTTGCCATGACCGGTGAGATTACACTGCGCGGTCAGGTGCTGAAGATCGGTGGGCTCAAGGAGAAACTTCTCGCAGCTCACCGCGGTGGTATCACCACGATCATCATTCCCGCTGAAAACGAGCCGGATTTGAAAGAGATCCCGGACGATATTAAAGCGGATCTGGAAATCAAACCGGTCAAATGGATTGATGAGGTTTTGGAAATAGCACTTGAGCATTTACCAAAGCCAATTTCTGATGAGGAGTACCTTGCGGGCTTGTCTCAGCAGAAGTTGGATGCGGATGTGACGGATGGCCAGGGAAGCTCGCGATTTAGTGCGCATTGACGCGACACTTCCTTGACCGTCATAAAAGCAGTTGGTATAAATCCCACTCTGATTCAGTTGATAAGCCTGTTGTCACTGAGACTAGGGAGTGGTTTATTAATTACTTTCTTTACGCATTGCCTACTAAACGAAGGGGATAATAAGTGAATAAATCTGAGCTAATCGACGCCATCGCTGCTTCAGCGGACCTGCCAAAAGCTGCTGCGGGTCGCGCCCTTGACGCGGTTGTCGATTCAATTACGGATGCATTGAAAAAAGACGATTCGGTTTCTCTGGTTGGTTTTGGTACTTTCAGTGTAAAAGAGCGCGCTGCTCGCACTGGCCGTAACCCGCAAACCGGTGAGCCAATCAACATTGCTGCGGCAAAGATTCCCAGCTTTAAAGCGGGCAAAGCACTGAAGGACGCTGTTAACTGATACGGCGCCTGTTTTGTAAAAAACCCGTTCGGAGTCTTTGAGCTCCATAATAAAGGCGCATCGAAAGATGCGCTTTTTTTGTAAGTAGTGGACTAACATGCTTCAGAATATCCGCGACAACATTCAGGGCGTCGCCGCCAAAATCATTATCGGTCTGATGATCGTTCCCTTTGCGCTGTACGGTATCGACTTTCTGTTCAGCGGCAGCACTGAAACGCCTGTCGCCGTGGTCAATGGTGAGAAGGTAAGCCAGTATGAACTGGATCAGGCGCTTGCCATGCAGAAACGTCAGCTGCTGGCGATGATGGGGGATAACATTGACCCCGGTCTGCTGGACGATGCGGTTTTGCGTCGACCGGCGCTCGATTCGTTGATTCGCCAGAAGGTTCTGTTGCAGGCCGCCGAGGAGGCGGGAATCGCGGTACCAGATCGGGTGCTGAACCAGACTATTATGCAGATGCCGCAGTTCCAGGAAGGGGGGCGCTTTTCCACTGAGCGCTTTCGCCAGATCCTTGCCGCCCAGGGTTTTACCCCGCAACTGTTCCGCTCACTGCTGCGCACTGATCTGTTGATCGATCAGTTGAATCAGGGCGTTGCCGGCTCAACCTTCATTACCGATTTTCAGGAAAGTGCTGCGATTCGCCTCGGCGATCAAAAGCGCAGTTTTTACTACCTCACGGTTGATACCAAGCGCTTTGCCGAGCAGGCCACGCCATCGACAGAAGCGATTGAAGCCTACTACCAGCAGAATCAGAGTCGCTTCAAATCGCCCGAAGCGGTTCGGCTTGCCTACCTCGAACTGAAGATCGAAGATTTCTACAAGCCGGTGGCCGAAGAAGATATACGAGCTGCATACCAGCAGGAGATCGACTCTGCGAAACAGCTTACCGAGCGACGGGCAGCTCATATTCTGCTTGAAGGCAGTGATAAAGAGGCCCGGCAAAAGCTTGAGGCAGCCCGCGAGCGTATCCTGGCGGGAGAAAATTTTGCCGATGTGGCAAAGGAGCTTTCCGACGATTTTGGCAGCGCCGAGCAAGGTGGTGATCTCGGCTTTAGTGCTGGTGATACCTTCCCGGAAGCTTTTGAAGAAGCCCTGGCAGAGCTGGAAGTTAGCGAGGTCTCTGAGCCGGTCGAAACAGACGCCGGCCTGCATCTGGTCAAGCTGCTTGAAGTGCGTGAACCTGAGGTTGCTTCGTTTGAGTCTCGCCGAGCAGAACTTGAGCGGCAGTTGCAGGAACGTGCTGCAAAGCCCCGCTTGGTCAGTGAAGTAGAAGCGCTCCGCGACCTGGTGTTTAACGCTGACGGTCTGGAGGAACCTGCCAAGACCCTTGAGCTTGAGGTACAGGAAAGCGATTGGCTGACGGCCGATCAGAATGACGGATTGCTGGCCCACTCCGCGGTCAAGGCTGCGGCTTTCAGTGCTGAATTGCGCGAGCAGGGTTATAACTCGGAGGTGTTTGAGGTCTCACCGAGTCATTATGTGGTTCTGCATCCCCTCGCGTACCGCCCACCTGAGGTTCAGCCACTGGCTGAGGTCCGGGACGCGATTGTTGCGACCCTGAAAGAGCAGGAAGGTCGTGAGCGTGCAGACCAAGTTGCGCGGGAGCTCATGGCAGCGCTTCGCGCTGGTCAATCAGCTGAAGAGCTGGCCAAAAAGACCGAAGGTGTCGATTGGCAGGTAGCTGTGCGGTCTTCAAGACAGGACTCCAGCATCTCAGAATCCGTTCGCCGTAAAGTCTTTCAGATGGCGCGTCCACAAGAGGGCGGGAATGTTGCCATGACCCGCGATGCAGGCGGTAATTCAGTGGTTATTCAGCTCACAAATGTATACGATGGTGAGCGAAGTCTGGTGGCGGAAAATCGTCGCCGAGAACTCTTGGCGGGCGCACAACGCGTGCAGGCGAATCAGAGCTACAACGCCTATTTTGCCAGCCTGATGCGCCGTGCTGAGGTGAAGTACAACTGATCAGCCGTTGCCGATACGTCTGTATCGGCACAAGGAAACATAATAATGATAGAGCCGGGATCAGAAAGCGCATTACCCGGTGGACAGTTGGATATCTGGTTGGCGATTTCGGCCCATGTGGCCGACCATCGCCAGGACGCTGCCTATGAGGCTATGCTGGATACCGGTGAGCTGGATCACTACCATTCCCTGCAATACCCGGAACATCGCTTTGATTATCTATTGAGTCGAGCGTTGTTGAGAACTGTCCTGTCCTGTTACACAGGCCTGGCGCCGGAAGCGCACCGTTTTACCCGTAACGAGTTCGGCAAGCCGCAACTTGATCCGACGCAGTTGCCGGAAGGGGTGTTTTTGCCCCAGTTCAATCTGTCGCTAACCGATGGTGTTGCGGTCTGCGCAATCAATCGCAGTGCGCCGCTTGGCATCGATGTGGAATATCACGGCGACGGCCGCTCGATGGTAGAAGTGGCAGACCAGTATTTTTCTCCCATTGAAACGGCGGAGCTCAAACGGCTGCCGACAGCGAGCCAGAGAGCAGGCTTTTTTCGCTATTGGACACTCAAAGAGTCGCTTATAAAAGCCCGCGGTGAAGGTCTGTCGGTGCCACTGGACAGCTTTTCCTTTCGGGTGGCCACCGGCGTGCAGGCTAACACCCAAACCGCAAAGCTGGTGTCCATGGCCGAAGGGTTTTTGCCGTCTGCACAACAGTGGGATTTTCGCTATTTTGATCTCGGTGAAGATTACACGGTTGCGGTGAGTATGGGTGAACCCATTGACCATATCTGTCTGCGCGAAACCATCCCGCTGGTGGGTTGTGTCGATGTGCAGTCCACCTCGGATTTGTTCTCCCACGCCCATCAGGACGCACTTTACGCTGCTTTCTGTTAGAATCCCCCGCCTTTAGGATTGCCAAAATCATCGGGGGAAACCGTGTTCAAGGTACTGACGCGTAATCAGATTTCAGTAAAAGGTTTGGATCGTCTGCCACGCCAGCAATACGAAATTGCCAGCGAGTTCAACTCGCCCGACGCAATTTTGCTGCGCAGCCATAAGCTGGCTGTCGATGAAATTTCACCCTCGGTTATGGCTGTTGCCCGTGCCGGCGCCGGGGTCAACAATATTCCCGTTGCCGACTGCACTAAACGCGGTATCCCGGTGTTTAACACGCCGGGCGCCAATGCCAATGCCGTTAAGGAGCTGGTCATCGCCGGTATGACGTTGGGGTCTCGCGGTATTCTCGACGGTATTAAGTACGTTTCCACGTTGGGCGAGATGACTGATGGCGCGGAAATGAGCGCGCTGCTCGAGAAGGAGAAAAAACGCTTCAAGGGCCAAGAGCTGCAAGGCAAGACATTGGGTGTCGTGGGGCTCGGCGCGATAGGCTCGCTGGTGGCGCGTGCCGGCCTTGATCTGGGGATGGACGTTATCGGCTACGATCCGGCACTGTCAGTGGATGCAGCCTGGCGCCTGCCCAGCTCGGTGCGCCGCATGGAAAACATTTCCAGCCTGTTTGCCCGGGCTGACTACATCAGTCTGCACTTGCCGGTATTGGATGCGACCCGCGGTCTGGTCAACGCGGAGCTGCTGGCAAACTGCAAACCGACCCTACGCCTGTTGAACTTTGCCCGAGAAGAAATTGTCGACAATGCGGCGATCATCGAAGCTCTGGATGCCGGTCGTATTGGCCGCTATATCGCGGATTTCCCGGCACCTGGCCTGATCGGTCGCGACGACGTCGTACTGATGCCACATATTGGCGCCAGCACCGACGAAGCCGAAGAGAACTGCGCCGTTATGGCCGCCGATCAGCTTCGCGACTTTCTGGAAAACGGCAATATCAAGAATTCTGTCAATTTCCCGGCCCTGGCGCTTGAGCGAACCGGCGGTACGCGCATTGCCATCAGTAACAGCAACGTTCCCAAGATCCTCGGCCACGTGCTGTCAGCGTTGGCCGATGCCGACCTCAACGTGATTGATATGTTGAACAAGAGTCGCGATGATGTGGCCTATAACCTGATTGATGTCGCGGCGGCGCCGACTGATGACGTGATCGACAGGATTCGTGCCATAGAAGGCGTTATTAACGTACGGGTCATAGCCTGACCTGCACGCGTCTTAGCCTGAGAAAGGGGGTAGCGTGAGCAAATTGGATACCATCGCTGAGTTGATCCAGGGTCAGCGAGGCAAGCCCCCCATAGACAAATGGCACCCCGATCTCAGTGGCGATATCGATATTGTCATTCGCAGTGACGGGCGCTGGTTTCACGAAGGCGGTGAGATCAAGCGCCACGAACTGGTCAAACTCTTTGCCTCTATACTGCGCCGGGAAGCCGATGGCGACTACTACCTGGTAACGCCTGTCGAGAAGTGGCGGATTCAGGTAGAAGACCTTCCTCTGCAGATCATCGATGCGGAAATCGAGCCAGACCGTATTGGCGTGCTGACCAATGTCGACGACTGGTGCATTCTGGGTGAGAGTCGGCCTTTGGTGGTGAGCACCGATTCCGACAGTGGCGAACCGCGCCCGCAGGTTGAGCTGGATCATGGCCTCAGTGCCCGGGTTGCACGGCCCGTGTTTTATCGCTTGGTGGATGAAGCTGAGGTCGACGGAGGCCAGCTCTGGCTCCAGTCACAGGGCCAGCGCTTTTCACTGGGTCACACGGAGTAAAGCCGATATGGCCAGAATTTCCCTAAGTAAGAAACACAATAAGCCTGATTCCGAAGTCAGACAGATGGTCGAGGAACTTGCGCAGTCGATGGCTCGACGCCATGGCGCGAAAACGGCTTGGAGCGGTGATAAATCGGTCAAAATTGACCATTCGCGACTGTCAGGTCGGCTGGATATGCTGCCGGGTGAGGTGCGTATTGAGGTCAAGCTGGGGATGCTTGCCGGGGCTTTCAAGGGAACCATCGAGGCGGAATTGAGAAAGGCGCTCGACGAGAAGCTGGGTTAGCGCGCCGCCAGGCCACGTTATTCTGATCAATAAATAAAAAAGCGAAAAAGTTTGGAGAAAATAGCAACTTCGCTGCTCTAAAGAGCACTAGCCAACGACGGAGAAGCTTTGTGAGGCAAATAAGCAGTCAGATCAATCTTTGGGCCCTGGTGCTGATGTCGGCGCTGATGGGTGCGTTAAGCAGCTCGGTACACGCGGCCTGGCCACTTTCCGACAGTGAAGAGAACCCGCTACCCAGCCTTGCCCCCATGCTGGAAAAAGTTAATCCGGCCGTCGTCAATATTTCCACCTATACCACCCGTACGGTTCAGCAGAACCCGCTGCTGAGAGACCCGTTTTTTCGCCGTTTCTTTAATATGCCCGAGCAGCAAATGCCCGAGCGGAAACGCCGCACCACCAGCGCCGGTTCAGGCGTGATCATCGACGCCTCCAAGGGCACTGTGGTGACCAATCACCACGTGATTGACGGGGCCGATGAAATAACTGTCGCGCTGGAAGATGGGCGCAGCTATACCGCGACGCTTATCGGATCAGATCCGGATGTGGATATCGCGGTATTGAAAATCGACGCAAAAAACTTGCGCGAAATACCCGTGTCGGATTCAGAGAAGCTGCGTGTCGGTGATTTTGTGGCCGCTATCGGTAATCCCTTCGGCCTCGGTCAGACAGTGACCACCGGTATCGTGAGCGCCCTCGGTCGAACGGGTCTGGGGATTGAAGGCTATGAGAACTTTATTCAAACCGATGCCTCCATCAACCCTGGCAATTCCGGCGGTGCGCTGGTGAACCTGAAAGGAGAGCTGGTGGGGATTAATACCGCCATTATCGCGCCTGCAGGTGGCAATGTCGGTATCGGTTTTGCGATACCCACCAATATGGCAAACGCCAGTATTTCCCAGATTCTGGAGCACGGCGAGGTCAAACGCGGACAGCTGGGTGTGATTATTCAGGACTTGACCCCTGAGCTGGCGGACGCATTTGGTATCGACAATGGTCAGCGCGGCGCACTGATTGCTGAAGTGCAACCGGGTACCGCAGCCGACAAGGCCGGACTGAAAGCCGGGGACGTTGTGGTCGCAGTCGACGGCAAGGATATCCTCAGTTCCGCTCAGCTACGCAACGCGGTAGGTGTTCGGAAAATCGGCGATACGCTCACATTGACGGTCGTTCGGGATGGTAAAAAACGCATCATCAAATCCAAAATTGGTGAACCTTCCCAGCTGGTAGCCGGCAAGGACGAGGCGGTACATAAATTCCTTGAGGGCGCGTCTCTCAAGGAAGCCGACGACAAGGACGGTGTGCTGGTGTCCGAGATAGAGCAGGGTACGGCTGCGGCGCGTTCTGGCTTGAGACCGGGTGATGTCATTGTCTCTGCCAACAAACAGCGCGTGAAGACGATTGCCGAGCTGCGCAAGGCAGTAAAAGATTCCGATAAGCGGTTGTTGCTGCAGGTAAAACGCGGACGCGCTGCCCTGTACATCGTTATTCAGTAAAGTGTGAGCGGCTTAACTCTTTGGATTGCAGGGTTAAGCCGCGGTTCAGCTGGTCGGGCTAGACTGGAACTATTCTGGTCAAGGAAGGTGGCGGTGATGCGTATTCTGATAAGTCTGGCCCTGTCGGCGTTGCTGGCGGCCTGCGCGGGCGCGCCTGTTGCAACCGACTACGATACTGATTTTCCCTTTGCGTCTGTGCGTAACTATGCCTGGCTGGACAGTGGTTCAGCCGAGGACGCGCAGCCGGCTGCCCGCAGTAATGATCTGATGCGTGATCGTCTGCGCAAGGCCATCGACGATCGCATGGCGGCGCAGGGCTTGCGTAAAGTCTCCTCCTCAGACAAGGCGGATATTCTGCTCACTTTTCATATGGGTATAACCGAGAAGGTTGAGGTCTTTGATTTTCATGATCACTTCGGCTATTACCCCTGCTTTGACCGATTCTGTCGGCGCGGCGGGCATGCCTATTATCCGGGCGGGATAAACCATGATCACTGGGAGTCCGAGTACCACGAAGGCCGGCTGGTGATCGATATGATCTCGCCGGCTACACGCAAACTGGTGTGGCGTGGCATCTCCGAACGGCGCATTCCATTCATGGAAACGCCCGAACAGCGCCGCCTGTTTATTGTCGATACGGTGGGCACAGTGATCAGCCGATTCCCGCCGGGAAATCACGCGCATTAGCGGTTGAATCTGTCTGCCAGATAACAGACAATACCGCGCCGCGGCAGACAGGCTTTGCCGCACGTTATGGTGGTCCTTCCGGTCCCCTCGCAACGATAGATGGTAAACCCCGCCAGGCCCGGAAGGGAGCAACGGTAGCCGTCGACTCGTGTGCCGGGGTGTGGCTGGTTGGGCCGCCACCCAATTTCCTCCCAGATTCACGGCTCAAGCCCAAGTACTCTCTGGTACGGGCAAGTTCAAGTCGTGGCCCCGCTGGTGTATCCTAGACCGCTTGATTTTACGTCATCAGGAAAACCATGAGTTATCAGGTTCTTGCGCGAAAATGGCGGCCCAAAAGCTTCCGCGAGCTGGCCGGTCAGGCCCATGTGCTGAAGGCTCTGGTCAATGCCCTTGATCACGACCGCCTTCATCACGCCTATTTGTTTACCGGTACGCGAGGTGTCGGCAAAACCACGATCGCCCGTATCCTGGCCAAGTGTCTGAACTGCGAAACGGGTGTCAGCTCCGAGCCCTGCGGAACCTGCGGTGCCTGTGTGTCGATCGCCGAGGGGCGTTTTGTTGACCTGATTGAAGTGGACGCAGCCTCCAAGACCAAGGTCGATGACACCCGTGAGCTGTTGGAGAATGTGCAGTACACGCCTACGCGCGGTCGCTACAAGGTCTACCTTATTGACGAAGTGCACATGCTGTCGACCCACAGTTTCAATGCGCTGTTGAAAACCTTGGAAGAGCCACCGCCTCACGTCAAGTTCCTGCTGGCCACCACTGACCCGCAAAAAATTCCGCCCACGATTCTTTCCCGCTGTCTGCAGTTCAGTCTGAAAAACATGACGCCGGAAAAAATCGTTGAGCACCTGACGCACATACTCGGTCAGGAGATGATTGCCTTTGAAGAACCGGCACTTTGGCAGTTGGCGCGATCGGCCCAAGGCAGCATGCGCGATGCGCTGAGTCTGACTGATCAGGCAATTGCCTTCGGTGGCGGCAAGCTAAACGCGGTCGATGTGGAATCCATGTTGGGTACCATTGATCAAGGCGCTGTGGGCGATCTTGCACGCAGTCTGGCTGACGCCGATGCACCCGCCGTGCTGCAGGTTGTCGCCAGACAGGCGGAGCAGGGCGTGGACTTTGCGGCAGTGCTCAATGATCTGCTGTCGTTGCTGCACCGTATTGCGATTGCGCAGGCCGTCCCCGATGCCGTCGATCGTGCACTGTCGGATGCCGCCACGGTGACTGAGCTGGCGGGCAAAGTGCCCCCGGAAGACGTTCAGTTTTTCTACCAGGTCGGCCTGTCCGGACGTCGGGATTTGCCGTTGGCACCGGATGCGCGCAGCGGTCTTGAAATGGTGCTGTTAAGAATGCTGGCCTTCAAACCGGCGGGCGTTCATCAGCTGCCGGTCTCTGCTCCGGATGGTGGCTCTGGCGAAAAAAAGCCGGTAGCGCCGCCGCAGGTGACGGCGCCGTCAGCGCCAGTTGACAAGCCTGCAGCGAGCGCGCAAAAGCCTGAATCGGCGGAGCAGGTAAACGAGCAGTCCCCGCCGGCCGAAAGACCAGCGCAGGCTGCTAAGGTAGAGAGCGGGGTGATTGGGCTGACCGATCTGACACCCGATTTATGGCGCGAACGTTTCGATGAGTTTGGTCTGGCGGGTTTGCTCCGCTCAATCTGTTCACATTGTGTATTGGAATCAGTGCAGGGCAGCAAGCTGAACTTTGTGATCGCCGAGGCTAACGCCCACCTGTTGAATGATACCCATGTCGAGCGATTCGAAAAGGCACTGCAGGCCTATTTCGAGCACAAGCTGTCGGTGGCGGTTACTCAGGCAGCAGAGGTTGATCAGGAAACACCTGCAGATTATCAATTGCGCATGGAGCAGGAAAATCTGGATCAGTTGAAGCTGCTGATCCGGGAAGACCCGAATGTCTTGCGCCTGATGCAGGAGTTCCAGGCCACGGTCGATGAGGCCAGTATCCGGCCAGCGACGGACAAGTAGTGAGGATTGAGTATGCAAAATCTGAAAGACCTGATGAATCAGGCGGGCAAGATGCAGGAACAAATGCAGAAGGCTCAGGAAGAGCTCGCCAAGCGGGAAGTGACCGGTGAAGCCGGTGCAGGCATGGTCAAGGTCAACATGAACGGCCGCCACGCCGTGCGTTCAGTGCAGATTGATGACAGTCTGCTGAAAGAAGACAAAAGTCTGCTCGAAGACCTGCTGGCGGCTGCAGTCAATGATGCAGTGCGGCGCGTGGAAGAGAGCAACAAGGACGCCCTGGGTAAAATGTTTTCCGGTGTGCCGGGCGGCTTCCCCTTTCAATGAGTCGCTTTCAATGAGTCACTACAGCCCCCTGATTGAAGAACTGATTGAGGCCCTGCGTGTGTTACAGGGTGTGGGGCGCAAGTCGGCCCAGCGAATGGCCTTCAATCTGCTGCAGCACAAACGCGAGGGTGCGCTGGCACTCAGTGCTGCGCTTGAAAAAGCGGTCAGTCATATTGGGCAGTGCCAGCACTGCCGTTGTCTTACCGAGCAGCCGGTTTGCCATCTCTGTGCCAGCGAAAAGCGGGACAGATCAACATTATGCGTTGTCGAGTCACCGGCGGATGTGATCGCTTTTGAGCAGGCGGGTGGTTACAACGGGCAGTATTTTGTATTGATGGGGCATCTCTCTCCGATCGACGGTATCGGCCCCGAGGACATCGGTATTGATCGCCTGATCGAGCGTGCTCAGGCATTGCAGATCGGCGAGTTGATTCTCGCTACCAACCCCACCGTTGAAGGCGAAGCCACTGCCTACTATATCGCCGAGCAACTGCGCGAGATGGGCGTGAAAGTATCCCGCATTGCGCACGGGGTGCCGCTGGGGGGGGAATTGGAATACGTCGACAGTGGCACCTTGGCCCATGCCCTCAGTGGCCGGCGGGCGGTTCAATGACGGTTCTTTACGAATTTATCGACAGCGATTCAGCGCTGGCTGATATGAGTGTCGCCTTGGCCGACGCAGCAGTTATTGCTGTCGATACTGAATTTATGCGCACCGATACCTTCTACCCGATACCGGCGCTGTTGCAGCTCTCTGATGGCGTTAAGGTTTATCTGGTCGACCCATTGGCGATTGGCAACTGGCAGCCCCTGAACGCGTTGCTGACCGACCCAAGCGTATACAAAGTGATGCACTCGGTCAGTGAAGATATGGAGGTTTTTCAGCGCCTGCTCGGCCTGGTGCCGGAGCCCCTGCTTGATACCCAGGTTGGTGCGGCGCTGGCAGGGCTCGACAGCGGTATGGGTTACCAGCGTCTGGTGGCTGAAATTCTGGGGGAAGAGGTCGATAAGGGGGAGACCCGCTCTGACTGGCTGCAGCGTCCCTTGAGCGAGAGTCAGTGCCTGTATGCGGCCCTCGACGTGGTTCACCTGCTGCCGGTTTATCGCAGCCTGCAAGCACGCCTTGAAAAGCAAGGCCGTTTTAAATGGTGGCTTGAAGAAGGTGATCGCCAGGTGCGTTCATCTGTCGCCCTGCCACCGGAGCGATACTATCAGCGGGTTAAATCTGCCTGGAAACTGTCGCCTCAGGAGCAGGCTCGACTCAAAGCGCTGTGCAATTGGCGCGAAACTGAGGCCAGAGAACGCAACGTGCCTCGTGGACGTATTGTGAAGGATGCGATGTGTATCGACATTGTCCGGCGACAGCCGGAGAGCCCTGCGGATCTGGCGCGGCTCAAGGGCATGAACCCTTCTATTGTGCGCCGTTTTGGAGAGGCCATCTGTGAAGCGATTCGTAATGCGCCGGCACTGAGCGAGGCCGAGCGCCTGCCGCCGCCGCCAGCCGGAGAACAGCGGGAGCAGGCCAAAGCACTGAAAAAGCGGATCGATGAGATCAGCGAGGCATTAGAAATCTCCCGTGATGTGCTGATGAGCAAGAAAGTATTGGAAGAAACGGTGCGTTTGCAGGCCCTGCCAAATGAGAGTGAAGGTTGGCGCAGCGCAGTATTGGCGTCGATTTTGAACGACGTATTCGAAAAGGGCGAAGCATGAAAGTTATTGTCAGTATTTATCGGAGCCCTAAAAAAGAGGGCATGTACCTTTACGTGGACAAGCGTGAAGGCCTGGAAAGGGTGCCGGAGCCCTTGCTCAAACAGTTCGGTGAGGCAGAACTTGCGATGACACTGCTGCTGACGCCCGAGCGCAAGCTGGCTCGCGCGGAGGCGCCGAAAGTACTGGAAGCTATAGGCGAGCAGGGCTTTTTCCTGCAAATGCCGCCGTCTACCTTTGAGGCCAAAAGCTGAGAATGGATAAATTTTGGGAAACCAAAACCCTGAATGAGATGACCAGCGCCGAGTGGGAATCGCTCTGCGACGGCTGCGGCAAGTGTTGCCTGCACAAGCTCGAAGATGAGGACACCGGGGATATTTACTATACCCGGGTTGCCTGCCAGTTGCTCGATATTGAAACCTGTCGGTGTAGCGATTACGCTGACCGCCTCAAAAAAGAGCCGACCTGTGTCAAATTGACGCCAAATGACGTGGATAATCTGCAGTGGTTGCCGTCCAGCTGTTCCTATCGACGTTTGCAGGACGGCCGCGGGCTGCCTGCCTGGCACCATTTGGTGTGTGGCGACAGAAACCGGGTGCATGAAGACGGGCACTCCATTATGGGCTTGTGCGTTAGTGAGCGCCATGTGCATCCCGACGGCTTGGAAGAGCACATCGTGCACTGGGTGAATTGATAAGCTTATGGAACCGTTGATCGAACAGCAGGAATATCTGACCGCGTGGGCCTCCTATATAGGCGCCTGCACAGTCCTGATTATTATCGGATGGCTCTGGACCCGGGTTATCGGCAATGTCTACCTCAGAACCGTTATTCGCTTTGTTGCGATAGCGTCGCTGTTGTTGCCTATCGTGCATGAAGACAGCAATGAGATACTGGTGCCGGCGCTGGTCGTGGTTTTACTCGGCGCATTTATAGGCAACACCGTGGCCGCCATCAAAGCTATGAATATCCTCGTTGGCACCTGGGTGATTGCATTGGTGCTCGGGCTGGTTGTCGCCAGATTTATAGCCAAGCGCCAGCGCAGCCGGGCGGCGGTTTCACAAGCTGATAGTCAGAGCAAAGAGCCTGATGTGAATAGCGGCGACGGTGCCGAAGGCACGCTGCATACAGATTGATAGAGTAAAAGGAAGCAACTATGAAGTTTGAAGGCACAGAAAATTATGTGGCCACGGATGACCTGAGACTGGCGGTGGATTCAGCCGTTACCCTGCAGCGACCGCTGTTGATCAAGGGTGAGCCGGGTACCGGCAAAACCATGCTGGCGGAAGAAGTGGCCAAAGGCCTGGGCAAGCGGTTATTACAGTGGCATATCAAGTCCACCACTAAAGCCCAACAGGGGCTCTACGAATATGATGCGGTTTCACGACTGCGCGATTCACAACTTGGCGACGATAAAGTCCATGATATCAGTAACTACATCAAGCGCGGCAAGCTGTGGGAAGCCTTCGCAGCAGACGAGCAAGTGGTATTGCTGATCGATGAAATCGATAAGGCGGATATTGAATTTCCCAATGACCTGCTGGTAGAGCTTGATAGGATGGAGTTCCACGTCTATGAAACGGGGGAAACCGTCAAAGCCAAGCACCGTCCGATCATCATTATTACCAGTAACAATGAAAAAGAGTTGCCGGACGCTTTTTTGCGTCGCTGTTTTTTCCACTTTATCAACTTCCCCGACCGGGAAACCATGCAAAAAATCGTGGCGGTACATCATCCGGACGCGAAGCAGTCGCTGGTCAGTGAGGCGCTGGAAGTATTCTTCGATGTGCGCAGCATTCCGGGCCTGAAGAAAAAGCCGTCTACCTCTGAGCTTATTGACTGGCTCAAACTGTTGATGGCGGACGATGTGCCTGAAGAAATTCTGAAAAACCGCGACAGCAGCAAGGCTATTCCGCCGCTGTATGGCGCACTGCTGAAAAATGAGCAGGATGTCCATCTGCTTGAGCGCCTTGCCTTTATGCACCGTCGCGAGAGCCGTGGTTAATCGCTTATGCTTGTTAGTTTTTTCTACACGCTGAAAGAGACCGGAGTGCCGGTCAGCATCCGCGAGCTGCTGGACCTGATATCCGCCTTAAAGGCCAGACTCGTCTTTGCCAACATCGACGATTTCTATCATTTGGCGCGTCTCTGTCTGGTTAAGGACGAGAAGTACTACGATCGTTTTGATCTGGCCTTCGGCCGCTATTTTCGGGATCTCGAAACCCTGGATGACGTCATCGAGGCCATGATTCCGGATGACTGGCTGCGCACCGAGTTTCTCAAACAGCTCACCGACGAAGAAAAGGCAAAGATCGAATCTCTCGGCGGTCTGGATAAACTGATTGACGAGTTTAAAAAACGTCTCGAAGAGCAGAAAGAGCGCCACGAAGGCGGTAATAAGTGGATTGGTACCGGTGGCACTTCTCCCTTCGGACACAGCGGTTACCATCCGGAAGGCATTCGTGTCGGTGGCGAAAGCAAAAACAAAAAAGCCGTAAAAGTCTGGGAAAAACGCGATTTCAAAAACTTGGATGACAGCGTTGAACTTGGTACCCGTAATATCAAAATAGCGCTGCGGCGGCTCCGCAAGTTTGCTCGCACCGGCGCCGCCGACGAGCTGGATATGGATGATACGATCAGCTCAACTGCACGCAATGCGGGGCTGCTGGATATCAAAATGGTGCCTGAGCGACACAACGCGGTAAAAGTTCTGCTGTTTTTTGACGTGGGCGGCTCCATGGACCCCTACGTTAAAACCTGTGAAGAGCTGTTTTCCGCTGCGCGTACCGAGTTCAAGCATCTGGAGTATTTTTACTTCCACAACTATCTCTACGAATCCGTGTGGAAGAACAATATTCGCCGCCACGCGGAACGCACGCCAACCTTGGATATCCTGCACAAGTACAGCGCTGACTATAAGGTGATCTTTGTTGGGGATGCGTCTATGTCCCCTTACGAAATCCTCCAGCCCGGCGGCAGTGTTGAACATTGGAACGACGAGGCCGGTGAGGTATGGGTTGATCGGGTGAAGTCGACCTATGACAAGGTGGCCTGGATCAATCCGGTTCCACAGGATGAGTGGGGTTGGACCCAGTCCATCGATCTGGCCTACCGTCAAATGGAAGGGCATATGTATCCTCTGACTCTAAAAGGACTCGAGGATGCGATGGCTTATCTGGCCAAGTAAATTAATATAATTTCGTAAAGAAAAAGCCTGCCCTTTGTTAGGCAGGCTTTTGCTGGGATAAGCGAATTATTCATTCAGCTTATTCTGCTTCCTCGGTTTCGTCCTGGTAGTCCTGCCAGGCTTCTTTCACGTCATTGGATGCGGTGCGCATCTGATCCACGATGTCGTTATACATCTCGGCGATCGCGTCCTGTTCGTCCTGAGTAGCCGCATCAGCTTCTCGCATATTGGTCGCTACCCGCTGTTGAAATTCGCTGGCAGCTTGCTGCATATCAGCCGTTGCCTCGTCAACATTCCTCAACATGTCGTCATACATATTGCTGATTTGCCGGCGCTCATCGGCGGTTGCATTGGCGGCCTTGTCGCTAAGGCATTCCATATAAGCTTCACTTTCCTGAGCGAAATCACTGACCTCAGCCTTTGCCTGATCCATTTGCGACTGGGTCGCGGTATCGCCTTCGGGTACGTTCGGCATTTCCGGCTCGTTGCAGTCAACGGCGAAAGCCGTTGAAGAAAACAAGGTAATACCTGCAGCAGTTAACAGAGCTTTTGAGTAGTTCATGCTTCTCTCCTCCTTAAGTTTCGTTGCTAACTGAAACTAGTGGGAGGGAGAAGCTAACTCAAATCCGATGCCGGTAATTTGCCGCAGAGGCTTGCAGCAGTATAAAAAAATGCGAAGGCGCACACGAAACGCATGTGCGTTCACTTCGCTGGGGTGTGAATTTTGACGATTAACGCACCTTAATTTCGGTCCACAGGCGACTGGTAAAACGGCGCTCCTTGGAATTGCGGGCCGAAATTGTTTCCAGGGTTTCCAATTGCGGGTCACTCGGGAATATCGCATTGATCGCGAGAATCTCGGGTTCGATCAGATCCTTGGCCGCGGCATTGGGGTTGCCGGTGCCGACGATGTTACTGAGCTCGGCGGCATTTTCCGGGGCCATCATGAAGTTGATGAACTGATGGGCCAGCTCGGGGCTGCGAGCCTTTTTCGGTATGACCATGTTATCCAGAGCAAGAACAGCTCCCTGCTTGGGAATCGAAAAACCAATACTGAAGGGGCGACCGGCTTCTCTGGCGTCACTGCGGGCCTGAAACATATCACTGGAATAACCGTGCGCTACCCAGATGTTGCCGACGGTCAGCTCCTTGATATAACTGGAGGAGTTGAAGGCGGCCCAATAGGGCTTGGCTTTCAGAATCACCGCCTGGGCTTCTTTCAGGTGCTGTTCATTGGTGTCATTGACGGAGTAGCCGAGGTACTTCATCGCCGCGGCGATCAGTTCTTCCGAATCATCCATCACGGTGACCTTGCCCTTGAGTTTGGCCAGTACTTCCGGGTCGAAAATGATTCGCCAGTCTGCCGGATCGAGGCCCAGCTCCTGCAGCCGGTTTTCGTTATAGCCGATCAGCGTGGTGGTAAAGGCGTAGGGCAGGCTGTACTGATTGCCCGGGTCGTAGCTGCGACTCATAAAGCCGGGCGCCATATTTTTCACATTGCCGAGCTTGGTTTTATCCAATGGCATCAAAAAGCCTTGCTTGATCAGTGCTTCGACAGCATTCTGGGTGGGAATGACAACGTCATAGTCACCGCCGCCGGCGAGCAGTTTGGCCATCATTTCCTCGGTAGAGGAAAAGTAGTCCTGCACCACTTTACAGTTACATTGCTGCTCGAAACGGGTGACCGTCTCGTCGGCTATGTAGTCGTTCCAGTTAAACAGGTTCAGCGTTTTCTGGGCTTGCGCGGACGACACCGCAGCAAGGCTCAATACCACAGCAGTTACGAGTTTCTTCATGGCGTTCAGCTCCGAAGGGTTTGCGGTGAAAAGCGCGAAAGCACAGTAATCAACACCAGCGTCAGCAACATCAGCAAGGTTGAAATCGCATTAACCTCCGGTGTAACAGCGATCTTGACCATGGAGTAGATCTCCAAGGGTAAAGTTGAGCTGCCGACACCGGCGGTAAAAAAGGTGACGACGAAGTCGTCGATAGACAAAGTAAAAGCCATCATCATGCCAGCGACAATACCGGGCATCAGCAGTGGCAGGGTGATTAAACGAAAGCTCTGCCAGGGCGAGGCGCCAAGATCGCGAGCTGCTTCCAGCAAGGTGTCATCCATGCCGGCCATTCGCGATTGCACCGCCATCGCAACAAAGCCGATACAGAATGTTACGTGGGCAAGGATGATGGACATCATGCCGAGACTGATGTTCATCAGCATAAAGGTCAGCAGCAGGCTGACACCAATCAGAATGTCGGGCATGGCCACCGGGCCGAGGACCAATGCGGTCAGCCATTTCTGGCGAAAGCGATGCAGGGCGACGCCCGCCAGTGTACCGAGCACACCAGCGACGATAGCCGCGCAGGTAGCAATGATCAGAGAATTCGTCGCTGCCTGCAGCATGGCATCGTTTTCGAGCAGTTGTCGGTACCACTTCAGGGTAAAGCCAACCCATTCGGCGTTCAGGCGGGAGTCGTTAAAGGAAAAGATCGCCACCACAATCAGCGGTATGTAGAGAAAGGCGTAGACAGCCACTGCAGCGGCTGTAACAAAGGGGTTTCGGCGGCTCATGTCAGCGCACCCGGTGTCCGGCCAAGGCGCCCGGCAATTACAACCAGAAGCAGGGTGATACCGGTCAGCACCAATGACAACACGCTGCCGAAGGGCCAGTCGCGGCTTTCCACAAACTGCTGTTTGATCACATTGCCAATCATAATGCCATTGGTGCCTCCCAACAGGTCAGGTATGGCGAAGATACCCAGGGTTGGGATAAAGACGAGCACAGCGCCGGCGTAAAGGCCGGGCAGGCTCAGTGGCCAGGTGACCTTCCAGAAGCGCTGGGCGCGACTGGCACCAAGATCCTGCGCTGCGTCGAGCAGGGCCGGGTCGTGTTTTTCCAGATTGGCGTAGAGTGGCAACACCATAAAGGGCAGGTGAACGTAGACCAGGCAGGTGATCACCGCGACACTGCTGAACATCAGGTTGACTGGCTCAAGGCCGAGAAGGGCCGTGATCTGGTTCAGTCCTTCGGTTAACGCGCCCTGGGGGCTGAAGATAATCATCCACGCATAAATGCGCACCAGAAAGTTGCTCCAGAAGGGGAGTATCACCAGCAGTATCAGAAGTTCGCGATGCCGTTTGGGACTGGCGGCAATGGTCAGCGCCAGCGGGTAGGCCAGCAGTGCGCAGACGGCCGTTGTCAGCAGCGCAAACAGGAGAGACTTGAGCAGCAGCTGAAGATAAAGCGTGCTTTCAAACAGGCGCGCCCAGTTTTCTAGGGTCAGGTCAAAGGTAAGGGAACCTTCCTCCAGATAATACCAGGGCGCAAGCCCCCCGTAGTCGCCGGGAAAGCGGAACGACGCCAGCAGCATCATCAGGCCGGGCAACAGAAAAAACAGCAGCAGGTAAGCCGCCGGGGGCAGCGTCAGCAGAAATCTGGCCCCTTTTTCCTGAAAACGACTCATGTCAGCGAACCAGATGGCCGGCGTCGTGCGGCCAACAGATTTCTACCGCGTCGCCGGTATCCAACAGGCGTGCGCGGCCTGGCGCACTGTTGGCGAGTAGTGCCTCAATCAGCACCGGGGTGCCGTCGCGATTGACTTCGATGATGTAGACGGTCACATCGCCCAGATACAGCATGTCGTGTACAGTGCCCGGAAAATGCACTTCGTCGCTGGTCGGGGCCACGTTTTTTGCCAGCCGGATTTTTTCCGGGCGTAAGGTCAGGGCGCAGTCGTCGCCGGGCGTGAAATCAATGGCCGGATTGCTCTGCACGCTCAATTCACCGAGGCCTTCGATAGCTATGCGAGTGGTGGCTGTACCGCTGCTCACAACCTTGCCCTCGATCAGATTGCACTGACCGATAAAGTCTGCGACGAAACGATTTTTTGGGCTGCTGTAAAGCTGTGAAGGTTCGTCAATCTGGCTGACTTCTCCCTTGTTCATGACCGCGATGCGGTGCGACAGGGCCAGAGCTTCGCCCTGATCGTGGGTAACGTAGACAAAGGTGATCCCGACTTCCTTCTGCAGGTTGATCAGCTCAATCTGCATCTGTTCGCGTAGTTTGGCATCCAGAGCCGAAAGGGGCTCATCCAGCAGTAGCAGGCGGGGGCGGTTGACCAGTGCTCGGGCAATGGCGATGCGCTGACGCTGGCCGCCTGACAGCTCTTCCGGGTAGTGTCGGGCTTTGTCGGGCAGGCGAACGTCGTCCAGCACTTCGTGAACGCGCCGTTCGATTTCCGTTTTGCCCACGCCGCTGAGTCGCAGCGGGAAGGCGATATTGTCCGCCACCGTCATGTGGGGAAACAGGGCGTAGCTCTGAAAAACCGTATGTACCGGACGCTTTTCCGGGGGCAGCGCGATCAGGGATTTGCCATCCAGCAGGATGTCACCCGAGTCCGGGGTGTCGAAGCCGGCAATTGAGCGCAGCAGGGTTGTTTTGCCGCAGCCGGACGGGCCAAGCAGGGTAAAGAATTCCCCAGCCTGTACCTGAAGACTGACCTCATTGAGTGCCTGAAAGTCGCCGAACCGGCGTGATACGTTACGGATCTCCAACACGCCTGGCAGACTCTCCTGTGGCCAAAACCGGGGGCGATAAAAACGGCGCTAATGTCGGGCTAAGTGTGTCCGGCGTCAATACCCCTGATCAAAAAAAATGAAAATAGTTTTTAAGGGGGGGAGTAGAGAACGGGCCGCCCGAGGGCGGCCCAGTCCGTCAGACGTGTATACCCTTCAGCACGGCTGCCAGTGCTACCTGTTCTGCGGAGGCTTCGGTTTTCGCTTCGCCTTCGGCGCCTTTGGCTGCGGAGGAATCCGGGAAGGTTTTGAAGACCATATTCATAATGATCTCGGTGGCCTTGGGCATAATCGCATTCAGCACCTGCATGGTGATACCCAGCGGCGTCGCGATGCGCTTGGGCCGCTTGACGATGGCCTCGCCAATCATGTTTGCCGCTTCTTCCGGTGTCAGCGTCGGAACGGCCTGGTAGATCGAGGTGGGACCGATCATCGGGGTGCGCACCAGCGGCATGTTGATGGTGGTGAAGGCAATGTTGCGGTCTGAAAACTCGGCCGCAGCGCTGCGCGAGAAGGCATCGAGAGCCGACTTGGAAGCAGCGTAAGCGGAGAACCGGGGCGAGGTGCCCACGATAACCGCAATGGACGAAATATTGATGACATGACCCTGGCGCCGCTCAAGCATGGCCGGGGCAAAGCCCATTACCAGGCGGATAGCACCGAAGTAATTGAGTTGCATGGTGCGTTCAAAGTCGTGGAAGCGATCAAATGTCAGCTCCAGAGAGCGGCGGATCGAGCGACCGGCGTTGTTGATCAATACATCAACGTGGCCGTGGTTTTTCAGCACAGTTTCTACCAGCTTGTCGCAGGATTCCATATCAGAAACATCGCAGGGGTAGGCAAACGACACGCCGCCCCCGGCCTTGATTTCTTTCTGGGTTTCTTCCAGTTTCTCAATGCTGCGGGCGACCAGTACAACCTGGGCGCCAGCTTCTGCCAACTGCAGGGCAGCTGCCTTACCGATACCGGATGAGGCCCCAGTGATAACCACAATTTTACCCGCAACGTTACCTTTCAGGGTGCGATCCTTGAACAGGTCCGGGTCCAGTTTACGTTCCCAGTAATCCCAGATTGCGGGCGCGTATTCTTCCAACTCCGGCAGTTTAATGCCGCTGCCTTTTAAAGCACGCTCGGTTTCGCGGGTGTCGTAGCGTGTCGGCATGTTGGCAAACTTAAGGGCATCGGCCGGGATGCCAAAGTCGCCCAGTACTGCCTGCATAATGCGTTTGATGGGAGGGAGATTGGACAGCATGCCGCGGATGCTGTCCGGAATAAAGGCAAACATGCGGGTGTCGATGCGCAGTGCCATGCGCGGCGCATGACCTGCTTCGGCGAAAATATTCAGCACTTCGCCCACCCGTTTAGAGTTGGGGTCGGTCAGGTGAAAACAGGTGTTATCGAGCTTGGGCTTGTGAGAGATGTGATCGATGGCGTCGGCAACGTAATCTACCGGCACGATATTCATCTGGCCGCCTTCAATACCGATCAGCGAAACCCAGGGGGGCAGCATACGGCGGAATTTCTGCAGTACCTTGAAGAAGTAATAGGGGCCGTCGATTTTATCCATTTCACCGGTTTTGGAATGTCCCACCACCATGGCAGGCCGGTACACGCGCCAGGGAATGGAGCACTCCTTGCGTACAATGCCTTCGCTCACGTGCTTGGTGCGGAAGTAGGGGTGCTTGAGGCCCTCGGCTTCGTCAAACATGTCTTCGCGGAAGGTGCCGCGATAGAGACCGGCGGCGGCAATAGAACTGGCCAGATGGAAGCATTTTGCCTGCAGTTGTTCGGCGCAGGTTACCGCATTGCGGGTGCCTTCGACGTTGGTTAACTCCTGACTTTCGGCGTCAGCTTTCAAATCGTAAATGGCACCGAGGTGGTAGAAGTGATCGATCTTGCCGGTAAGAGCTTTCATGTCCTTGGCGGAAACACCGAGGCGTTTCTTGGAAAGGTCGCCGGTAATGCCGACGATTTTATCCTTATCGACGCCACACTGTTCTATTAACGTTTGAATCTTGTGTTTGGAGCTTTTTCTAACCAACACATAGATGGTGCCGTCGCGCTTGCAGAGGTTCTGGATAAGAAAGCGTCCAATAAAACCTGTTCCGCCAGTGACAAAGTAGTTCATGCCTTGCTCCTCGATTAAAAAGCGTTATTTGTTTTATTTAGTTATGCGTTGCTCAGGTCGACTGCCTGCTCCAGCTCGATAAAGGCATCGTGAATGTAACCACCGAGTTTGTCCAGATTTGGAAGGGCATGGGATGCCACAAGACCAAAATGCAGGTGCCTGTCGTAACTGTAGAGCGTGATATTCATATGGTTGCCCGGAGTCAATGCGCTGATCGGGTAACTTTCCTCAAGCCGTGCACCGCGAAGGTAAAGTGCGTTGCGCGGGCCGGGTACATTGGAAACGAGTGTATTGCCGAGCGGCGGCAATACATCGCTGAGTTTAAGCAGTTCTGCCAGTTGTGCAAACACGCCCAGAGTAAGCGTATAGGCAATGACCGACGATGGCGCAACGCCGTCGACCTGATAGCGCACATTGCGCAAGGTAAAACCGATTTCACGCAGGCGTTCGTAGGGGTCTTGGGTCTTTCGCGCCAGATCCACCAGGACAATGCCGATGCGGTTACCGCCTTCCTCCTCGCCTTCAGTGCGAAGGTTTACCGGCATCTGAATCGTAATGGGCTCCTCGAGATCGGTGCCGCATTCTTCAAGATAGCGATGCAGGGCACCATCAATACAACTCAGCGCGACATGGTTCAGTGTTGAGCGCGTAATTTTTCGCAGCCGATTGACTCGTTCCATCGATACTGTGGCGGTTGATACTTGGCGTCCCGCCGAAACCTGCCCGTTAAGCACGGTTTTGTGTTTGGAGGTGAAGGGAACCGCGACCGCATTTTTGGTGAGGTTGACCTGTTCCAGTACCAACTGGGTGGTGAGCTTTGATAAGCCCGCCATCATTTTCAGCTGATCGCGGCTTTTGCTGAACAGGGTGCGAACGATGCTACCCACCGAAGGTCGCTCGCGCTCGCGGTGCTCGCGCTCTGTCGGCACTGACCACACCGGGGTGATTTTCTTTGTTCGGGGCGACTCGGAAAAGCTGCGAATCGTCCAGCGAGTAATCGTCACCCCGTCGGCGTAGGCGTGGTGCAAGCGGGTGTAGACCGCGAAGCGATCGCCATCCATACCGTCGAGGAGGTGGAATTCCCACATCGGTCGACTGCGATCCATCTTCGGGGTGTGCAGTTCACCAGCGAGGCGGTTAAGGGCACGGCGGTTTCCGGGGGCGGGTAATTCGCGATAGAAAATATGGTCGTGCAGAGAAAAGTTTTCCGCCCGGCGCCATTCCGGCAAGCCCAGTTTCGCGAAGTGAATAACCTGATTGAAGGGCGGTTTGACTTGGTCTGTCGTGGTGAGGAGTTCGGTATACAGCTCTTTGACAAAGTCCGGCCCGGCGTTTTTGGGTTTGCGGAAGATCATAAGGCCGCCGACGTGTTTCGGGCTCGCCTCGGTTTCCGTCAAAAAGAATGCTAAGTCCATCATGGACAGCTTACTCATAGTACCCCCAGTTTTTTCAGTATCGATAACGACTTACTGCGGACTTTCTGTGGCTGAGTCTACGGTATTGCGTTTCCATTCCCCAAATCAATGAGTTTATAAACGTTATTCTCGTAAGTAATGGCTTTTTCTTCTTCCAGTATAGACGGGTGGTTCCGAGCTTGCTGGCTCAGCGTTTGAACGCAATCAGTGCGGCGGTTACGGCGACGTTGAGTGACTCAACGCCATTGTGCATGGGGATGGCCAGGGCGGTGTCGCTCAATTTACCGATGGTTTTGGAAACCCCTTCCGTTTCGTTGCCCAGAACATACACGGTTGGCCCCGGGGCTTGCCAGTCCAGCAGGGACTCCTTGGCGTGGGAGGATAGCGTGGCGATACGGCAGCCGCGCTGCTGCAGTTTTGTCAGAGATGGCTCCAGCTCCTGACAGAAGTAAATGGGTGCCTTGAACAGGGTGCCGGCGCTGGCCTTTATAACCAGCGGCCCAAGGCTGGCGCAGCCATTTTTGGGCAACAGCAGACCGTTGATACCACTGGCGGCAACGCTGCGAATAATCATGCCGAGGTTCTGCGGGTTGGTAATCCGGTCCAGAGCCAGTAACCGAAAGCTTTCAGGTAGCGGGTCACGCAGGGTTGCGATATCGCGATAGCCGGGCAGGGTAATATCCAGAGCCACGCCCTGATCCTGGCGGCCATTGCGGGAGATACGGGCAAGGGCATCGCGCGAGTGAAACAGGGTTTCAATATCACGCTGTTCGGCCAGAGTCTGAATATCGCGAATAATCCCGTCTTTGCGGTTGCTGTCAGCGAGGTGCAGCCGATAGGCGGGCAGGGTTTTGTCCTGCAGGGCCTCCAGCACCGGCTTTCGACCGTAGATAGTCAGCATCTGTTCGAAGAACTGTTTGCGGGCGAGGTACTGTTCAGAATCCTGCTGGGTCACTGTGTTTTGTCCAGTTGGCGGCGGTACTGTCCCGGTGACAGGCCAGTCCACTTTTTGAATGAGCGATGAAAAGCGCTGCTGTCCTGAAAACCCATCAATAAGGCAATGGTGTTGATCTTGAGTTCACGCCGCTTGATATAGGCGAGCGCAGTCTCTTTGCGAAATTCATCTTTCAGGAACTGGTAACTGGTGCCTTCTTTCTGCAGATGACGGTGCAGGGTGCGCACCGACATATTCAGATGTTCGGCAATCTTCTGGGCCGAGGGGACATCACTGCCCAGATGGCGGGCGAAGATCGCTTTGACCTTTTCCTGATAGGCGTCATTGTCTGCGGGATCGCTACGACTGATCAAGGGGTAGGGTGCAGAACGCAGAAAACCCTGCAGCGAACTTTCGGTTTGCACCAGCGGACTGTCCAGCAGGTCTTCAGTCAGGATCAGCCCATAGTCTTTCATACCGCCGCGCACTGGTGCGCCAAACAGCGACTGGTATTCCCGAAGCAAGTGCTCGTCTTCGCTGACAAAGTGAACTTCCTCAGGTGTAAGCGGATTGCCCGTGAACCAGCTGAACAGACGCCACATCATGTACAGGGTCGAGGCCTGAGAAGTGTGGCCAGTGTTCTTTTCATGCTGTGCTGGCGGCGTAAAGCGGATAAGACAGTGACCTGTTTCCGGATCGTCGGTAATCGGGACGCGTCTAGGCGCATTGGCCTGGCGAAACTGGTCGCAATAGTCGAGGAATTCCGCGTTGCGAATAATACCCTGACGCAGGGTTTTGCAGCCCAGAATATACAGACACATCATGCGAAAAGTGCCCGGCGGAGCCCGGTCCGGCGTCATCATGCCAAAGGCTTCATCCTGCAGCAGAATCATCAGTTGCCGATAGAGCCGGCTGTAGACGCGGGTGGGCACACTGGTCAGTGCGGGATCTTCCTGAGTAAGGACGTTGTAGTCCTCGAGCTCAAGGTCGGCCAATACTTCCTCCACCTTGTAGCCGTGATTGGCAAGCACTCTCAGCAGGGAGCGGAAGGCCTTGATAGGCATCGTGTCTCTGGCAGTTGAGGACACGTCCTGCCTCAGGTTTGTGAGCGGTTGTAGGCGCGGGAGGCCGAGAGGCGGGCCCGCTCAGCGGCGGCTTTCAACTGCTCGGCAATATCGAGTATTTCCTGACCGCTGAGGTCGCGGGTGATGGTGCCGGTGGAAAACATCAGTTCCGGCAGTTGATCGTAGCCAAATACCGGCACGGTGATGTTGCACACAGGGTAGCGGGTGCCAGGATCAATTCGATCAAGATGGTAGTGCGATTGGAGCAGGGATTTCTGATATTTCTCGGTGACCTGTTCCAGTGCATCGATATCCCAGGTTCCTCTCAATTGGGTCAGATCGTCAAAGAGGGTCTCTTCGGCTTCGGTTTTCAGCGTGACCTCAAAGCCTCGGGCGCGAATGGCGATGACTGAGATGCGCAGTTTTTGATCAAGCTGCTCGTCAATGCCCCTGCCAAGTTGATGTTGGCCGGCCTCAAGCCACTGCTCCAGCTGTTTCGCGGGGGACCAGGCGATAAAGCTAGCCCCGAGCGGTGCCATAAAGGGTAATCTCATGCCCAGCTGATAGGGCGACAGCATGGGGTTGGAGTTGCCGTAGTGGGCGAGCAGCACCAGATTGCGACCGCTACGCCCCGCCGCCCCACAGCCCATACCCAGCTTTTGAGCGAGAGTTTCGAGCTCGGGGCGAGCGTATTCGAGTACCGGAAACAGCGCAAAGGCGGCGTTGCCCGCAGCGACAATATTCGGCCCTAGGCGATAGGCCTTGCTGCGCTGATCCTGCACCAGAAAGCCGTAGTGGGCCATCGTCGTCAATATGGCGTGACAGGTGGCTTTGTTAAGGCCGAGCTTGCGGGTGATTTCGGTAAGCCCGAAAGCTTCCTGCGGGTTGGAGGTCAACAGATCCAGAATAGCCAGGGCGCGGGCAGTGGGTTTGGAGAAGAGAGCCATAATCGATAATCAAAGAAAATAGGCTAAAAACTTAAACCACCCGGACGGCTGGTACAAATGAATTTGCTGTAATCGATAGAAAGGCTCTAGTCGGCGTACCGCGCACCTCAATGGCACAGTTATTGCTCTAACTTGGCGCATGGCACCGATTCGATGATCGATTTTTGGGCGCTGGCAAGGCTGAACGCCTGTCAGTGGCTGCGTCTGCCGCAGCTTTATCCGAATACAGTCTGTCCTCAAATCGGTGCGCTGGGATGATCCGCTGGTGCTAGTGCTGCACCAAAGTGGTGACTGGATGAAATAAGGCACTGAATTGGTGCGAATTCTGGGGAGACTTATGAACAATGCAATGCGATGGGGCCTGGCACTTGTCGGTCTGACAATGGCATCGACCGCGATGGCCGATGAACTAAACGGCGCAAATACCGCCTGGATTCTGACTTCTACGGCCTTGGTGCTGTTTATGACGCTGCCGGGTCTGGCCCTGTTCTATGGTGGTCTGGTACGCAGTAAGAACGTGCTGAGCGTACTCATGCAATGTTTCGCCATTGCCTGTATCGCTTCAGTGCTCTGGTTTGTGGTTGGCTACAGCATCGCCTTTACCGAAGGCAATGCCTTTATGGGCAGCCTGAGTGCGCGCGCCTTCCTAAACGGTGTCGGCGAAGAGACCCTGTCAGGCGATATTCCCGAGACCCTGTTTGTCATGTTCCAGATGACCTTCGCCATCATTACCCCGGCGCTGATCGTGGGTGGCTTTGCCGAGCGCATGCGCTTTTCGGCCGTGGTGCTGTTTTCGGCGCTTTGGCTGTTGGTGGTATACGCACCCATCACCCACTGGGTGTGGGGCGGTGGTTGGCTCGCGGAAATGGGCCTGCTGGATTTTGCCGGCGGCACGGTGGTGCACGTGACGGCGGGTGTGGCGGCGTTGGTGTCGGCGTTGGTGCTGGGTAATCGCAATGGCTTTTCGACCACGGCGATGCCTCCTCACAACCTCACCATGACCATGATGGGGGCGGGCATGCTCTGGGTTGGCTGGTTTGGCTTTAACGCGGGCAGTGCGCTGGCGGCCAACGGCGACGCGGCGATGGCGATGCTGGTAACCCACCTGTCGGCGGCGGCCGGTGCGTTTACTTGGTTGAGCATTGAGTGGATTCGCTTTGGTAAGCCCAGTGCCTTGGGTGCCGTAACCGGGATGGTGGCAGGACTGGGTACCATTACGCCGGCTTCTGGCTTTGTGGGACCGGCAGGGGCTCTGGTTATTGGTATCAGTGCGGGCATCGTTTGCTTTTATGCCACCCTGACCATCAAGCAGGTTCTGAAAATTGACGACTCGCTGGATGTTTTTCCGGTGCACGGTGTCGGCGGAATTCTGGGAACCTTCATGGCCGGCATTTTTGCCAGCGACCAGCTTGGTATCTTCAGCGGTCAGGGCTATGCCGATGGTGTCACCATGTCGTCACAGGTGGGTGTTCAGCTGATCGGCATCGGTGCAACCTTTACCTACACTGCGGTAGTTACCTTCGTTCTGTTGAAACTTGTGCAGCTGATCTGTGGTCTGCGGGTCAGCCCGGAAGAAGAAACCGAAGGCCTGGATATCGTCGGTCACAATGAGGCTGGTTACGATATCTGATAAGGTAAATTTGCCATTGAAACGCCCGGCCTTGGCCGGGCGTTTTTATTTGGGGATCGGTTTTGGTGATATACTTCTGCGCAGTTGCATGGGGGCTGTGTCGATAGGAGAGGCTTGGGGACAAAGTAAATGGACGTGAAGTTTCTGCTGGTTTCCGTCGCCAACGGAGAAGAGTTTGCCTTGGCAGAGGCAGGCAGCTATACCATAGGCCGCAATGAAGATTGCGATCTGGTGGTGAGCGAAGGCTACCCCTCGCGTCAGCACGCGCGAATTTCCGTAAAGGAGGGGCAAGTTGTGCTGGAGGATCTTGGCTCGACCAACGGTACCTACGTCAACAAGCGTCAGATTGATACGCCCACCACCCTCAAGCCGGGCGACGTTATCAAATTTGACTCCGCCGCCTATCACCTGGTGTCCCCGGAGAGTGGCAGTTCGACACTGGTGATGCGCAATCTCGGCAGCACCAGCCAAGTTCCCGACTCGTCGTCCATTGTCATTGAGGAAGAGCAGGATGTGGGGTCTGAGACCGCCTTCCATCAGGCATTTCCGCTCCCTGCGGACTGGGGTGAGCCCGGCGAGAGCAGTCAGACCCTGGGAGCGTCGTCATTCTCCAAGGAAGAGATCGACAAGCTGCTCGATCGCAGCCTGCCAAAGGATCGCAAAGTCAGTGCGGCGCTGGTGATCACCAGCGGCAATCACAAATCCCGGGTAGTGGGTCTGATTGCCAAGGGGCAGTCAGAGCGCTGGAGCATTGGGCGCAGTAAAAAGTGTCAATTTCCGCTCAGCGATCCGAGTGTCAGCAGCGAGCACGCGACCCTGCAGTTCTCAGGAGGCGCGTGGGAGATTATTGATGCGAACTCCACCAATGGCATCAAGATAAACGGCCGGCGTGAGATGAAAGGGCGCCTGCGCGACGGTGACAAGCTGTCGCTGGGGCAGGTCAACATGGTCTTTCGATTGTTTTGACACTGTGACGGCACTTGTTCTCTACAGTACCTCGGCCTGCCACCTCTGCGAACTGGCAGAAGATATGCTGCTTGATGTTCAGGCGCGCAGGCCAAGCCTTCAATTTGAAAAAGTCGATATTGCCAACGATGACCAGCTGATTGAGCGGTATGGGGTGCGCATTCCAGTGCTCAAGCGCCGGTCAGACGGCGCCGAGCTGGGTTGGCCCTTTGACGACCTGGCTTTGCGGGAGTGGCTGGCAGGCTAGTCACCGACGCGCACGGCCAGTACGTCGCAATGCGCACCGTGCAGTACGCCGTTGGCGGTAGAGCCGAGGATCAGGGCCAGCCCCTGACGGCCATGGCTGCCGACCACGATTAGATCTGCGGCAACGTCTTCGGCCAGTTGATGTATTTGACTCTCCGGGCGGCCTATCATTAAATGCAGGCGCTCGGGGGCTATCTGATAGCGGCGACCAAACTGTTCCAGTTGTTTTTCCGCCTGTTCCTGAAGCTGGTCCTGCACACCTGAGAAATCCATCGGAATATCGCCGCCGTAGGCGAGGCTTAACGGCTCTATCACGTGAACCAGATGCAGCATGGCCTGGTTGCGAGTGGCAATATCATTGGCGCGATTTACCACGGCTGCGGACTCTTCAGAAAGGTCGATTGCAGTCACGACACACTGATAATTTTGCATGGATGTTTGCCCTCCGCTGGTGCATTGCGTTCTTTCATTAAGGTACAGATTAACCCGTCCGTCCAGTGTTTAGGAGGCAATTTTGGCCTGGATTATAGCGTTCTTCGTGGTTGCCTTCGTGGTGGCACCGGTGGTTTGGGTGATGCCGACCCCGGCCCAGCGTCGGCAGGCGCGATTGCGGCAGCACGCCCAGTCCTTGGGCTTGAGCATCAGTATTACCGAGCTGCCCCAGTCCCGGCGCGACCGGGTCAGAAAGGAGCCCACCCGTTTGGGGGTTCGTTACTGCCTGCCGATTGTCAGGGAAAAGAGCTTCTATCGGCCGCAGTGGCTGATCTGGCGAGAAGCTCCCGAGGGCGAGGAAGCGGTATCTGAGCGCTGCCCGGCACCGCTCAAAGGCCAGTCAGCGGCGTTGCGCGAGCGCATGACGCCCGATATGGTGGCGCTGGAATCCGGCGCAGAGGGCTACGCGCTCTACTGGCGCGAGCGCGGCGATGAGTCCGCGGTCGACGCCGTGGCCGAGCTACTGGAAGAGGTGCGACAACTGGCGGGTGGAGAGCGATATGTCAGAAAGTGAATTGAAAACCGGTCGCTACCGTCACTACAAAGGCGGCGAATATCAGGTACTTGGCGTGGCCAGGCACAGTGAGACCGAAGAGCAGCTGGTGGTGTATCGCCCGCTCTACGGAGAGCGCGGGCTGTGGGTGCGACCGCTGACCATGTTTACGGAAACCATTGAGCGCGATGGTCTTGTCCAGCCACGATTTGAACTTGTCGCCGCTGATTCGATATGAGATTGTGCGCTCTTCCCCCAAATTCAGGAACTTAGGGGCCTTGAGCTTGACCCTTAGAGGGCGACCCCTTATATATGTCGCCTCGTCCAGTGTGGTGCAAGCCACAGGTAAGAAAATGTCAGAAGGAAATTATGGCCAAATCGCTGGTAATCGTGGAGTCACCCGCGAAAGCAAAAACCATCAACAAGTACCTGGGCCCCGATTACATCGTGAAGTCCAGTGTTGGTCATATTCGGGATTTGCCGACCAGCGGTAGTGGCACTAAAACCGTTGACCCGAAGGCGCGCGCCCAGGCGGCAGCCAAGACCCGCAAGCTGTCGCCGGAAGAAAAAGCTGAGCATAAACGCAAAAAAGCCCGCGAGCAGTTGATTAATCGGATGGGCGTTGACCCTGACAATGGCTGGGAAGCGCGCTATGAGATTCTGCCCGGCAAGGAAAAAGTGGTCGCCGAGCTGAAAAAGCTCGCCAACGAAGTCGATTACGTCTATCTCGCAACGGATTTGGACCGCGAAGGGGAGGCCATTGCCTGGCACCTGCGCGAAGCCATTGCCGGCGATGAAAGTCGTTACCGGCGGGTGGTCTTCAACGAAATTACCAAGAAAGCGATTACCGAGGCCTTCTCCAAACCCTCCAGCCTCGATCTGAATCGCGTCAACGCCCAGCAGGCCCGTCGTTTTCTTGACCGCGTCGTGGGCTACATGGTGTCCCCCTTGCTCTGGTCAAAGGTCGCCCGCGGCCTGTCGGCGGGGAGAGTTCAGTCGGTGGCGGTGCGGCTGATTGTTGAGCGAGAGCGCGAGATCCGGGCCTTTATTCCCGAAGAATTCTGGCAGGTTCACGCTGACCTGAAACACGCCAGGGGCGACCTGCGCGTGGAAGTGAAAAAGCAGGCGGGCAACAATTTTCGGCCCGGCAGCGAAGACCAGGCTATGGCAGCCGTTCAGGCGCTGCAGCAGTCCAGCTACAAGGTCAGCGAGCGCGAAGACAAGCCGACCACATCAAAACCTTCGGCCCCGTTTATTACCTCAACCCTGCAACAGGCGGCCAGTACCCGCATGGGTTTCGGGGTTAAGAAAACCATGATGCTTGCCCAGCGCCTCTATGAAGCGGGTTACATCACCTACATGCGTACCGACTCTACCAACCTCAGCGCCGATGCGGTAAATCAGGCGAGAGATTTTATTGTCGATCAGTACGGTAAGCGCTATCTACCGGAGCAACCTAATCGCTATAGCAGCAAGGAAGGCGCTCAGGAGGCTCACGAAGCAATTCGTCCCTCCGACGTAACGACGCAACCAACCCAGCTGAAAGGCATGGAGCGCGATGCAGAGCGGCTTTACACCCTGATCTGGCGCCAGTTTGTGGCCTGCCAGATGACGCCTGCCGAGTTTACCAGCTCCAGCGTGACGGTCACCGCGGGCGACTTTGAACTGAAAACCCGCGGTCGTGTGATGCGCTTTGATGGCCATCTGCGAGTGCAGCCACCGGCTGGCAAGAAAGATGACGATACGGAATTGCCTGATGTCAAAGTCGGCGATGACCTGGATTTGATCAAAATTGATCCGACCCAGCACTTCACCAAGCCGCCGCCGCGCTATACCGAGGCCTCCCTGGTCAAAGAGCTGGAAAAACGCGGTATCGGTCGTCCTTCAACTTATGCCGCGATTATCTCCACTATTCAGGATCGCGGTTACGCCCGCGTCGAAAATCGCCGTTTCTACGCCGAAAAAATGGGTGACATCGTTACCGATCGGCTGGTGGAAAGCTTCAGCGATCTGATGGATTACAGCTTTACCGCCAAGATGGAAGAGTCGCTGGATGAAGTGGCCGAATCCAAGAAGGACTGGCGGGAGTTGCTCAATGATTTCTACCGGGACTTTTTCAAGCGCCTGGAACAGGCCGGTGCGGAAGACGCCGGTATGCGCAGCAATCAGCCCTCGGAGACCGATATAGAGTGCCCGGACTGCGGGCGCAATATGCAGATTCGCACCGCCAGCACCGGTGTCTTTCTCGGTTGCTCCGGCTACGCGCTGCCGCCGAAGGAGCGCTGCAAGCGCACAATCAACCTGATTCCCGGCGACGAAGTGGTTCGCGCCGATGCCGATGACGAGGAAGAATCGCGGCTGCTGATCAACCGCCACCGTTGCCCCAAGTGCAACACGGCGATGGACAGCTATCTGATTGACGAGGCTCGCAAACTGCATGTGTGCGGCAATAATCCGGACTGCAGTGGTTTTGAAGTAGAGCAGGGCCAATTCAAGATCAAGGGTTACGACGGCCCGGTTATTGAGTGCGATAAGTGCGGTGCCGACATGCAGCTCAAAACCGGGCGCTTTGGCAAGTACTTTGGCTGTACTTCCGATGATTGCAAAAACACCCGCAAGCTCCTGCGCAGCGGCGAACCGGCACCGCCGAAAATGGATCCGGTGCCGATGCCAGAACTGGCCTGTGAGAAAGTTGACGACTACTACGTGCTACGCGATGGCGCTGCCGGTCTGTTTCTCGCCGCGAAAGGGTTCCCGAAAAACCGGGAAACGCGCGCGCCGCTGTTAGCGGAAATTCTTCCGCACAAGGATGAGATCGACAGCAAGTACGATTACCTGTTTTCGGCGCCTGTTGCCGATGATGCGGGTTTGCCCACGGTGATCCGTTTCAGTCGTAAAAGCCAGGAACACTATGTACAGACGGAAGATGGCGGCAAACCGACTGGCTGGGCGGCATTCTACCGCGATGGCAAATGGCAGGTAGAGAAAAAGGCGGCGCGAAAGAAGGCGCCGGCCAAGAAAAAAGCCCCCGCCAAGAAAAAGGCGGCAGCCAAAAAGAAAGCGGCCGCCAAGCCTAAAGGAGAGTGATGTGGCAGCCAGTGTTCGCGCGCACGCCAATCTGCAGCTGTTCCTGGCTCGCAAGTGCATAGAGTGCTTGGGCCTGGACCCAGACCCGTTTTGGGGAGAGCACGGGGAGATGATTGCGCGCGATCACGCGATCTTTCACCTGCAACTGGCCTACCGCTGCCATCTGGCTGATCTTTGTGAGCAGCAGCAACAGACCTTGCGCCCTTCGAGCGCCAGGCAGGCTTTGGAGCTGCTGCAGGGCGAGCAGATTCCGGAAATAGCCGAACTGGCGGAAAAGGAAAGTTATCAGGAGTGGCTGTCAGCGCTGCTGGATGAAAACTTCATGCCGGCTGTTTCTGGTGGGGCGGGGTTTGTGGATCGCAATGATCTGATTCCGGTGACAGTACCGAACGCCCTGTCAGGTCAGTCAGCCCTGTCAGGTATTGCCGATGAGCTGGCATCTCTGTTTGCTCGCCACCGGGATACTCAGCAAGAGTACTGAAGCTTCCTTGGCCCGGGCAGCCGGGGTTGATACAATTCGTCTACCAGAAGAGGCGTCGCCTCATCATCAAGACAAGGTGTCAGTGTGTTTTCTTACCTCGAACTCGTGGAACTCCCCAACGGCGACATCGTACTGCAGCGTTCAGATGACGATGGTGAGCCGCTGGTGGTGATCAGTTTCTCCGAGGAATCCCGCCAGTTTATGGCTGTGCCTCCGCTGGAGGTTGCACGCGCCATGATTCAGGCCGGTATTCAGGTGGCCTCTGAATCTCCTGATATTGCCATCGAAGAAGAAATCGAAGGCGAGGAGGACCTGCTGGATTCAACCGTGAGCAACAAAACGGTTCACTGAACCCCTTCAAGGTAAATAATCACGCATTCCGCCTGACCTTTTCGAGCGGCCCATTCCAGTTGCGCATAGGCGCTTTCACTCAGCGGCTTGCGGGCCATCATCACCACCGTGTGGCTGCGTCCGCCCTGAAGGGTTCGCAGGGCCAAACCCATGGTATCTTCAGCCTTGCGAGCCAGCACCTGCAGCAGGTGATGGCCGCTCTTGCGCACGCTGTCGCTGAGGAAGCTTTTGACCGACATATCACCGATCCAGCAGACCCAGCGATTGTCGTCGGTATCATTGAGTTCGCGCAGAATACCGCTGAGCAGCAGTTGGCGCGACAGCGGGTTGCTGGCCGGTATATGCAGTTCGGCAATACGGCTGTGATCGTCGCTGGGGGCAAGCAGGTGTTGTTGTGCATTCATAATCAGTGTCTCCGCAGTATGCCAACGCTAAGGCCTTCAATCGCGAAATCCTGTTCGCGCAGGTCAACTTCAATCGGAGAGTAATCCTTATTCTCCGGCAGCAGCAGGATCTGGTGCTTGCTTTTGGTCGGTTTAAAACGCTTGACGGTGACTTCATCGCCAATACGCGCCACAACAATATCGCCGTTATTGGCGATTGGTGTGCGGTGGACTGCCAGCAGATCATCTTCAAAAATACCGATTTCGATCATGCTGTCACCGCGAACCCGCAGAAAGTAATCTGCGCGCGGCGAAAAGGTTGCGCCGGGCATATCGCAGTAATCTTCAATATGCTCCTCGGCAAGGATGGGGTTACCGGCGGCGACCCGGCCGACGATGGGGATGCCGCTGCTGGACGCCGGCAGGCGAATGCCCCGGGATGCGCCGGCAATCATTTCAATAGCACCTTTGCGGGCGAGGGCTTTAAGATGCTCCTCGGCCGCATTGGGCGAGCGAAAGCCCAACTCGCGGGCGATATCGGCGCGAGTAGGTGGGTAGCCGGTTTCTTCTATGTATCGCTTGATCAGGCTGAGAACGTCCTGTTGCCTGGCTGTCAGTGTGCTCATATTTTTAACCTGTTTGCATATACAGTGTCCTGTCAGTATATACAGTAAGGCTTGGGCTGCAAGTTTTTTTTAGGCTTGACTGGGCGTGGGGCCAAGCGCGACCAAGGCAGCCGCGCGGGAAAGGAGGGTAGAGCGGGATTTAGGCCGGTCGACAGTGCTTAGAAGTCGTCGATCAGGCCATTAATGGTATCGGGCTCTATTTCCCCCAAGGGGTCGTCCCAGCCCTTGCCGTTATAATCGCTGGCGTCGCGGTAATCGTCATCCGATAATTCAAAGGGATTGCGCCAGTCTTCCGGCTCTTCTACCGGTTCCAGCAGTAGTTCGTCCCAGCTCTCCATGTCGAATTCGCAAATGGCACCATCCAATAGCTGGGTTTCGATGGCATCGTCAATAGCGACGACTTCAAAAATCGAACCGAGTTGCAGGTCTTTATACCAGCTCCCTACTTGAGGTGTGACATTATTCATTGCTTGCTCCTCACGGTACGTCGCGTCCCCTACAAAGTAACACTCGCTGGGTGGCTGTCCAGAGTCTGATTTGGGCAAAAAATTCATGCCAACAAGGATACGCATTAACCGCTAGAAGGCGTAAAATCGCTGGTTTTTCATTTGTTTAAAATTTGAATGGCGCTGGCCTTCAGTGACTGCAGCGGCATTTTTATGCAGAGTTTGCATAAGCGGCTGCCTTGTCGTACAAAAATATTCTAGGAAAAAACACCGGCCTGTGATGCAGGCCCTTTTTGTTCACTGCTTTGCACGGCTTCAAGGGGATGAAGGATGATTAATGAGTGGCTGGAGAAGTTGCCGGCGGGTGAGTACCCTTGGCTGTGGAAAGTCTTTCTGGCAGTTTTGGCCACGGCGCTCGTCAATTATTTGACGGGCAAGGCGTTAGATCGCCTGCAGACGCATCTGGAGCGAACCCACAACGTCTGGGACGACGCGCTGCTCGCGTCCATTCGCCGTCCCGCTTACTGGATGATCTGGCTGGTGGGCTTCAGTTACGCCCTGCAACTGATTCTGCAGACCTCGGACGCCGAAATCTTCACCGTACTCAATTCGCTGCGCGCCGTGCTTGCGGTGTTGATATTGACCTGGTTTCTGGTCGGCCTGGTGGGGCAAATCGAGCAGAGATTGCTGTCGGGCGAATATACCAAGTCCGATGAACCCTTTGACCCGACGACCGTTATGGCGCTTGGCAAGCTGGTCAAGACGGCGATCATTATCACCGCTACGTTGGTGGCTATGCAGACGCTGGGCTACAGCGTGACGGGTGTGCTGGCTTTTGGTGGTATCGGTGGTATCGCCGTGGGCTTCGCGGCCAAGGACCTGCTGGCCAATTTCTTTGGCGGCCTGATGGTGTACCTGGACCGGCCCTTCGCCGTTGGTGAATGGATACGCTCACCGGACCAGAATATTGAAGGAACCGTTGAAAACATAGGTTGGCGTCAGACCCGCATTCGCACCTTTGATCAGCGTCCGCTCTATGTGCCGAACGCAACCTTCACCCAGATCTCGGTCGAAAACCCTTCACGCATGCTGAACCGGCGTATCTATGAAACCATCGGTGTGCGTTATGACGATGCCCGCCAGCTGGCGGCCATTGTCGAGGCTGTGCGCAGCTATCTTGAGCAGCACGACGAGATCGACCAGAACAAGACTTTGATCGTTAACTTCAACAGCTTTGGGCCGTCGTCGCTCGATTTCTTTATTTATACCTTTACCAAAACCACCAACTGGGTGAAATACCACGCGATCAAGCAGGCGATACTGCTGGATATACTGGGCATTATTCACCAGCACGATGCCGATGTTGCGTACCCGACAACGACGGTCAAGCTGCAGCAAGAAATGGCGCAACAGATCGAAGGAGAGTCAGCCAGTGAGTGATGTTATCGCGATCATCGGTGGCACCGGCCTGTGCGACTGGGAAGGCGCTGAAACGATCGCTTCGCAAACAATACCGACACCCTACGGCGAGGCCAGCGCGCCCTTGCGGCGCATCCGCTACAAAGGCAGTGAATTTGTCTTTCTGCCCCGTCACGGAGACGGTCATCGTTTTCCGCCGCACAAGATCAACTACCGGGCCAATATCTGGGCCCTGGAGTCAGAAGGGATAGGCAAGGTTATTGCCGTCAACGCAGTGGGGGGCATTCATCCGGATTGTGGA
This sequence comes from Litorivivens sp., assembly GCF_041624475.1. Lineage (GTDB taxonomy): Bacteria > Pseudomonadota > Gammaproteobacteria > Pseudomonadales > Spongiibacteraceae > Litorivivens. The sequence goes on from NZ_JBFJUX010000002.1 coordinate 203,042, forward strand.
ACCGGCGCATTGGTGGTGCCAGATCAGATCATCGACTACAGCTACGGTCGCGAACACACCTTTTACGATGGCAGTGATGGCCGCCTGGACCATGTGGATTTCGGCGAACCATACAGCACACACTTGCGCAGCCGTATTCTGGCGGCCGGCCAACAGCTGGCGATGCCGCTGTTGGATGGCGGGGTCTATGCCTGCACTCAGGGGCCGCGGCTGGAGAGCGCCGCTGAAGTTCAGCGGCTGCAGCGCGATGGGGCGGATCTGGTGGGTATGACCGCCATGCCCGAAGCCGGGCTGGCGCGCGAGTTGGGGCTGGAGTACGCCTCGCTGTGTCTGGTGGTGAATCCGGCGGCTGGTCTGAGCAGTGAGCCGATCACCATGGACGATATTCAGAAAGTCATCGACTCCGGCATGCAGGCGGTGAAGCAGGTGTTGGCGGCAGCCGTCAACGCATAGCGGTTTTGTCGTCTGTCTTGCTGGCGAGAGGGGTGATCTTGACCAGCACCCCGAACATCGGGTGATCCAAATAGTGCACTTCACCACTGCGCATGCGTCGGTTCTGACGCATGACCACCGTGCGCTCTACATAGTAGCTGCTGTCGTTGGCCGCCAGCAGATCCAGGTTGCTGGCAGGACGCGATTCGGTCACACCGTCTGATAGGACATCGTCCTGATTTTGTTGTTGCTCTTCCTGGTGCGGCCGAAAGTTCGGGTCGTTGACCGGGAAGGGTGTCGGCAGTGCCGGAAATTCGGAGCGTCGGGCGGCCTGCAATTCCTCTTCTGAGGGGGCAAAACCCTCCGCTTCCTGCAATATGGCCGCGCCGTGTCCGAAGTCGCTTAGCCACAGGTCGGTATCGATGTGCAGGTAGCGCTCAAGCGCAACTTTTATATAGCCTTCGAGTTCATAGTGCTGGCCGACCGGGTCGCCGCCCTGAATCAGAATGGGAGTGGCGCTGGCTCTGGGGTTGAGTTTCTGTGGCCAGCTGCCGCTGAACAGCAGGCGGTAGCGGTGGGCACCGCGAATCTTTTTGACCATGTCCGCAAATTCGGGGTCGGGAATAGAGTCCTGCAGAATAAACGGGCGGGGGGGCTCACGCATTTCGCCGCTCTGGCCGCCGTCGACGGAGGCTGCCTCACCCAGCAGGGAGCGGGCTGACTCTACCGCAGCTTCAGCGCGGGCATTGGCTTCTTCGTCGGCCGAGGCGGGGAATTGCTCCGGAAACAATTCCTTGCAGGCTGGGTCCAGGCTGCGGTTTGAGGCTGGCGCTTCCGGCTCGCGGTAATCCTCCGGGTAGCCTTCGCCGGCGTCGACGCGCTCAAGAATATCCAGCAGCCGGTTTTCTGTGTTGCCGCCGGCATCGCGGGGCGAGCAGAGATCTTCGAGAAAGCGCTGTCGGGTTTTCAGGCGGGTAAGACCCTCAGGGTAGCGCAGGTGCAGCTGATTGCGCCATATTTCGTCGTACTCGCCCGAGCCTGTGCGGTTGGCGAATACTGCCAGATGAACCTGATACCAACCGTCAAGACGCTCTTCCGAGGTATTGGCGAGGAGGCTTTGGCTGGTCAATGTCAGAGCCGTGGCGAGCAGAATTCGGGGGAGTTTTTTCATGCGGCGGGGGCAAGCTCTCTTATCAGATTTTCGACAAACTCGAAGCGCGCCTCATTATCAGTCAAGGCTTCCGAGAAGCGCAAGGCTGTAGCCCCGTCTAGCCGGAAGGTAGCGGGCCGGGTCTGCACCAGTGTGACCAGGTTGGCGGGATCAATTCGGGGTTCGTCGGAAAACTCCAGTCGGCCGCCCTGGGCAGACGCTTCCACCTTGGTGATGCCGAGTCGGTCCGCCTCGAGTTTAAGGTGGGCCAGTCGGAACAGGTTTTTGGTGGCATCGGGCAGTAGCCCGAAGCGGTCGATCATTTCTACCTGCAGTTCCCGCAAGTCGTCTTCACTGGCGGCGCTGGCAATGCGTTTGTACAGAATCAGGCGGCCCTGCACATCCGGCAGGTAGTCGTCGGGAATCAGGGCGGGCAGGCGCAGGTTGATATCCGTGCTGGTGGCCGGCTTTTCCACATCGATGGTGCGGCCTTCCTTGATTGCCGCTACGGCCCGCTCCAGCATTTCCATATAGAGACTGAACCCCACGGCGCTGATCTGCCCACTCTGTTCGTCGCCCAGCAGCTCGCCGGCACCGCGAATTTCCAGATCGTGGGTTGCCAGGGTAAAGCCAGCGCCGAGGGTGTCGGCTTCGCTGATGGCGGTCAGGCGCTTCTCTGCGTCGGGGGTCATCTGTCGCGCGGGCGGCGTCAGCAGATAGGCATAGGCTTGATGGTGGGAGCGTCCAACCCGGCCGCGCAGCTGATGGAGCTGCGCCAGTCCGAATTTATCCGCCCGTTCAATAATGATGGTATTGGCGTTGGGAACGTCGATGCCGGTTTCAATGATGGTAGAGCACACCAGCACGTTAAAACGCTTGTGGTAGAAGTCGCTCATCACCTGTTCCAGATCGCGTTCGCGCATTTGGCCGTGGCCAATGGAGACGCGGATTTCCGGTACCGCTTCCTGCAGTTCCCGCGCGGTTTTTTCGATGGTTTTGACATCGTTGTGCAGATAGTAAACCTGGCCGCCACGCAGAATCTCCCGCAGGATCGCTTCCTGTACCAGGGCGCTGTCGTACTCGCGGACAAAGGTCTTTACCGACAGTCGGCGCGCGGGCGGGGTGGCGATGATAGACAGATCGCGCATGCCGGACATGGACATGTTCAGGGTGCGGGGAATCGGCGTGGCGGTCAGGGTCAGGATGTCCACTTCCGCGCGCAGGGCCTTAAGCACTTCCTTCTGGCGCACTCCAAAGCGGTGTTCTTCGTCAATAATAACCAGGCCGAGGTTTTTGTATTTAAGGTCACCGCCAAGTAGTTTGTGGGTGCCGATAAGAATGTCGATTTTGCCCGCGTTCAGCTTTTCAATAATGGCATTCTGTTCACTCTGGCTGCGAAAGCGGGATACCACATCAACCGTAATTGGCCAGTTGGCGAAGCGATCGCGAAAGGACTCGAAGTGCTGCTGGGCGAGCAGGGTGGTGGGTACCAGGATGGCGACTTGCCGGCTGTCCTGCACTGCGATAAAGGCGGCGCGCATGGCAACTTCTGTTTTGCCGAAGCCCACATCACCGCAGACCAGTCGATCCATCGGCTTGGCCGATTGCATATCGTTGACGACTGCCTCAATAGCCTGTTCCTGATCCGGAGTTTCTTCAAAGGGGAACTCGCTGGCAAAGCGCAGGTAATCTTCGCGTTCAAGGGGGTAGGCATAGCCCCGGCGGGCTTCCCGCTTGGCGTAGATGTCCAGCAGCTCTGCGGCCACATCACGAATTTTCTCGGCGGCTTTTTTGCGCGCCTTGGTCCACTGATCCGTGCCCAGTTTGTGCAACGGCGCGGTGGCCTCATCGGCACCGCTGTAGCGGCTGATCATGTGCAGGGCGCTGACAGGCACATAGAGCTTGGCGCCGTCGGCGTATTCCAGGGTAAGAAACTCTTCCGCCTGATTATCGACTTCAATGCTCTGCAGGCCCTGATAGCGACCGACGCCGTGATCGATATGCACCACCGGTGCGCCAATGCGCAGTTCAGCCAGATTCTTGACGGTCTGGTCGCTGGCGGTGGTCGCCTTGCGGCGGCGACGGCTCTGGGCGACGTGATGGCCGAACAGCTGGCTTTCGGCAACGGCGGCGAGGCAATCGTTACTGAGAACGGCACCATGTTCGAGTGCCGCCGTGGTGATGCACAGCGGGTCCATACTGCCCACAAATGCTTCCCAGCTGTCGATTTCGCGGGGCTTGAGTTTGTGCCTTGCCAGCAGTTCCATCAGGGCCTGCCGCCTGCCGGCGGATTCAGCGCACAATAAAAGACGGTTGTTTTGGTTAAAACTGCGCAGAGCGGCGGCCGGGTCACTGCTGTGCGCGTCAATCTGCAGCGCCGGTGGCGGCGCGGAGGGCAGGTTGCGATTGTCGCCCTCGACCGGCAGCTCATCGCTGTGTAACACGATCTGAGGCTGTTGCTTCAATTTACTGAAGACCTCGTCTACCGCCAGGAAGATTTCCGCAGGCGTCAGTACCGGTCGTTGGCGGTCGCCCTGACGCTGTTCATAGCGCTGCCGGGCATCGCGCCAGAAATGCTCGGCCGAGGCTTCAATGCCGGCGACCGTGGCGATGGTGGCATCCTCCGGCAAGTAGTCGAACAGGCTGGCGCATTCGGAGAAAAACAGGGGCAGGTAGTACTCAATGCCGGTCGAGGCAATGCCATCGCAAATATCCTGGTACACCGGGCATTGGCGGTGATCAACGTCGAAACGGGCGTGCCAGCGGTCCCGAAAGCCGCGAATACCCGCTTCGTCGAGGGGGTATTCCCTGCCGGGCAGCAGGTTGACGCTGTCAAAGGGCTCGATGCTGCGCTGGGTTTCCGGGTCAAAGCTACGCAGGGTATCGATTTCTTCGTCAAACAGGTCAATCCGGTAGGGCACGCGACTGCCCATGGGGAATAAATCGAGCAGCGCACCGCGCAGGGTGTATTCGCCGTGCTCATAAACGGTATCCACATGGCGGTAGCCGCTTTTCTCCAGAGAACGCCGCATTGCCTGTAGATCCAGCATCTGGCCTTTGGCCAGACGCAGGCTGTGACCGCGTATGTAATCCAGCGGCGGCAAACGGTGCAGCAGGGTGGTAACCGGTACCACCAACACGCCCCGGCGCATGGTGGGCAGCTCTGCCAGGCAGCGCAGCCGCTCGGAGATGATGTCCTGATGGGGTGAGAAAAGGTCGTAGGGCAGGGTTTCCCAGTCCGGCAGCAGGTGCACATCAAGGTCCTGGGCGAAGAAGCGCAGTTCCTGCTCCATGCGGTAGGCGGTGGCGGTATTGTCGGTAATCAGCACCACCGGGCCGCTGCACTGGCCGGCAATTTCGGCAACTGCCAGACTCTGGGCGGCAGCGTGGGCCGAGCCGAGCCGCAATTTGCGTCCGGCGCGTATCTGGAGATCGAGACCTATAGTCAGCACGTGTAGCGGAATCCGTTGAAAGTGTCAGGGGTCGTCAAGGCGGGCCGCATTTTAGCCCGAGCGTCGCATAATTTCACAGAATGCTGTTGATTGCCGACGTGAATGCCTTGGTAGCCGGGGGCTGTAAAGGGTGGAATAGGGCGAATGTTGTCAGCAAACCTGATGATCTGGTTGAACTCAGGGCCCGGAATAAAGATAATACGCGCACATTTTTCCGCGCAATCAACAGGGTACCCCGCAGTGACCGAGAGAAAACGTGCACGTCCGGCTGACTATTTCGCTGATTGGAAGGAGCGTGAAGCGCTTGCTGAGGGAATGATTCCCCTGGTTGGCAAGCTCTACCGTAACAACAACGTGAAAACGTATATCTACGGTCAGGCCTTGGTGAACCGCTCCGTACTGGAAATCATGCAAGCGCATCGCGTGGTCCGCCAGGTAGAACAAAACGAACTCTCCGAATTTGAAACCTTCCCTGTGATCAAGGCGTTGGCGGATCTGGATCTGGGTACAGCCCATATCGACGCTGGTCGCATTGCCGTTGGTTATGAGACCGAAGGCAAGTCTCAAGGTATCTCGGTAGAAGAGTACGTTAAAAGCCAGGTGTCGGACCTGATCGGAGCGTCAGCTGAGCCAAGCCGTGAATCCCGCGATGTGGTGCTGTACGGCTTTGGTCGCATTGGTCGTCTGATGGCGCGGCTGCTGATTGAAAAGGCCGGTGGCGGTGAGAACCTTCGCTTGAAAGCGGTTGTTGTTCGCCCCAGCGGTAAAGAAGACGATCTGGTCAAGCGCGCCAGCCTGCTGCAGCGCGATTCAGTGCACGGCCAGTTCAAGGGCACTATTCGCGTTGATGAGGAGCGAAGCTCCTTTGTTGCCAACGGCAACGAGATCAAGGTGATTTACGCCGGTTCGCCGCAGGAAATTGATTACACCGAATACGGCATTAAAGATGCTATTGTTGTCGACAATACCGGCAAATGGCGTAACCGCGACGGGCTCTCCCAGCATTTGGCCTGCCCGGGTGTCAGCAAGGTTATTCTCACGGCGCCAGGCAAGGGCGACCTGAAAAATATCGTGTTTGGCATTAACGATGGCGAAATTAGCAATGACGACACGATAATTTCTGCGGCCAGCTGCACCACCAATGCCATTGCACCGCCGCTGAAAGCGCTCGACGACGAATTCAAAGTGCTTAATGGTCACGTCGAGACTGTCCACGCCTACACCAACGACCAGAACTTGATTGACAACTACCACAGCGCCAAGCGCCGTGGTCGCAGCGCACCACTGAATATGGTACTCACCGAAACCGGTGCAGCCAAAGCAGTGGGCAAGGTATTGCCCCAGATGCAGGGCAAACTGACCGGTAACGCTATCAGGGTTCCAACGCCAAACGTCTCCATGGCGATCATGAAACTGACCCTAGGTCGCGAAACCACCGTTGAGGAAGTGAATGAGTACATGCGCAAGGTTGCGCTGCATTCACCGCTGCGCAAGCAAATAGATTACTCAAACTCGCCAGAGGTGGTTTCCAGCGATTTCGTTGGATCGCGCCATGCCTGTATCTACGATAGTGAAGCAACCATTGTGAATGGTAGCTCAGCTGTGATCTATTGCTGGTACGATAACGAATTCGGTTACAGCTGCCAGGTACACCGAATTCTGGAAAAAATGGCTGGCGTCGATTACGCCATCTACCCCAAAGAGAGTTAATACACGCGTGCGGTGGGTTGGGGAGCTCACCGCGTGACAAGGGCTCTCCGGCAAGTTTGCATTACAGTGATTCACTGCTGTAATGCTGAGTGTCGTCCCCTCTAACGGTTGATTCGCGCGGCGGGTCAACAGCTTTCGCATTAACATGAGTGCTAGGCAGGCTGATGATCAAGATTAGTAAGGGTCTGGATTTGCCCATTACCGGTGCACCGGCTCAGCAGATAGATGCTGGTCCGAAAGTGCGCACGGTAGCGGTGGTCGGTTTCGACTACGTGGGTATGAAGCCGACGATGGAAGTGTCGGTTGGTGATCGGGTTAAAACCGGTCAGTTGCTTTTCACCGACAAGAAAACCGCAGGAGTGCGCTTTACCGCGCCTGCCACTGGTGTTGTTTCCGCGATCAATCGCGGCGAGCGCCGTGTGCTGCAGTCGGTGGTCATCGATGTTGAAGACGACGACTTTGTCGATTTTGGCAAAGTTGAGGCGTCTCAGCTGGATTCTCTCGACGAACAGGCTGTTCGCAGCAAACTGATTGAGTCCGGCCTGTGGACAGCGCTGCGCACTCGTCCTTTCAGCAAAACACCGGCGATCGACAGCCAGGCGACGGCGATCTTCGTCAATGCCATGGATACCCGGCCACTGGCCGGTGATCCGCAGGTCGTTATTGCCGAGCAGCGCGATGCTTTCGTCAGCGGTCTGAAAGTTCTTTCCCGTCTGAATAGCAATCTGACTGTTTGCAAGGCGCCGGGCGCTGATATCCCCGACGCGCCGTCGGTCAAGGTTGAAGAGTTTGCCGGTCCGCACCCGGCGGGCCTCCCCGGTACTCACGTTCACTTCCTGATGGGGGCGTCTTCCAAAAAGATTGCCTGGACCGTGGACTATCAGGATGTCATCGCTATTGGCCAGCTGTTTACTACCGGACAGCTGTGGACCGAGCGCGTGGTTGCGTTGGCCGGCCCACAGGTCGAGCAGCCCCGCCTTTTGCGCACCCGCATCGGCGCGCATCTGGATGAACTGGTTGCCGGCCAGGTAAAACCCGAAGATAACCGAGTAATTTCCGGCTCGGTACTGGGCGGGCGAACGGCGCGTGGCCCGGTCGCTTACCTCGGCCGCTTCCACAATCAGGTCAGCGTATTGAAAGAGGGCACAGAGCGCGAATTCATGGGCTGGTTATCGCCGGGCATGCAGAAGCACTCTACGCTGAAAATCTACCTGTCCCAGTTTGCCCCCCAGCGCCTGTTTAACTTCAACACCAATACCAACGGCAGCGAGCGGGCCATGGTCCCCGTGGGCGTGTACGAGAACATCATGCCGCTGGATATATTGCCGACCCAGCTGCTGCGTGCACTGATTGTCGGTGACACCCAGATGGCCCAGTCGCTTGGCGCACTGGAACTGGACGAAGAAGATCTCGCTCTGTGCACCTACGTGTGCCCGGGCAAATACGAATATGGTCCGATCCTGCGTGAGAATCTCACGCGTATCGAGCACGAGGGTTAATGATGGGGCTGCGAAAATTACTCGATTCGATGGAGCCGCACTTTCATAAGGGCGGCCGCTACGAAAAGTGGTACGCCCTCTATGAGGCGGTTGATACCATTTTCTATTCACCGGGATCGACAACCAAAACCACGGCTCATGTGCGTGACGGTATAGACCTGAAACGCATTATGATCACGGTTTGGTTCTGTACCTTCCCGGCGATGTTTTTCGGCATGTGGAATCTTGGCTATCAGGCCAATTCCGTGTTGCTGGAAACCGGCGCGGCTATGAACGCCGACTGGCGTACTCCGCTGATTTCAGCACTCGCGGGTAACGACCCGGCAAACCTGTGGGATAATTTCTGGTACGGCTTCTGGTATTTTGCGCCGATCTATTTTGTGACCTTTGTGGTGGGCGGCTTCTGGGAAGTCCTGTTCGCCATGAAACGCGGCCACGAAGTCAATGAAGGCTTTTTTGTAACCTCCATACTGTTCGCGCTGACCTGCCCGCCCAGCATCCCGCTGTGGATGGTGGCGCTGGGCATCAGCTTTGGTGTTGTGGTCGGCAAGGAAGTGTTTGGCGGAACCGGAAAGAACTTCCTGAACCCCGCATTGACCGGGCGCGCCTTTCTGTTCTTTGCCTATCCGGCAAGCATGAGCGGCGATGGGGTCTGGACGGCAGTAGACGGCTTCACTGGCGCCACTGCACTATCGATTGCGGCGAGCGATGGTGTCGGCGCTTTGGAACAGAGCATGAGCTGGTGGAATGCTTTTGTCGGCCTGATGCCGGGTTCGATTGGCGAAACCTCGACACTGGCCATCTTTATTGGCGGCGCTTTCCTGTTGTGGACGCGCATTGCTTCCTGGCGCATTGTCGCCGGTGTGATGATCGGCATGGTGGCGCTTTCAACTCTGTTTAACAGCATTGATTCCACTAACCCGATGTTCAGCCTGCCCTGGCACTGGCATATGGTTGTGGGTGGCTTTGCCTTCGGCATGATTTTTATGGCAACAGATCCGGTTTCGGCATCCATGACCAATACCGGCAAGTGGATTTTTGGTGCGCTGATCGGTGTGATGGTGGTGCTGATTCGCGTGGTTAACCCGGCCTTTCCGGAAGGCATGATGCTTGCGATTCTGTTCGCTAACCTGTTTTCACCGCTGATCGACCACTTCGTTGTCGAAGCAAATATCAAACGGAGGCTCGCGCGTGGCTAGTAACGATACGATCAAGAAAACGCTGCTGGTCGCCGTCGCTCTCTGTATCGTCTGCTCGCTGGTGGTTTCCAGTGCGGCGGTACTGCTGAAGCCGGCGCAGATTAAAAACAAGGCGCTGGATCGCAAGAGCAATATTCTGGCAGCCGCCGGTATGCTCGAGCCCGGCCAGAGCGATGCGGAAATTGAAGAGATCTACGCGTCAAAAATTACCCCGCGTATTGTCGACCTGAAAAGCGGTAGGTATACCGATGAGTTCAGTCCGGAAGGTTTTGAGCAGAAAAAAATTGCCAAGAACCCGAAAACCTCAATCGATCTCAATGATGCGGAAGATCAGGCGAATATTTCCCGTCGCGAGAATTTCAGCATTGTCTATCTGGTAGAGAACAATGGTCAGCTAGACAAGATCATTCTGCCGGTTCATGGCTATGGCCTGTGGTCGACGCTGTACGGTTTTCTGGCGCTGGAGTCTGACCTCAACACGGTTGCCGGTTTCGGTTTCTACGAGCACGGCGAAACGCCGGGGCTTGGCGGTGAAGTCGATAACCCGAAATGGAAGAACCAGTGGCAAGGCAAGGAAGTCTACGACGACGGTGAAGTCGCGCTGGGCGTAGTGAAAGGTTCGGTTGACCCTGACAAAGAAGGTTCCGAGCACAAGGTCGACGGTTTGTCTGGTGCAACCTTGACCAGTAACGGTGTCACCAACCTCGTGCATTTCTGGATGGGTGAAATGGGATACAAACAGTTTCTGGCTAACTTGAAGTCAGGGGAGGCGTAATCGTGTCGATGAAGGAAACCCTTACCGGGCCGGTATTCAACAACAACCCGATTGCCTTGCAGATTCTGGGTATTTGCAGCGCGCTGGCGGTTACCTCCAGCATGAAAGTCACACTGGTTATGTGCGTGTCGGTTATCGCCGTTACTGCCTTTTCCAGCATGGCTGTTTCAAGCATCCGGCACCACATTCCCAGCAGCATCCGGATCATCGTGCAGATGGTTATCATTGCCTCGCTGGTTATTGTGGTCGACCAGGTGCTCAAGGCCTACTTCTTCACTATCAGTAAACAGCTGTCGGTCTTCGTTGGTCTGATCATTACCAACTGTATCGTCATGGGGCGGGCAGAAGGTTTTGCAATGAAGAATGGCCCAATCGCCAGTTTTGTTGACGGCGTGGGCAACGGTCTCGGCTACAGCGTTGTGCTGTTGTTTGTAGCCTTCTTCCGCGAACTGCTGGGCTCCGGCAGCTTGTTCGGCATCCAGCTGCTTGAAACGGTGAACAATGGCGGCTGGTATGTTCCCAACGGACTGATGCTGCTGCCCCCCAGTGCTTTCTTCCTGATTGGTTTCTTTATCTGGGCACTGCGAGCCTGGAAAACTGAGCAGGTTGAAGAACCGGAATTTAAAATCTGCCCTAATACCCGCGCACAGGAGGCCGTGTAAATGGAATACTATCTGAGCCTCTTTATTCGCTCGGTCTTTATCGAGAACATGGCCCTGGCGTTCTTCTTGGGCATGTGTACCTTCCTGGCCATCTCGAAAAAGATTCAGGCGGCCCTTGGTCTTGGTATCGCGGTTATCGTGGTGCTGACGATAACAGTGCCGGTGAACAACCTGATCTATACCTATTTGCTGGCGGACGGTGCGCTGGCTTGGGCCGGTTTGCCTGACGTGGATCTGAGCTTTCTCGGTTTGCTGAGTTATATCGGCGTTATCGCGGCCATTGTTCAGATCATGGAAATGTTTCTGGATAAGTATGTACCGGCTCTCTATAGCGCGCTGGGCGTGTTCCTGCCGCTGATCACCGTAAACTGCGCGATTATGGGTGCGTCACTGTTTATGGTTGAGCGCGATTACAACCTGGGCGAGTCTGTAGTGTACGGCGCTGGCGCCGGTACCGGTTGGGCGCTGGCGATTGTGGCACTGGCGGGGATTCGCGAGAAAATGAAATACAGTGATGTGCCAGAAGGTCTTCGTGGCCTCGGTATTACCTTTATTACTGTTGGCTTGATGTCGTTGGGCTTTATGTCCTTCGGCGGCATCGATCTGTAACCGGGGAGACTGACGTAGTATGAATACAGTAATCATTCTCGGTGTCACCATGTTCACAGCGGTAGTTCTCTCGCTGGTGGCGGTGATTCTATTTGCCCGCTCCAGGCTGGTGAGCTCGGGCAACGTGAATATCGAGATCAACGGTGAAAAAACCATCACGGTTCCGGCGGGCGACAAGCTGCTGGGTACGCTGGGATCCAACGGCCTGTTTCTGGCCTCGGCCTGTGGTGGCGGCGGTAGCTGCGCCCAGTGCAAGTGCATCGTCGAGGAAGGCGGTGGCTCAATGCTGCCGACCGAAGAAGCCCACTTTACCCCGCGCGAAGCTCGTCAAGGCTGGCGGCTGTCCTGTCAGACCCCGGTCAAACAGGATATGAAAATCGAAATCCCGGAAGAGGTTTTCGGCGTTAAACAGTGGGAGTGTACGGTTGAATCCAACCCCAATGTGGCGACCTTTATCAAGGAGCTGACCCTGCGTCTGCCGGAAGGCGAAAACGTCGATTTCCGCGCTGGGGGATATGTGCAGCTAGAGTGTCCGCCGCACGTGGTGAAGTACAAGGACTTCGATATTCAGGAAGAATATCTGGACGACTGGAAGAAGTTCGGCTTTCTGGATCTTGAATCCAAGTGCAACGAAACCACGATCCGCGCTTACTCCATGGCGAACTATCCGGAAGAAAAAGGCCTGGTGAAATTCAACATTCGCTGTGCCACGCCGCACCCGAGTGATCTGACGGTACCGCCCGGTATCATGTCCTCTTGGGTGTTTAACCTGAAGCCCGGCGACAAGGTTAAGGTTTACGGTCCGTTTGGTGAGTTCTTCGCCAAGGACACCGACGCGGAAATGGTGTTTATTGGCGGTGGTGCCGGTATGGCACCGATGCGTTCGCACATTTTTGACCAGCTCAAGCGCCTCAGCAGCAAGCGCAAGATATCCTTCTGGTACGGCGCGCGCTCGATGCGCGAAGCCTTCTACGTTGAAGAGTTCGACAAGCTGGCAGAAGAGAACGAGAACTTTAAATGGCATCTGGCCCTGTCTGATCCATTGCCTGAAGATAACTGGAACGGCCTGACCGGCTTTATTCACCAGGTACTGTACGACAACTACCTGCGTGACCATCCGGCCCCCGAAGATTGTGAATACTACATGTGTGGTCCGCCGATGATGAACGCGGCCTGTATCAAGATGCTGGAAGACCTCGGCGTTGAGAAAGACAACATCCTGCTGGATGACTTTGGTGGCTGATATCTTTAAAGCAATGTTTACAAGGGCAGCCCTCGGGCTGCTCTTTTTCGTTTTGGTCGGCTGTGACGGCTCACCCAAAGTGGTCAAGCTGGAAGGCGCGACCATGGGAACCCGCTACAACGTGACGCTTTTGCCGCCGCGAGGTTTCGACGAGAAGCGAGCGCAAAAAGAGTTGGATTCACTGCTGGCCGTATTTAATCAGATCGCTTCGACCTATGAGCCTCAATCTGAGGTAAACGCACTGTCAGCTATGCCCCTCAATGAGTGGCAGGACATCAGTCAGACCCTGTCGGAGATGCTGCTGATCAGCCTGGAAGTGAATTGGCTGACAGGCGGCGCTTTTGATGTGACGATATCCCCGCTGGTGGAGTTATGGGGCTTTGGTGCCGAGCAACGACCGCAACAGGTGCCAGAGGCGTCAGCCATTGCAGCCGCATTGGAAGACACCGGTTTTCGCCATATTCAACTGGACCTGACCGAACCTCGTATCAAACTCAAACGGCCAGTTACGGTGGATCTATCGGGTATCGCCAAGGGCTATGGCGTCGATATGGTGGCAGAATGGCTGGAACGCCAGCAGGTGGCCGATTACCTGGTTGAGATTGGTGGAGAAATCCGCGCGGCGGGCAGCAGTCCCCGCGGTGATGACTGGCGTGTCGGCATCGAAAAGCCTGAAGGCTTCAGTAGTGGCGTTCAGCAGGCGATCCGCGTCAGCGGCTATGGCTTGGCAACCTCCGGCGACTACCGCAATTATTTTGAAGAAGAGGGCGTGCGCTACTCGCACACCCTGGATCCGAAAACGGGTTACCCGATCTCCCACACGACGGCATCAGTAACCGTCGTGGCGGAGACGGCGGGTTACGCCGACGCCCTTGCCACTGGCTTTCTGGTCTTGGACGCTGAAAAAGCGCTGCGACTCGCCGAAACCCACGGTCTGGCGGTATACGTGATCGAGAAGGGCGAAAACGGATTTGTTTCACGCTGGAGCTCAGCGTTTGAACCCTACCTCGATTAAGGCGTATGGTGGGGATGAGGTGATGTTATGAAGATGCTGTTGGTTACATTTCTGGTGATGCTGTTTCTGATGGCCATCATGGCGATCGGGGTGTTGATGGGGCGCAAGCCCATCAAGGGCTCTTGTGGCGGCGTCGCCAATGCGTTGAATGAGCCGGACTACGTCTGCGACCTCTGCGGCAATGATCCGAATAAGTGCGAAGAGGAAAGCGGTAAGGCAGCAAAAGCCGCCGCCCAGAGCAGCAACTTCTACGACGCCGGCTAAGGCTGCGCTTACGCCCGGAGGCCGCTTGGGTTAAGATCGAAGCAAAGGCCTTCCGGGAGTGTTCTACACTATGCGGTACTATGCGCTGGAAAAGCTGATCAATCTCCACGACGGTTACCGCAAAACCTTCAAGATTGACGACCACCATCTTCTGCTGGTGCAGGAGGAGGGCGAGCGCTTTCTCGTTGAATCCTTTTGCCCGCACCGGGAACACAGTCTGCTCGACGCCACCATTTTTGGCGATACGATTACCTGCCCCCACCATCACTATCAGTTCCACTTGAGTAGCGGCGCGGTACTGGCGTCCACCGAAGAAGCCTGTCGCCGCTTGCGGGTCTATTCTCTGGTCGAAGAGGCCAGGGAAGTGGGAGTCATGCTGTAATATTCCCCTCGCCAACCAGCTATAAACCGGATAGGCTGCCGTTATTTCCCAGCCGTAGTGCAGCCCCTTAGTCTTATGTCTTTCCTCCGTTTTTCCCCCCTGTTTTTTGTTCTCGCTTTGCAGGCCAATGCCGGGCACAGCGCCCCAGCCGACGAGATAAATTCCTTGACGCTGACTGGCGCATTGCACGCACCGGCGACTGTCGAGCGGGTTTACGCGCTTAATCCGGGGCCCCACTGGAACGAAGCCCGGTTGGCAGCCTTACGGGATGCGATTCTTAACAGCGCCACCCACGGCCTGGAACCCGCTGCCTATCATGGCAGATTGCTGTCTTCCTCGGGCCTCAGCTCCGCAGAACGCGATGTTTATGCCACCGATGCCTATCTGGCACTGGCGGGCCATCTACTGGGCGGGATGGTCAAACCGCTAACGCTTGAACCTACCTGGACTGCGAAAGGACGGGAGCGTGATCTTGCGCTCTACTTTCTGGAACAGCAGGATGCGGACAGCATAGGCCGATCGCTGGAAGCGCTGGCGCCATCACAACCGCGTTATCACCGTCTCAGAGAGGCGCTGATTCGCTATGAAATAATCGCGCGTGAGGGCGGGTGGAACGCTATTGCAAAGGGTCCGGCTTTGAAGCCTGGCGATCGCTCTGAGCGCGTGATTGCCTTGCGCAAAAGGCTACTGCTGGGCGGTGATATTGAGGGTGGTGATGACTCACCGGATCTTTACGACAACGCTCTGGCAGAGGCAGTGCGGGTATTTCAACGTCGTGCCAATCTGGAGCCCGATGGTATCGTCGGGCCTGTGACACTGCGGAAGCTGAACCTGAGTGCAGAGCAGCGGGTGCGGCAGATAAAGGTCAATCTCGAGCGCTGGCGCTGGTTGCCAGATAACCTCGGGCGCCGCCACATTCGGGTCAATATAGCTGATTACCGGCTCGAAACTCACGAAGGGGCAGAGATAACCGAGATCTACGATGTGGTGGTAGGGCGGCCCTATCGACAGACCCCGGTTTTTTCCGCGTCAATGTCCTACCTGGTCCTCAATCCCTGGTGGGAAACCCCGCGCAAGCTTGCCCGTCTCGATCTGCTGCCAAAGTTTCAGGAAAACCCGGCGTTTATTCAGGAAATGGGGTACCAGCTTCTTGACTCTCAGGGGCAAGTGGTCGATCCGGTCGCTGTCGACTGGAGCAGCTTGGGACCGGCGAAATTCCCGTTTCGCGTGCGCCAGGCGCCGGGGGATAAAAATGCCTTGGGCCGCGTGAAGTTTATGTTTCCCAATGTGCACGAAGTCTATCTGCACGATACTCCGTCTCGTGATCTGTTCAGTAAGACTCGACGTGATTTTTCCTCCGGTTGCATCCGCGTCAGTGATCCCTTGGACCTTGCGGCTTGGGTACTTAAGTCCTCTCCGGACTGGTCGCGGCGCAGAATTGAAGACGTGGTGGCCTCGGGGCGGGAGATGACGGTTCGATTGGCCGATAAAGTGCCGGTGCACCTGCTTTACTGGACAGTTGTGGTTAATGATGAAACTGGCGACATACGCTTTGTTGAAGATATTTACGATCGTGATACCCGAATATGGGAGGCCATGAATGCCAGTCAGTAGAAATGCTTTGCTAACCCTTTGCCTGATGGCGTGCCTGGTGGTAGCGCCCTCGGGTAATGCCTTTGATAGCGGCGCTGCGGGCTTTTCTGTGCGGGTGAATGGCCTGCAAATACCTTACAGGATATTGGGATTGACCGCGATGCCGGGGGAATCCCTGAGTATTCAGGCGCCGGAAAAGTCCCGGGTGCAGGCAAGCGCTGGTTCTGTGGCTCAGGATGGCCCGGAACGCTGGAACTGGCAAGCGCCGGGGCAGGGACTTGCCACGATCACCGTGTCTGAAGCATCGGGCAAAACGATGCAGCTGAACGTGTTTGTACTGCGGCCTGCAGCAAGCGTAAAAAATGGCCTTATTGATGGCTACCGCATGGGGAGCTATCCACAGCAGCCCTATCGGGGCTTGGAGGCCTACGAGCCTCCGGAAGGTTTTATCGAAGTTACCCCTGCGTTGTTTGATGTCTATCTGTCACCCCATTTTCGGCTCGGGCAGTTTCTCTGCAAGCAGGCGCCGGTCAATGGCAAGCAGTTCATGCTGTTCAGGCCGGAGCTTATACTCAAGCTCGAAACCATTTTGCAAAGATTAAATGAGCGAGGTATTACTGCCGATACCCTGTTTATTATGAGTGGCTTTCGCACACCGCACTACAATCACACTATCGGCAATAGCAAGAACTCGCGTCATATCTATGGCGGGGCGGCAGATTTTTTTGTGGATGTCTCACCGCGCGACGGTCGCATGGATGATCTTAACGGCGATGGACGGATTGATCGGGCCGATGCGGCGCTGGTCTACACGCTGGTGGAGGAACTCAGCCGTAGCCGTGACTGGCAGGCAGGCGGTCTGGGAGAATACGGTGTCAGCAGTTCCCATGGGCCTTTTGTCCATGTGGATGTGCGTGGCCAAAGGGCGCGCTGGGGACGCTCGGTCCGCAAGTGATGCGAGCCGCTAGTCGGTAAACAGTGCAGCCAGGCCCGAGGCAAAAGGTGGTTTGATCACGCCCTTTTCGGTAATGATGCCGCTGACCAACTCTGCGGGTGTTACATCGAAGGCCGGGTTTAGGGTTTTTATTTCCTTAAGGGTCGCCTGATGCTCGCCGAATTTTCTGACTTCGTTGCTGTCGCGCTGCTCAATCGGAATCAGCGATCCGTTGGCGGTCGACAGGTCTATGGTTGAGGATGGGCAGGCGACATAGAAGGGAATGCCGTAGTGTCTGGCGAGAATCGCCACGCCCAAAGTACCAATCTTGTTGGCCACATCGCCATTGGCTACTACTCGGTCGGTGCCAACAATGACCAAATCAATTGCGCCAGACGCCATGGTCTGCGCAGCCATATTGTCAGTCAGCAGGGTGACATCGATACCGGCACAGTGCAGTTCCCAGCTTGTCAGCCGCGAACCCTGTAGCAGAGGGCGGGTTTCATTGGCGTATACCCGAAAGGAAATACCCTGTTCGTGGGCGAGGTAGAGCGGTGCCGTTGCCGTACCAATGCCGCCGGTGGCGAGCGCACCTGCATTGCAATGGGTCATCACCCCACAGCCTTCGCGAATCAGCGGCAATGCCTGTTCACCGATGCCGCGACACAGGGCCTCATCTTCAGCGTGGATTGCCTCGGCTTCGCTTACCAGCCGTTGCCACAAGCCTTCGCTGTCGCCGGTAAAATCATCACTTAATCGCTTAAGACGTTGCAGTGCCCACTGCAGGTTTACCGCCGTGGGGCGCGAGTTGTTGATGTAGTCGGCCTGGTGATTGAGCTCGGCGATGAATTCGGGCAGGGGGAGGGCGGTATGGGGAGCGAGCACCACGCACAGCCCGTAGGCGGCCGCGATGCCGATGGCCGGTGCGCCGCGCACTTTCAGTGCGTGAATGCTGGCGTAGAGCTGCTCGGCACTTTCCTGTTTTTCGTAGTGCACATCGTGGGGCAGGCGAGTCTGGTCGAGTAACCAGAGCTCGCCGTTTTCCCAGCGTATCGCTTTGGGGAAGTCGCCTATCATCGACGGGTGGGCAGTACGTCTTTCAGCTTGTTGTGCATGTCGAGAATAGCGGCTTCGGTGTCTTCCCAGCCGACGCAGCCGTCGGTGACGGAAACACCGTATTTCAGGTCTGCCAGATTTTCAGGAATCTTCTGGGCGCCGCCGTGAATGTGGCTTTCCACCATCAGGCCGACAATGGATTTGTTACCTTCCAGAATCTGGTTGGTGACGTTCTCCATGACCAGCGGCTGCAATTCCGGTTGCTTGTTGGAATTGGCGTGGCTGCAATCCACCATGATATTAGCGGGCAACTTATGCTTGGCGAGCTCCGCTTCAGCCAGTTTGATATGCACAGAGTCGTAATTGGGGCCGCCACTGCCGCCGCGAAGTACTACGTGGGCGTAAGGGTTGCCGCGGGTGTGGATGACCGCAACCTGGCCTTCATTATTGATGCCCAGAAAACGGTGTGGCTTGGAGGCTGACTGCATGGCATTGATCGCCACTTCCAGAGAACCGTCAGTACCGTTCTTGAAACCGACCGCCGAGGACAGGCCGCTGGCCATCTCCCGGTGAGTCTGGGATTCGGTGGTGCGCGCGCCGATTGCCGACCACGCGATGCAGTCCTGCATGTACTGGGGCGAAATCGGATCCAGTGCTTCGGTAGAGGTGGGCAGACCCAGCTCACAGATGTTGATCAGCAGCTCGCGACCAATATGCAGGCCTTCCTGAATCTTGAAGGTATCGTTCAGGTGGGGGTCGTTAATCAGGCCTTTCCAGCCTACCGTGGTGCGCGGCTTTTCGAAGTAAACACGCATCACCAGATGCAGGGTGTCTTCAACCTTGGCCGCCAGCGCTTTCAGGCGCTCGGCGTAGTCCATCGCAGCTTTGGTATCATGAATAGAGCAGGGGCCGACGACCACAAACAGGCGTTTGTCTTTGCCATCGAGAATATCGCGAATAACCTGGCGCGACTCGCCGACGGTTGCGGCAGCCGTTTCCGACAGGGGCAGCTCGGATTTCAGTTTGGCCGGCGTAATCAGGATTTCCTGTTCGGCAACATTTAAATTTTCAAGTACTTCAGTATTCATTTAAGATTCCCGCGTTCCGCCGGGTTGATGACTTATAAGGCCCGGCATTCTAACGCAAAAAACACCGTATGGGATATGTATGAGGCGAATAAGCGCCGTTTACACCGCGATTCTGCTGGGCTCGAGTGCTTCCCTCCCTGCTGCGCCGGAAACCGCCGATGATGAGCTGCCAATCGTTCGTCTGAGCCCGGCAGTTCGCGAGAGCGATCGCGGCTCTGATTTTTATCAGCGCATCCCCTGTCGAGAGTTGGGAGCGGCGGATGTGCGCACGGATGCCGAACGCGCCCACTTGGATGCCCGCAAAAAGCAGTGTCTGGAGAAATATCGCCAGTTTGCGCCCAGGTCGTTTCAGCGGTGAGTCGTCTTCGGGTCTACAAAAAAGACAAAGCCCGGCCCCAGCAATGGCAGGACGAACTAACGATTACCCGGCTCAGCGACGATGGTCGGGGGGTGGCGAAGCGTTCTGGCAAGGTGGTATTTGTTGAGCGTTGTCTGCCAGGTGAAACTGTCACGGCCCGAAGTTATCGCACAGGCAAACGCTTTGATGATGCCGAGCTGATAGCGGTAACTGAGCCTTCCAGTCAACGGGTTGAGCCACCTTGCCGCCACTACAACGACTGTGGCGGCTGTCAGCTTCAGCATATGGGCATCACCACTCAGCGAGAGTATAAAACCGAGCGCTTTGCGGCCATGCTGTCGCGGCTGAACGGACCAGAAGCGCTGCCACCTATAGTGGGGGAGGCATTCGGCTACCGCCATCGAATACGATTGGCCTTCGAAAAGGGTCGCGTTGGACTTAAAGCCGCGCGCAGCCATGCCATTGTGCCGGTTCCCGAGTGCCTTATCCTTCGACCTGCTCTGGCAGGGGCCATGAAAACTCTCTACCGGCATAGTGAGAGCTTTTCAGCTCTGTTTCGCGGTGAAATAGAGCTGGTTGAGGGGCAGGGTGGACAGGTCGCCTGCGCGCTGTCGCTGACCAAGAAGCCGACAGCGGCTGCGCTTTCCCGCTTTCTGGCCTCATTCCCCCTGCCGGTCAGTCTGATTGTCGTCGGCGACGAGGTACTCAGGCTGGAGGCGGCGGAGCTACTCTATCCAGACGGCGACCTGCGCTTCGAGCCCAGCGATTTTACCCAGGTAAACCCGGACGTTAACCGGCAGTTGCTGGCACAGGTCGGTGACTGGTTGGCCTTGACGCAAGAGGATTGGCTGCTGGATGCCTTTTCCGGTCTGGGGAATTTCAGCCTGGCTCTGGCAGCCCTGTGTAGCCGGGTTCTGGGGCTGGAAAGTGATGCGGAAATGGTTGCCCGAGCCCGGCTTTCGGCTCCGGCGACTGTGCGCTTTGAGCAGGCCGACCTGTTTGAACCGAAGCTGTCCTTGCCTGAGGGGCTTAACAAGGCAGTGATCGATCCACCCCGGGCCGGTGCCAGCGCTCTGTGTGAAAAACTCGCGGCCATGCCTCTGCGGAGAATTGTCTATGTCAGTTGTGACCCGGCTACGCTGGAGCGCGATGCCGGAATCCTGATGGCAGGCGGTTATCGCCTGGAGTCTGCGCGTTGGGTGGATATGTTCCCGCAAACTCACCATATGGAGTCAGTACTGCTGTTTAAGCGTTAGTAGTTGGCGAGATTAAACTGCTGTGGCTTTTTGCCGATCGGGTCACTGGCAGGGTGCCGGATATCCCCTTACTATGGCCCGATGATAATAAAAAGTACGGGTACGACCATGCGATTTCTGCTAGTGCTGGCTGGCCTGCTGTTGGCGGGCTGTAATGACAGTTCAAGTTCCTCCTCTTCCCCGCCTGCGGCGATAACAGGCCCGCAAACACCCGCGCCCCCGGTCGCGAGACAGGGCCTGCCCGAGGGTGTGCCACCGGCCGCACGCGGCGTTGAGCCGGCGCTGCCGGTGAATCCGGCCTGGCCATTTGCTGGCAGCGCGCCGCGCACGCTTGGTACCGGCCGCTATGCCGGCGGCGCCTATTACTGGACCGACTTTATTTACGATGCCAACGGCGCCCTTGGGCCTAATCCGCCGGCTTACCGCGTCGGCACGCCTTCCGGCGGCAGTTATCACTACCCTGACGAGGCCATGGCGGGTAATGGCGCTGATATTTTTCGGGTAGGCATCGGCCGCGACGACACCAGTCTGCATCTGCGGGTTGATTGGCAGACCCTGCTAGATCCCGCCGTCCCCATCGCCGCCTTCGCCCTGGACTACAAGGAGGGCGGCCAGGATACCCTGCCGGGCATTCCCCGTATTACTGCTCCGGGCATTGATGCTCTGGTGTTTCTGTCCAGTGCGGGCGTGACGGTGGATCGCCTGGACGGCAACGGCCCCATAGCCTTCGGCCAGATTACGACGGATCGGGCCTCACGGTCTTTTGTCGCGCAGATTGGCAGCACGCTGTTTAGCTATGAGCGTCCCTGGAACGTTTACCTGTTGGCGGGTATTCACGACGGCAACGGCGGTTTTCTGGACGACAACGCCGCTTTCCGTAAATTGCCCACCCAGCCGCCTGTGTTCAACGTGGCGTTCAGGAATTACGACGATGAACCGGTGGCCAATAACTTCTGGTTCGATCAGGAGCAGGCGATTGCACTGAACAGCGGTGATATCAGCGAATTTGTGCTGGAGTTAGACTGGAGTCGGATGGGTGAAACGGAACCGGAACCGCTGCCAAAGGGCTACAGCAATCGCTGGTATGTCTCTTCCCTGTCGGGCACGGCGCTGAAGGCTGATGGTCAGGAGGCGGGGATTGATCGCAGCGAAAACCCGGTGACCCAGCCCCAGTACTACGATGCCGTGCAGCCCTATGGCATCTACGTCCCGGAAAATTATCAGGAAAGCGAGGATGAGCCGACGCTGTTTACCTGGCTGCTGCACAGTCTCACCCAGAACCATAACCAGTACGCTGCCACGGTGCCAAACTTTCTAGACGCCGCCTGTGAGCGCTTGCGCCAGTCGATCTGTGTCACCACATTGGGGCGGGGGCCAGCGGGTTTTTACAGTGGTCCTGCCGAGGTGGATTTCTGGGAAGTCTGGCGCGATGTCGCGGCCCATTACACCATTGATCCGGAGCGGGTAATCAGCAGTGGTTATTCGATGGGTGCGATCGGCACCATCAATCTGATGATCAAATACCCGGATGTCTTTGCCGGTGGTGTGGTACTGGCGGGCTCTCATGCGGACAGCACGCTTTTACCCTGTTCACCGGGGACGTCCGGGTGCGCTGAGCCCAAAGGCCCTGAGCTAATGCAGAACCTGAAGTGGAATGGTTACTACCACGCTCACGGCAGCTTTGACCAACTGGTGCCATTTGTCGATGCCCGCGCTACGGTGGATGCCATGAAAGACAATGGTTACCGCTATGTCTTTGACCATTATGTAGCGGAGGACCACGTTATATGGACGCTGAAAGATGCGGCGTATTCGGCTTACGAGGAAGCCGCCAAATGGATGGTCGGCTGGTTGGCCGAAACCGATACGCGCAAACAGAACCCGGGCGATTTTATCTATCGCTGGGAGCCCTCAGCAGTTGATTCCGTTTTGGACGTTGGCCCGCAAGGTGCCTGGTGGTTGAGTGACATTGCGGCGGTAGAGGATGTGGACTTTGCCGAAATCCGTCTCGATTCCGGGGCTTTGCCTGAGCGGGTTGTGACCGCTGATTTCGAAGGAAACCAGTTTCTTCCTCCCAATGATATGACCCGCAGCCCGGCACTGCGTGAAGAACAGCGCTGGGAAGGTGATACTCTGGAAACCGTTGCCGGCACTCTGACGGTTGGTCTGGAGAATGTTGCGGCCTTGACGCTTGATCTGGAACGAGCCGGTATTGCCGGCCGGGCGGATCGGGAAATACAGCTCGATTCCACGCATCCGGTGACGCTGACATTGACGGGGCTGGAGCCTGGTGCCCAGTTGATGACGGGCAGTAAGACAGTGATGGAGCAGAGCGGACAGGTAACGCTGAACCTGCCCGCAGGTGCCGGGCAGGTTATTAGCTTTTCAGCGCTTTGAGCGCCTTTACATTTTGCTGATAATGTCGTCGGCGTAGCGTTTTACGCCGTCTATTTTCTTGTCGATATCGTCGGTTTCGCCGTGATAGAAAGGCCAGGGCATGGTCAGGATGTGAGTCACGCCCGCATCCTCCAGCTTTTTGTAGCCGTCGACGGTAAAGGCGTCGGACGGAGTGGCCATCACGCTGAAGGGCAGGTGGTCGCGGCCGTATTCCTTGCGATAGGCTTTTACCTTGTCGATGCAGGCGATAATTTCATCGGAGGTTTGCAGGTCCGTCACCCAGCCGTCGCCCAGACGGGCGGCGCGCTTCATGGCCGCATCGCTGATGCCGCCCACCCAGATGGGAATGTGCGCCGTCGGTGCCGGGTTCATTTCCAGCTTGTCGAACTGATAATACTTGCCCTGATAGTCCACCATCTCGCCGGACCAGAGCAGGCGCATCACCTCAACCATTTCATCGGCACGCTTTCCGCGCGTGTGGAAGTCCTGTTGCATCAACTCGAATTCATCTTTGGACCAACCGACACCGATGGCAGGAATGATGCGGTTATCAGAAATGATGGCGGCGGTGCTGATGGCTTTGGCTACCAGAAAGGGATTGCGCATGGGCAGCACAAAAATGTTGTTAGTGAACTTCAGTCGTTTGGTGATAGTCGACAGGGCTCCCGCCATCACATAGGGGTCGGGCCAGTCGGTAAAGGCCTCCCAGCGCCGCGAACCGTCGTCGGTGTAGGGGTAGGGCGTGCGGATCGATTCCGGGTGAACCACGTGATCTGAAAAGGACATCGCTTCCCAGCCGCAGTCGTCCGCGACGGGTGCGAGTTGGGTCAGATGGGCGACGGTGCTGAAGGAGGTAGAGAGTACAAATTTCATATCAAATTCCGTGCTTTGTTCGAATATGGGCGAGCAGTCCATCGGCGGCTCGCTCCAGCGTTTGAATGACGCCGTCAAAGGCTTCGGCTTCTTTGTAATAGGGGTCGGGAATCTGCGCGTTACCGCCGTTTTTGCAGTAGTTCATAAACAGGTTGATCTCGCCGGTGAAGTCTTTCGGCGCCCAGGCTTCCACGTTGGTCAGGTTGATCCGATCCATGGCAATCACATAGTCAAAACGCTGATAGTCTTCGTCACAGATCTGCCGGGCAATCTGATCGCTGATGTCATAACCTGCACGCAGTGCGGCTGACTGAGAGCGTTCATCCGGGGATTTACCAAGGTTGAATGCCGCGGTGCCACAGGAGTCCGTGTGAATTTGATCGCTCAGCCCTGCCGAGCGAATCCGGTGTTCGAAAATCCCTTGAGCCGCTGGCGACCGACAGATATTTCCAAGACAGACAAAAAGTACACCAACAGACATGGGGGCTCCTGAATAAAGATGGTTAGAGTAGGCGGGAAGGGCCTGCGCTGCATCACCCGAACGGAGGGCAGCAGAGCCGCGGGGCTAGTACAGCAGATGTTCCTGCAACTGTTGGCGCTCTTTGGGGCCGATGCCCAATGCCGTTTGCAGGTAGTTGTCCATGCTGCCGTAGGTTTCGTCGATGACCTCGAAGGCCGCGTTGATATAGTCCGCATCGACACCGAGCAGGGCTCGCGCTGCCTCTTCGTTTGCCCGAAACAGGCTGCCGATTTTGATCCAGCGCAGCCAGTTTGCCATTTGCTTCTGGGTGTAAGTATTGGTTGCCAGGTAATCCTCAAGGATGGTTTCTCGCGGCACGTTCAGTGCGCTTAGCACCAGCGCAGCGGCAAGTCCGGTTCGATCTTTACCGGCGGTGCAGTGAAATACGGTCGGGTAACTGCTGCTGTGCAGGAGTTCCTGCATAAATTCGCGGTAGACCGGTGTGTGGTTTTCGATCATCTCGCGATTGGCCGCGATCATCAGGGCTCGCACTTCGTCGGTACTGGTGTCGGGGTTGGTGACAAAGCCCCTCATATCATCAACCGCGGTCGCGGCAATGGCGATTGGCTTGTTGAACACACTCACCGAGGTGTCGGGGGCGAAGCGGTTAGGCGCTTCGGCGCGTTCTGCCTCAGAGCGAAAATCGATTACACGCCGGATCTCGAGGCGTTCGATGTATTGCTCATCGGCGGCACTGAGCCCGGCGAGTTTATCCGAGCGGTACAGCACACCCCAACGCAGGGTTCTGCCGTCCCGAGTCTGGTATCCGCCGAGGTCGCGGAAGTTATGGGCGCCATCAAAGGGCAATTTGCGGCTGTGGACAGACTGCTCGGCAGACCAATACGCCGGTAGTGGCCTTTCGTCCAATGGGAGGGAATCAGAACAGGCCGTGAGCAGCGTCAGGATCAGGCAAAGCGTGAGCGCACTCAGCGATAGTTTGCGGGTCATGGTTTTCTCAAATTTCTTCGTCAGCAGATGTGGCTGAGCCTTGTTTTTTGCGGCTAGCGCGATACTCGCCGGGCGTCATGCCGGTCCACTTCTTGAACGAGCGATGAAAGGCGCTCGGCTCGTCAAAGCCCAGCAGGGCTGAGACGGCGTTGATCTTGAGCTCCGGTTGGTTGAGCCAGCGTATTGCGTGCTCCTTGCGCAGATTGTCCTTGAATTCCTGATAGGTGGTGTCGTAGTCCTTCAGGCGGCGGCGCAGGGTTCTGACCGACATGTTCAGCTGTTCTGCCATCGCGACCACACTCGGGAAATCGCGGCTCAGGTCGTTGCCGACAATGCGTTTCATCTGGGCCAGCAGTGAGGTGTCTTCGTCGTCGGTCGACACCATCAGATAATAGGGCGCATCGCGCAGGAAGGCGCGCAGGGAATCCTCGGTGTGGACGAGCGGGCAATCAAGGTAGTGCTCGGGCAAGACAAAGGCGTTTTCCAGCTGGTCGTAGTACACCTCGCAACCGAGAATGTGCTCATAGTAGCTGGGGTCCTCCGGCTCCGAACCCTTGAGTCGCACTTCGTGCAACTGAATGTGACGACCAATCAGCCAGGAGCAGAAGCGTCGCCAGATCGCCATGCAGTGCACCACCGTATCGGTATCGAGGCTTGGCGTGTCTTCGAGCAGGTAGGTGGTATTGAAGGTGTAGGTTGCGCGACCGTTGCCGGTGCGGCGAATCGGTTTGGTATTGACCGGTGACAACCCGGTTATGCTACGACAAAAGCCCATAAATTCCGCGGCCCGGCGCAGCGCATTTTCCAGGGTAGTGCAGTGGATAATGCACATGCACATCATTCTGAACGTGCCGGTAGGGGTGGCCTGCTGCAGGTTGAGACCAAAGGATTCGTCCTGCAGCAGCCACATTACGCGTCCGTAAATCAGGGTGTAGTAACGGGCGTCGATGGGGGTCTCGGGGTCGGCTTTGGGGTCGAATGGATCCTGGGGCAAGTCGAGCGACTTAATCAAAGCCTTGGGGTCGTAGCCCTGTGCTTCAGCAACGCTGAGCATGGTTCGTGCGTATTTAAGCGGCACATAGTCGTTGCGGTGAGCAGATTTTGGGCGCATATCAGAGCCAGTTGTCGGGTGTTGCATTGAGTATGATGGGCGCCGGCGTTGCCGCAGCGCCACCGGATATAGCAAAAAGCGGCAAAATCATAGCATTATCGGTCACAGATAGACCATCCCCGCTTTGCTCCGCAGCCCATCGATTCTACAGGGGGTAGTGGCAGGCAACTCGAACGGCTGAATCTTCAGAGCGCAGTTCCAGCTCGGGTTCCTGCTGCAGGCAGTGGGGCTGGGCCTTGGGGCAGCGGGGCGCAAAGGCGCATCCGGCAATCGCGTCCTGAGTACTCAGTTCACCGCGTACGGTGTCGTCGCCGGCCCAGTGTTTGCCAAAGCTGGGCACTGCATTGAGTAGGGCGCGGGTATAGGGGTGAGCGGGCTGTTCGCACAGGGTATTGGCATCACCCACTTCCACCAGCTTGCCTTTGTACATGACGGCTATGCGGTCTGAAACATGTCGCACCACCGACAGGTCATGTGAAATGAACAGCATCGCCAAATGCATGCGCTGCTGAATCTCCAGCAGCAGGTTGAGTATTTGAGCCTGGACCGATACGTCGAGGGCCGACACCGCCTCATCGCAGATTAACAGTTCCGGCTCCAGTGCGATGGCACGGGCAATCCCGATGCGCTGGCGTTGGCCGCCGGAAAACTCGTGCGGATATTTGTTCAGGGCATCACTGCTGAGGCCGACCACGTCGAGCAGTTCCTGTACTCGGCGCTGTCGTTCTGCGGGGCCGCCGCGGCGGTGAACAATCAGAGGCTCTTCCAGGATATGGGAAATGGTGTGCCGGGGGTTAAGCGATTCGAAGGGATCCTGGAACACCATCTGCATATGCGGGCGCAGGGAGCGCCATTCGCGGTTGCTCAAGCCGGTCAATCGGCGTTCGCGGAAATACACGCTGCCCCCTGTAGGGGTGTGCAGGTTGAGCAGCGCCTTGCCGAGGCTGCTTTTGCCGCAGCCCGACTCGCCGACCAGGCCGAGGGTCTCGCCCGGATGAATGGTCAGGCTGACTCCGTCAACCGCTTTGATGGTGGTTTTGTGTTGTTTGAATACGCCGTAACGCTGATGGAAGTGCAGACAAAGCGCGTCAATGCGGAGCAGGGAATCAGTCGACATGTGCTGCCTCCTGAGTCAGTTCGCGCCAGCGCAGGCAGCGCACAGCGTGCTGCTGATCACTTTCATCCAGGCTTACCGGCTCGGTTTCACAGCGAGTAGTAGCAAACTGGCAGCGGTTGCGAAAGCGACAGAATGTGCCGTAAGTCTCGGGCTTGGCAACGGCCCCGGGAATGCTGGGCAGAGGCTGTTTGTGACCGCTGGCGGCGCCCGGCGTTGAATACAGCAAGGCGCGGGTGTAGGGGTGGCGAGGTTCGGCAAACAGGGTGTCGCTGGCGGCGGTTTCAACAATTTGCCCAGCATACATTACGGCGATGCGATCACTGATCTGCGAGATCAACGCCAGATCGTGGGTAATGAAAAGCAGGGCGGTATTGTGTTCCCGCTGCAGGCGTTTGATGAGCTGTAGAATCTGCGCCTGAACCGTCACATCCAGAGCGGTTGTAGGCTCGTCGGCGATCAGCAGTGCCGGTTCGCAGGCCAGCGCCATGGCGATCATGACCCGCTGACGCATGCCACCGGAGAGCTGATGGGGATAACTGTCGAAGCGGGACTCCGGCTGGGGAATACCGACACTGTTCAGCAGCTCGATAACTCGCTGGCGCATCTGACTGTTGTTGCGCTGGCGGCCGTGGATCTCGAGGACTTCGGCGATTTGATCACCAATGCGATGCACCGGATTGAGCGCCGTCATCGGATCCTGAAAGATCATGCCGATTCGGTTGCCGCGCAAAGCGGCCAGCTGTTGCGGTTTGAGGTCTCTGAGGTTCTGTTCCTGAAAGACAATATCACCGCCGGCGATGTAGGCATCAGGTTTTGGCAGCAAACCCATGATGGACAGCGCGGTAATGCTTTTGCCGCTGCCGGACTCCCCCACGAGACCTAGCGTTTCACCGGCCTTCAAGTGCAGGCTGACACCGTCGACGATGGTCAGGGTGCTGTGCTCGCCGCGTATGCAGGTCCGCAGCTCGTTGACTTTCAATAGCGTGCTCATTTGCGCCAGGTCTCATCGATAATCAAGCTGGGTTTTGCGCGTTCGATTTCGTCGTTCTCAATTTGCTGGCGGATTTCACTGTCGATCCAGAACAGGCCCCCGGTGCTGCCCATGGTGGCGAAGACTGAATCGCTGGTGCGGGTGGCGCGCCAGGGTGGCAACTTCAGCCAGCGCCAGTAACCCTCGCGGGTGTAGGGTACTTTAAAGGTCGGAATAAATGATCCCTGCTCGTGAACCAGCTCCTGCAGTTTATGGGCAAGTCGGACGCGCTCTGCTTTGTCAGTTGCCCGGCGGTATTCCATGATGTAGCGATCGATTTCTGGGTTGTCGGTGTTGGTTATATTGTTGTTCTGCGGCTTGTGCGCGTTATCTGAGTGGTAGAACTCCCAGAACACCGGCGAGAGGCCGCCACCGGACCAGCCCATCCAGGCAATCTGGTGTTTCTTTTCCAGTATCTGTTTAAACCCGGTTGAGGGGTCGAGCAATTGCAGTTGAAGGTCGATGCCGGCCTTGAGTGCCTCGCGCTGGATTATCACCAGCCGGTCGCTGTGATTACTGCTCAGGTAGGTCACCCGCAAGCTAAGCGGTCGACCGTCTTTTACCCGAATGCCTTGACCGTTGCGCTCCTGCCAGCCCGCTTCATTCAGCAGTAAATTGGCTTTGGCCAGATCAAAGTCGCGTGCGCGAATATCGGGGTGGGTGTAGTCACCGTAACCTTCGTACTGCGAATTCAAACGTTCATAGTCGCCGCGCAATACCGTATCAATAACTTTTTGGACATTGGTGGCATGGGCGATGGCGTAACGCACCTTGCGGTCGCCGAGTGTCGGGTCGTCTTCGTTCAGGTAGATGCCCGACGAAGGCTGTGGTACGTCATTGTAAAATTTTATCTTGCCCACGAGGCCTTGATCGTAAATATCGCCCTGAGCTTTTTTATGCCAAAAACGCGGAGAATTCAGCGGGAAGGTGTCGAGCTCGCCTTTAGCAAAATACTGATAGGCCATATTGATATCGCGGATTACTTTTACGCGGATATGATCCGGGTTGAAGCGATATTGCAGGTAGCGTTTATTGTCACCCCACCAGTTCCGCTTGCGCTCAAACTCCACGTATTTTCCCTTGCGGATTTTGCTGATCTGATAGGCGCCGGTATTCGGTTCGATCTTCCAGTTATAGTTGCGTACCCACTGTTCATCGAGCTGGTGGAAGTGGGCGGGTGTGGGGCGCAGACCATATTCATACAGCAATTCTTCGCGCGGTTTAGGCACCGCGCCGGTAATGGCAATTGTATGCTGATCGTATTTTTTTACCTCAACAATCACCTTGCTGTAGTGGTTGTTGTACCAGGGCGCCACGATATGTTCGGAGCGCATAAACTCCAGAGTAAACAGGTAGTCATCTGCCGTTACCGGCTTGCCATCGGACCAGCGCGCGTCCGGGTCGAGCCGGTAGTAAACGGTTTTGCCGTCCCCATCAAAGGCCCAGTGAGTCGCCAGCATGGGGATGGGGTTCAGCGTGTTGGGATGAAAGTCTACCAGCGCCAGCGCATTGGCGCGCAGATAATGGGCGAAGCTGCCGTTGGCGTCCGGGCCGACCAGGCGCAGGGTGAGTGGAAAGGTCGTGATAAAACTGCGAAAACGACCGCCGCGCTCGGCCTTCGGTGAGGCAAAAATCGGATCTTCCAGATTGGTCTGCCAATTCAGTTTTTCCGGCAGAGTTTCCGGCGCTGCGACAATATTTGGCGACAGCGCTGCAAGCAAGAGCGCAGCAAAAACTAAAGTGAATCTATTCATAATAGCTGAACTTGCGTGGATCAAAGGCTTCCCGAATGGCTTCACCAATGTACGTGACCAGCATTAATACCAGGGTCATTGCAGTAACGACCGACAGTACCAGCCACAGGGAATCCAGATTCTCTGTACCCTGTTTTAGCAGTTCTCCCCAGCTGGGGGTGGGTGGCGGCAGCCCAAAGCCCAAATAATCCAGTGCGGTTAGTGAGGTTATGCCGCTGGCAACGGAAAAGGGCACAAAGGTGATCAGCGTCGAGACGCTGTTGGGTAATATGTGTCGAAACACAATGCGGCTGTTAGATGCACCGATGGCGCGCGCCGCCATGACATAGTCGCGTGCAGCCTCTTTGTAGGTTGCCGTGCGCATATACCAGGTAATGCCGGTCCAGCCAAAAAACACCATGATGCCCACCAAGGTCCAGAATCCCGGCTGCACGATAGAAGCGACGATCATGATGACGTAGAGAAAGGGCACGTTCGACCATATTTCAATAATGCGCTGAAAGATCAGATCAAAACTGCCACCCCAGAATCCCATCAGACAGCCAATACTGACCCCGATCAGGTAGTTGAAGAACAGCAACAAGAGCGAAAACAACAGCGCTATGCGAAAGCCGTAAATGATCCGGGCCAGCACATCCCGGCCGCTGGTGTCGGTGCCCAGATAGTGTCCGCTGTCCCATGAGGGTGCGTGCGGCGGAAAATCACCGACGGCCAGATCGGTTTCCAGCGGGCCATAGGGAACCGGCGGCATGATGACGATACCTTCGCCGCTTTCAGCCAGCCGTGCTTTCAGAGCCTTGTAGTCGGTCTCGTAGCGATAGTCGAAGCCAAAGGTCTCACCGGGGATAATGTCGCCATAGGTGGGGAAATACCACTCTCCCTCGTAAATCACCAACAGTGCTCGTTGGTTGGCGATCAGCTCGGCGCCAAGACTCAGTATGAACAGTGCCGCCAGAATAATGGCGGAATAGTAACCGCGACGGATGGCCTTGAAGCGCTCCAGCCTTTTGCGCGCGACCGGATTGAGTTTCAGCATCAGCGCGCCTCTCCGAAGCGGATACGCGGGTCAACCAGGGCCACCAGAAAGTCGGAGATGATATTGCCTATCAGAAACAGCAGCGAAGTGATCACCAGTATGCCCAGTACGACCGGGTAGTCGCGCTCGAGAATGGCTTCATAACCAAGCAGGCCGATGCCGTCGATGTTGAAGATGGTTTCGATCAGAAAGGAACCACTCATAAAAAAAGCGATATTGCCGCCGAAGGAGGTGGCAATGGGAATAAGACTGTTGCGAAAAGCGTGCTGCCAGACCGCTTTGGAGCGGGTCAAACCCTTGGCGGCGGCGGTGCGCATATAGTCTGCGGCCTGATTGTCCATCAGCGCGTTCTTCATCATAAAGGTCGTAACCGCAAAGCTGCCCGCCATATACGCGATGAGGGGCAGGGTGCCGTGATAGAAGATATCTTTGAATTTTTCCCAGGTCGATAAATCATCGTAGTCGTCGCTGACGAAACCGCCGAGGGGAAAAATATCCCAGTTGGCCGCGAATAAAGAGACCAGTGCTATACCGACTACATAGCTTGGCAGGGCATAGCCGAGAAAAATAACCGCCGAAGAGGCGTTATCGAGGAAAGAATTGTGATGCAGGGCTTTGCTGACGCCCAAGGGAATGCAGACCAGGTAAGTAATGAATAAGGTGGTGAGGCCGTAGAATATGGAGACCGGAAAACGCTCTTTGATAATGCTCCACACCGGGTCGTGGTAGCGGCTGGACTCCCCCAGATCAAATTGCAGTACGCGCCCGAGCCAGTGAGTGTAACTTTCCAGCAGAGGCTTATCGAAACCGTAGTAGGCCTCCAATTGTTTGATCTGTTCTTCCGAGAGGGTGTTGCCGCTTTGGGTGTCTCGGCGGCCGGCGGATTGCTCGCCGCTGACCAGCGCCGATGTCATCATTCGCTCTATAGGGCCACCGGGTACCACCCTGGTGACGGCAAAAACCAACAGGGTAATGCCGATAAATGTTGGAATAATCAACAGAAAGCGGCGTATGAAATAGGCGCTCATAGAATCCTGTCTGGCGGTATTGGAAGTTAGCGACCGGAGAGCTGGGTCACATCGACATACAAACTAAGCACTTGGCCTGGTTTCAGATATTTGCGGGTATCAATATTGTTCCACTGCGCTATTTCGTCAACGTTAACACTGAAACGGTCTGCAATTCTGGCGAGTGAGTCTCCGCGTCGCACGGTATAGGCCACCCAACGAATTACGCTGCGATTGCTGCGTTCATTGCTGGCAAGGCTGATCGACTTGCTCTGCCAGATCACCAGTTTGCGCCCAGTCTGCAATGGGTCCTTGGGTACCATGTTGTTCCAGCGGGCAAGCTCCTTTACTCCAACCCCGTATTGGCGGCTGATGGTCCACAGGGATTCTCCGGATTTTACCTGGTGGTATACAGACTGTTTGCCGGTACTTTGACCTTTTTGTTGGGCCGAGGCCAGGCGCTGTTTCTCGCTCAGGGAGTAGTGAGAGTCGGCCATCGAGGCTGAGGGCAGCAGCAGTGTCTGGCCAGCGCGAATGGTGTTGCTGGAGAGCTTGTTGGCCGCTTTGATAGTGGCTACATCGGTATTGAAGTGGCGAGCGATCTTGATCAGGCTGTCGCCGGGTTCGACGCGGTAGCGGCTCCAGTTCAGGCGCTGGGAGGGCGGAATCTCGGCCAGGGCGGCTTTGAAGTGGCTGGCGTTCTCGATGGGAATGGCGAGCCGGTGGGGCCCGTTGGGATCAGTTGCCCAGCGGTTATAGCCGGGATTGTAGTGATACATCTCATCAATGCTGATGCCCGCGAGTTCGGCCGCTTGTGCCAGATCGATCTGGCCATTGGTTTCGACAATCTCAAAGGTTGCTTCATTCGGGATCGGCGCAATGCTGATACCTTCCTGCTCGGATTGCTTAATCAGTTGAGTCAGGGCGATCAGTTTGGGAATGTAGGCTTCGGTTTCCTCGGGCAGTGACAATGACCAGAAGTCCGTGTCCCGGCCGGCCTTGCGATTGCGGCGAATCGCACGGTTTACGGTGGTGGCGCCGGAGTTGTAGGCGGCCATGGCCAGTAACCAGTCGCCGTCAAAACGCGAGTGTAATTCCAGTAGATAGTCCAGGGCCGCTTCGGTGGAAGCCATTACATCGCGGCGCCCGTCATACCACCAGGTGCGGGGAAGGCCCATGTGTTTGGCTGTAACCGGCACAAATTGCCAGAGCCCGGCGGCGCGGCCGTGGGAATAGGCGAAGGGGTCAAAGGAGCTTTCGATGGCAGGCAGGAGCGCGAACTCCATCGGCATATTGCGCTCGTTGATGGCTTCGACGATAAAGTGCATGTAGCGGCTTGAGCGTTCCGTTATGGTCTGAAGGAACACGGGCCGGTCGCGGTAGAACTCAAAGTACTCCTGAACGCGAGGGTTGTCGCTGAGGTCCGTCAGCTGATAGCCATCGATAATATGGTGCCAGAGGTCATTATTCGTTTCGGGTGCTGGTTCGGTGAGGCCGAGGAGTTTGCAGTCCCCTTTGCGTATCGAACCTTTTGCACAGGTGCTTGGCTTGGCAGAGACTGACTCTTCCTGTTCGGGTTGCGGTGCGCAGCCTCCCAGTGAGACCAGGGAAGCAAGAAGAAACAGCGTTTTTAAATTATTGTTTATGGGTTTGCTCATAAAAAAATACCATCAGTACATACCGCGTCACTGAATGGTTTGCCCGCAAAAAGTTCAGGCAAAACAATCGTCTAAAAGTTATCTTTCCAGCGCCTTATCGCCGCAAAGACTTCAGCTTCCCTGTCGATGTGAATATTAGCATAATCCCTTGCAGAAGCTTGCACGCTCGTTTTGTCGGCCCGCAGGAAGGGGTTGGTCGCGAGTTCTTCTGCGATGGTTGACGGCACCGAGGGCTGGTTTTTCGCCCGCAGGCGATCCACTTCGCGGCTCCGGGCGATCAGTGATTCGTTGTCGGGCTCGACAGCTCGAGCGAAAGCCAGGTTGGCCTGAGTGTATTCGTGGGCGCAATAGACCCTTGTATCAGCGGGCAAATCCTTCAATTGTGCCAATGATTGATGCATTTGCTCGGGCGTGCCTTCAAACAGGCGACCGCAGCCGCCGGCAAACAGGGTGTCACCGCAAAACAGACCGGGCTGATCGGTTTCATTGGTATAGAAAGCGATGTGGTCGAGGGTGTGGCCGGGTACTGCCAGTACGTCAAAGCCGGTGTTGAGGGCGGTAACGCGGTCACCGGCGCAGACGGGCTCATTGATTTCCGGTGCCGACGTTTCAGGGCCGATGATACGCAGAGAGGGGTGGGCGGCTGTCAGCTCGGGCAGGGCGCCAACGTGATCGAAGTGGTGGTGAGTGATAAGCACCCCTGTCAGCTTCAGGTTTTTGGCCTGCAAGTGCCGCTCTACGGGAGCGGCTTCTCCGGGGTCAACGACAAAGGCCTGGCCCTGGGCATTTGACAGGCACCAGATGTAGTTATCGCTAAAGGCTGAAATAGGCTCTATGGTAATCATGCATACTCAGTTTCGGGATTTTGGGGTACGCTAATTGACTGCCGGCGGGAACGCAAGCAAAGTTCCTGCCATGCAGTAGAGCGTTTAGAGTACATTCCAGTCGAGGAGTTTCACTGTGTCCACCTGGCGACGCCAAGCCCCCGATGGGGAGCTGCTGCCGAAACTGAAAGCCTGGTTTGATACCGGGCTTGGGCGGCAGCTGGTCAATGAGGAGCGCGCACTCGTCAAGTCCGCTCTGGACGGGGCGTTCGGACACTCGCTGCTGGAACTGGGCCTGAGTGGTCGTACGCTGACCTCCTGTCCCGAAGCGATTAGGCGACACTACTGCCTGGGGCCTCCGCTGCAACGTGAGCTGGGCAAAAATCTGGATGTACTGACCGGCTATGCTGATCTGCCCATCGCCACTGAGAGTCAGGATGTGGTGGTGGTACATCATCTGCTGGAGTTTATCGCCAACCCCCATAATATGTTGCGCGAGCTGGAGCGTATCACGGTCCCGCACGGCAAATTGTTGATTGTCGGCTTCAATCCCTTGTCTCTGCTCGGCTTGAAGCTGCATGTGCTGGGGCGCTTGTCGAGCGACAGTGTCTGGCAGCAGCACTGGCTGACCATTTCTCGGCTGGAAGACTGGCTGGGATTGCTCGGTTTTCGGGTCGAGCGGCGCTGGTACGGTTTTCATCGTTTGCCTTTCAGCAAGCCCGAATGGCTGACTCGGCCGCCACCGCTCGAACCTGATAGCTTGAGAAATCTACCGATGGGTGGCACTTTTCTGCTTTCGGCGACAAAATACCGCGTGCCGGTCACGCCGGTTCGTCTGCGCTGGATGCGCGACCCCATGGTGAATGTGCGCCCGTTGGGGGCCGCTCGCCAGGGAACCTATAAAATCAGTGAGTAATCAATGACAGTTGAAGTATTTACCGACGGTGCCTGTCGGGGAAACCCGGGGCCTGGCGGATGGGGCGTGTTGCTGCGCTACAAGGGCGTTGAAAAGGAGCTTTACGGGGGCGAGCCGGAAACCACCAATAACCGCATGGAACTGCGAGCAGCCATTGAAGGCTTACAGGCGCTCACCCGGCGCAGTGAGGTGGTGATTACCACGGACTCCCAGTATGTGCGCAAGGGCATTACTGAGTGGATAGCGAACTGGAAGCGCAGGGATTGGCGCACAGCGGACAAGAAACCTGTAAAAAACAAGGATCTCTGGCAGCGGCTTGATGAGCTCAGTCAGAAGCACCAAATTGAGTGGCGCTGGGTGAAAGGCCACAGTGGCCACCGGGAAAACGAAATCGCAGACCAACTGGCCAATCGCGGCATCGACGAGCTGTCAGCCTGATCGCCACGCAAACCAAAACAGGAGTAGTACGTTGAGTCGTCAGGTTGTACTGGATACTGAAACCACGGGTCTTGAACCTTCTCAAGGGCATCGGATCATCGAAATCGGCTGCGTCGAACTGGTAAATCGGCGCTTGACCGGGCGCCACTACCACCAGTACATCAACCCCGAACGTGAGGTGGAAGCGGGCGCGATTGAAGTTCACGGCATCACCAATGAGTTTCTTGCCGACAAACCCGTGTTTGCCGCCATCGCCGACGATTTTATGGAGTTTATCCGCGGCGCCGAACTGATTATCCACAATGCGCCTTTTGATGTGGGCTTTATCGACAATGAGTTGAAGCTGTTGCAGCGCGATGAGCGCACAGCAGATACGTGTCGGGTGATAGACAGCCTGGTCATGGCCCGACAGAAACACCCGGGGCAGCGCAACAGCCTGGACGCCCTCTGTTCGCGCTACGGTGTGGATAACTCTCAGCGCGACCTGCACGGCGCCTTGCTCGATGCGGAAATTCTGGCGGATGTTTATCTGCTGATGACCGGCGGTCAGACCGATCTGGCGCTGGCCGGCGACAATGCCAGTGGCAGCAACGACGGCGGCGCCAGGGTCACC
Organism: Litorivivens sp.; assembly: GCF_041624475.1. GTDB lineage: Bacteria > Pseudomonadota > Gammaproteobacteria > Pseudomonadales > Spongiibacteraceae > Litorivivens. Next base: position 239,961 of record NZ_JBFJUX010000002.1, read on the forward strand.
GAAATTCGCCGCGTATCCCCGCAGCGACCTGGCCTGAAGGTCTTGCGTGCCAGCGATTCAGAGCTGGCCGCGCATCAGGAACAGCTTCAGGCCATCGACAAAGCCAGCGACGGCAGCTGCCATTGGCTGCAGAAAACCTGAACTATTTCGTTATGAGGGCTGGGTGTAACAGTTACATCGGCTCATGACGAGCCTCATTTTTTGGCAGTATTCACATCAATCGGCGTATCCGGCTGGTCGCTGGCAGGTAAACTGTATTAGTTTTAATAACAGATACTTATCGCGCACCTTGGATAAACGACAGGCATAGTTGCCGGGCCGGGGCTGGGCGCACAACAGAATAAAAGCCAGCCAACGCCGCTGGCGCGGAAAGGATTACAGATGGCCGTCGTTCGATGTTTTGTACGCGTGGGAGTTGCCAGTGCAGTATGAAGTCCCTGTCAATATGTCTTCTCTGGATCTGGTGTCTGCTGAGCTGTCTGCAACGCTCGACGAAGCGACTGACGCTTTTGAAGATTACATTTCTGAGACGGATAATCTTGACAAGCTGAAGGGCGTGGCCCAGCTCACCTGGCAGATAGCCGGCACCCTCGATATGATTCAGATACCCGGTGCGGCCTTGCTGGCGCGCAATATCGAGCAGGCACTGCAGTCCTGCTGTGACGCCGGGCGCGGCCCCAGCGAAAAGCAGGCCGAAGCTCTCAGTACCTCCCTGTTTGTTCTGCCGCGCTATCTCGAATCGGTTGCTGCCCGGCAGTCAGATATCGCCGTCATTCTCTTGCCCCAGGTGAATGAGCTGCGCACGGCACACGGCAAAGATCCGGTCTACGAGCACGCCCAGCTGGGTATCAAACAACCGCGATTCAGCAGTGATTTCAAGATTGAAATTCCGGTGGCTGCCGTAAAGGTCGATCAGGACACGCTCAAGCGGCTGCGCCATATGTATCAGGTGGGTCTGCTGGGTGTGCTGCGCGACTCGCAGGTGACTCTTCATCTCCGCTTGATGTTTCGCGCGGTACAGCGGCTCTGCGCCCTGATTCCGCCTGGGCCGTCCCAGCGTTTCTGGCTGTTGGCCAATGCTGTGCTTGACGCCTTCCAGGAGCACCGGCTGGCGCTCAATACGACTCGCCGCAGAATCTTTACCGTGCTGGACAAGGCCATTCGCGCGATTGCTGCGGACCCAGAACAGCTGACTGTCGTGCCTGAGGCACCCGGCTGTGAAGAAGAAATGCTGTACCTGCTGCAAATCAGTGACAGTGAGGCCGACTCTATCGCCGGCCGGCTGATCAAATCAGCGGGCATCGCCTCACTGGGTGTCTCCGATCGCGACATGCAGATAGCCATGCGGCGCATGTTTGGGCCGGGACTGGATGCCATGACCACGGTGATTCGAGAACTGCGGGCTGAGCTGCGCAATGCCACGGATATACTTGAAATACTGATGCAGAGCGGCCGCACCGACGACGAAGAGGTGGCTCCGCTGTGTCTGATTCTGGTGCAGTTGAGCGGCATACTGCAAGTGCTCGGTTTGCCAACCCTGTCGCGTTACGCCAGGGCTCAGGCCGAACAGACTGAGGGCTTGAAAAACCTAGACCATAAAAGCACTCAGGCCTTACTCCCTGAAATCGCAGACGCCATTCTCTTTATCGGGCACAGCCTGGACAACCTCGAACGCAACCCCGGTGCAGTGGACGAACTCGACGAGCTCACGCCCGATCGCCAGTTGCAGATCAGCAGCCTGAGTCAGCTTGAGACCTCTCGGATACTGCTTTTTAAGGAGTCCGAGGCCGGCATCAGTCTGGCGAAGCGGGCTATCGGTGCCTATGTCGAATCGGACTATGATATCGCCCATATCTACAACGTGGGCAGCACTCTCGATACTATTCGAGGCGCGTTTCAGATGCTGACCATGAAACGCATTACCGGGGTACTGCGGGCCGCGGTCAACTTCGTAAATGACTTCGTTGAAAAGCGCGATATGCGTACGCCAGAAAAGGCCAGCATGCTGCTGGAAACACTGGCCGATGCACTGATCAGTGTAGAGTACTATCTGAAGGAACTAAGCCGGCATCACCACGCCGATGAAGAGCTTCTGTCGCTGGCAGAAGAGAGTCTGAAAGCGCTGGGCTACCAGTCGAAAGCCGCCTGAACAGCGCTTTTCCATCGTCATAGGATGACTCAGTCATGAGCCTGACTTTGCTCGTTATATGCCTCGTCCTGCTTGCAATTCCTTTGGCCTGGGTTGCGCTGAGGCTCCTGTTCCGGCTGCCCGTGTTGAAGCACTTTGCACAGGGTGCTGTGGCCCTGATCGCGGCGGGCCTAGCCGGGCTGGCGCTGTTTACTGCCTGGGACCTGACCTCTTACCGCGCTTTACTCGAAGAAACGCCGGTAGCCGAGCTGGCCTTCTACCGACAGGCTCCCCAGCAGTATCGGGTGGAGTTGCGCGTGGAGGATGAGCCGCGTGAGTTTCTGCTCTACGGCGACCAGTGGCAGCTGGATGCGCGAATGATCAAATGGCAATCGGTGGTAGCGCGTCTTGGCGTCGACCCGCTGTTTCGGCTGGAAAGAGTTTCCGGTCGCTACGCGAGTGTAGTGGATGAGTTGAACAAGCCGCGCAGCGTTTACGCGCTTGGCGAGTCCCGGGGCCTTGATTTGTGGCACTGGCTGCGACAGAGCGATCAGCTTACCCGGCTGGCAGACGCTGATTACGGCAGCGCCGCCTACCTGCCGATGGCCCACGGAGCCCGGTTTCAGGTATCGATGACCAGTTTTGGCCTGATAGCGCGCCCCCTCAACGCCGAGGCCGCCGCAGCGGTCGCCCAATGGGCGCCTTGACAGGCTGCTCCGCTAACGCGAATATGCGTCGCCCAAGTATTTGAACCCGGAGCAAAATTTGGAATTCCTCTCGGACTACGGTCTTTTTCTGGCGAAAACCGCAACCTTTGTGGTTGCGGCCCTGTTAATTATTGGCATGCTGGCCTCACTGGGTTCGCGGCGGCGCGATCACGACGGCCACATTGAAGTCACGGCGCTCAACGAGCGTTTTGAAGACTGGGAAGAACAGATAAAGTCTGTGGTGCTCGATGAGGCTAGCTTCAAGCAGGAGCGGAAGGCGGCCCAGAAGAAGGCCAAGGCCGAACGTAAGGCCAAAAAGAAAAGTGGGGAAGACGAGCAGCCTAAGCCGCGCCTGTTTGTGCTCGACTTTGATGGCGACGTAAAGGCCTCTGACGTTGAGCACCTGCGCCACGAAATCTCTGCCGTGCTGACCCTGGCCAAGGACAGCGACGAAGTTCTGGTTCGCCTCGAAAGTGCCGGAGGTATGGTGCACAGCTACGGACTGGCAGCTTCTCAGCTGGCCAGGATTCGCAGTCACGGTATCCCGCTGACGGTAGCCGTGGACAGAGTTGCCGCCAGCGGCGGCTATATGATGGCCTGTATTGCCAATACGATTCTGGCGGCCCCCTTTGCAATTCTCGGCTCTATCGGGGTAATTGCTCAGCTCCCCAACTTTCATCGTCTGCTGAAACAGCACAACGTGGATTTTGAGATGCATACGGCAGGGGACTATAAACGAACCTTGACTGTATTCGGCGAGAACACGGATGAGGGTCGGGATAAATTTCGCGAAGAACTGGAAGAAACCCACGTCCTGTTCAAGCGGTTTGTTGCGGAAAACCGGCCTCAGGTTAACATCGAGAAAGTCGCCACCGGTGAGGTCTGGTACGGCACTCAGGCGTTGGACGAAAATTTGGTGGATGTCATTTCGACCAGTGACGAGTATATTCTGCAGAAACGCACAGCGTGTGACCTGTTCGAAGTAAAATACGTTGCCAGAAAAACGCTGGCAGAGAAAGTAGGTGTTGCCGCACATGGGGCACTGGATACTGTGCTTGGAAAATGGATTTCACGTTTGAGCCAACGACCCCTGGTCTGAGGCCAAAACGCTAGAGGTACTGCGTGGATTGTCGTAATCATTCCGGCCTGACTCTTCTTGAAATACTGATACTGCTGCTGGTTTTCGCCGGGCTTGCAGCACTGGTATATCCCGTGGTGGTAGAACGCCTCGACGACTACCGGGTAGAGCAGGCTGAGGCCGATCTTGAAGCGCTGTCGTCGGCGCTTGAGAAATACAAGCTCGACAATCACTTTTATCCCACCACAAAGCAGGGCCTGCAGGCTCTGATCGCGCACCCGACATCGGGCCCGATACCCAAAAACTGGAGCCCCGGGGGCTATCTCAGCCGCGGCGTCGTGCCGCTCGACCCCTGGGGGCAGGCCTATCACTACCAGAGTCGGGAGGATGGGCGCTACTACGAACTAAGCACCCTCGGCGAGGATAATAAGCCGGGCGGAGAGGGTGTAGCAGCGGATATTAAAGTGAGCCGTTAGATTTCCGCGCCTTGTACTTTCCGCCCTGTCGTATCTGTGTTAAGAAGTAGTCAAATAACAAGGCAGATACTGCAGGAAGGTCCATGAAACAACTTGGCGTACTCGACACCGCCTTTATCAATCTCGAACAAACCAATACCCCTCAGCATATCGGCGGTCTCGGCATTTACGATCCTTCCACCGCTCCCGGTGGCTTTGTCCGCTTTAAGCAGGTCATAGCCAGTTTTGAAAAAAGGCTGCACCGGCTGCCGCTGTTTCGAACCCGTTTGCATCCGGTGCCCGGTAACATCGATCGACCATACTGGGTCGTCGATGAAAACTTCGATGTCGAGTTTCATTTGCGCCATATCGCCTTGCCGCAGCCGGGCGATTGGCGCCAGCTCTGTATTCAAATAGCCAGGCTGCATTCGCGGCCGCTGGATATGTCCCGGCCGCTGTGGGAAGCCTACATAATTGAAGGTCTCGATAATATCGCCGAATTGCCGGAAGGCAGCTTTGCGGTCTACACAAAAATGCACCATGCTCTGGTGGACGGGGCCGGCGGCCAGTCCTTTATGGCGGCGCTGCACGATCTCGAACCGGATCCGGAAGAGAGCTCTGATTTTCAGCTATATCAGCCGCCGATCGTTATCGATCACAAGCCCAATTCCGGTGAGTTGCTGGCCAGGGCAATGGTCAACCAGACCAAAAACACCCTGTCGCTGGCCTCTGGGGGCGTATCGCTGGTGCGGGATTTCGCCAAACTGGGTTACGGCATTTTTAAAAAGTCGGTACCTCTGCCGGATATTAACGCCCCGAAGACCCGCTTCAATACCCCGGTTGGCAGCCATCGCGCCTTTGAGGCAACCACTTTTCCGCTGGATGATTTCAAGGCCATCAAGAATGCTTTTGGCGTCAAAATTAACGATGTCGCCCTTGCGGTAGTCTCCGGAGCCATGCGGCGCTATCTCGACCATCTTGGCGAGCTGCCGGAGGAATCCCTCGCAGCGGGTGTGCCCATGAATATGCGCTCCCGGCGCGGTGAGAACGAAGACAACAATCAGGTGGGCTCTGTGTTCTGCAAGCTGCACACGAATATTGCCGACCCGGTGGAACGACTGCAGGCGATTCAGCAAAGTGCGAGCGATGCCAAGGAGTTTGGCGAAAAATCTCCGTTGGTTGATGCGATGAAACTGGTGGGTGTTTTTTCGCCCTGGTTTGCTCACGGTGGGGCAAAGCTATACTCGTCGGGCAAGATAAGTCGGCATATGCCGGTCAATATCAGTACAGTCGTAACCAATGTCCCTGGCGCAAATTTTGACCTTTACTGCGCCGGGGCGCGACTGGTGCGTTATCACGGATTGGGGGTTCTTACGCCCGGTGTCGGACTGTTTCACGCCGTATTTTCTTTCGGCAACGCAGTAACAATCTCAATTCTCGCGGACCGCGAACAGCTCGAAGATCCCATGCGCTACCGCGAGTTTGTTGAAGAGTCTTTTGCCGAGCTCAAGGCAGCAGCGGAAAAAGTCAGCGCCTCGCCGACGCCGCGTCGCAAACGAAAAACCTCAACGGCAAACTGATTTATCTTATGAGTGAAAGACTTTGGGACACATTGATCTGCAATGCGCTGGTATTTGATGGCAGCGGCAATCCACCCTGTACGCAGGATCTGGCGATAACTGACGGAAAGATTGTGGCGCGGGATGATTCCCTGCCGCAAAGTCGCGCCCGAGAAACTGTCGATGCCAGCGGCCAGTGGCTGCTGCCGGGGATGGTCGATATTCATACCCACCTCGATCTGGAGGTCGAGGTGAATCCAGGGCTGGGCGAGGCGGTGCGTCACGGCACCACTTCGGTGGTTGTAGGCAACTGCTCATTGGGCACTGCCTTTGGCGCCCAGGAAAAAAACGGCGAAAGTCCGGTCATCGACTGCTTTACGCGCGTTGAAAATATGCCCAAACGGGTGCTGCAAAAGTGCGTCGACAACATGCACTGGGACAATACTGCAGATTATCTCCGCCATTTCGAAGAGCTGCCGCTTGGCCCGAATATTGCGCCGCTTTTGCCGCACTCCATGCTCCGCGCCGAGGTCATGGGGGTTCACGACAGCGTAACCCGGCCGCCGACGCAGCAGGAACTTGAGGCCATGCTGGCACTGACTCGGGAGGCGATGGATCAGGGCTATATCGGCTTTTCCACCGACAGCATCATTTTTCATTACCTGGCAAACGACCCCCATAAGGAAAAACGCATACCGACCCAGTTTGCGTCGGAGGATGAACTCAAAGCCCTTCTCAATATTGTGCGGGACTACGACCGGGTTTGGCAGGCGACGCCCGACAGCAAACATCTGCTGACTACGCTGCGGCGGTTCTTCTGGACCTCGGGCAGATTGTTTGGCAAACCGCTGCGAGTCAGCGCGCTGACAGCACTGGATTTCAAATCCACGCCCGGTGTCTGGAAGCGCTTGTTGCGACTGGCCAAACTGCTGAACTCGCCATTGCTTAAGGGGCGCTTCCATTTTCAGGCCCTGTCGACCAATTTCAGAATGTGGGGCAATGGCGTGCAGGCGCCCATATTTGAAGAGCTCGAATCGACCCGTGCGCTGATCGCCTATGAAGTCGACGACGTTGAAGGGCGCCGCGCGCTGATGGAAACCAGCGAATGGCAGGAGCAGTTTCGCAAGGACTGGCAGTCCGTTTCACCGGAATCTGCAAGCTGGCTGACCCGGATCGGCGTTCCGACCGCCACCTTTCAGCTTGATCCGGAGGATATTCATATCGACCCGGTCACACCGGTTGAAAGTTGGCACAACCACAAACTGTCGAGCATTTTTGCGCGTTTTCAGAAATACCGCAGGGGCGAGACCGGCCCTGCCTGTGAAGCGGAGGCGGAAGTGTTCGACAGTGCGCCTGATGATTGCGGTTCGCTTGCGGATTTTTTTGCCCACTGTCTGCGCCGTTTTGATCTCAAGTTTCGCTGGTGGCTGGATGTCGCCAATCTCGATCCAGAAATTACGGAACAGATTCTGTTCGACGACAATACGCTGCCGGGTTTTAACGACAGCGGAGCTCATATTACCAACCTCGCGTTTTACGATGGCAACCTGTTGACCCTGCAGATTGCCCAGCGCCGGGGGCTGGAAAAAGTGGCTCACGCTGTGCACCGGCTTACCCGGGCGCCGGCTGACTTTTTCAATCTGGATGTCGGCACGCTGGAGATCGGTGCGCAGGCTGATCTGGTGCTAATCAACCCGGAAAATCTAAAAAAATACGACTCCAATGCCAGTCGTGAGCTGGTATACAACCCTCACTTTGAGCACGATGTGCTGGTGAATCGCTCTGATGGTGTGGTGGAGCAGGTGTATATTCGCGGCTGTCGGGTATGGGAGGAAGCCGGGCGGTTTACCGACTCCTTGGGCTCTGAAACCCTGGGTAGGGCGCTTACCGCTCGGCATAGCACCGTTTAGTATTTCCGCAGTTGTGCCTGATTCCAGTCAACAGCTGGCTGGCTCGGTCTGCGTGGTTTATCTGATCCATAAGATCCCCGCACTACGTAAGAAAATCCATTTGGAGATATAGTTATATGATCACTGTTTATCACCTCGCCGTTTCCCAGTCTGATCGCATCGTTTGGATGCTGGAAGAACTGGGTGTGGAGTATAAACTTGAATGGTTTGATCGCGGTGAAGACATGCTTGCGCCGCCGGAGTATCTGGCACTGCACCCCGCAGGCATGGCGCCGGTAGTGAAGGACGGTGACAAACTGCTGACTGAATCGGCGGCCATTCTGGAGTATCTGAATCATCGCTACGGTGGTGGACGGTACAGCGTCAAACCCGAGGAAGAGGATTACGCTGACTACCTCTACTGGATGCACTTCAACAACAACGTGCAGTCGGTGTTTTTCCTGAAAATGGCGCTGGGTGGTGACTTAAGCGCCCAGCCAGATAACATGGTGGCGAAAACCGCCCAGCGTCGTGAGGAGCGTTACTACGCGCACCTGAATGATTATCTGGAGGGGCGTTCCTATCTGGCAGGCGATCGTTTTACCTGTGCCGATATAATGATGATGTTCAACCTCACCGCGCTTCCACTGTTTGGAGGCCGCAGTATCGATGATTTGCCGAATGTTAAAAAATATGTAGAGGGGATATCCCAGCGCCCGGCCTACCAGAAGGCTATGGCGATCGCGGGGCCGGGCGCGTCGCGACCGGACTAATCCGGGGCTATTAAATCGGGGTATAAACAGGCGGGGCGTGAATCGCCCCGCAGTTTCATCAAGAGCCTGGTCGGCGCACCGTTTCAAAGGTGCCGTGCAGGTTCCAGCCATCTTTCAGTTCCCCGGCCGTTGAAATGGCCACTTCCTTGGCTTCAACGATGGTGCAGTTACCCGGTTGGAGTACCGTTTTCTTCTTGTCGTATTCAATTTCCAGCGCTACGACATGTCGGGCATCCGGCAAACAGAGCCGCACGTCCCTCGGTGATTTGAAATTAACAACCTCAACATCCGTATTGGAGTTGACCGTAAATTCGCCCGGCTCCTGATACAGTCTTTCGACGGCCTGGCGAAAAGTGCTCTCATTCTCTACCTGAGCTATAGCTGGTGCGCTCAGGGCCGCAGTAATGGCAATAACGGGTGCTGTTTTTGTCAGTTTCATGCGTCCTCCCTAGCTTGCTTGGTAATGAATAGCTAATTCCGTCCAGATTGGCGTACTTGACGCGTTGCACACAGTGATAAGTGTTAGAGCGCAGACCTTCAAGGCGGGTTACCGGAAATGTGTTAACCGGCTCACAGCGATCCAGATCAGTTTTTGTGAATTTTTACAGGAGTGCTGCTGCCGGTACGACAGCCCAGTCAGCGTTTAAATAGGCTCTTTTTCCAGCGCGAGGCTGTCTGCGCTTGCTTGGAGATACCAGAGATGGCTGTCCCAATCGCCCAGCACTATGCGCTCAGCATCTTGGCCGTCGATCTTGAGTGCATGGCGAGCCGGGCGGTGGGTGTGGCCATGTATCAGGCGCTTGCAGCCGTGTTCCGACAGCGCTGTGAGCACTTCGGCGGGGGTGACATCCATGATGTCTTCAGCCTTGTTGCTGGTCGCTTCGCTGCTGGCCATGCGCAATTGCTCTGCCAGTTGCCGGCGGGCGGCGAGGGGTTGCGACAGTAATTGCTGTTGCCATTCTTGGGAGCGCAGTTGCTGCCGCAGCTTCTGGTATTCAGTGTCGGCGGTACACAGGCTGTCGCCGTGCATCAGTAAGGTGGGCGTGCCGTAGAGTTCGATTTTGCAGGGGTCGGAGAGCAGAGTGCCGCCGGTTTCTTCGGCGAAACGCTTGCCGAGCAGAAAATCGCGATTGCCGTGCAGAAAATAGAGCTGGGTGCCGCTATCGCTCAATTTTCTGAAGGCGGCAACGCTGTTACGGGCCAGTGTCGCGTCGTCATCATCCCCCACCCAGGCCTCGAACAGGTCGCCGAGCACGTAGAGCGTTTCTGCTTTTGCTGCTTTATCGTTAAGGAAGTGCAAAAACGCCCGGAAAATATCCGGGCGTTTTTCATCCAGATGCAGGTCTGAGATGAAGAGGGTAGTCATTATTCCGCGACGTAGGCCTTCTCGATTACCACATCCTCTGCCGGGACATCCTGATGACCGGCGGCCATGGTGGTAGAAACGCCCTTGATCGCATTAACCGTATCCATACCGTCGACGACCTTGCCAAATACTGCGTAGCCCCAACCCTGAGCGGTTTTGCTGCTGTGGTTGAGGAAGTCATTGTTCTTCACGTTGATGAAAAACTGGGAAGAAGCCGAGTGAGGATCCATGGTGCGGGCCATGGCCAGCGTGCCCAGCTCATTTTTAAGGCCGTTGTCCGCTTCGCACTCGATGGGGTCGCGGGTGGCCTTCTGCTGCATGCCGGGGGTGAATCCGCCACCCTGAATCATGAAGCCGTCGATGACGCGGTGGAAGATGGTGCCATCATAGAAGCCTTCTTCCACATATTGCTTGAAATTGGCCGCTGTATTCGGGGCCTTTTCGAAATCCAACTCGATTTTGATATCGCCATGATTTGTCTGAAGAATAATCATTTTACCGCCTGTGTTGATCAGTGTTGAAAGCCGCTATAATACCCGCCTTTTGCGTTGGACGCGAAACCCAATCCAACCCTGCTGGAAGAGTGCATGAGCAAACCCGAAACCCAGGCCACCAATTTCGTTCGCGACGTGATCGCGGCCGACATCGCCGCCGGTAAATTAAAGCCTGAAGAGGTTGTCACCCGTTTCCCGCCGGAGCCCAACGGCTATCTGCACGTGGGACACGCCAAATCGATTTGCGTCAATTTTGGACTGGCAGAGCAGTTCGGCGGTCGCTGCAACCTGCGTTTTGACGACACCAATCCCGCCAAGGAAGAGCAGGAGTACGTGGATGCAATCAAAGAGGATGTGCGCTGGTTGGGTTTTCAGTGGGCCGGCGATGTGCGCTTTGCCTCGGATTATTTCGATCAGTTCTACGAGTGGGCCCAGCATCTGATTCGCGCGGGTTTGGCCTATGTGTGTGACCTGAGTGCTGAGCAGGCGAGTGAATACCGGGGCTGGGCGACCAAGCCCGGCAGGCCAAGTCCTTTTCGCGAGCGCAGTGTTGAGGAAAATCTCGATTTGCTGGAGCGGATGAAAAACGGCGAGTTTGACGAGGGCAGCAGGGTGCTGCGCGCCAAAATCGATATGGCCTCGCCAAATATGAACCTGCGTGACCCGATTCTGTACCGAATTCGTAAACAGGCACATCACCATACCGGCGACAAGTGGTGCATCTACCCGAGCTACGATTTTGCCCACGGACAGGAAGATGCCATCGAAGGCGTGACACACTCTATCTGCACGCTGGAGTTCGCCGATCACCGGCCCCTGTATGACTGGTTTCTGGAGCATCTGCCGGTGCCTTCGCGGCCCCATCAGTACGAATTTGGCCGCCTGAACCTGGACTACACCGTCACCAGCAAGCGCAAGTTAAAACGTTTGGTAGACGAAGGGCATGTAGACGGTTGGGATGATCCGCGCATGCCCACCATTCACGGCATGCGCCGGCGAGGCTTTACCGCTCGCGCCATTCGCAATTTCTGCGATGCCTTGCCCGTGGCGAAATCAGACGGTGTGGTCAGTATTGCCCAATTTGAATCAGCTGTGCGTGACGATCTCGACAAGCACGCTCCTCGCGCCATGGCGGTGCTGAACCCGCTGAAGCTGGTCATTGAGAATTTTGCCGAAGGTGAGGTGGAAAATCTCAGCGCTCCCCGGCATCCGAAGGAAGATATGGGCGAGCGGCGGCTGCCCTTTACTCGAGAGCTGGTTATTGATGGGGAGGATTTCAGCGAAGACACCTCTCTGTCACGTAAGAAATTCAAGCGACTTGTGCTGGGCGACTATGTGCGCCTGCGCGGCGCTTATGTGATCAAGGCTAATCGGGTTGAGCATGATGCTGATGGCAATCCGACAGTGGTTTTTTGTGAGTTGGTGGAAAACACTGTCGGCGAGAACCCGCCGGAGGGTATTAAACCTCGTGGCGTGATTCACTGGGTGTCGATGAGTGAAGGGCGCAAGGCAACCATTCGCAAGTACGACCGACTGTTTCTCAGCCCTTCGCCAGACAAGGGAGAGGAAGACTTTCTTGCCCACATTAACCCGGCTTGCAAAACGGTTCTGGAAGCGTGCTGGATAGAGCCGGAGCTAGCCGATGCGGCGCCGGAAAGCAGTTTCCAATTCGAGCGGGAAGGCTATTTTGTGGCAGATCGTTTTGACCACAGCCCGGAACACCCGGTATTCAATATGACCATTGGTCTGCGTGACAACTGGTCAGACAAGGCATAGGCATGGCATTAACACTTTACAATACTCGCACCCGCAGCAAGGAAGCGTTTCAGCCGATTAACCCCCAGCGGGTCACCATGTATGTGTGTGGGCCGACGGTATACAACTTTATTCATATTGGTAATGCACGCCCGGCGGTGGTGTTCGACACCTTTTACCGCCTGCTGAAAACCCAGTATCCCGAGGTGGTTTACGCGAGGAATATCACCGATATCGACGACAAGATCATGAAGGCTGCTAAGGACAATCAGGAGTCGATTGCCGATGTCGCCGAACGTTTCACTCAGGCCTATCTGGAAGACATGGTGTCGCTTAACACCCTCAAACCGGACCTGACGCCCAAGGCAACCGAAAACGTCGATGCAATGCAGGCAATGATTGCTACGTTGATTGAGCGTGACCATGCCTATGAAGCCGAGGGCCACGTGCTGTTCGCCGTTGAATCCATGGAGGGCTACGGCAAACTGTCCAACCGCTCACTGGAAGACATGCTTGAAGGTGCGCGGGTAGAAGTTGCGCCTTACAAACGCTACGCCGGCGACTTTGTGTTGTGGAAGCCCTCCGGTGAGGGCGAACCGGGTTGGGACAGCCCCTGGGGTTATGGCCGGCCGGGGTGGCACTTGGAGTGCTCCGCGATGATCAAGGCGCACTTGGGAGATCAAATCGATATTCACGGTGGCGGTCGGGATCTGATTTTTCCCCACCATGAAAACGAGCGCGCGCAAAGTTGCTGCAGCCAGGACGGCGATGAGTTTGTTCGCTACTGGATGCACAACGGCTACCTCAATATCGACGGCGAGAAGATGTCGAAATCCTTGGGTAATTTCCGCACCGTGCGCGATTTGCTGGGTCAGTACAAGGGCGAGGTGCTGCGCTTTGCGCTGCTCTCTGCCCAGTATCGCTCTGAACTGGATTTTTCCAAGGCGCTGCTGGATCAGGCCAAGGCCAGCCTCGACTCTTTGTATACTGCCCTGAAGGACTGCGCAGAAATCAAAGCTGATCTGACCGTGTCATTGGATGAGCAGCCGGCTTACAAGGCCCTGCTGGATGATTTGAATACGCCGATCGCCATTGCCGAGCTGCATCAGCTGGCCAAAGCTCTGAACAAGGCTGAAGCGGCAGATAAGCCGGCGTTAAAAGGCCAGCTGCTGCGCTGCGCCGAGCTTATGGGGCTGCTTCAGGCCAAACCGGAAAGCTGGTTTAAGGACAGCGCGGGCGAAGCGGGAATTTCCGCCGACGAGGTGGAAACTCTGATCGCTGAGCGGCAGCAGTCGAAACTGGATAAGAACTACGCACGTGCTGATGAAATTCGCGAGCAGTTAAAAGCGCAGGGAGTGGTGCTTGAAGACAGTCGTGAGGGAACTCAGTGGCGCCGGGAGTAAGACTTAACCGCTGACGACGCGGTTGCGCCCCTCTTTCTTTGCGCGGTAGAGATATTGGTCGGCAGTGAGCATCGCGGCCTGCAGGTCGCTGTAGTGCTGCGCAACGACCACGCCGAAACTCGCGGTAATCTTTTCGACGAACCCTTCGATATCCAGCTGTTCTACGCGGGCGCGCAGCTTCTCAGCAATTTCCCTGGCACTGTCTTCGTTTGCCCGCTGCACCAGAATCAGAAACTCTTCGCCGCCCACGCGACTGATAACGTCGCTGGATCTCAGGCTGTCGGTCAGCGCCGCGGCAAAACTGACCAGCACGTCGTCGCCTTTCTTGTGCCCATAGCGATCGTTAATCAACTTAAAATTATCGATGTCGCAGGCAATCACCGTCAGGGGAAAGTGAGCACTTTCCTGACGCATGCAGTCGGGGAAGAAAAAACTGTCGAGAAAGCGCCGGTTGGTCAGGCCCGTTAGCGGGTCGGTTACGGCCTCAATGACTTTGTCGGTATGCTGGGTGCTCAGGGCGAGGTGGCTGTGGTGGCGGTAAAACTCACTGATTGCAGCCAGAATCATCAGTGTGATAAGGGCTGCCATGGCCCGAGTAACCTCGGCGGAATCGTAGGTGGCGGGAATGGCATCGGCATTCCCAAGCATAATCAAGAAAACCACCAGCAGCATCACCGACACAGCCAGACCGCGTTTGGCCCCGAGGTATATAAACTGGATAAACAGCAGGGGGAATACCCAGAAAAGCCCGCTGTTGTTTTCCCCGCCGGTGTATACCAGCGCAATGCTGAGTGCGGCGACCAGGGCACTGGCTATCGCCACGCCCAAATCGACCCGCTGCGTTATGCGAACGTAAATGAAGGTGAGCCATACCCCGGCAGAGGCTAAAAACAGTGAAATGCGGAGTACCTGATCCTGGCTTTCCAGCTGGCGAAAGGCGAAGAGCAAAAGCACCAGCCCACCTACAAACGTGCTCAAGTTGAACACATAGCGCAAGCGCTTGGCGTCGATATCCTCGGCGGTATCACGGGTGGCGGTGTGCGACAGATCCTTCACGCGTTTCACTACGATCTACTCCGCTGATTCCTTGCGGGAAATATATTGTTACAGACGGAGACTAAGGGGTTTCCTATAGCGGTATACCGCGATTGCGGTGATGACTCCGAACGTATTTGCAAGCGCGTCGAGCAATGACGCATGGCGCCCGGGAATCAGCAATCCCTGACAGGCCTCAATGACTATGCCATACAGTACGATGCCAAGTAAAAGGCTGTGCAGTTTCCGGGTGGGCAACGCCAGGGCGCAGGCGTTCAAGGCAAGCAGAAAATAGGCTGCGAAATGTGCGATTTTGTCGTTGTAACTAATGTGTGGCAGGCCCTCGCTGGGCGTCAGAGAGACGACAGTCAGCGCCAAGATATACCCGATGAAAAGCAGCCGTGGCAGCATTCTACTGTCCCATTTGGCGCAGTTGTTCGTTGCAATGCGGCAGCAAATCTTTGATCGCTCTTTTTTCCTCGCCGCTGCTGAAATCAATCAGCTGATGTTCAACTCTCACCCGGGCAAAGGGGAGGGGGATAAGAAATCGGTCCCAAGTGGGGAGCCGCAATCCGCTGCTGCGGCAGCGCAGCAGATAAAGCGGCACGCGGTTTTTCTTGGCGAGCATAATCGCGCCCGGTTTCATTTCATGGCGGGGGCCGCGAGAACCATCAACGGTAAAGATGACCGATTTTCCTCGGGACAGGGCGTCGTTGAGTTCGTAGAAGGCTTCGCGCCCACCCTTGCTGGTCGAGCCATAAACCATCTCAAAACCGGCGCGGCGCGCGATGACCTGAGCCACGGCGTAGCCGTTGTGGTTCAGGGATGCGATAGAGGCTACCGGCTGGCCGGCAAAAAGGCCTGTGGCGGCGACCATTTCATCGTGAAACACCGCGATGACTGAGGGTTTTTCAGGCCTTATAGACGCCGAAAAACGCAGGCTGGACATGCTGGCAAAGCAGAACTCAAAGAAGCCTTGCAGTATCTTGCGGGCGACTTTCTGCGATGTGGTTAATGGCCGTTTTCTTCGCGCCATCAACGGTTACCGGCAATAGCCCGCTCGCCTGACTCGACACTCTGCATGATGAGTGTGTTTATCGTCATCGGGCCGACGCCGCCGGGCACGGGGGTGTAGGCTGCCGCCCGCTCGGTAATAGCTGACAATTCGATATCCCCAACGCCGCCCGGGTGATAACCCGCATCAACCACAACCGCACCGTCTTTGATCCAGTCCCCCTTGATAAATTCAGGGCGGCCTACGGCGCCAACCACAATGTCCGCCTGCCGGATATGCTGATCAAGGTTGCGGGTCCGTGAGTGACAAATGGTTACGGTGGCGTTTGCTTCGAGCAGCATCGCAGCCATGGGTTTGCCGAGTATGGCGCTGCGGCCGACGACGACGGCGTGCTTGCCTTCAATATCAATCTGGTAGTGGTTCAACAGCCGCATAATGCCCTTGGGGGTGGCGCAGCCGTAAGCCTCTTCGCCCATGGCCATGCGGCCGTAACCGAGGCAGGTAACGCCGTCGACATCTTTGTTCAGGCTGATGGCATCGAAACAGGCGCGTTCGTCAATCTGTTCCGGGACCGGATGCTGCAGGAGAATGCCGTGAACATCCGGATTGCGGTTCAGCTCATCAATTTTGGCCAGCAGTTGCTCAGTGCTGGTGGAGGAGGGGAGCTCTACTGCGAGGGACTCCATACCCACCCGGCGGCAGGCGTTGCCCTTCATTTTCACATAGGTGGCAGAAGCGGGGTCATCGCCCACCAAAATGGTGGCGAGAATGGGAATTTTACCCCCGGATTGCTCCTTGAGCCGGGCAACCCGCTCGCTGAGTTGCTGTTCACATTGGGCGGCCAAAGCTTTTCCGTCCAGGACACGTGCCGACATGAAATCTCCCTAACAAGGCAATTTTTTGCGGCCGGTATTGTCGCACCTTGGGTGGAATTGGCCAAGCTTTCGCTCCGGCTGGGTAAAACTTCGCCAAGTGCAGGATATTGCTGTGCTTTATCCGGTCTAAAAGAACAATCAGATAGTAAAAAGCAATTGACGCCGTGGGGGGTGGTGCGTATTATGCGCACCTCCTCTTGCGGGGCAATTTAAAGCTTGGTTTGTCGGGGTATAGCGCAGTCTGGTAGCGCGCCTGCTTTGGGAGCAGGATGTCGGGAGTTCGAATCTCTCTACCCCGACCACTTCTTCGCTTTATATTCGCTTGGAGGGTCCGTGCGCCCGTAGCTCAGCTGGATAGAGCAACGGCCTTCTAAGCCGTCGGTCGCAGGTTCGAATCCTGCCGGGCGTGCCACCGCAATAGAACAAGCCCTCAGTGGTGGCCGTAGCTCAGTTGGTAGAGTCCAGGATTGTGATTCCTGTTGTCGCGGGTTCGAGCCCCGTCGGCCACCCCATTTCCCCCCTTTTATTATTCAATCTCCGATGTTGCTTCTTTGCGACGTGATTCCGGCATTTCTTCATGTTCTTTGCGGCGGAGGGTAGATAGTTCCGGATAGTTGCAGTAAATTGTTTTCAAAATGAAGTGCATAGCGCTCCGCGCGTGTGCATCGACAAATAAGATACTGACTTCTGGAGAACCTGAATGACCACATTGTCCCGTGGCTTGACAGCGTTGGTTTGCACGCTGTTTTTATCAACCCCTCTAGTGTCTCAAGCCCAGTTAGGTCTGCCCGGTGGCGGCGCGACCGGACCTACGCCTGACTTGAGCTGTACCGGTCGCGGTGCGGACGGCAAGCTGTCCTGTGGCGATATCGGCCTCGAAGAGACTATGGAGTTTTGTGACGATGTCGATGGCGATTATGTCTGCGACAGTAAAGACGAATGTCCCGATACGCCCGAAGGCGTCCCAGTGTTCATGAACGGCTGTCATGAAATGGAACTCAGCGCGGACCGTCCCTGGGTATTGCGC
This sequence comes from Litorivivens sp., assembly GCF_041624475.1. Taxonomy (GTDB): domain Bacteria; phylum Pseudomonadota; class Gammaproteobacteria; order Pseudomonadales; family Spongiibacteraceae; genus Litorivivens. The sequence goes on from NZ_JBFJUX010000002.1 coordinate 257,520, forward strand.
GGTGTTAATTTCGAATTTGACAAGGCGACCCTTCGACCCGAATCGATCTCCATTCTGAATGCGGCCGTGAACGTCTTGAACGAAAACCCGGAACTGCTGGTATCGATCGACGGTCACACCGACAGCAAAGGCAGTGACAGCTACAATGAAAGACTGTCTCGCGATCGGGCCAAGGCCGTTTACGATTACTTCGTCGACAATGGCGTCAAAGCCGATCGCCTGGTGTTCCGCGGTTTTGGCGAGGCCCGGCCGGTTGCGCCAAATGCCTTTGACGATGGCACCGATAATCCGGAAGGTCGTTTCGAGAACCGCCGCGTTGAGTTGAACGTGCTCGACATGGAAGCCTTCAACAGCGCCAAGGCAGAAATAGCCGAGCGCGAAGCAGAGCGTCAGGCCGAGTTGGCCCGTCGCGAGGCGGCACGGGCTAAAGCAGCGGCAGAACGCGCCGAGCGCGAGGCCGAGGAAGCTGAAGAGGCCGCCGAGGAAGACGCCGAGCAGGCTGAAGAAGGGTCTGCTGAAAAGAGCGACTCCGACAGCGGATTTGACGCTTCCGAGTACCTTGATTTCACCTCTGGAACTGAAGGCGCTTCAGATGAAGAATCCAGTGAGTCGGAAAGCAGCTCGGCGAGTGAGGCTTCTGCTGGCGCCAGCGAAACCAGTGCCGAGGAATCCGAGGATGGTGCAGAAGAGTCAGGTGCCAGCGAAAGCAGCTCCGAGTTCAATGAAGAAGAATACCTCGACTTTCTCGAGACTTACGACGAATCACAATAATGAGTCTCGCCGGTGAAACCAGGGCTTCTGGCTTCACCGGGAAACAGACAAAAAACATTTACGGATATCTTTAGGAAACGACTATGGCAATCGATTTACCACCCGCGGTACCACCAACATTAGTCAATGCGAGTGCGATTTCCGAATTCGCAAGCTCAGCCTCTCCCTACGTTGGCAAAGTGGGTAGTTTTGAGCTCCGTGTGACCGGTAGCCACCAGCTGAGCGGCGCCGAGCTCGATAAGATTTTCAGCGCTGCCAAATCGCCGGATCAGGCTATCCTGCTGATCAGCTCGGCGACCAACCGCAAAGGCCATTTATTGGTGAATACCCTGTATTCGCGCGATGGTGCGGTGGTCTATGTTCACGCCCTTCAGGCGAGAGTGGGCGACGTAAGCGGTGATGAAGCCATTACCGGCTTTTTCGACGGCCTGGAAGGCGACCCTGACCTCAAGCGCAGCGAGTTTGATCGCGCCCGCGCCATGGCTGATGTGAAGTCCAAGCGCACCGGTGTCGACTACAGTGTCAGCTACGATGTGTCCGAGAGCGATCCGGGCGTTGTTGGCATGGTGTTTACCGGCGAGCCGCGTGACGATGCGGACCGCACTGATCTGAGCCTGAAACTCAGCAACGAAGGCAGCCGTTTTGCTGGCCGCTACTACGGTGATGTCGGTCTTTCCCATAACACCATGGGCGGCACCTCAATGTCACTGGATTATCAGACAGCGATTCCAGAGTGGGGTGAGTCTCGCGAGGGCGACGACTACGATCAGATATCCCTTTCCCTGAGTCGTCCGTTCAGCTTCGGCCTGTATGGGATTCGAGCCAGTCAGGCTGAATATACGCAGGACTTCCGTGAATCCGTACCTGGTGGCTGTACCGGTGTGGTGATTATGGGCTCCTGTGTGGGTGCATCAACGCCTCCGACCACCGTAACCAGTGTTTTCGATGCGGAAATTCAGCGTATCGCCCTGACCGGTGAGCAGGTGCTGAGTAGCGATATTGATCGCCGTTTCAGCCTGACTCAGGAAATTGAGACCGTTGACTCTCAGATCGAAGACGAGGGTGGCAATGATCTTCAGGACGAGGTTTACACAACGCTCAAGGTCGGCGCCAAATACCAGCGTCAGCACCGCCTGCAGTCCAAGAATATGCTTAACTACACGCTGGCTCTTTCTGCCAAGGGCGGTGTGAGCGATGACGGCGGTACCTTGGAGAGCACGCCAAACATGACGGGCGTTGCCGTTGGCAAGCGGGTAGGTGACTTCTTGGTTTACAACCCGCGTATTGCTGCGCAGTGGAACAATCTGAAGCGGACTACCGTGGATTTTGACTTTGCTGCCCAAATCGCCAGTGACCAGCTGCCGCAACAGCAGCAGTGGGTTCTTGGTGGTGTAAACAGCATTTCATCGCACCTGCCGGGCACGCTGGTTGGTGACTCAGGTGTATTTACCCGCCTGGCGCTGAATCACAAGCTGGTAAAACTCGACAGCTTTAACCTGACAGCCGGTATTTTTGCGGAGTACGGTGATGCCAACTTCGAAGATGCCAATGGTAGCGGTAACGATACCATCGCGATTTCGGATGTCGGCGTGCGCCTGACCGCGAACTATCAGGATGATCTGGAGATAGCTCTGGTAATCGCCAATTCGCTCTCGGAAAAGAATCTCTCCGATGACTATCTGGAGGCTACCGAGGCAGATGCCTTTGCCAGCATTAAGTTAATCTTCTAAGCTCTTGGTTTAGAAAAGAAAACCGCGGCCTATGCCGCGGTTTTTTTATGCCTGAAACTTCCTGTTGATGCATAGATCCCCGGCATAAAAAAACCGCTGCCCCCGAGAAGGGACAGCGGTTTTCGGGTGACGGGCAGTGTTACATATTGGGGTAGTTGGGACCGCCAAAGCCCTCAGGAGTAACCCAGACAATATTCTGCGCCGGATCTTTGATGTCACAGGTTTTGCAGTGAACGCAGTTCTGACCGTTGATCTGAAAGCGCTTGCTGCCGTCCTCATTCTCAACCACTTCGTACACGCCGGCTGGGCAGTAACGCTGGGCGGGCTCGTCGTAGGTGGGCAGATTGTCGCGAATCGGCAGGGCCGGATCCTTCAGGGTCAGGTGGCAGGGCTGGTCTTCCTCGTGGTTGGTGTTGGAGAGGAAAACGGAGGCCAGGCGATCAAAGGTGATCTTGCCATCGGGTTTGGGATAGGTGATTTTCTTGGACTCTGCGGCAGGCTTCATGGCCGCGTGGTCGGCCTTCTTGTCCTCAAAGGTCCAGGGCAGGCTGCCATTGAAGATATTGATGTCGACAAAAGAGTAGGCCGAACCAACCAGGTTGCCCCATTTGTGCTGGGCCGGGCCAAAGTTTCGCTGCTGGTAGAGTTCCTTGTACAGCCAGGAACTGTTGAAAGCTTCCGTGTACTCGGTCAGGTCGTCGCTGGCGCGTTCCTGCTCGGTAATGGCCTTGTGAACCGCCTCGGCGGCCAGCATGCCGGATTTCATGGCGGTGTGGCTGCCTTTGATCTTGGCAAAGTTCAGGGTGCCCGCATCACAGCCAATCAGCAGTCCGCCCGGGAAGGTCATTTTTGGCAGGGATTGCAGGCCGCCTTTGGAGATGGCGCGCGCACCATAGGAAATTCGCTCGCCGCCTTCCAGAAAGTCTTTGATCACCGGGTGGGTCTTGAAGCGGTTAAATTCTTCAAAGGGGCTCAGGTAGGGATTGTCATAGCACAGGTCGGTAATCAGACCCAGGGCAACCTGATCGTCTTCGATATGGTAGAGGAAGCCGCCGCCAAAGGCGCCATTCTCGGACAGGGGCCAGCCGGTGGAGTGGACCACTTTGCCCTGAGAGTGCTTCTCAGGCTTGATCTTCCACAGTTCTTTGATGCCGATGCCGTAGTGCTGGGGATCTTTGCCCTCAGCCAGGTTGAACTTCTCAATCAGCTGCTTGCCGAGATGGCCCCGACAGCCCTCGGAAAAGAGCGTGTACTTGGCGTGGAGCTCCATACCGGGCATGTAAGAATCTTTCTGGGAACCATCGGCCGCAATGCCCATATCACCGGTCGCGATGCCTTTGACACTGCCGTCTTCGTTGTACAGTACTTCAGCGGCGGCAAAACCGGGGTAGATTTCGGCGCCCATGCCTTCGGCCTGCTCAGCCAGCCAGCGGCACAGGTTGCCCAGGCTGATGATGTAGTTGCCTTCGTTGTGCATGGTCTTGGGAACCGCAAAGCCAGGCACCTTGATGGCCTTTTCGTCACTGGTCATGTAGTAAATATCGTCGCCTGTGACTTCGGTGTGCAACGGCGCGCCTTTCTCTTTCCAGTCGGGGAAGAGCTCGTTCAGGGCGGTGGGCTCGAAAACGGCACCTGAGAGGATATGGGCGCCGACCTCGGAGCCTTTTTCAACCACGCAAACGCTGATGTCTTTGCCGGTACTCTCACTCAATTGGCGGATCTTGCAGGCAGCGGAGAGACCTGCGGGGCCTGCACCTACGATCAGTACGTCAAATTCCATTGATTCGCGTTCCACGATTGAACTCCTCTTCTGAATCAGTAAACACAGCCAAATCAAAGGGAAAGCTGCATTTGGAAGGCCGCAGAGTATACTGACTGAGCCATAAAAACGCTACCGCTCCCGTATCTCTGGAGGGCCTGCCTCCCCAAGCATAAGATTGTCAGCCAATGGGAAATAGTCCAAACAGGTCAACAGTTTAGGCAATTTGTGCGGTTTTGGCGCGGGGCGCCGGAAATTTGTCCCGGAGACCGCTCGAATAAAGGTTATAAATCCGCTAAATGCTTGTGTTTTATTGACCTTACTGGCGAGAAACGTCAAGATACCCCCCGATTTTTACGGGGTGTCAGCTGGCCTTTCGGGCTCTTGGCATCACTTTTTCACCTTGATGAACAGAAAATGGGGAATCCATGAAGGTTCTTGTCGCTGTCAAACGTGTCGTTGACTACAACGTCAAGGTTAGACCCAAGTCCGATGGCTCTGGTCCTGACCTGAACAACGTTAAAATGTCCATTAACCCTTTCTGCGAGATCGCTGTTGAAGAAGCAGTGCGCCTGAAAGAAAAAGGTGTAGCTACTGAAGTGGTAGCGGTCTCTCTGGGCGCCAAAAACTGCCAGGAGCAGATCCGTACTGCGCTGGCGCTGGGTGCCGATCGCGGCATTCTGGTTGAATCCGACGAAGAGCTGCAGCCGCTGGCCGTAGCCAAACTGCTGAAAGCTGTTGTCGACAAGGAGCAGCCACAACTGGTTATCCTGGGCAAGCAGTCCATCGACGGCGACAACAACCAGACCGGTCAAATGCTGGCTGCATTGGCTGGCATGGGCCAGGGCACTTTCGCCTCTGAGGTAGCGATTGACGGAGAATCTGTCAGCGTGACCCGCGAAATCGACGGTGGTCTACAGACCGTCAAACTGAGCCTGCCGGCGGTTGTGACTACCGACCTGCGTCTGAACGAGCCTCGCTACGCTTCGCTGCCGAACATCATGAAGGCCAAGAAAAAGCCGCTTGATACGCTGACGCCTGACGAGCTGGGTGTTGATGTTGCGCCGCGTGTGAAAACCCTGAAAGTTGAGCCGCCGGTTGAGCGTCAGGCTGGTATCAAGGTTGAATCCGTTGCTGAGCTGGTAGACAAACTGAAGAACGAAGCGAAGGTGATCTCATGAGTATTCTGGTAGTTGCTGAACACGACAATACAGAAATCAAGGGCGCCACGCTGAGCACGGTTGCAGCCGCACAAGCTATTGGCGGCGATATCGCCGTTCTGGTCGCCGGTGAAGGCTGCAGCGCAGCCGGTGAAGCGGCCGCCAAAATCGACGGCGTAGCCAAGGTTCTGGTTGCTGACAATGCGGCCTACGGCCATCAGCTGGCGGAAAACCTGGGCGATCTCGTTGCAGAGCTGGGCAAGGACTACAGCCATATCCTGGCGGCTGCGACCACTACCGGCAAAAACTTCATGCCGCGTGTTGCGGCGCTGCTGGATGTATCGCAGATCTCCGAGATCATGTCAGTGGAAAGTGCTGATACCTTCAAACGCCCCATCTACGCAGGCAACGTGATTGCCACTGTGCAATCTGAAGATGCCATCAAAGTGCTGACAGTGCGTACTACCTCATTTGACGGTGTTGCTGCAGAAGGCGGTTCCGCTGCGGTTGAAGCAGTTGATCTGGCCAAGGATGCCGGTAAATCCGAGTTTGTGAAGGAAGAGATTGCCGAAAGCGATCGTCCTGATCTGACGGCTGCCAGCATTGTGGTATCCGGTGGTCGCGGCATGCAGAATGGCGACAACTTTGAAATGTTATACAAAGTTGCCGACAAACTGGGCGCGGCGGTTGGTGCTTCGCGTGCGGCTGTTGATGCAGGCTTTGTGCCGAACGACATGCAGGTCGGTCAGACCGGCAAAATCGTTGCTCCCGACCTCTACATTGCGGTCGGTATCTCCGGCGCCATCCAGCACTTGGCCGGTATGAAAGACAGTAAAGTCATTGTTGCCATCAACAAGGACGAAGACGCGCCAATCTTCCAGGTTGCTGACTACGGGCTGGTCGCTGACCTGTTCGACGCGGTACCGGAACTGGACGCTGCGCTGTAATCAGCGATCTGCCTCACAAAAACCCGGCCAAGTGCCGGGTTTTTTTATGCTAGGATTTCACCCATTGGATCGTCTAACGCACGTCACGGAGTTACAAAATGAAAAAATGGCTTGTACCGTTGCTACTGATCAGTCCACTGGCTTCAGCTGATCTGCTGCTGGACAAGGAAGTCTCCCAGCTGAATTTTGGCAGCATCAAAAACAACACGGTAGCTGAGTTGCATCGCTTCACTACACTGTCCGGTGAAGTCGACGACCAGGGCAACGCCTTGATTACCATTGATCTCGCCAGTGTCGATACCCGCATTGATATCCGCGATAAACGCATGAAGGAACACCTGTTTCAGGTAGGTCAATTCCCGAATGCGGTGTATAGCACGACCGTGGATATCGCTAATATTCGCGACATGGCCATAGGCGAGATCCAGCAGCGGCGCCTGAAAGGTGAGCTGGATCTGCACGGCAACAAGAAGCCGCTGGAATTGTTGGTGCGGATTGTGAAGGGAACGGGCGGAGCCTTCAGTGTGTTTACCGTAGAGCCGGTGTTTATCAGTATAGCGGATTTTGGCCTGGGCGCCGGGGTCGACAAACTGCAGGAAATTGCCGGACTGAGCTCTATTACCCGTGCGGTTCCAGTTACGTTCACCGCCGTATTCCGGGAAAAGGAAGCTGAAGAGGGTGGTGACGATTCCGAGGAGGACTCGCCACTGAAAAACGTTCTGCCGTTCTAGGTCTTTTCAGCGGCAACTGCTAATCCCGGCGTAACCTGTCAGCAATAGCAATGGGCGTCGGGTAGTTCAGTATGATGATATAGGACGACACCACAAAAGTGATTATGGTTGTCGCCTGTATCAGGTGAGACGCCTCGCGGCCAATGATGGCAGACCCTGCTGCCATGTAAGCGATCAGCAGGGAGAATTCGCTGACTTGCCCAAGTCTGAAGCCCAGGTCCCAGGCCAGTGAATTGCGCTCACTGAGACCGTGCAGCAGGTAGCGAAAAATCACCGGTTTCAGGCACAGCATCGTTGTCGCCAGTACCATCGCCGGCAGCAGAACTTCACCAATCAGTCCCAGATCGAAACGCGCGCCCAGCGAAAAGAAAAACAGTATCAGGAAAAAATCGCGCAGCGGCTTCAGGTTTACCGCGATGTATTGGGAAATCGGGCTGGTTGCCAGGCTGATCCCTGCCAGAAACGCGCCGATTTCCGCCGACAGCCCCAGCGCGTGACCCGCCTCCGCAAGCCCGAGACACCAGCCCAAGGCGACAAGAAAGATATACTCATGAAAGCGGTCAAAGCGGCGCAGCAAGGGCAATACCACCCAGCGCACCGCGGCAAAGGCGGCTGCTACCAGCAAGGGCAGTGACAGCAGGGTCAGGCTGAAACTGGCCAGGCTGAATTCCCCCAGGCCCAGCGACATCAGCAATAACAGTACAAAAATGGCGATCAAGTCCTGCAGCAGTAGCAGGCCAATCATCAGCTCTCCGGTGTGTTTGTGGTGCAGAACCGTTGTTGGAAGTAACTTGATGCCGATGATCGTGCTGGAAAACATCATCGCTGCGCCGATGACCAGGCTCTCAACGAGGTTGAAACCGAACAGCGAGGCAATACCGATGCCCATTGCGGCGAAGGCCAGAGAAGAGAGCAGGGCGACCACGGTGGATTTCTGAATGGTATCGATCAAGGCGCGGGGCTGCATATCCAGCCCCAGCAGAAACAGCAGGAAGAGGATGCCAACGTCGGCAATATCGGCCAGTAGCTTCAGGTCAGTGACCCATTCAACACCATAGGGGCCAATCACCGCGCCGAGAACGATGTAGGCAATAATCAGAGGTTGGCGGGTGTAGAGGGCAAGCGAAGCCACAACGGCTGCACCGGCAAAAATCAGGAAAAAAGACGTGGTAATGCCACTCACCTGTGAAAACCCCACTCAGCAAACCAGTTTTGATCATACGGGATTCGGCTAGCCTTCGCAGCTTTTGCTCCGGTATCAGCAAGCCCGCGCCACGGCGAGAATGTCACTTGTAGTGCTGGGGCTCTAACCTTTAGCTGACTGAACTGATACTATCGACGGCCCATTGTGTCGAAGTCGGAGTCTCGACCATTACAGCCCGCATATGACTGCAAGCCCCAGCACAACACGTTCCAGTATCCCCTCAGACACTCTGGTATCCATTCGCCAGCTGGACGCGTGCCGCATTCTGGTGATCAACAGTAAAGGCGGCGCCGGCAAGACCACGGTGGCAACTAACCTGGCGGCCTGGTTGGCCGCTCGGGGTGAGGGTACGACGCTAATTGATGCTGACCCTCAGGCCTCTGCGCATCAGTGGGTGAAATCCAGAAATTCGAGTTTGCCCGAGGTTCACGGAGTGCGCCTGGAGAATAACAGCGCGACTACGCGAAGCTTTCAATGGCGAGCTCCACGCTCTACTCAGTGGTTGATTACCGACTCACCGCCTGGTCTTGGCGGCGCTGATCTTAATGACATGGTAGCTGATCACGATGTGCTGATTATTCCTGTACTTGCTTCGGATATCGATATTCGTGCGAGTGCCCGCTTTATCAGCGAGTTACTGCTGACGCCGATTATGCGGCGTGAGCGACGCCCCGTAGCGGTAGTTGCGAACCGCGTGAAAAAACAGGCAAAAGCCTGGGGGCGACTGCAAAAATTTCTCACCAGTTTGAACATTCCCTATCCCGCAACCCTGCGAGACACGCAGAATTACGTATCGGCCTTCGTCGACGGCAAAGGCATCGGCGACTTTCCTGCTCACAAGAGCTACCAGCGCGATCAGGAAGATTGGCGGGAGTTGCTGGCGTGGTTGATGAAAGAGGGAGCGCAGTAGCGCTATCTTGCAGCCTGGTTCGTAGGCAGTAAATGTCAGACAAAAAAATGCCCGCATAAGCGGGCATTTTTTATCGCTTGCCAATAAGCCGCTTAGGCGACTTCCTGGATCTCCACGGCTGCAATGCGGGCGCCTTCCTCGGCACCTTTCTGGAACTCTGCAATCTGGTCAAAGTTCATGTAGCGGTAGATTTCACTGGACATGGAATCCAGCTTTTCAGCGAACTGCAGATACTCTTCCGGTGTGGGCAGTTTGCCGAGGATCGCACCCACCGCAGCCAGCTCCGCTGAGGTCAGGTACACATTGGCGCCATCACCGAGACGGTTGGGGAAGTTGCGGGTCGAAGTCGACAGTACAGTGCTGCCCGGTGCCACACGTGCCTGGTTACCCATGCACAGTGAACAGCCCGGCATTTCCATACGTGCACCGGCGCGTCCGAAGATGTTGTAGTAGCCTTCTTCCATGAGGGTGTGCTCGTCCATCTTGGTGGGCGGCGACAGCCACATGCGGGTTGTTATACCGCCTTTGTGGGCGTCGAGCAGTTTACCGGCAGCGCGGAAGTGACCGATGTTGGTCATGCACGAACCGATAAAGATTTCGTCAACCTTGTCGCCAGCCACTTCGGACAGTTTCTTGGCATCGTCCGGATCATTCGGGCAGCAGACAACGGGCTCGGTCACGTCGGCCAGATCGATTTCAATTACGGCTGCGTATTCGGCGTCTTTATCCGCTTCCATCAGCTCGGGGTTGGCCAACCATTCTTCCATCTTCTTGGCGCGGCGCTCCAGGGTGCGCTTGTCGCCGTAGCCTTCGCTGATCATCCAGCGCAGCAGGGTGATGTTGGAGCGCAGGTATTCGGCAACCGACTCTTCGCTCAGCTTAATGGTGCAACCGGCAGCAGAGCGCTCGGCGGAGGCATCAGACAGCTCAAAAGCCTGCTCGGCGGTCAGGTGGTCCAGACCCTCGATTTCGAGAATGCGGCCAGAGAAGATGTTCTTCTTGCCTTTTTTCTCGACGGTCAGGAGGCCTTCCTGAATGGCGTAGTAGGGAATCGCGTGAACCAGGTCGCGCAGGGTGATACCCGGCTGCATTTTGCCTTTGAAGCGAACCAGAACGGACTCGGGCATATCCAGCGGCATAACGCCGGTGGCTGCAGCAAAAGCGACCAGGCCAGAACCGGCCGGGAAGGAAATACCCATCGGGAAGCGGGTGTGAGAGTCGCCACCGGTGCCGACGGTGTCAGGCAGCAGCATGCGGTTCAGCCAGCTGTGGATGATGCCGTCACCGGGGCGCAGGGAAACACCACCGCGGGTCATGATGAAGTCAGGCAGGGTATGCTGGGTGTCGATGTCTACAGGCTTGGGGTATGCCGCCGTGTGACAGAAAGACTGCATGGTCAGATCGGCAGAGAAGCCGAGGCAGGCCAGATCTTTCAGTTCGTCGCGGGTCATCGGACCGGTAGTGTCCTGGGAGCCGACCGTGGTCATGCGCGGCTCGCAGTAAGTGCCGGGGCGAATACCTTCCACGCCGCAGGCCTTGCCGACCATCTTCTGAGCCAGGGTGTAGCCCTTGGTGCTTTCCGCGGGTGCTTCCGGTTTGCGGAACAGGTCAGTTTCCGGAAGACCCAGTGATTCGCGGGCCTTGGTGGTCAGACCGCGACCGATGATCAGGTTGATGCGGCCGCCAGCCTGCACTTCGTCCAGCAGCACGTCGGACTTCAGCTCAAACTCGGAGATGGTCTCGCCGGCTTCGTTCAGGATCTTGCCGTCGTAGGGGCGGATTTCAACGATGTCGCCCATGTTCAGGTCGTCAACGGGGGCTTCAAAGACCAGTGCGCCGGCGTCTTCCATAGTGTTGTAGAAAATCGGAGCGACTTTGTTGCCGATACAGATACCGCCGGATTTCTTGTTCGGAGTGCCGGGCATTTCGTCGCCGAAGAACCACAGAACGGAGTTGGTGGCAGATTTGCGCGATGAACCGGTACCGACCACATCGCCGACGAAGGCAACCGGCAGGCCCTTGTCCTGGATTTCCTTGATTTGAGCCATTGGGCCGCGAACGCCGGGCTCTTCGGGCTCAAGGCCGTCGCGCTTCATTTTGTACATGGCCAGCGCGTGCAGAGGGATGTCCGGACGGCTCCAGGCATCGGGGGCAGGGGACAGATCGTCGGTGTTGGTTTCGCCAGTTACCTTGAAGATGGCAACCTTGATGGACTCAGCCACCTTGTCGCGCTTGGTAAACCACTCGCCGTCGGCCCAGCTCTGCATAACGGCCTTAGCGTACTCGTTGCCGGCTTTGGCTTTTTCTTCCACGTCGTGGAAGGCGTCAAACATCAGCAAGGTGTGCTTGAGTTCCTCGGCGGCCTGGGCGGCCAGTTCACTGTCATCGAGCAGTTCAACCAGGGTGACGATGTTGTAGCCACCGTGCATGTTGCCCAGCAGAGTAACGGCCTTGGAGCGATCTATCAGGGGAGAGCTGGCTTCGCCTTTGACAATGGCGGAAAGAAAGCCGGCTTTTACGTAGGCAGCTTCGTCAACACCCGGCGGTACGCGCTCGGAAATCAGTTCCACCAGAGTGGCTTCTTCACCCGCCGGCGGGTTTTTCAGCAGTTCCACCAAGGCGGCGACTTGCTCGGGGTTAAGGGGTTTCGGGGGGATACCCAGTGCAGCACGCTCAGCAACGTGTTCGCGGTAGGCTTCAAGCACAGTTAAGCTCCTCTGGTCGCAATTTCGGTACCCAAAAGCAGCCGGGATCGCCAGCTGCCGGGGCTATCGATGCCCATCATCGACGTCGAAAGGTGCGCAATTATACTGTAAATCAACCAGTTCGCTAAGAGGCAAAGGCAGGACTTGTCACTCTGGGCGACTACAGTTACCGTTATAGCCGCCGTTTCTGCTGTGAATAAACCGGAGATTCTCCCGTGGTGAGTCCATCCTCTGCGCGCCAGAGCACAATGCCTCGCGTTACCACCCCTTGTATTGGCGTATGTTCAACGGCACTGGGCGACGCCGTCTGCCGGGGCTGTAAGCGTTTTGCCCACGAGGTTATCGACTGGAACGGCTACAGCGAGGAACAGAAACAGGCGGTTGACCGACGACTGGACGAATTTCTGTCACAGGTTGTTGCGAATAAACTTCAGATTGTGGATGCCGCTCTGTTGGAATGGCAGCTGCAAACGCAACAGATTCGTTATAAGGCCCACAAACGGCCCGAAATCTGGGCTTTTACCTTGTTAAAAGCCGGTGCCACACAAATCGTAGATCCGGCGGAGTTTGGTCTGGATATTGACGCCCAATATCGGGATGTGCCGCTGACTCAACTCAGGGATATGATCGACCGGGAGTTCTACATTCTTTCAGAAGCTCATTACGATCGCTATATGAAGGTCGTGGTTTGAGGCCTGTCTGTTATACTTGCGCGCCGTTTCTGCGTGCTGTTGTAGCCTCTTCATGAAGACCGTTGATATCCAGCCTGTTAAAGATTTTCTCGCCTGTGCAACGCCACAGTCGTGGCTTGAATCTGCTTTAGATAATCAGTCTATCTTGTTGATTGATCATGCTAATTGCGAGAAGAAAGCAGCATCTACAGCACTCAATCTGATGTACCGCTACGTGGACAAGCCCGATCTGCTGCAGCGCATGTCAAAGCTGGCGCGCGAGGAATTGCGTCACTTTGAACAGGTTCTGGCGATTATGCAAAAGCGCAATATCGACTACATACAGCTCAGCTCGGCGCGCTATGCCGGTGGGCTGCGTGAGTTTATGCGCACTTCTGAACCCGGCAAGCTGATTGATGTGCTGATTGTTGGTGCGTTTATCGAAGCTCGCTCCTGCGAGCGTTTTGATCAATTGGCGCCGCTGCTCGACGCGGAGCTTGCCGACTTTTACACCTCACTATTGCGCTCTGAATCCCGTCACTTTATGGACTACTTAAAACTGGCGCGCCAATACGCCAAAGAAGCGGGTGTTGACGCCAGCGACGTCGATGCCAGAATCGACTTTTTCGCAGAGAAAGAAGCCGAGCTTATTCTGGCGCCAGACAGAGAGTTTCGCTTTCATTCGGGGGCGCCACATTAACTGCTGGGCGCCTCCTGCTCAGTGGATCGCCTCGCGAATCAATTCTGTGTTCTCGTGTGCCTGTAACAGCGCAATTTCGTGACGCACCACGTCAAAACTGTGGCAGTGGCTGATAGTGATATCGATCAGTGCCTGGAGCAGGGCGGGGGACACCGTATTTCTGACGTAAAGACTGATATCGATGTCTCCCGCAAGTCGACGCAAGCTGATTCGTAAATCTCCATCGGCATTTACCACAGGTTGGGGCAGGTTAGGGTCAGAGGATACGACATGCTCCAACGTATCCCGGGCCGGGGAGTTTACATCCACAAATATCAGGTCCGGTTGCTGCACTTGCAGTAATTGATAAAGGTCGGGGCGGGCGTGCTCTTTCGGCAGCAGGTCGATACCGAGGTTTTCCAGCAGTGGCAACAGTTTCTCTGATCGCGTCGAGTTGACGCCGATCAACAGGGCGCGAAGGGGGGCGGCGTTAACTGACGGTTTCATTGCGTTGCCTTAACTCGGAGATATTGGCTTGACTGAGCTCGTGTTGTTCCAGGTAACGTAAGACCTTGCCTACATCGAAACGTTTGCCGTCAATAAACTGATTGGGCCCCAGGTGGGGAGTAAAGTTTTGCAGCATCTGCGGGCTCAGGTTTCCTTCAGTTTTGCGATTGATTGCAGGGCAGGGTACGCCCAGCTCGGCGGCAACCTCGCGATAGAGTTCCGGCAAATACACCTCTTCAGCAATGCAGCTGATGCTCACCGGGTTTTTCAATTGGCCCCAGCGGTACATCTCGGCGATAAACCACTCGGCCTGATTCAGCCAGGGGAAATTCGCGCTGTAGCGGTTGAATACGTGAAAATCCGGTGCATCTTCGGGGGGGCGATCTGGATGTCGCTGGTGGATACCACACAGGGAAAGCGCAACGGTTTCCAGTTCCTGATCAATATAACCGCACTTGGTGAGTATCTCCGCGGCAACCAAGCGGTTTTCACTCTGGTCGAGCCAGGCGCAGGCTTTCATCAGCGCGCGTATGATCGCGCGGTGCGTGCCCGGGTAAGTCTCTGACCAGCTTCGTGACACCGCAAAGACTTTTTCCGGACTGTTATTCCAAAGTTCATACTTGGTGGCGACAACGTGGCCCAGTCCAGCACGCACCGCAACGGTATTCCAGGGCTCGCCCACGCAATAGCCGTCGATATCCCCGGATTTAAGGTGATCCACCATATCCGGCGGCGGAATAACGACTATCTCGACATCTAAGTCGGGATTGGTGCCACCGCAGCCCAGCCAGTAGCGCAGCTCGTAGTTTTGGGTTGAGACTGGAAAAACCACTCCGAAGCGGAGTTTCGGTCGTTTGTTCTGGGCGTTCGCGCGAATGACCAGGTTCAGCGCCTTGCTTGCGGCCAGGGGCGAAAAGCCGGCGTCCGGATCCGTCGCGACCACGGCGGAATACAGACGTTTGCTGAGGGTGATGGCGTTGCCGTTGAGGTCCAAAACAAAGCCGGTCACCATATCCAGCCTTGGACCGGCCACACCCAATCGAGCGGCGACCGGCATGCTGGCCAGCATCTGCGCGCCATCGAGTACGCCGAGCCCGACTTTATCGCGAATGCTTGCCCAAGAGTGTTCTCGGCTGAGCGATACGTTCAAACCCTGCTCGTCGAAAAAGCCTTTCTCTTTGGCCACCGCAAACGGCGCGCAGTCTGTTAGCGGGATATGGCCCAATTTGACGTCTGTTTTTTCTACTGACATCACCGGTCTGCCCATCATGCTGCCTGATCAACGGCATTGGTCGGAGCAGCCGACGGTTTAGCACTTTTTTTCTGGGCGGGATTTGAGTGCCGTTGATGGAGAAAGCGCAACACCGCCGCCCGGTATTCGTTGTACTGGGCATCGCTGGCCAGTGACAGGCGATCACGCGGACGCTCAAGTTCGATAGCCAGGATGTCGCCGATGGTCGCCGCTGGCCCATTCGTCATCATGACAATACGGTCGGAGAGCAGCACAGCTTCGTCGACATCATGAGTGATCATCACCACTGTGTTATTGAGCTCGTTCTGGATTTCCATCAGCGAGTCCTGCAGGTGAGCACGGGTCAGGGCGTCCAACGCACCAAAGGGTTCATCCATCAGCAGGACTTTCGGTTCCATTGCCAGTGCACGAGCGATACCAATACGCTGCTTCATCCCGCCGGACAGCTCCGAGGGGTATTTGTGTGCGGCGTGATCCATATGCGCCAGTGCCAAATTGTGCAGGACCCACTCGCGCATTTCGGCTTTGCTCTTTTTCCCTTTGAACACCTGTTTGACGGCAATTTCGATGTTCTCGTAAGCGGTCAGCCAGGGAAACAGTGAGTGGTTCTGAAACACTACCGCACGCTCAGGCCCTGGTTCATTGACCTCTTTTCCTTCCAATACCACCGCGCCTTTGGTCGCTTGATACAGGCCGGCAATAATATTCAGGACGGTGGATTTGCCGCAGCCCGAATGGCCAATGAGGGAAATGAATTCGCCTTTCTGGATTTTCAAATCTACTTTATCCAGCGCGCAGAACGGGCCCTTTGGCGTCGGAAATTCCATGGTCAGATGTGACAGA
This sequence comes from Litorivivens sp., assembly GCF_041624475.1. Classification (GTDB taxonomy): domain Bacteria; phylum Pseudomonadota; class Gammaproteobacteria; order Pseudomonadales; family Spongiibacteraceae; genus Litorivivens. The sequence goes on from NZ_JBFJUX010000002.1 coordinate 273,389, forward strand.
TCAACATAGGGGTTCATGGGGTTCTCCTCAACTTTTTACATCTTCATGGGATATAACTTTTTGCACTGTCAGCATCAGCCAGTCGAGTACAAAGCCGATAAAACCGATAGTGACCACAGCAAACATGATCCGCGCGAGTGACTGCGAGCTGCCGTTCTGAAACTCATCCCAGACAAATTTTCCCAGCCCGGGGTTTTGCGCCAGCATTTCGGCGGCAATCAACACCATCCAGCCGATCCCTAGTGAAATACGCAAACCGGTAAAAATCATCGGCAGGGCGGCGGGAATCGCAATTTTTCGCACCCGGGTAAACCAGCCGAGGCGGATAACGCGTCCCACATTCAGTAGATCCTGATCGATGTTGGCCACGCCCACCGCAGTATTGATCAGGGTTGGCCACATACAGCACAGGGTGACGGTGATCGCTGAGTTGACAAAGGATTTGGCCAGCAGTGGATCATCGCTGACGTAAACCGCGCTCACCACCATGGTTACAATAGGCAGCCAGGCCAGAGGCGAGACCGGTTTGAGTATCTGGATAATCGGAGAAATAGCGGTGTTAAGGCCGGGGCTCAGGCCGCAGGCAATACCCACCGGAACCGCAATTAATGAAGCGACGATAAAACCGGTGAAAACCGTTTTCAGACTGGTAAAAATCTGGTCGATAAAGGTCGCGTTACCGGTATAGCTGCGCCACTTGATGGTCGCTTCCGGGTTGCGCTCCAATTTTTTCGCATTGCGTTTTTCCTGACGCTCATAGAAAGCGTCCTGTTTGGCGCGCTCTTCTTTATGTTCTGCGTACAGGGTTTTACCGGCATCCAGAACCGCTGTTGGCCCCGGCAATTTACCCAGGCTGGTATCGACCTGGGCGGCGCCTGCAGCCCATAAAAACAAAAACAAAGCTATCGCAAGCAGGGGTAAACCAATCAGATTGCCCAGCTGGCGGGATTGTTCTTTCGGCTCTTCCCAAAATGCCAGTTTGACCACCGGAACCATCCAGCGAAAGCCTGCGACTTCGAAAAAACCGATGGTTTTTTGTTTAAACATGATGTCTCCCTATACGTGCTTTCTTTCCGATAGCTGGGGTGAAGCACCAGGCCTCACCCCAACCGTCTCTCTAAGCGAGAGGAAAGATCACACTTCGTCCTTTCCTTTTAGACCAATGTTGAATTTTTTGAGGTAATCGTTTGGCTTGGTGCCGTCGTAGGTGACGCCGTCGATAAACTCTTTTTGTGGCGGTTTAAAGCCGCTTTCCTTGGCAAATTCCGGGAAGTCGCTGGCTTTCATTACGCCGTCGGCGATCAGTTCTTCAGCGGCCGCGCGATAGATATCCGGACGGTATACTTTCTTGGCGGTCTCCATATACCAGCTGTCCGGTTTGTGGTCAGGGATCTGACCCCAGCGGCGCATCTGGGTCAGATACCAGATTGCATCGGAGTAGTAAGGGTAGGTGGCGTTATAGCGGAAGAATACGTTGAAATCCGGTACCGGACGCTTGTCGCCTTTTTCATATTCGAAGGTGCCGGTCATGGAGTTCGCGATAACTTCCGCATCGGCGCCCACGTAATAAGGTTTGGAGAGAATCTTCACCGCTTCAGGCCGATTGGCGTTGCTGTCGGCGTCGAGCCACTGGGCCGCGCGAATCATGGCTTTGACCACCGCAATGTGGGTTTGCGGGTATTTGTCAGCCCAGGCCTTGCTCACGCCAAAGACTTTTTCAGGATTGTCCTTCCAGATTTCGTAGTCCGTGATAACCGGTACACCGATGCCTTTGAATACGGCTTGCTGGTTCCAGGGCTCGCCTACGCAGTAACCGTAGATGGTGCCTGCCTCCATGGTGGAGGGCATTTGCGGTGGCGGGGTTACGGAAAGTTGGGCATCGGCGTTTATCATGCCACTGGTGTCACCTTTTTTCGGTGCGTAGTAGCCCGGGTGAATGCCGCCGGCCGCCAGCCAGTAACGCAGCTCGTAGTTGTGCGTCGATACCGGGAAAACCATTCCCATTTTGAAAGGCTTGCCTTCAGCCTTGTACTTATCAACCACAGGCTTGAGATAATCGGCCTTGATCGGATGGACCGGTTTGCCATCAGCCTGCTTGGGAATGTGGGGTTTCATCTGTTCCCAGATGTCGTTGGAAACGGTTATACCGTTGCCGTTCAGGTCCATACTGAAAGCTGTAATGATATGGGCCTGAGTGCCAAAACCAATGGTCGCGCCTAGAGGCTGCCCAGCCAACATGTGTGCGCCATCGAGCTGGCCATCAATGACACGATCCAGCAGCACTTTCCAGTTGGCCTGCGCTTCCAGGGTTACGTAAAGCCCTTCGTCCTCAAAAAAACCTTTTTCGTAAGCGATGGCCAATGGGGCCATATCGGTGAGTTTGATAAACCCGAACTTGAGTTCTTCCTTCTCGGGCTCAGCGGCCTGCGTAAACGTGGCGCTGCCGAGCAACACAGATGCTGCGATCGACGTGAACCACTGCTTGTACCTGAACGACATAACAATCTCCTTGATGCTGGTGTGGGGGCCTTCGGCTGCAGTCCTGGTGCCCGGATAAAATGCCAGCTGGTTTTGTATGTCCTACAGCAACGACTGTGCCAAGCCGGATTACTGCATAAAAAACAATGAGGTAAGGTACATTTGCGCCATTTTGGTAAGAGAGGATTTTGCGTCGGTGCGCAAGCTTGGTGCCAAAAGTGCACTGTTGGTACTATTCGGAATCAGGTGGTTTGCACTGATTTGGCGCGCCAAGGGCGACGGATCTTGAGTTGGTATAGGTGATACCGCACACTAGCTTCCTAAGGAAAAAACGGTTTTGCAGTCGCTGCCCGACTGCTATTTCACAATAGAGAGACCATGGGGCTAACGGAATCCGAATGGCAGGCAGTCTGGCTAACACTGCAACTTGCCTGCAGCGCGACCTTTCTACTTTTACTGTTTGCAACACCACTGGCCTACTGGTTGGCGCGAACGCGTTCCTGGTTAAAAGGCCCGGTGTCTGCTGTTGTAGCGCTGCCGCTGGTGTTGCCTCCGACCGTGCTGGGTTTTTACCTGCTTGTCGCCATGGGGCCGTCGGGCTTTATCGGGCAGCTCACACAGGGGCTGGGCCTTGGCTCACTTGCTTTTAGTTTCGAGGGCCTGGTTATCGGCTCGATGATCTATTCACTGCCCTTTGTTGTGCAACCGATTCACAACGCCATAGAAGCCGTGGGCCAGCGGCCTTTGGAAGTTGCGGCAACGCTGGGCGCTGGCCCGGTTGATCGATTTTTTACCGTGCTGTTGCCGCAGGCCCGGGCCGGTTTTATCACCGCGGCCGTGCTGGGCTTTGCCCATACTCTGGGTGAGTTCGGTGTGGTGCTGATGATTGGCGGCAATATCCCGGAAGAAACCCGTGTTTTATCTGTACTGATTTACGATCACGTGGAAGCGCTCGACTATGCCGGCGCGCACCGGCTTTCTGGCGGGCTACTGCTCTTTTCATTTTTGGTGCTGCTTGCGCTGTATGCGGTGCAACACCGAATGGCGCCGCAAGCTCGAGCGGATTTCAGATTGTGAGCACTGGGACAGGCTTACAGGCTCGCTTTGAGTTGGCCTTCGACAGCCGCTTTTCGCTAAAGGTTGATCTCGAGTTGCCCGATCGCGGTATTTCAGCGATTTACGGTGCATCCGGCTCGGGAAAAACTACCTTGTTGCGTTGTATTGCCGGTTTGCATCGCTCTGGCGGTGGCTTTCTGAAGCTGAACGACACGGTCTGGCAAAACGACCGACAGTTTGTTCCCACACACCAGCGCTCACTGGCCTATGTTTTTCAGGAGGCGAGTCTTTTTTCTCACTTGAATGTCGAAGGAAACCTGAAATTCGCCTGGCGGCGCAGTCGTGACAAAGACAGCTGCTATCTTCAACAGGTGATCGGCCTGATGGGAATAGGGCCCTTGTTGTCTCGTTCGACCGATGCTCTGTCGGGTGGTGAAAGGCAGCGCGTGGCCATTGCCCGCGCCTTGTTAACACGCCCCGGTTTACTGCTTCTGGATGAGCCATTGTCCGCACTCGATGCCGGGCGCCGGCAAGAAATACTGCCTTACCTTGAACGTTTGCACGAAGAGTTCAGCGCACCGGTACTGTATGTCAGTCATTCACTCGATGAAATCGCCCGGCTTGCGGACCAGCTGGTTGTTATGGAAGCCGGCCGTATTGTCGCAAACGATGCGCTGTGTGCGGTTCTGACGCGTACCGATATTTCGCTTTCGCAGCACGATGAGGCGGGTGTGGTTCTGGAGGCTCGTGTACTTGAGCGCGATGATGACTGGCATCTGGTTCGTGTTGAATTTGCCGGTGGCAGCCTGTGGATTCGCGATAACGGCGATCATCTGGGAAAAAACCTGCGGATCCGCGTGCTGGCAAGGGATGTGAGTCTGGCACTGGACGAGCCCGGGGCGTCCAGCATCGTCAATCGTTTGCCGGCTCAGGTTGAGGCAATCAGTGAAACAGCCGACAGTGCCATGGCGCTGGTGACGCTGGTTTTGGGTGAGACCCGCATTCTGGCAAGGCTTACCCGACGCTCGGTGCATACGCTGGAACTTCAGCCGGGAAGGGCCGTTTGGGCGCAATTGAAATCGGTGGCGGTACTACGGTAGAAGGCTGAGTTGGAAGGGCAAGCCCCTCGCCCCAAGGCATGTTGAGGCGGGGGCCTTGGCTCAGTTGGACTGAGCGGGGGTTGCTTCGGTCTCTACGGCTACGGGAGCTGCAGCCACTTTGGCTTTGCGCTTGCGACGCTGAGTGCTTTGGGCAGACTTAAGCGCAGCTTTCTCGCGGCGGGCCAGTTCACGGTCTGCCTTTTTACGCAATGCGGCAATTTGCTTGTCGGCTTTTGCCTGAATGCGGGCGATGGCTTTGGCGGTGCTGCTTTCCAGTTTCGCTTGAGCGTTGGCCACAACTTTAGAGGCAGTATTTGCCTTGGCGAGTTTTGCTTTGGCTTTTTTCAGCTCTGCGCGTTTGGCAACAACCGCTTTTTTGCTGGCTCGAACTTCTTCGCGGGCGGCGGAGACGGCCGCACGGGCTTTTTCTACCGCGGCTTTTTTGGCTGCAGTCGGTTTATCCTTGGCGGCATTACGCTTAGCTTTCAGGGTTTCGGCAGCTTTTAACTGTTTGGCTTCGCTTTTGCCAACTTTGGCCTGGAGTTTGTCCAGTTGCGCTTCAACCGATGCAAGCTCCTTTTCGAGATTGGCAACCAGTTTGATGACTTCAGAGGTTTTAGCGGCCGACGTTTTGTTGGCAACGACGCGCTTGGTTGTTTTAGCTGGAGATTTTTTTGCGGTAACTTTTTTTGCGGTAACTTTTTTGGCAGGTGCTTTCTTGCTGATGGCTTTTTTGGCTGGGGCTTTTTTAGTGCGCGGCATATAACACAATCCTTATTGCATAAAAACTGCGCGCATTAAACAGGAATTAAAATAAAATTAAAAGATGTGTTGCAGAAACTGAGTGAAAATTGTTGGGTATTTTGCAATGCCGGGCGAGAAGGTATTTGCTTTGGTTTTTTTTTTAATGCTGGAAGGCTTATAGGCTGAGGCGGCGAAACCGAACATCCTCCTTCGCTTGATGCCAGAGCTGATCAAATTGCAGTGTGTAGTTTTGAGCCAGCGGACGGTTGTTGAAATCTGCCCAGTGTGTTCCCGGAGTATGGCGCAGTGAGACTATCAAGCCACAATGATCGGCGACCAAAAATTCTTCATCGACTTTGCCGGCTTGTTCTTCCGCCAGTACCCGCAGTTGAATGGAGGAATTCAGGCGACGATGCAATTCCACCAGGCGGTGACCGGTCGATGCGAGAAGATCCGGGCGCAGCACCAGCAGACGGACTTCAGTGGATTTATGCCGTCGCGCCAGATCTGAAAGTGCATTGCGAACAGCTTCATTGTCGTAGGCGGCGGGGTTCAGGCATTCGCTGAAAATACGTACTTGATGACGGCACTGGCTTAGCATGGAGACTGCGCTGTCTGACAGCTCGTTTATGGCTTGTCGGCCGCTGTCTTGCCCGAGAATGGACTGATGCCGCAGAAGGAAGCGCATCGATTGGTGGGGAATGCCTGCGTCCATAAATTGCGGGCCGTAGGCGACAAAGCCGAATTTTTCATAAAAGCCAATGGCCTGCTCCTGACTGTGCAGCCAGGCTTCACGCATGTTCAGCTTTTTGGCGCAGTGTAGTGCGTGGGCGAGGAGATCTTCGCCAATGCCTTTAGATCGATAGGGCTTTAGTACTGCCATGCGGCCGATATGACCGTCCGCCAACATGCGCACGGTGCCGACCGGCTTGTCGCCATCCAGGGCCAGCCAGTGATACGCGTGATCATCTTTGCCATCCCACTCCAGATCTTCGGGAACCGATTGTTCTTCGACAAAGACTTCGTGTCTTACGGCGCGCAGTTGATCCCGGTGGGTTTTCCATTCAGCGTCTATTATGTTCATGGGTACATAATGACATTGTCAGCAAAAAAGTTTAATCCGGATCTGATAATACCGTACCCGTAGACAGAAGAAAGCTGGCAGCTTGTGGGCTGGCTTTCAGCAGTGCCGTCCAGAGTTGCGCCTTTATCACGCCGCCGGGCGGGCATTCACAGATTTCAGCGAGCAGGGGGGCGGCTTCCGGTTTTACCGCCAGGCTCATGCCGTTGCTGAACAGCAGGTTGCGGGGCTCACCGCAGTAGAGGGTCATGCGCGAATCCAGCGCCCGGGCGACTGCCGCGGCGGGTACTTCGCGGGGGCCAGATTGTGGCAGGTAGTCACCGGCAGGTTCGGTAACAAGCTCGCCAAAACTTTGCAGCAGGGCTTCCTGATCGTTCAGAGGGCCTTTCAGTAGTGATTGAAGTTGGTCGATGTGGGCGCCAGTCAGTTGCTGCCCGGCATCCAGGGTTGCCTCAATATCGCGATAGCGCTGGTCTTCGTTCAGTTTGCTGCTCAGGGTGTCGAACCAGCGCTCGAGAATCTGGTTGAGGGAAGGCGCGCGAAAACCGATCGACAGGGTGATGCACTCATCGTCCAGCGCAGAGCCCCAATGGGCGACACCCGGCGGCATGTAGAGAATATCGCCAGGCTCGAGCACGTGACGTTCGCGTTCCTGAAAGTCGTGCAGCAAGCGCAGAGGTTGCTCTTCCATAAGATTGTCAGATTCACTGCAATGCTGACCAATTCGCCACTCGCGCCGTCCGCTGCCCTGAATAAGAAACACATCATAGCGATCAAAATGGGGGCCGACACCGCCGCCGGTAACTGCGTAGCTGACCATGACATCTTCTATGCGCCACTGAGGCAAGAAATCAAATTCCCCGATCAGCTCGGCGATTTCTTCGACCCAATGGTCAACGCGCTGCACCAGTAAGGTCCAGTGACTGGCGGGAAGATCTGAAAAATCCTCTTCGTCGAAGGGGCCGTTGCGCAGTTGCCAGACACTGTCCTTACCGGAAACGAGGCGTGCTTCGGCATCCTCTTCACAGGCAATTCCAGCCAGATCATTGCCGTCTATAGGACTGCGATAGCCGGGTAAGCCCTGCCGAATCAGCAGGGGCTTCTGTTGCCAGTAGTTGCGCAGAAAGTCTGCGGCGTCGAACCCGGCCAGGGCCATTAAATGGCGCGCGCCTGGGCGGCTGCGTTACCAATGTAACTGGCCGGGGTCAGGGCCTGCAGTTCGGCTTTGGCCTGCTCTGGAATATCCAGCGTGGCGACAAAGGCCTGAATAGCTGCCTGATCGATGGTATGCCCACGGGTCAGGGCTTTCAGCTTTTCGTAGGCCTGCTCGACGCTATAGCGACGCATCACGGTTTGAATCGGTTCGGCCAGGACTTCCCAGGCCGCATCCAGGTCTTCGCTGATGCGAGCGGTGTTGATCTGGAGTTTACCGATGCCTTTCAGGCTCGCTTCATAGGCGATCAGGCTGTAAGCCATGCCTACACCCATATTGCGCAGTACAGTGGAGTCGGTCAGGTCGCGCTGCCAGCGGGACACCGGCAGCTTGCTCGATAGGTGACCCAGAATCGCATTGGCTATACCGAGGTTGCCTTCAGAGTTCTCAAAGTCGATAGGGTTGACCTTGTGCGGCATGGTCGAAGAACCCACTTCGCCTTCTACGGTTCGCTGCTTGAAGTAACCGAGCGAGATATAGCCCCAGATATCCCGATCAAAGTCGATCAGGATGGTGTTAAAGCGGGCAATCGCGTCAAACAGCTCAGCGATGTAGTCGTGGGGTTCGATCTGGGTGGTGTAGGGGTTCCAGGTCAGGCCCAGTGACTCTACAAAGCTTTGCGCATTAGCTGCCCAGTCCAGATCGGGGTAGGCCGAAATATGGGCGTTATAGTTGCCCACGGCGCCGTTGATTTTACCTAGGAGTTCAACCTGTTTGATGGCATCGAGCTGACGGCGCAGTCGCGCCACCACATTAGCAATTTCCTTGCCCATGGTAGTCGGGCTGGCGGATTGGCCGTGTGTGCGCGACAACATCGGTACCTCGGCCAGTTCATGAGCCAGTTTCACCAAGGCATCGATGATGGTTTGTGCCTTGGCAACCACATAGTCGCGCCCGGCTTTCAGCATCAGGGCGTGAGACAGGTTGTTGATATCTTCCGAGGTGCAGGCAAAGTGCACAAACTCGCTGCCGGCGGCCAGTTCGGCGTTGTCGGCAATGGTTTCCTTGATCAGGTACTCGACGGCTTTGACATCGTGGTTAGTAGTGCGCTCAATGCTTTTGACACGCTGGGCGTGTTCCTCGTTAAAACCGCTCACCAGAGTTTCCAGCAGGGCGTTGGCTTCGCTGGACAGCGGTTTCAATTCGGGAATGCCGGGATGGTTGGCGAGTTGTTGCAGCCAGCGGACTTCCACTTCAACCCGGTATTTGATCAGACCGTATTCACTGAAAATCGGACGCAGGTCAGCTGTTTTGCTGCCGTAGCGGCCGTCGATGGGAGAAATGGCGGAGAGTGCCGTCAAGTCCATGAAGGTTTCCTTGCAGTGCGGGGATTTTGAAAGGCCGCAATTCTACCGCAGAGCGCGGCCCGCGTCAGTGGGGAATATCCTGCTGCAGTATCTCGCGCAGCGTGGTGAGAATCTGGTTTTTCTTGAACAGAAAATGACGGCGCCTGCCACCCAGCTGCTTCCATAGATAAGCGCCGCGAATGCCGGCAAGCAGCAGGGCGCGGATCCGGTCGGCATTGTGAGCATTCTGCAGCTGCTGGGCGCTGCCATTAACCTTCAAGCGAAACTTGAAGTTGCTGATTGTATCTTTATAAACTGCAGCAATAGGTGACGACAAGTCATTGATATTTTTCCCATTAAGCTGCATGCCTTTTTCCACATGAGCCAGCCTTGAGCGCACGATGGCACCAGCGTCCGGCTGTTTTTCCAGCTGGCGCTGCAGATGGGTAATGCCAATGACATAGCGCACCATTTCCCGGTCACTGGCACTGCGGGTGCCACTGAGCAGGTCGTGCAGCTTGCGCAGGCCCAACTCCAGATTCTCAATGCCGCCATAGGCCTCTGCGGGTGATTGAGTCGAGAAGGCAAACAGGCTGCGCAGACAGGCCTCAAAGGCTGCCGGCTCTGCGTTGCCGGTGCGGGCGATGGAGTCCACCAGCGCAACGCTCTGGCAAACCCCAGCAAGTGCCAGAACCTGTTCGCGTAGACCCTGTTCGCTCATGCCCGCACTTCTCCCGCGGTGGTGTTGTTGTGGTTGAATGCTTCCTCAATGACCGTTCCGCCAAGACAGACCTCGCCCTGATAAAACACCACTGATTGCCCAGGCGTAATGGCGCGCTGAGGCTCATCAAATATCACTGTCAGACCGGACTCGTCCGGGTGTACAGAACAGGCCTGATCCGGCTGGCGATAGCGGGTCTTGGCGGCACAGCGCAGCGGCAACTGCGGGATATCGGCAATCCAGTGAGGCTTGGCCGTGCGCAGCGCTGTTTTAAACAGGGCCGGGTGGTTGCTTCCCTGGGTGACCAGCAGCACGTTACGTTTCAGGTCCTTGTCGACCACATACCAGGGCGCGTCGTCGGTACCCGCCACGCCGCCGATGCCCAGCCCCTGTCGCTGGCCGATGGTGTGATACATCAGGCCGCTGTGGGAGCCGATAACACGTCCGTCCAGATCTTCAATATCACCGGGCTGGGCCGGCAGGTAGGTCTGCAGAAAATCCTTGAAGCGGCGCTCACCGATAAAACAGATGCCGGTGCTGTCTTTTTTGTTGTGGGTGACCAGGCCGTGCTTTTCTGCAATGGCGCGCACCTCGGCTTTCTCGAGTTCGCCGACCGGAAATAAGGTCTTGGCAAACTCCCGGCTGCTGACAGCGTGCAGAAAATAGCTTTGATCCTTGTTGCTATCGAGCCCCTTGAGCAGGCGCCCCTGCGCGTCGCGACGGGCGTAGTGGCCGGTGGCGATCAAGTCGGCGCCCAGCATCAGGGCATAGTCAAGAAAGGCTTTAAACTTGATTTCGCGATTGCAGAGGATGTCCGGGTTCGGGGTGCGGCCAGCCTTGTATTCGTCCAGAAAGTGCTCGAACACATTGTCCCAGTATTCGGCGGCAAAGTTGGCACCGTGCAGTTTGATGCCAATATTGTCACAGACCGCTTGGGCGTCTGCGTAGTCTTCCTTGGCGGTGCAATATTCGGTGCCGTCGTCTTCGTCCCAGTTCTTCATGAACAGGCCTTCAACCTGGTAGCCCTGTTCCAGCAGAAGCAGTGCGGTTACCGAAGAGTCGACGCCGCCGGACATGCCGACGATAACTTTTTCTTTCTGTGAGACCGTCATCCGTAAATCAGCTCCAGCGGATAGCGATGCCCCTGAAGGTACTGGTCGATGGTGGCAAGTACCAGATGGCTGCGCAAGTCAGCTTCCCGTGCCTGCAATTCCTCGCGGCTCAGCCACAGTGGCTGAATAATCCCCTCGTCGAGTTGGGCGTCGGGTCGCTGCTGCTCTGCGGTACCGAAGAAGCTGGTTCGGTAATAAGTTACCCCGTTGGCCGCCTTATAAAGCGTAGTGCCGACCACGCCGTCGATGCGGCAATCGTAGCCGGTTTCCTCAAGTACTTCCCGGCGGGCAGCTTCCGTCAGGCTTTCTTCCTGCTCCAGATGCCCGGCGGGCTGATTGATGACCCGCTTGCCGTCGGCGAATTCCTCAACCACAAGAAAGCGGCCGTTTTGCTCGATCACGGTGGCTACGGTTACGTGGGCGTGCCACGGTCGGTCATCGGTCATGAAGAACTCTGCGTAAACCATTAAAAAATAAAGGCGCGATTATACGCGTTTACGCCGAGGGGATGTAGGGCGTCGCCGAGGGCTTTGTGCTGCGTGCACTTGTTCCTGTCGAAACTCGCCCGGCTGCAGCTGGTCGAGCCGCCAGTTGCCGATAGCGATGCGCACCAGGCGCAGGGTAGGGTGCCCCACCGCAGCGGTCATGCGTCGCACTTGGCGATTACGGCCCTCGCTGATTTCGAGCTCCAGCCAGGTTGTCGGGATATTGGCGCGTTCGCGAATCGGCGGGTTTCGCGGCCACAAATTGGGCGGACGTATTCGTTTTGCGCGGCAGGGCCGGGTGGGTCCGTCATTCAGGGTGATCCCCCCGCGAAGACGTTCAATCGCCTCATCCCCGACCTCACCCTCTACCTGAACTTGATAGGTTTTTGGTAATTTGTGCTTGGGATGGCTAATCTGTGTCTGTAACCTGCCATCGTCTGTCAGAATGAGCAGGCCCTCGGAGTCGTAGTCGAGCCGGCCAGCCGCATAGACATCAGGTGCGTGGATGTAATCTGCCAGTGTTTGGCGCTCGTCGTTGGCGCGGAACTGGCAGAGCACCTGATACGGCTTGTTGAACAGTATTAGCTTACTCATGGCGTGGCTCAGGGTTGCTCATTAATTAGACAGGAAATAGTCACTATAAATTGATATGATACGTCGCCTTTTGCCTACCGGCATACCAAAGGCCTCACTGAAAAACAGATAATCCATGGAGTCAAGAATGGGATACCAACACATCAAGGTGCCTGCAGAGGGTGAGAAAATTTCCGTGAATGCGGATCTTTCCCTTAACGTCCCCGATCGGCCAATTATTCCTTTTATCGAAGGAGATGGCATCGGTGTCGATATCACTCCGGTCATGATCGATGTTGTCGATGCGGCGATTGAAAAAGCCTACGGTGGCAGCAAGAAAATTAGCTGGATGGAAATCTACACAGGCGAAAAAGCCGCTGAGCTGTACGACGGCGACTGGTTTCCGGCTGAAACGCTGGACGCAATCAAAGAATACGTTGTCGCCATTAAAGGCCCGCTGACAACACCCGTAGGCGGCGGTTTCCGCTCGCTGAACGTGGCGCTGCGTCAGGAGCTGGACCTCTATGTCTGCCAGCGCCCGGTTCGCTGGTTTGAAGGCGTGCCTTCACCGGTTAAAGAGCCCGGCAAAACCAACATGGTTATCTTCCGTGAGAACTCCGAAGACATCTATGCCGGTATCGAGTGGCAAGCGGGCACCGAAGAGGCCGACAAGGTCGTTAAATTCCTGCAGGAAGAGATGGGTGTTACCAAAATCCGCTTCCCTCAAGAAGTTGGCATCGGTGTGAAACCGGTATCTGAAGAAGGCACCAAGCGTCTGGTGCGCAAGGCCATTCAGTACGCGGTTGATCAGGATCTGCCTTCAGTGACCCTGGTGCACAAAGGCAACATCATGAAGTTCACCGAAGGTGCCTTCAAGAACTGGGGTTACGAGCTGGCCGGTGAAGAGTTTGGCGCCGAACTGCTCGACGGCGGCCCCTGGATGAAGATGAAGAATCCGAACACCGGCAATGAAATCATCATCAAGGACGTGATCGCTGACGCCATGCTGCAGCAAGTTCTGCTGCGCCCGGATGAGTACAGCGTCATTGCTACCCTGAACCTGAACGGTGACTACCTGTCCGACGCCCTGGCGGCGCAGGTCGGTGGTATTGGTATTGCGCCAGGTGCCAACCTGAGCGACAACGTGGCCCTGTTCGAAGCGACTCACGGCACCGCGCCGAAGTACGCCGGTCAGGACAAGGTCAACCCGGGTTCACTGGTGCTGTCTGCGGAAATGATGCTGCGTCACTTGGGCTGGAATGAAGCCGCTGACCTGATCATCGACGGTATGAACGGCGCCATTCAGGCGAAAACAGTCACTTACGACTTTGAACGCCTGATGGATGGTGCAAAGCTGATGAAGTGTTCCGAGTTCGGAAAGGCTGTTATCAGTAATATGGGTTAATACAAACCCTGCGCGCAGCATAAAGCTGCGCGTTCTTTAGAAAAGCGGAGTATGCGCGGCGCCGAGTCAGGCGTTCAAGCAACTTCGCTTTTTTTCTGCGCAGCTTCCAGGCAGCGGATATTGGTTGCGTGCACGCCTTTGGGGCCCTGTTCCAAATCGAACTGGACACTCTGGCCGGCTTTAAGCGTTTTGTAGCCTTCCATGTCTATGGCGCTGTAGTGAACGAAAATATCCTCTTCGGAGTTTTCGGTTACCACAAAGCCGTACCCCTTGGCATTATTGAACCACTTGACTACGCCAGTATTCATAAGGTCTTTTCCATAATGCGTTTTTGATATACTGCAAATCCCTGTGCTCACTAAGGCACTACAGCAGCTGATTGTTATAGAAGTTCTTCGCTATCAATGCCTTAGTTAAGTTAACTTATACAGGTAAGCGCCGGGCAGTCAATACGCCCGAGTATCGATTCGCAAAAATTCACGGATATCAAAATTGCTGTATCTACTATGCAATATTTACGTATAAAGGGCTCAAGCGCTGCGTTTCGGGTCTCCTCGGGCCAGGGTAATGAGGACGAGGACCGCCATAGCGGCGGTCTGTCAGTTCAAGAAGCTGAACCGGAGGTAAAGTCGCCGCCACTGTACAAAGTGGTTTTGATAAACGACGACTACACCCCCATGGAGTTTGTGGTTGAGGTATTGCAGAAGTTTTTTAACAAGGACCGGCATACTGCGACTCACATAATGTTGACGGTGCACACACAGGGCAAAGGCGTCTGTGGCATCTATACTCGTGATATAGCTGAAACTAAAGCTGCGCAGGTGAATCAATATTCCAGGGACAATGAGCACCCGCTGTTAGCGGAAATTGAAGAAAGCAGCGATAGCGACTAAGAGGTACAGGGCAATATGCTGAGCAGAGATCTGGAAGCAACACTAGGCCAAGCCTTTAAGGAAGCCCGCACCAAAGGTCATGAATTCATGACCGTTGAACACCTGTTGCTGGCGTTGATTGACAACGATTCGGCTAACAAGGTGTTGGTAGCCTGCGGAGCAGATATTGCTCAACTGCGCTTCGACCTGAGTGAGTTCATAGAGGCGACCACGCCGCTGATCGCTTCCGAGCAAATGGACCGCGAAACTCAGCCCACGCTGGGCTTCCAGCGAGTGCTGCAGCGGGCCGTGTTCCATGTCCAGTCCAGCGGCAAGCAGGAAGTGACCGGTGCCAATGTTCTGGTCGCTATTTTCAGCGAGCAGGAAAGCCAGGCGGTTTATTTTCTCAAGCAACAAAATATTGCCCGTCTGGATATCGTGAATTACATCACCCACGGTATATCCCGGGTGTCCGATGACGAACCCGGCTCGGCTGCTCCCAAATCCGACGAGGAAGGCGCAGAGGCGCAGTCAGACCGGCCGCTCGACCAGTTTGCCGTCAACCTCAATGAAGAAGCCGAGGCCGGGCGCATAGACCCGCTGGTTGGTCGCATGGACGAAGTGACCCGCGTTGCCCAGATTCTGTCGCGGCGTCGCAAGAACAATCCCTTGCTGGTGGGCGAAAGCGGTGTGGGTAAAACCGCCATTGCCGAGGGCCTGGCCAAGCTGATTGTCGAGGGCGACGTCCCCGATATTCTCAAGGAGAGTGTGGTTTACTCCCTGGACCTGGGGGCGCTGTTAGCCGGCACCAAATACCGGGGTGATTTTGAAAAGCGCTTTAAGGGCCTGCTTGCCGACCTTAAAAAGCGCGAAGGCGCGATTCTGTTTATCGACGAAATCCACACCATCATCGGTGCAGGTGCCGCGTCGGGCGGCGTGATGGACGCGTCCAACCTGCTCAAGCCCCTGCTGGCCTCGGGCCAAATGCGCTGCATAGGCTCAACAACCTTTCAGGAATACCGCGGTATATTCGAGAAAGATCGGGCCTTGAGCCGTCGTTTCCAGAAAATCGATGTGCTTGAGCCTTCAGTCGACGAGGCCCACGGCATATTGAAGGGGCTCAAGTCGCGCTTTGAAGCCTTCCACGAGCTGCAGTATACCGACGCCGCTCTGAAAGCTGCTGCCGAGCTGGCGGCGCGCTACATCAATGACCGTTTTCTGCCGGACAAAGCCATCGACGTGATCGACGAGGCGGGCGCCTTTCAGCGTCTGCAAAAGGGTGATGACCGCAAGACGGTACTGGATGTCGAAGACATTGAAGCTGTTGTCGCCAAGATTGCCCGGATTCCCCCGAAATCGGTGTCCAAAGATGACAAGCAGACGCTGGCCAAGCTGGAAGACAATCTGAAAATGGTGGTATTCGGTCAGGATCAGGCGATCTCCACCTTGTCAGCGGCCATCAAGCTGGCCCGCGCCGGCCTCAAGGAACCGCAAAAGCCGATTGGCTCGTTTTTGCTGGCAGGTCCCACGGGTGTCGGCAAAACGGAAGTCTGCCGGCAGTTGGCCCAGCAGCTTGGCCTGGAGCTTATTCGCTTTGACATGTCGGAATACATGGAACGCCACACAGTGTCGCGCCTGATCGGTGCTCCTCCGGGCTATGTCGGCTTTGATCAGGGCGGTTTGCTCACTGACGCGGTGACTAGGGCGCCACATTCCGTTGTATTGCTCGACGAAATCGAAAAGGCGCACCCGGACCTGTTCAATCTGTTGCTGCAGGTGATGGATCACGGTGCGCTGACCGACAACAACGGTCGCAAGGCCGATTTCCGCAACGTGATACTGGTGATGACCACCAACGCCGGTGCGGAAAACATGAGCAAGCGTTCTATTGGTTTCACCGAGCAGGACAACAGCACCGATTCACTGGAAGCAATCAATCGCCTGTTCACACCGGAGTTCCGCAACCGTCTGGACAGCATCGTGCAGTTTAATCCGCTGCCGGAAGAGGTCGTGTTGACGGTCGTCGACAAGTTCCTGTTCGAGCTGCAGTCGCAGCTGGATGACAAGCAGGTCACTATCCAGGTAGATGATGATGCCCGCCGCTGGCTGGTCGAACACGGCTACGACAAGTTGATGGGCGCACGTCCCATGACGCGCATCATTCAGGAAAACATCAAAAAGCCGCTGGCGGAAATGGTCTTGTTTGGTGATCTGTCAGCAGGAGGCGGGGTAGTGCAGGTCTCCGTGGAGAACGATGAGCTGACCTTGAGTGTCCAACAGGACGAGGAGTTGGAAGCGCCTGTCCACTGACAGGCGCCAAGGGCTGTCAGCGAGCGCGGTAAGTGATACGACCCTTGGTCAGATCGTAAGGGGTCAGTTCAACTTTGACCTTGTCACCGGTCAGAATGCGGATGTAATGCTTGCGCATTTTGCCCGAAATATGAGCCGTCACTACGTGACCGTTTTCCAACTTCACACGGAAGGTAGTGTTTGGCAGGGTGTCGATCACTTCCCCTTCCATTTCAAACTGGTCTTCTTTCGCCATTCGGCGCTACCTCTGAATTACTTGAACAATGGGTTTGCCGCCTGTTCGAAAGAATGAATAGACTCGAACACGCGATTTTGGCTGCGCGCATTTTGCCCTAAATCGGCGCCCGGCGCAAAGGCGAGAACTTGGCAGGAGAGGGAGGCGCCTGGCTAGCGGAGTGTCAGCCAGCGCTGATCGATAAGCAGCTGCAGTGGGCGATACTGGATTTTGTAGTTCATTTTTGCGCAGTTCTTGATCCAGTAACCCAGATAGACGTGACTCAGGTTTTCCGTTCTGGCGTATTCCACCTGCCAGAGAATGGCAAATTTACCCAAACCGCGCGCCTCGCGGGCCGGATCGTAGAAGGTGTAAACCGCAGACAGACCATCGTCTAGCAGATCAAATACCGCAACGGCAACCAGCGCATTCCCCTCGTAAAAGCGCGCAAAGCGGGTTACCCCCCATTCCGCGCTCAGAAAGCTCTGAAACTGCTCAAGGCTGGGCGGAAACATGTCGCCGTCGCGATGACGTTCAGCGATATAGCGCTCGTAAAGCGGGTAATCCAGAGCAATGTCTGGCCGGTCATCGACGCTCACGTGCAGATCCCGGTTGTTTTTCAGGTTGCGACGCTGTGAGCGATTCGGTTTAAACTGGTCTACGGGAATGCGGGTGAGAATGCACTGGCTGCACTGACTGCAGTGAGGGCGGTAAAGGTGTTCGCCGCTGCGCCTGAAGCCATTGCGGGACAGCTGCGAATACAGCGCCTGATCGACGCGCGCTTCCGGATCAACAAAAATCGTCACCGCCTCTTGGCCTTCCAGATAACTGCAGGCGTGAGGATGGGTTTGGTAGAGCTTTAGATCTTCCAAGCTGGCCATAACAGTAGCTTCGCATATTTCAGCGCGCTTCTGCCAGCCTCCAGTTTTGCTGGTTGCCATCAGCAAGGTCCGCTAGTCTGGACGCGAATTCAGCACGGGAAATGTCGATCGCACCCATCCGGTAAAGGTGCGGGTTCCCCACCTGACAGTCGATCAATTCGACCTCAAGTTGGCGCAGTTTTTCACCCAGCGAAACGAGGGCGATTTTGGAGGCATTGCTTTCACGGCTGAACATCGATTCGCCAAAAAACACCTTGCCCATCCCGATACCGTAAAGGCCGCCAACGAGTTCCTGACCTCGCCAGACCTCTACCGAATGCGCCCAGCCCAATTCGAACATGCGGATGTAGGCGTTCATCATATCGGTGGTAATCCAGGTTCCCGTGCGGTTTTGATCCAGCGTTGCGCAGGCGTTGATGACCCGGCGAAAGGCGCAGTCAAAGCTGACTCGAAATTCGTCGCGACGCAGTACTTTTGCCAGCGAACGCGAGACGTGAATCTGATCGGGGATCAGCACGGCCCGGGGGTCCGGCGACCACCATAACAGCGGTTGCGGATCTTCATACCAGGGAAAAATGCCGTGGCGATAGGCGTTGACGAGGCGCTCCGGACGGAGGTCCCCCCCTACAGCGAGCAAGCCGTTGGGTTCCGTCAGAGCCGCAGCAAGGGGAGGGAAGTCGAGGCTCTCCGGATCCAGCCAGTCAATTGTGGCCATCGGTTTGCCTCGCAGGCTTAGAGATTATCCAGATACTTTTCAGCGTCCAGTGCGGCCATGCAGCCAAAACCGGCCGAGGTAACTGCCTGGCGGTACACGTGATCGGCCACGTCACCAGCGGCGAAAATGCCGGCCATGCTGGTCTGAGTGGCATTGCCTTCGGTGCCGGAATTGATAATCAGGTAACCGTCTTTCATTTCCAGCTGACCGGCAAAGATATCGGTGTTGGGTTTATGGCCGATGGCAATAAAGACACCCGCCAGATCAATATCCTTGGTCTCGCCGCTTTCAGTGCTCTTGATGCGCATGCCTGTGACACCGCTGTCATCGCCGAGCACCTCGTCGAGGGTGTGATTCCACTCAATGCGGATATTGCCGTTCTTTTCACGGTCGAACAGTTTGTCCTGCAGTATCTTTTCGGCACGCAGAGCATCGCGGCGATGCACCAAGGTCACCTCTGAGGCAATGTTCGACAGGTACAGGGCTTCTTCTACGGCCGTATTACCGCCGCCAATGACGGCGACTTTTTTGCCGCGGTAGAAAAATCCATCGCAGGTTGCGCAGGCGCTGACCCCTTTGCCCATAAATGCCTGTTCAGAGGGTAGGCCAAGGTACTGGGCGGAGGCGCCGGTCGCGATAATCAGTGCATCACAGCTGTATTCGCTGTTGCCCTTGAGACGCAGCGGGCGCTGGGAGAAGTCAACGGATTCAATATGGTCAAAGATAACTTCGGTCTCAAAGCGCTCGGCATGTTTCTGCATGCGCTGCATCAGTTCCGGGCCCTGAACACCCTCATTGTCGCCGGGCCAGTTGTCGACGTCGGTGGTGGTGGTCAATTGCCCACCTTGCTCCAGGCCGGTGATCACCACCGGCGACAGGTTGGCGCGGGCCGCATAGACCGCGGCGGTGTAGCCGGCGGGGCCTGAGCCGAGAATGATCAGTTGGTGGTGCTTAACATCTGACATTGTGAAGGTGTCCTGACAATCTGTGGGTGAAAATTTGAGCTGATGGGTCGCACATAATAGGGGAAAAGGC
Organism: Litorivivens sp.; assembly: GCF_041624475.1. GTDB lineage: Bacteria > Pseudomonadota > Gammaproteobacteria > Pseudomonadales > Spongiibacteraceae > Litorivivens. The sequence continues at coordinate 292,670 of NZ_JBFJUX010000002.1, forward strand.
GGTGACCAGCAAAAGCTATTCCATGACGCAAAAGCGCCGTATGAATGATAAGATGGGGGCACTTTTTGAAATTAAAAGAACGGGTTGAGAAACATTTGAATAAAGCAGCTCAACGTAGAGACGGTGACGCCCGCGAGAAACTCTCGCTGCGGCTTAGAGAGGGCGCTCTGATCGCCTTTGGCGCGATTTTTCTGTTCCTTCTGCTCGCTCTAAGTACCTACAGCGCCAGCGACCCGGGTTGGTCCCGAACCGGAAGTGGCGGCCCCATCAACAATGCGGTGGGCCCTGTGGGAGCCTGGTTCGCGGATGTGTTTTACGCCCTGTTCGGTTATATGGCCTACCTCTTTCCCATGATGCTGGGCTTTCAGGCGGTGCGGATTTTCCGCGCGCGCGGTAGTGCTCAGCCCATCGACCCGGTGGTACTCAGCCTGAGGTTTGTCGGTTTTATTCTGGTGATGATGGCCAGCACCGCGCTGGCTTCCATCAGTGCGTTGCAGACCGAGATCCCGTTCGGGGCTGGCGGTATTTTGGGCGACGCTGTAGGCGGGGCTTCAGTTGACGCGTTCAGCGTAATCGGCGCGCGGCTAGTGTTGTTCGCCATCCTTCTGTTTGGTCTGACGATCTTTACCGATCTGTCCTGGCTCGCCCTGATGGATAAAACCGGAGCTTTGACCTTGCGGGGCTGGGATCTGATTCGCGACAGAATCGAACAGCTTCGCCACTGGGCGAAAGAGCGCAAGAACATCAAGGCAGTGCAGAATCAGCGCCGCGAGGCCGTGGTCAAGCAGATCGCCAAGCAGAAAGACCGGATTCCACCCAAAATCGAGGCGCCCGCGCCGAAAGCGCCGCAACCCAGCAAGCGGGTGGAAAAAGAGCGGCAGAAATCCCTGTTTGATACTCCGGTCACTGGCGAGGTCCCGCCGCTGGAACTGCTGGACGAGGCGGATCATCACAACAAGAAGGGGTTTTCCGCAGAAACGCTTGAAGCCATGTCCCGTTTGCTGGAATTGAAGCTGGCAGACTTTGGCGTTATCGCAAAAGTGGTAGCGGTTTATCCCGGGCCGGTGATTACCCGCTTTGAGATCGAGCCCGATGCGGGTGTAAAAGTCAGCAAGATCAGTAATCTGGCCAAAGATCTGGCGCGCTCGCTGGCGGTTATCAGTGTGCGGGTGGTGGAGGTCATTCCCGGCAAGCCCTATGTCGGCATTGAAATCCCGAACGAAGATCGGGAGGTGGTGAACTTCCGCGAGGTGCTTGCATCCAAAGCTTATGACGACAACAAATCGGCACTGACTTTGGCACTCGGTCATGACATCTCCGGTGAGCCGGTGGTTGCCGATCTGGCCAAAATGCCCCACCTGCTGGTTGCCGGTACCACCGGTTCCGGTAAGTCGGTCGGGGTCAATGCCATGCTGATCAGCCTGCTGTACAAGGCTGGCCCCGATAAAGTCCGGCTGATGCTGGTCGACCCGAAAATGCTGGAGCTGTCCGTGTACGACGGTATACCGCATTTGCTGGCACCGGTCATCACCGACATGAAAGACGCCGCCAACGGCTTGCGCTGGTGTGTCGGGGAAATGGAGCGGCGCTATAAATTGATGGCCGCGATGGGCGTGCGGAACCTGGCGGGCTTCAATCGCAAAATTACCGATGCTGCCACCTCGGGCAACCCGATCAAGGATCCGCTCTGGGTTCCCGGAGACGAGTTTATAGCCGGGGAAAATGAGCCAGAGGCGCCAGAGCTGACACCCTTGCCGGCCATCGTTGTGGTGATCGATGAATTTGCCGACATGATGATGATTGTCGGCAAGAAAGTTGAAGAACTGATTGCCCGTATTGCCCAAAAAGCCCGGGCCGCAGGAATACATCTGATCCTTGCCACCCAGCGCCCGTCGGTGGATGTCATTACCGGTTTGATCAAGGCCAACGTGCCGACCCGGATTGCCTTTCAGGTCTCTTCCAAGGTCGATTCACGCACCATTCTTGATCAGGGTGGGGCGGAGCAATTGCTCGGCCACGGTGACATGCTCTATCTGCCGCCGGGCAGCGGGCTGCCGGTGCGGGTACACGGCGCTTTTGTGTCCGACGATGAAGTTCACCGGGTGGTAGCAGACTGGCAGCGACGCGGCCAGCCGGATTACATTGAGGGCTTGCTGGAAGAGGGCAGTCAGATCGACGCCTATACCGGCGCCCCCGCCGGTTCGGGTGACGATGAAGATGGCGAGGGCGACGAGCTTTATGACGAGGCGGTGCGCTTTGTCACCCAAAGTCGGCGCGCCTCGATTTCGTCGGTGCAACGCAAACTGCGAATCGGCTATAACCGCGCAGCGCGCCTGATAGAAACCATGGAAGCCGCCGGTGTGGTCAGCGAAATGGGAACCAACGGTTCCCGTGAAGTCCTTGCACCGCCGCCAGTGGAGTAACTGTTTGAAGACTTTAATCGCTGTTAGCCGTCGCTGCCTGTGTCTGTTTGCTCTGCAGCTGCTCTGGCTGTCAGGTTTTGCACATGCCGGTGCCGCCGAGCAATTGGCCGGCCACCTGCAAAACGTGAACAACCTGAAGGCCGGGTTTGTTCAGGTGGTTCGCGACGACCGGGGCGAGGTGCTGGAAGAATCCAGAGGTGCCATGACCTTCAAGCGTCCCGACAAATTACGCTGGGAGGTGGCCGAACCCTACCGCTATCAGATTATTACCGACGGTGAAACGCTCTGGCGCTATGACCCTGACTTCGAAGAGCTGGTAACCGAGCCCTTCGAGCAGGTCTCGCAGACGCCGATCATGATTCTTGCGGCCAGCGCCGAACAGCTCTCGGCGGATTACCACGTGAAATTGGTTGCCGGCAGCGCGCTGCAACGCTTCTCGCTTAAGCCGCGCAAGGCCAATGCCGATTTCAGCGAGCTGGAACTCAGCTTCAAAAATGACATTTTAAACGCCATGATTTTGCACGATAAGCTCGGGCAAACCACGCGCATCGACCTGAATCAGGTTGTGGTGAACAGCGATGCGGTCGTCGACAAGCTATTTGTGTTCGAGCAGGGCAAGCCGTGACCGAGACCCAGCCCCTCGCGGCGCGAATGCGCCCGGCGGACCTTGCCGGATTTCTCGGTCAGGAGCATCTGCTGGCACCCAATAAACCCCTGCGCGAAGCCCTCGATTCCGGTCAGCTCCATTCAATGATTTTCTGGGGGCCGCCCGGTGTCGGTAAAACCACCCTGGCAAAATTGATCGCCCAGCTCTGCGATGCGCACTTTATTACGGTCTCTGCGGTGCTCGCTGGGGTCAAAGAAATTCGCGGCGCTGTTGAAGAGGCAAAGGTTCAACAACAGCTGGACCGCCAGACGGTGTTGTTTGTCGATGAGGTGCATCGCTTTAATAAAGCCCAGCAGGACGCCTTTCTGCCCTTTGTTGAAGACGGCACCTTGATATTTGTCGGCGCCACCACGGAAAACCCCAGTTTTGAACTGAATAACGCGCTGCTTTCCAGGGCGCGGGTGTATCGCCTGCAACCCCTGCCGTCGGAAACCCTGGTGCGCATTCTGCAGAACAGCCGGGAAAAACTGGGCTTTGAATGTGACGATGCGCAGCTGGAGCTGTTGGCGCAGGCTGCCGATGGTGACGCCCGGCGTGCGTTGAACTTTCTAGAGCTGGCACTGGATATGGCCCATTCGGCCGGCCACCCGGAGGCGCTGGACGAGTCCATTATCCGGGAAATTCTCAGTGGCCAGCCGCGCCGTTTTGACAAGGGTGGCGATGATTTTTACGACCAGATTTCGGCTTTGCACAAGGCTGTCCGTGGCAGCTCGCCCGATGCGGCGCTGTACTGGTTTGCCCGTATGATCGACGGCGGTTGTGACCCGCTCTATGTCGGGCGCCGGGTGGTTCGTATGGCCAGCGAAGATATCGGCAATGCCGACCCCCGAGCACTACAGATAGCGCTCAATGCCTGGGATGTTCAGGAGCGACTCGGCAGTCCGGAAGGGGAGCTGGCGCTGGCGCAGGCGGTTGTTTACATGGCCTGCGCTCCGAAGAGCAATGCAGTCTACAGCGCCTACAAAGCCGTGCTTCGAGACATTCGCGCTCAGGGCAGCGAAGGCGTGCCTTTGCATCTGCGCAATGCGCCTACCAAACTGATGAAAGAGCAGGGCTACGGCGATGATTATCGCTATGCGCACGATTATCCAGAAGCCTACGCCGCGGGCGAAAACTACTTTCCCGAGGCGCTGAAAAACGCCCGCTATTATCAGCCGAGCGGGCGCGGATTGGAGAAGAAAATCGCCGACAAGCTCGATTATCTGCGTCAGCTCGACCAGAGCAGTGGCTGGAGGCGCTACCGCTGATGTTACAATACCTGCTAGTTGCCCTCGGCGGAGCGCTGGGTTCGGTAAGCCGATTCGCCATTGGTCGCGCCAGCTTTCACTGGTTCCATCACGACTGGCCCTGGGCCACCTTTGCGGTCAACGCCGTGGGCTCTTTTGCCATTGGCTTGTTGTACGTGGTGATTACTGAGCGCAGTGTGCTGCACGCCGACAGTCGCTACCTCTTGATGGTTGGCTTTCTGGGGGCGTTTACAACCTTTTCGACCTTTGCTCTTGAAACCGTCGCCATGCTGGAGGGCGGGCGCTGGGCACTGGCACTGACTTATGTGCTTGCCACGCTGGTGAGCTGCATTCTGGGCTGCGGCCTGGGCATGATGGTAATGCGTTAAACGGAGAATTAGATTCAATGCTCGACCTGAAACTGGTGAGGCAAGACCCACAGGCTGTTGCCGACCAATTGGCCAAGCGTCATTTCACTTTTGATGTGGCGGCATTCCAGTCACTGGATGAAGCCCGCAAACAGGCTGATATCGACAGTCAGAATCTGCTGGCCGAGCGCAAGCAGGCCTCCAAAAAAATTGGAGAGCTGGTTAAAGCCGGCACGCCGATTGACGAAGCAAAAGCCAGCGTCAATGCCACGCTCGCCAAGATTGAAGAGCAACTCAGCGAATTAACCGCCAAAGCCAAACAGGCGCAGGAAGCACTCGACGAGATGATGGCGGGAGTGCCGAATATTCCCCATGCGGATGTGCCTGAAGGCAAGGATGAAGCCGACAACCTTGAAATCCAACGCTGGGGTGAACCGAAGACCTTTGAGTTTGAGGTTAAAGACCACGTCGACGTGGGCGAAAATCTGGGCGGCCTGGACTTCGATCTGGCCAGCAAGCTCACCGGGAGCCGTTTCAGCGTAATGCGCGGTGATATCGCGCGCATGCACCGGGCTCTGACCCAGTTTATGCTCAATACCCATATCAACCAGCACGGCTACACAGAAGTGTATGTGCCCTACATGGTCAACAAGGACTCCCTGCGCGGCACCGGGCAGCTTCCGAAGTTTGAGGAAGATCTGTTCAAAATCGAAGGCGATCAGGAGTACTACCTGATCCCGACCGCTGAAGTGCCCGTCACCAATCTTCTGCGCGACACCATCGTCGAAGCGGCCGAAATGGAGCAGGGCCTGCGCTTTGCCTGTCACACCCCCTGTTTTCGCAGTGAGGCGGGCTCTTACGGGCGCGATACCCGGGGCATGATCCGCCAGCATCAGTTTGAAAAGGTTGAACTGGTTCAGCTGGTAAAACCGGCTGACTCAGACGCCGCGCTGGAAACGTTGACTGGGCACGCCGAGGCGATTCTGCAACAGCTTGAATTGCCATACCGCAAGGTTCTGCTTTGTGGTGGTGATATCGGTTTTTCATCGCGCAAAACTTACGACCTGGAGGTGTGGCTACCCGCCCAGAACCAGTATCGGGAAATTTCCTCTTGCAGTAATTTTGGTGATTTTCAGGCGCGGCGCATGCTGGCGCGCTGGCGCAATCCGGAAACCAACAAACCGGAGTACCTGCATACCCTGAACGGCTCGGCGCTCGCCGTTGGCCGCACGCTGGTAGCAATACTCGAAAACTACCAGCAGGCCGATGGCAGTGTGGGTGTACCTGAGGTGCTGCGCCCCTATATGCAATGTGATGTGATGAAGGCGGACTGAATGGATTACCTGCCGCTATTTACCCGGGTCAGCGGCGCTCACTGTGTCGTTGTGGGCGGCGGCACCGTCGCCTTGCGCAAGGCAGGGGCATTGGCCCGTGCCGGCGCCAGGGTAACGGCGATTGCGCCAGACATCTGTGATGAATTAAAAGTGCTTTGCCGCGACAGTGGCGGGGCGGTTAGAGAGCGTGCGTTTGCCGGCGACGATCTCAATCAGGCGATGCTGGTGATTGCCGCAACCGATGATACGGCCGTCAACCGGGAGGTCTCCGAGGCCGCTCAGTCGCGGCAGATTCTGGTCAATGTAGTCGACCAGCCCGAGCTTTGCACGGTCATCCTGCCGTCGATTGTCGATCGCTCGCCGCTGATTATTGCGGTGAGTAGCGGCGGTCGCAGTCCGGTACTGGCACGCTTGCTGCGAGCCAAACTCGAATCCACCATTCCTGCCAGCTACGGCAAACTGACCGAATTGGTCGGTCAGTTTCGCGACCAGGTCAGAAAACGCATTCCGGACTTTAATCAGCGCCGGGACTTTTGGGAGCGCATTCTGCAGGGCCCCGTTGCCGAGCTGATGTTTGCCGGGCGCCGGGATGCCGCCAGCGATATGCTGGAAGAGGAATTGCGTGACGCCAGACCGGCGCCGCGGGGCGAAGTCTATCTGGTGGGCGCCGGTCCCGGTGATCCAGATCTGCTGACCTTCAAAGCACTGCGCTTGATGCAGAAAGCCGATGTGGTGCTGCACGATCGTCTGGTCGCGCCCCAGATCGTCGATCTTTGCCGCAAAGATGCCGAATATATTTACGTGGGCAAGGCCCGCTCCAACCACACCATGCCCCAGGACGACATCAACTCACTGCTGGTCAAGCTGGCGAAAGAGGGCAAGCGGGTGTTGCGGCTGAAGGGCGGTGATCCCTTTATTTTCGGCCGTGGCGGTGAGGAGCTGGCGGGATTGGCGGAAGAGCGAATTCCCTTTCAGGTGGTGCCTGGTATTACCGCGGCCGCCGGCTGTGCCAGTTACTCCGGTATTCCGCTGACCCATCGCGACTACGCCCAGTCCGTGCGCTTTGTCACCGGCCACTTGAAAGACAACAGCATGAACCTGCCCTGGCAGGAGTTGGTGCACAAACAGCAGACCGTTGTGTTTTATATGGGGCTACAAGGCCTGGAGATCATCTGTCGTGAAATGATTGCCCACGGCCGTGAGCCGGAAACCCCCATCGCGCTGATCCAACAGGGAACGACACCGAATCACAAAGTGCTGGTGGGTACCCTCGCGAACATGCCAGCTTTGGTGGCGCAGGAAGAGGTTGCCGCCCCCACACTGATTATCGTCGGCGAGGTGGTTAAATTGCGCGAGCAACTGGCTTGGTACGAGACACCACAGCAGGAGGCCATTTCCACGACAAAACCGACACAGGAAGGGCAATGAGTTACGACTACGATCTGTTTGTTATCGGCGCCGGTTCCGGTGGTGTGCGCGCCGCACGCATGGCTTCCAGTTACGGCGCTAAAGTGGCGATCGCGGAAGAGCGCTATCTCGGCGGCACCTGCGTGAATGTGGGCTGTATTCCGAAAAAACTGTTCAGCTATGCGGCTCACGTATCGAGCGAGGTTCATAATGCGGCGTCCCTGGGCTGGAAGATTGAGACGCCAACACTCGACTGGCCAACATTGCGCGACAATAAAACCCGGGAAATAGAGCGTCTGAATGGCGTCTACCAAAATATTCTCGGCAATGCCGATGTCGAGATCATTCGCGGCCACGCCACACTGGCAGGGCCGAATCAGGTTGACATTAACGGCGAGCAATATCGCTGCAAGCATATCCTGCTGGCGGTGGGCGGCTGGCCGTACCTGCCGGATATTCCGGGTGCCGAGCACGGCATCTCTTCTAATGAGATTTTCTACCTCGACAAGCTGCCGGAAAAAGCGGTTGTGGTCGGTGGCGGTTATATCGCCTGCGAATTTGCCAGCATTCTGAATGGCCTCGGTGTTGCCACGACCCAGCTCTATCGTCGTGATCTGTTTCTGCGGGGGTTCGATACCGAGATTCGCGAGATACTGTCTGAAGAAATGCGCCGTGAGGGCGTCGACATCCGCTTTAACAGTAATCCGGCACGTATTGATAAGCAGGGCGATCAACTGCAGGTCACGCTGGAAAGCGGCGAGACGCTCGACACCGGCCTGGTGCTGTTTGCAACGGGTCGCAAGCCTTTATTGGAAGGCTTGGGACTCGACACGGTTGATGTCAGTCTGAACGACAAGGGCTATATCGCTGTCAACGAACAGTTTGAAACCTCGCAGTCCGGAATTTATGCCCTGGGCGATGTAACCGGCGGCATTGAATTGACACCCGTTGCACTGGCCGAAGGCATGACGCTCGCCGCTAATCTGTTCAATGGCGAGCAAAGGCGCATGGATTACGAGCATATTGCCACGGCTATTTTCAGTCACCCCAATGTGGCAACGGTGGGTCTGAGTGAGGAAGACGCCTTGGCGCAATACCGCAAGATCGACGTCTATACCTCGCGTTTTCGCCACCTGAAGCATACGCTCGGCGATCATCAGGGCAAGGTCTTTCTGAAGCTGCTGGTAGATCACGCCAGCCAGAAAGTGGTCGGCGCCCATATGCTCGGCGATGAAGCGGCCGAGGTCATACAGGGAATGGCGATAGCCTTGAAGATGGGGGCGACCAAAGCGGACTTTGATGCCACAGTGGGTATTCACCCGTCGGTTGCTGAGGAGTTTGTGACCATGCGCTCGGTAACCCGAACCCGAGAGAGCGCATAGCGTTTGTAGCAGAGCGCCACCTTGCGGTGGCGCATTAAACCCGACTAGCGAGCGGCCTTGGCGACCTGGGATTTCGCAAAGACCGGCATGCTGTCTACCAGGATATGACTGGCTTCAACCAGCAGTGGATCGGGCTCATCCTTCTTGTTCTCGCCTTCTTCGCTGTCTTTTGTCTCCGCCTCTTCATCGTCTTCGTCAAGCTTGGCCAGTGGCTCCAGCCCTTTTGCGACACGGCGCTTGTTCTCAATCGTTAATTGCAGCTTGCGGCGTTCGTCTCGCTGTTTGCGCCGCAGTTCTTCGTTCAATGACAGCTTTTTCACGTTACGGAACTCGTCCATTTGTTCCAGCTGCTCACTCAGGAAGCGGAAATCCGGATTTTCGCTGACGCGCTTGCGGTGCTCTTTGCGCAGGCGGGGAAGTTCTGAATTAATGTCAAAGTAGGTGTGGTGATACACCGGCGCAATGGTATCCCAGGGCAGGGCATTGTCGAGGGTGCTTTCACCGACCAGTTCCTTGTCGTAAATAGCCGGGAACTCAATATCGGGAATAACACCATTGTGCTGGGTGCTTTCGCCTGAAATCCGGTAAAACTTTGACTCGGTGATCTTCAATTGACCATGTTGCAAGGGGTTGATTGACTGGACCGTGCCCTTGCCGAAGGACTGATTGCCGATTACCACACCGCGCTGGTAGTCCTGGATCGCGCCGGCGAAAATTTCAGATGCCGATGCACTCATCCGATTAATCAGTACGGCCAGCGGGCCATCGTAGAAATCGCTGCTGCGGCGCTTACCTTCGCGCTTGACCCAGGCATTGGCAAAACGGATCTGAACCGTCGGTCCGGATTCGATAAACAGGCCGGTCAGGGCATTGGCTTCCGCCAGTGAGCCACCGCCATTGTCTCGCAGGTCAATAATGATGCCTTCGGCACCATCAGCCAGCAGCTCTTTCATTAGGCGCTCGGTGTCGCGGGTGGAACTGCGGAAATCCGGGTCGCCCCGGCGCAGGGCCTCAAAATCCAGGTAAAAGGCCGGGATGCTGATCACGCCCACCTTGACGACACGGCCGTCACGGTAGACCTGAATCATCTTTTTCTGGGCGCTCTGTTCTTCCAGTTTGACTTCATTGCGCTCGATGGTGATGGTTTTGCGAACTTCTTCGCTTTGTGACACGGCCGGTATTACCTGCAATCGCACAAAGGTGCCCTTGGGGCCGCGAATCAAGTCAACCACGTCATCCAGCCGCCAGCCGATCACATCCTTGAACTCACCGTTCTTGCCCTCGGCCACCGCGATAATACGGTCTGACGGATGCAACTGACCGTTTTTGTCGGCGGGGCCTGCGGGAACCAGCCGCACCACCTTGGTGTATTCGTCATCGGATTGCAGCACGGCGCCAATACCTTCCAGTTTCAGGCTCATATTGATCTGAAAGTTTTCGGAAATGCGCGGCGAAAAATAATCCGTGTGGGGGTCGTAAATGGAGGCGAGGGCGTTCATGTAGTATTGGAACACGTCTTCGCTGGTGGATTGCTCCACCCGAGACAACTGGTTGGCGTAGCGCTTCAGCAGCAGTTCAAGAGAATCTTTTTCTTCCTTGCCGGAGAGCTTGAGCGACAGCACTCGATTTTTGATCTGCTTGCGCCAGAGATCGTCGGCTTCGCGGGCGTTGGCGGGCCACTTGGCGTCTTCCCTGTCCAGCTCAAGCTCTTCGTCGGCGGCGAAGTCGAAGTTTTTCACCATCTGGGGCAGTTCACCGATGGTTTTATTCAGTCTCTCAGTCAGGCGCTTGTGGTAACGGTTGTAAATAACAAAGCCGGCGCTGAGCTCGCCTTTTTTCAGCTCGTCGTCCAGTTGGCTGCGCAGGCGCTGAAATTCGTCGATATCCGTTTGCAGGAAAAACAGCTTTCCAGGATCGAGGGTTTTCAGATAGGTGTCCAACAGCAGACTGGAGGTCTTGTCATCGAGCTTAAGGTTGACGTAGTGCTCCTGCTCCAGCTGTTTGACGATCATTTTTGCGGTCTGCGACTGTACGGCAGTCGGCTGAAGTGGCGACACAGTCTCGACGACCGCCAGACTTGCAGAAGAAAGGAAAGCCAGGGCGGAGAAGGCCAGGACCAATCTTGTCGGGAGTTTGAATCTCATAGGTGTGTGCTTTCTAACTTCGTTGCTTAATGGCTATAGTAGCGCCCCTGTCCGGGCGGGTCACCCGTTGCTGCATGACCGGGCCGGGAAAGCGGCAATACTGACTAATTTCCTTGAACTCAAACAGCTTCAAGTTAAAACGCATAATCTGGTTCATAATTTATTTGCAAGTCATTGTTTTTGCTTGAATGTCAGCTGAAGTGTAACGTAAAACGTGCTTCCGACTCCGGGTGTGGAGGCCACGCTGACCGCACCGCGGTGCCGCTCAACCAGTTTTTTCACAATAGCCAGACCAATGCCTGAACCTTCCTGCTCATCTGAGTTGTTGACCCGTTTGAAGGTGCCGAAAATCTGATCAAGGTACTCGGCTTCAATACCGATTCCGTTGTCTTCCACCGCGATCGTGGCCATCTGACCATCGTTACTGTGTTCGTAGATACGAATCTGCGGCTTTCGGTCCGAACTGTAGCGAATAGCGTTCTGAATCAGGTTCTGAAAAACCCGCTGCAGGCCATTGCGATCGCCGTTGACCACAGGCAGCGGCTCAACAACAATCTCTGCGTCGTAATCGCGGATCATCGCCAGCAAATCACTCTGAATCTGGTTAATGCAATCCCCCAGATCGAGCGGTTCCATTTCAAGCACGGCGCTGCCGGCCCGGGAATAGGCGAGCATATCATTAATCAACAGGCTCATGCGCCGAGCGGCCTTTTTGATGTAGCCCAGATCGGTCGCTGCATTCTCGGATAAATCCGGCCCCAGATCGTCTTCCAGGAATTCGCAGAAACAGATCAGAGTTCGCAGGGGTTCCTGCAAGTCGTGGCTGGCAACGAAGGAAAATTCTTCGAGCTCCTCATTAATTTGCTGGATTCGCTCAGTCTGTTCTCGCTGCAGTCGGTCCATGACCTGGCGTCGAGAAATATCACCGAACACCACCACCGCGCCGATCACCTCGTCTTTTTCCACAATGGCGGTGCTGGTGTACTCAACCGGTATAGCACTGCCGTCTTTGCGCCAGAAGACCTCATCATCGATTCTACAGGTTTCGCCGTGCGACAGGGCGCGGTAGATAGGACAGTCCTGAACCGGAAACGCGCTGCCATCCTGATAGTGATGGTGGAACAACTCGTGAGCGTTCTTGCCCTGCAGCTCTGTTTCAGAAAACCCGAGAAGCTGCTCTGCCGCCGGGTTGGCAAAGGTGATATTGCCCTTCCGGTCCAGCCCGTAGATGCCTTCACCCACGTTTTCCAATATCCTGCTGACCCGCTGCCGATTGTCCTCAATCTCCCGCTCAAAGCGTTTTTGACCTGTGATATCTTCCGCCAGTCCAAGGATGTATTTCACCTCACCGGTGTCTGGATCAACGATGGGTACCTTGGTACTTTGAAACCATTGGGTTTCGCCGAAGACATCCATCGACCCGACTTCATGGACGATTTCACCTTGTTTGACGACCCGGTCATCACTGGCTATGTCGCCCTGCAGGCTATGCTCACCGAAGACCTCTTCGTTGGTTTTGCCTATCAAATCGGAGGTGGCTTCCCGTACGGCGTTCTGGCTTGCATGATTTGCTCTCAAAAAACGTCGGGTCTTGGCATCCTTGATGTAGAGGAGCATCGGCAGGTTATCGATCATGCTCTCCAGAAACTCTCGCTCTTGCCGCAATTCTCTCGTTTTGAGAGACACCAAGGCCTGGGCGGATTGATGAGCGCCGGTGGAGCTGATAATCAGCATGCTGACTGCGCCGATGATGATAAATCCGCCAAATACCAAAGGGGCAAGCCGTGAAGTCATCTGAGTGGTGATAATCTGACTGTCAAACCAGCTTTCCAGCTGCAGATTGCGGTCGAGGTAATCCAGAGCTTGAACCTGGGTAAAATTGGACTGGGGTCTGACTGTTTCTGACGTAAACAGGACCGTGTCGCTGGTCTTGTCGGTGAGGCGATAGCCTATCCCTGCTTGTTCCGCCAGCGCCTGCAGTGGGGCGACCATTTCGTCAATCTGGACAATGCTGAATACAGCATGCCCGGAGCCCCTGGAAGTAATTGGTGATGCCAATACATAAATCAATTCAGGGTTTTCAGTGCCTGCCATTTCAAGGGGGCCGGCCGTCGTAACGGTATCGCTCGATAGGGCGCGCTCAATAGCGCCGCGCCTTTGTTCCTCCGACAAGAGGTCGAATCCAAACGCCCTTGGGTGACGGTCAGACGGTTCAATATAAAACAGGGGCTGATAGTGCTTGCGCTGCGTTACTGGCCTCACACCTTGTGTGGTCTTTTCATAGATCTGGTAATTGTTCAGCCCTTCGCGGCGCGCTTGGGCGATATAGCGTTCTTTATCTTCATAAGCCACGCTAGGGGCCCAGCCCAAGGTGGGAGGGGACTCCATGGCTGTCGTGATGGCTTTGTAGAATTGCCGAAAATCCTCTCTGCTAACTTCACCTGATACTTCAAAAAGACCGTCTACATAACTCAGTATATTAGTTTTTTTATCCAGAAAGTCGGCTAGGTAGCTGTAGCCCAGCTGGCTGCGCACCTGCAGGTTGGATCGCAGTTCTGACTCAACCTGGTTTTTCCCCGAGATGTACGCTCCGGTCAGGAACAGAAACATCCCTATGGCTGGGAGGCAGATCAGCAGCTTCCGGCGAGGGGCTATCAAACCATTGCCTTGCATAAGGATGAGCGTGATAGGGGCAAAAACCACCACCCCAAGGCTGTCGCCCAGCCACCAGTTAAGCCAGTTGGCGCCGATGGCGGTGCCGCTTACGCCTCCGAAGAGATACAACACGGCGTTGCCGGAAGTCGCGGAAATCAACGAGGCAGCAGCCCCACCGACAATAATCAGAAATCCGAGTTGCCTAAGCGTCACCAGGTTCCAGGGCGGTTGGGTCCAGCGCATAACAAGCTTTGCGCCTATTACGGCCTGAAGGGAAGAGCCCGCTGCAATGAGCAACGGCACCAGCAAGGCCACCGATTCACCGGGCTGGGCCACCTGCAGATTGGCCCAGAATGAGCCGAGCAGTACACCCAGCGCCATCGGCGTACCCCATAGCATCACTGCAGCTAGTGCCAGCCCGGAGGGTGGCCAGATCGCAGTGGCATAGCCGGGCGGAATGGCAAATATCAAGCCAAGCTTTGCGAACAGATAGTACGCGAATGCAAGTAGCAGAATACGCAGAAAGACGCGGTGCGACGGAGTGTTATCGCTTGGTATTATCTGGGGCAAGCCTGCCTCCGCCGGGTACAGAATTCGGGTTGATCGTCTACAAACCCTTGAAGTCTAGCCTATTTTTGTCTCCTAGGCGGTACCCAGCTCTTTGGCATAGCCCTCATTCACTACCGTGCCTTGCTCGCCATAGGTGGCATGGCGTGGTTTACCGTGAAGGATTTCCAGGCCGCGGTTAACGAATTGCATCTGCGCCTGAATACTGGCGCCTGCCTGCTGGTTCATGGCCTGGCACTCGGCCAGCAGCTCTATAGCGGACTGCCAGTCGTTATCGACTAAGTCGTGTTGGCCGTAATCATTGAACATAGCTTTGACGGCTGTCTTGTCTGTCTCATTAACGCCAAGTTGAGTAAACATGCGTGACCGAAGCCGCACCAGCTGATCCAGATGGTCTGCGTAGCGGATTTTGCGTTCGGCAATTTCTATTAACACCGTTTTGTCGCTTTGGGCGAGGGCGTCTGACTCTTCAGCCAAAACCCCCTTAAACTGGTGGATGGCGGCGATAACGTCTCGGGTAATACTGATCAGATCCGTAGTGCGCGTCACAGGGTTTTCCTCTCTACAAACTTTTTATTCAACGGGCTTCAGGCTTGTAGCAGATGCTCAAGGTCAATTACCGCCTTGGCAATACGCTCGGCGTTAACCGAATACTCACCACTTTGGATGGCAGCCTTGACCTGCTCTACCTTTTCACGATCGAAGTCTCCGGCTTCATTGACTTTGCCCTGCAGCTGCTCGTAGGTAGATACCCCGCGGCTGGTGGCCTCTGCCGGAGCGGCGGCGGGCTGCTGGCTTTCGCTTTCGGAAACGGCCGCAGGGCGGCTGTTTGAGGGTTCCAGCCTGCGTGACTGGGGCATCCCAGAGTTGTCTATTTTGTCTACCATGGTCCTGATCGCCTGTCTGTTCGCGCCTACAAAACAATTATCGGCACTTTTTCAAAAACCTTTAGCCACTAAAGGATGATCTCAACCGTCTCTCCGGAGCGGACAATCCCTTCTACCACGCGGCCTGAGTTAACATTTCGCACCGTAATGCGCTCACCCAAACTGGCCTTGCTGGTGGCTACCCCGGCCATAGTGACGCCCACTGCGCCGCTGCGCGCCATTATCCTGACCGACTGGCCCCGTTTGATCATGACCGCAGACTCCACCATATTCGGGCTGATAACGGCACCCTGCGGAATGGCACGGCTTACGCGGTAGCCGCCATCCCGTTCCAAATTGCTGATATAGCCGTAACCCATTGCCGACACCTCCCGCTTTACCACCTGTACGTCGTGAGGGCTTAACACCGAGCCGGCGGGAAGCGGGCGGATGGCTACCAGCGCATTGGCATAGGCGCTTATGTTAACCGGAATATAGACCGTCCAGCCGGCACTGCCACTGCAGCGGACACCGACGGTTGTGCGCCGTTTGATCTGAGCCCGTGCCGGCAAAAAGGCCTTGAGCGCGCCATCGCAGCGGGGCAGGCGACTGCGGCTGTCGAGGCGGCCTGCTTCAATTCGGTGTTCCTGGTTCTTCCAGGGATTACGAGCTGCCACGTACCGCTCTGCGGCGCGGCGAATACTGCTCTCACTCTGCAGGCTTTCAGTCACAGCAGGTGCCGCCACAAGCATAGCCAGAAGCGCGCACAGCGCATGGCGGTGACGCGGTGCGCTTGGCTGTGTTCCCCCGTGTTTGCTCATAGCGTGATCCTCTTGTGTTCCAGCGGCTGTCAAAAAAATGTCGCGTTCACAACAGGAGAGCAATTAGCGTGCCAGCCAACAAATGTCAGCGTCATGATTTCTGTAAAAGCGAGCAGAAAGCGGCAGACGGAGAATTGCCGGCCGGGCGGCAAACCCTTGCCGCTCGCCAAAAAAATCCCGGGCCGGAATTTTGGCGATAAATACTAAGTGATTGTATTTAAAACGCATTTTAAAGTGGCACGGCTGTTGCAATGACCATTGCGAAAGCAGTCTGCCGTGCAAAGTCGGAGGGTTCTGACAACAACATCGGCAGGCGCCAACAGAACTTTAGGATTTTGTTATGCCACTGAACTTTGACACAGCGCTAGGCGTTCACGAACGCGCTCTCTATACGAGAGCAAAGCGTACCGAGGTTCTGGGTGCCAATATGGCCAACGTGGACACGCCAGGGTATCAGGCACGTGATCTGGATTTTCGCGCAGCCCTTGAAGGCGCGCAACAACAGAATTTGAGCGTAAGTCGCACGCGCTCAAACCATATTCAGCCGGATGGCGGTGCAGCGGCACTGGAAGCCCAACTGAAATATCGTGTGCCGAACCAACCCAGTCTCGACGGTAATACGGTTGAACTGCATATAGAGCAGGCCCAGTTTGCCGACAATGCGGTGCGCTATCAGGCGACGCTCACCTTTCTCGGCAGCAAGTTCAGCGGTCTGAAAGATGCCATTACTGGAGGTCGATAAGCATGTTTAAAGTCCTGGATATCGCCGGTTCCGCGATGAACGCCCAGCTGGTCAGGCTAAACACCACCGCCAGCAACATGGCCAATGCTGACTCGGTGGCCACAACAGAAGCCGAGGCCTACCGCGCCAAGCAGCCGGTGTTTGCAGCGCTGCTGCAGGAAACCGCCAATGCTGCCGCCGGCGTTCAGGTCACCGGCATTGTCGAAAGCCAGGCGCCGGTGATCAAGCGCTATGAGCCGGGGAATCCGATGGCAGACGCCGACGGCTATGTCTTTGGCTCCAATGTGAACGAGGTAGAGGAAATGGCCAATATGATTTCCGCCTCGCGCTCCTTCCAGAACAACTCGGAAGTATTCAACACCTCCAAAGATTTGATGATGCGCACCCTGCAGCTCGGACGATAAGGACTGAACCATGGAATTGAGAACGATCAGCGATATCCAGTCCCTGCAGGCTCAGAACGGCAAGCTCGGCAAGGAAAACCTGGGGCAGACCGAGTTTATGAAGCTCATGCTGGCGCAGATGCAGAATCAGGATCCGTTTAAACCGGTCGACAATGCCGAGTTTCTCGGTCAGATGGCCCAGTTCAGCACCGTGAGTGGCATTTCTGAAATCAATCAATCGATGGCCTCACTGGCGGACTCACTGAAGTCCTCGCAAATGCTGAATGCCGCTTCGCTGGTTGATAAGACGGCACTGGTCGCCTCACCGAGTGCGCCCTTCGATGGCAGTACCGCCATTCGCGGCCGGGTAGAGCTGCCAGCCTCAACCTCAGGCGTGCAGGTGGAAGTAGTGAAATCCAATGGTGAAGTGGTTCGGCGCATGTCGCTCGGGCCGCAGGCCGCCGGCACGGTGGATTACACCTGGGACGGTCGCGATAACGGCGGTAACAGCTTACCGGCTGGGGAATATCAGTTGAAGGTGAGCTACTTCGCCGGCAACCAACAGGAAGCTTTGGAAAACCATATTCACGCACAAATTACCAGTGTCAGTCTCCCTTCACAGGGTGGCAGCGCCAACATCGAACTCAAAGGGCTGGGCCAGTTCCAGCTCTCTGACGTCAAAAGCATCAGCTAGCCAGGAGAGCCACTATGAGCTTTGATATCGCAGTAACAGGCCTTAACGCCGCATCCAAACTTCTGGATACCACCGCCAACAATATCGCCAACGTCGGTACCACCGGTTTCAAACGTTCCAAAGCCGTTTTCTCCGATGTGTTTGCCAGCTCAATTACTGATTCGAGCGCTACCCAGACCGGCTCCGGTGTAAAACTGGCGAAAATCTCCCAGCAGTTTTCCCAGGGCAACGTTTCGCTGACCAACAACAACATGGACCTGGCCATTAACGGTGACGGTTTCTTTACGCTGAGCAGCGTTGATAAAGGGCTGGTCTACACCCGCGCCGGGGAATTCAGCGTCGACAAGGACGGCTACGTTGTAAACAGCAACCTCAACCGTCTGCAGATTTTCCCGTCAACAGGTAGTGGCTCCTTCGCCAGCGGCTCGCTGGTCGATCTGCAATTGGAAAACTCTACCTTTCCACCGCAGGCGACCTCAAACGCTACTATCGGCCTGAACCTGCCCTCGGGTGCGAGCGTGCCGGGTACCGGCCCCTTTGACCCCAATAACCTTAACACCTTCAATCACTCGTCATCGATGACCATTTACGATTCTCAGGGTTCATCGCACGCGGCAACGACCTACTATGTAAAAGATGCTGCGCCCAACAGCTGGAGCCAGTATCTCTACATCGATGGCACCGCCGTGGGTGGCGCCAACACGATGGTGTTTGACGGCGCCGGCGTGCTGCAGACCCCAGCCAGCGGTCAATTTACCTATCCTGCCTACACGCCCACTAATGGCGCGGGCGATATCAACCTGACGGCTGATTTTTCCAGCTCCACGCAATACGGCACCGATTTTGTAGTCAACAGCCTGTCTCAGGATGGCTTTGAATCCGGCATTCTCAGCGGGGTAGAGATCGATGCGAATGGCGTGGTGTCAGCGCGTTACTCCAATCAGGCGTCAGAGCAACTGGGCAAGGTAGCCATCACCCTGTTCAACAACCCGCAGGGCCTGCAGCAGGCGGGTAACAATACCTGGACCGAAACCTTCACCGCCGGCGCCGGCCGCCTGGGTGAGCCGGGCACCTCAAACTTCGGTTTGATTCAGTCCAGCGCGCTGGAAAGCTCGAATGTGGATCTTTCTGCCGAACTGGTGGAAATGGTCACAGCCCAGCGCAACTTTCAGGCGAACGCCCAGGTGATCTCGACGGCTGACCAGATCACTCAGGCCATCCTGAATATCCGCTAACCGGCGAGTGAGTAAAGACGATGGATAAATTATTGTATTTGGGAATGACCGGTGCCAAGCAGACCTCGCTGGCTCAGGCGACCAATGCCAATAATTTGGCAAACGTATCCACCACGGGCTTTCGCGCCGACTTCAACAGTCTGTTCGCTGAGCAGATTGCCGGCGCGGGACTGCCCAGCCGCAGCAACTCCGTGGCCTACGAGAAGGGTATCGATACCAACCCGGGGAGCCTGCAGCACACTGGCCGCACCCTCGATGTTGCGGTCAGTGGTGACGGTTGGTTTGCGGTACAAACGCCGGACGGACGCGAAGCCTATACCCGCCGCGGGGATCTGCAGCTGACCTCGGATGGTCAGTTGCTGACCGGGCAGGGTCATAACCTGCTGGGCGACGGCGGCCCCATCGCGATACCAGAACACAGCAGTATCAGCATTGGTGGCGACGGCAGTATCTCCATTGTGCCCTTGGGCCAGGGGCCCGATACCCAAATCGTTATTGACCGGATTCGCCTGGTTTCACTCGACGCCTCGCAGTTGGAGAAGGGTGAAGACGGCCTGATTCGCCAGCGCGACGGTGCCGAGGGTGTTAACGATGCCGGACTAAAACTGGTGTCCGGCGCGCTCGAGTCTTCCAACGTCAATGCCGTTGATTCGATGGTGCGCATGATTCAGCTGGCGCGCCGCTACGAAATGGACGTAAAAATGATGAGCACTGCAGGTGAGATAGCCGACGCCGGCGCAAGCCTGATGCGTCTCTCATAGCCTTTTTAAGCACAGGAGTACAACCGTGAATCCATCACTCTGGGTAGCCAAAACCGGTCTCGACGCGCAACAGACGCGGATGCAGGTGGTGAGCCACAACCTCGCCAACGCCAATACTGTCGGCTTTAAAAAGGGCAGGGCATCCTTTGAAGACCTGCTCTATCAGAACGTTCGCCAGGTCGGCAGTCAAACCTCCCAGCAAACTCGCGCAGCGACAGGTTTGCACCTTGGTACGGGTGTCAGGGTTGTTTCGACCGAGAAGGTTTTCACGCAGGGCACCGTAGCCCAGACCGGCAACTCGCTGGATATGGCGATCGACGGCCGCGGATTTTTCCAGATCACACTGCCCGATGGGACACCGGCTTACACCCGAACCGGTGAGTTTCAACTCGACGATCAGGGGCAGGTGGTTACACCGGCCGGGCATGTGGTTGAGCCCGGCATTACCATTCCCCAGGGAGCACAGGCCCTCAGCGTCGGTTCTGACGGCACCGTTACCGTTCAGCTGTCTGGCGGCAGTGCGCCGGTTCAGGTCGGTACTTTTCAATTAGTAGACTTCGTCAATCCGGAAGGCCTGGAACCTATGGGTGAAAACCTGTATCTCGAATCCGCTTCCAGTGGCACCGCTACGACCGGCACACCCGGCTTGAGCGGTCTGGGTACGATCATGGCGGGCGCGCTGGAAACCTCCAACGTGAATGTGGTGGAAGAGCTGGTCAATATGATTGAAACCCAGCGCGCCTACGAAATGAATTCCAAGGCCATCTCCACCAGCGATCAGATGATGCAATATCTGAACAACAATCTGTAGGAGAGCCGGCTGATGTATCGTGTAGTTGCCCTTGTTTCAGCACTGTTTCTGGCCGCCTGTAGCAGCGCACCGGACAAAGAGCCGGTGGACGATAATGCAGAAATCATGCGCGGCGTTAAAGAGCGCAGTGCCGAAAATGCGGGCTCAATCTACATGGCATCACGGGGGCTTAATCTGTTTCTCGATCGCCGCGCTCGGCAGGTTGGCGATTCCATTACCGTCACGCTGCTGGAACAGACCGATGCGTCAAAGCAGTCCAGCACCTCAACCGCCAAAGAGCAGTCTAACTCTATTCCCGGCGTGACCTTGTTCGGGCGCGGTGTCACCAAAGACGGTGTTCCGATTCTGGAAACGGCTATTGAAGCCGACCAGGAGTTTGCAGGACAGGGCTCGTCATCCCAGAGCAACAGCCTCACGGGCAGTATTACAGTAACTGTCGGCGACGTCTTGCCCAACGGCAATCTGCTGGTTCGCGGTGAAAAATGGGTGACTATCAATCAGGGTGAGGAATTTATCCGGGTAACCGGTGTTGTGCGACCCGAGGATATTGGCGCCGACAATTCCGTGCCGTCGTTCAAGCTGGCAGACGCCCGCATTACCTACAGCGGCAAAGGCGCCATCGCCGATGCCAATCGCATGGGCTGGCTGGGGCGTTTTTTCCAGTCGGTTCTGTCCCCGTTCTAGAGTGTAAACACTATGTACAAGACGCTGATCGTTGCACTGTTTAGTCTGATTCTCTCGGCCGAATTGTCCGCCGAGCGGGTCAAGGATCTGGTCGACGTGGCCGGGGTTCGAAGCAACCAGCTGGTCGGCTACGGCCTGGTGGTGGGCCTGAACGGTACGGGGGACCAGACCAGTCAGGCGCCGTTTACCATCCAGAGCATCAAGAACATGCTGTCCAACTTTGGCGTGCGCGTGCCGGACAATGTGAACCCGCAGCTGAAAAACGTGGCGGCCGTGTCTCTGCATGCCTCCTTGCCCGCGTTCGCCAAACCCGGACAGGCAATCGATGTTACAGTTTCGTCCATCGGCAATGCCTCCAGCCTGCGCGGCGGGAGCCTGTTGATGGCTCCGCTTATGGGTGCCGACGGTCAAGTATACGCCATGGCTCAAGGCAGCCTGCTGGTGGGTGGATTGGGCGTACAGGGCCGCGATGGCTCAAGAGTCTCGGTAAACATTCCCAGTGCCGGTCGTATTCCTAACGGCGCAACCGTGGAGCGCCCAGCGCCGAGCAGCATGACTGCTGACGGCACCATCTGGCTTAATTTGAAGATTCCAGACTTCACCACAGCCCATCGTCTGGCTGAGGAAATCAATGAAGCCTACGGCCCCATGGCGGCCGAAGCCATCGACGCCACCTCGGTTCGCGTTGCCGGGCCCAAGCAGAAATCCAAGTATGTCACCTTTATCTCCATGCTCGAGAATCTTGAGGTGAGCCCAGGTGAAGCACCGGCTCGTGTGGTTGTTAACTCGCGTTCCGGCACCGTGGTCATTGGCGGCAATGTGCGGGTGATGCCAGCGGCGGTCAGCCACGGCTCATTGACGGTTTCCATTGCCGAAGGGGCTACTGTCAGCCAGCCAGGGGCATTCTCAGAGGGGCAAACCGTGGTAATCCCGGATTCCGGTATCGAAGTGGAACAGGAAGAATCACGGATGTTTTTGCTGGAAACCGGTGTCACGTTGGAAGAGATTGTGAAAGCTATTAACAACGTTGGGGCTGCCCCCGGCGATCTGGTGGCCATTCTCGAAGCCCTCAGTCAGGCCGGTGCCCTGCGTGCAGAGCTGGTGGTTATCTGATGGAAATCGGCAGCGGCAGGCAGCACTTTAGCTACCACGATTTCGGCGGTTTTGCCGAGATGCGGCGGCAGGCGCAAAACCCGGACGGGGAGGGCGCCAAGGCCGCGGCTAAACAGTTTGAATCCATTTTTGTCCAGATGATGCTCAAGGAAATGCGCGACACGCTGCCCGAAGGGGGTTTGTTTGACGATAAATCCCTGCGTTTCTATCAGGACATGATGGACAAGGAATTGTCCCAAACCCTGGTCGCTGGTGGCGGCATTGGCCTTGCCGATGTGATTGAGCGGCAATTGACCTTTAGCCCGGAAGCCGACGCCCTGCGCGGCTCACTGACTCTGAACGCAGGCCAAACCGACAGCCATATCGACAAGGACGCAAACAATGAACGTTAAGTCAGCGACCCGCGCTGAGCGGAGGTTCTGAAATGGCCGATATGATGAATTCGGCGCTGTCGGCGATTGTCAGCTACCAGCGCGCACTGGCCACCACCAGCCATAACATTGCCAACGTCAACACGGAAGGTTATAGCCGACAAACGGTCTCGCTGAGTACCAATGTACCGCAGAACTTTGGCTTTGGCGCTATTGGAAGCGGCGTCAATGTCAGCAGTATTGAGCGTCAATTTGACCAGTTTGTACTCGACCAGATGCGCAGTTCCAGCAGCTCCTACCATCAGGCTCAGGCGTTTACCGACCTGGCCTCTCAGGTAGACGGGCTGTTATCTGACCCGAACAACGGCGTGTCGTCAGGACTCTCCTCTTTTTTCAATTCTCTGCAGTTACTGGCGGACGACCCCAGCTCGATTCCGGCGCGTCAGGCTGTGCTGGCTGAAGCCGATGCATTGACCAGCCGACTGGCAACACTGTCTGATCAGTTCAGCGGTATCAGCCAGGAGATCAACACCCGGCTGCGATCGTCGGTTGAGGAAATCAACGGCCTTACCGCGCGAATCGCCGAACTCAACGAATCTATTACAGCGGCCCGCGCACAAACCGGCGGCAACCCGTCCAATGACCTGCTCGATCAGCGCGACCAGGCGCTGCTAGAGCTGTCCAGCTTTATGGACATCAAGGTGGTCAAACAGGACGGTGATACCGTCAACGTGTTCACCAGTACCGGCGAATCCATTGTACTGAACAACCGCAGTATGAACCTCGGAACCACCAGCAACGAATATCAGCCAACCCGGCTGGAAGTCACCCTGAGCGGTGATCAGGGCACCCGTGAAATAAGCTCGCTGATTCGCGGTGGCAGTCTTGGTGGCGTATTGAATTTCCGTTCTGAACTGATGGACCCATCCATTGCCCAGTTGGGACAGCTGAGCTACGGGCTCGCCGAAACCGTCAACGCCCAGCACAATGCCGGCATGACCCTGAACGGCTCGCTGGGCGGGGATTTTTTCACGCTGGCGGCCCCGGAAGGCATCGCTTCGCGGGCCAATACCGGCGGTGCACTGGTCACGGTTGCAGTAACGGATGTCGGTGAGCTGACAACCGATAATTATCTGCTGCAATACAATGGCACCAGCTATCAAATGCTGAACGCGCGCACTGGCGATCCGGTAGCCACCTCAGGCTCTGGAACCGTAGGTGATCCGCTGCTGGCCGAAGGCATTAGCATCTCACTCAGCACCACGCCCAACGTCGGTGACCGTTTTCTGATTCAGCCCACCGCCAAAATGAGCGGCAGTCTGGCGCTGGCGGTAACCCGGCCCGATGATATAGCCGCCGCTGCTGCGACTCGCGTGAGTGCCGACTCTGCAAATCGCGGCGATGCGGCATTGGTGTCGTCGTCAGTCATCAACGCGAGCGATCCGCAGCTGCTTTCTACGGCGACCATTGAATTTCTTAGCCCGACGACCTACCAGATCAACGGTGCCGGCTCTTTCGCCTATACTTCTGGATCAGCGATCGATATTAATGGCACCCGCATGACATTGGACGGCACACCGGCGACCGGCGATCGTTTCAGTATCACCGCCAATATCGGTGGGGTAGGTGACAACCGCAACGCGCTGGCGATGGCCAATGTTCAGGATCGGGGCTTGTTCGACAGCGGCAATACCTCTGTGCTCAATGCAGCGAATACCTTGCTTGGTGATGTCGCCGTCGCAACCCGCTCGTCATCGATACAGGCCTCATCGCAACGGTCATTGCTGGAGCAGAATGTGGCCCGGCGCGAGTCGGTTTCCGGTGTAAATCTGGAGGAGGAGGCAGCCAATATGCTGCGTTTTCAGCAGGCTTATCAAGCCGCAGCCCAGGCAGTGAGCACCTCCAACTCCTTGTTTCAAACCTTGATCAACGCGTTTCGATAGTGGCCCCACAAGGATACGAGTGAGCATCCTATGAGAATTTCGTCCAACCAGCTGTTTCAGCAAGGCCTCAGCGCCATGCTGGAAAGGCAGTCAAGCTTGAGCCGGGCTCAACTCGAAATCAGCAGTGGTCAGAAAATGCTGTCGGCCGCCGACGACCCCGTGGGCGCCGTGCGCGCGGCCGGGCTGGACGCGGCGATTGCCCGTGGTGAGCAGTATATCGAGAACGCCAGCTTTGCCCGCACCCGGCTGTCGGCAGAAGAAAATGCCGTGGACAGCGCCGTGAATGTTATGCAGCGGCTGCGCGATCTGACCCTGCAGGCAAACAATGCCACCCAGAGCAACGAGTCACGTGCAGCCATTGCGCGAGAAGTCAGAGAGCAGCTGGGAAACCTGCTGCAGATTGCCAATACCGCCACCGGAGATGGTAATTATCTGTTTGCCGGGTTCCAGGAAAATGTAAAACCCTTCAGTTTCACTAACGGCAGCCTGAGCTACCACGGTGACGACGGTCGTCGGGAAATCCAGCTCGGCCCGAGTCGCACGGTGGCCGACGCCGACCCCGGTTCCCACGTCTTTGCGGGCATAAAGAAGGGCAATGGCGATTTTGAGGCGCTGGCCGCCGGTACCAATACTGGCTCGGCGGTGATCAGCAGCGGCTCGGTCACCGATTACGGCATCTGGGACGAGCGGGAATACCAGATCGTGTTTACCAGTCCGACCGACTATGAAATTCAGGACGATACTGCCACCGTGATAGCTTCTGGCAGTTATCGTGAGGGTGACAGCATTGGCTTTGCCGGTATCAATGTCACCCTGTCTGGCCCCGCCGAGACCGGCGACAGCTTTACGGTAAGGCCCAGTGAGCGTACCGATGTCATGTCGATTGTCGAGCAGCTTGCCCGGGAATTGGAAACCCCCAGAAGCAATGCCGGTGAGCGCGCAGCCCAGACTAACGGATTGAATGTGGTGCTAAATGACATATCCCGAGCGCTGGATCATCTTGTGGAAGTCCAGACCGGCATTGGCACGCGCCTGAATGTTGTAGATCAGGAAGTCGAGCTGAATGAGAACGTCAACCTGCAGCTTCAGCAATCCCTGTCCGGCATACGCGATGTGGATATGGTTGAAGCCGCCTCGCGTCTCAGTCAGAACCTGACCGGCCTCCAGGCCGCCCAGCAGGCCTTTGCGCGGGTGCAGCAGCTGTCCCTCTTCGAATTCCTGTAAGGATTGAATCGCAAACGCACGGTGTTAAAGCTGTGCGTTTTTTTATGGTGGCGTGGCCACCGTCAAAATACGTATATCTACCTAGTCAAAAAATCATAAAGTTCCCGCCAGAGACTCCGATAAGAACAGTGAAAGCGCGACGAGGCCATCCCGGCTGATGTCCCGACACACAAACTTGCACTCGTGAAGGAGTACAATCATGGCTCTAGTTATCAACACTAACGTGGCCTCTCTGAACGCTCAGCGTAACGTAGACCGTTCGCAGGGTGACCTCAATACGGCACTGCAACGCCTGTCGACCGGTCTTCGCATCAACAGTGCAAAAGACGACGCGGCCGGACTGGCGATTGCCACCCGATTCACCACCCAGATTAACGGTCTGAACCAGGCCGTGCGAAATGCCAACGACGGTATCTCACTGGCTCAGACCGGTGAAGCGGCCCTCGACGAAATCACCAACAACCTGCAGCGTATTCGTGAGCTGGCAGTGCAGTCGGCTAACGCCACCAACTCTGCATCAGACCGTGAAGCGCTGGATCTGGAAGTGCAGCAACGCCTGGCGGAGATTGACCGTATCGCGGGTCAGACTTCTTTTAACGGCCGCAAAATCCTCGATGGCTCCTTCGGCAGCGCGAATTTTCAGGTGGGCGCCAACGTCGGCGAGACCATCAGTCTCAACCTGCAAACCAGCATGCGCCTGGATTCGGTGGGTGCTACGGCTTCGGCTACCTCGGTCGATCTGGGCACCCTGATTACCGAAGGGACGGCTGCTGTAGCAGGATCCTATACTACCGGCCAGTTGAGTTCGCTTGATTTTTCTACGGCCTTCGCGGGTGGCTCTGCGGCTACCACTGGCGGCATTTCAGTTACTGATTATCAGGCTGGTGCTGCGGTAACATTCGACGTTGACGGTATTGCCATCAACCTGAACGCAGATTACACCAACCTTGCCGGTGTCACAGGCGCAATCCAGACTCAGCTGAATGCTACCAATAACGGTGAGTACACCGTCTCGGATGACGGCACAAACATCACCATCACCAAAACAGCAACAGCGACCAACCCGACTGATGCGGTAGTTATCGATAACGGTACGGGTACAACCGCTGCTGAGTTTACCGGAGCTACTGGCACGGCCGGAACCCAAACCAGCAACCTGGTGTTTGATGTGGATGGCACCACTGTCACTGTAAATAGCGACTTTACAGGCGACCTTGCTGGTCTGGTCGCAAATATCCAAGGTCAACTTACCGGGTATACGGTTGCGGCTGATGGCGCGGCTGGATTCAGTATCACCAGTGATACCGCTGGCACGGGAACGCCCGCAGTCGTCGATAACTTCCAGACTACCTCTATCACTGGCGCCAGCGGTGGTACAGCTGTCACCGCGGCTGATGCGGTGGCTGCAACGACCCTGGATGTCAGTGGCGACTTTAGCATCGCCATCGGAGATGCTACCGCGGTAGCCGTCGCCGATGCCAGCTACTCTACGGCACAGAGTTTTGTTGACGCGATCAATCAAGCCCTGGCCGGTAATGGCACGGCAGAGTTGAACGACGATGGCACGCTAACCATTAACGCTTCTGAAGCGATTGCTTTTAGCGGTGGCCTGGAATCGACGCTGACGCTGACAGATGCCGCGGTATCGGGAAACCTGTCTTCGGTTAACGTGACGACCGTAGCGAGCTCCAACGATATGCTGCGTCGAACTGACTCTGCTCTGACTTCAGTCAGTGACCTGCGCAGCAACTTCGGTGCGATTCAGAACCGTTTTGAGTCCACTATCACCAACCTGCAAACCATCTCCGAGAACCTGTCTGCCTCGCGCAGCCGGATTCAGGACGCAGACTTTGCGGCCGAGACAGCAAAGCTGACCCGCGCCCAGATTCTGCAACAGGCGGGTATCTCCATCCTGGCGCAGGCAAATGCGGCACCGCAAAGTGTTCTGGCCCTGCTGCAGTAAGCGGGTGACATCGACCCGCCGGGAACACCCGGCGGAGTCAAGCGAGAGGGGGGATAGCCGCAGTGGCTATGCCCCGTTTTGCGTTTCCGCTTTCGGATCCAGTAGCCACGTGGTAAGCGAGGTGAAATGATGGATATCAACGTAAACAAAAGCTTGGGCCTGGGGATTGCTGAATCGGCAAAACCCAACCCGCCCAACCCTAATACCGGCAAACCTTTGCCGCTGCAGCCGGCTGGCTCGGTGCAGGCGGCCAGCGCCGAGCAGGCACAAGTCAGAACTGAACCGGCAAAACCGGCACCGCCGCCACCCGAACCGGCGCTAAGTGAAGAAACCGTAGCCCGGCTTAATGATGCATTAAAGGATCGCGCCAGAGAACTGGAGTTTTCGGTAGATGACGACAGTGGCCGCACCATCGTCCGCGTTATTCACAAGGAGAGTGGCGAGGTTATCAGGCAGTTACCGCCGGAAGTGGTACTGCGCTTTGCCGAGGCCTTTACCCAGGGTACCGCCAGTCTGCTGGAAGAGTTTGCGTGATTGGCTCAAGACTTGCATCGCTTAGTGCGATAAACAACGGCAATTTACTGCACGTGGAGCAGGGCTGAGCTATGGCACAAATTATATCCGGCGGCATTGGATCTGGAATAGACGTTTCCGGGCTGGTATCGCAGTTGGTTCAGGCTGAAAGGGCTCCGGTGGAAAATCGCCTCAACTCAAAAGAATTCAAAGCCCAATCCAAGCTCTCTGCCTATGGAACCTTGAAATCGTCATTAAGCAAATTCCAAGCCGCGCTCGATGCGCTCAAAGAAAGCAGCCTTTATGAAGGGCGCAAAATCAGTACCAGTAACAAAGACCTCTTTACCGTCAGTGCAGACGCCTCTGCGTCGGTCGGCAGCTATACCATCCAGAGCGAAAATCTGGCCAGCCGTCACAAACTGGCCTCCGCCGCCTTCGCCAGCGATGATACCTCGGTAGGAACCGGCACTCTGACGTTTACGGTTAATGGTGAAAGCTTCGCTGTCGATATCGAAAGTGGCGGTGACTCGCTGTCCGCGATCCGGGATGCGGTGAACGAGGCCAGCGACAATGTTGGCGTAAGTGCCGCGATTATTCGCGATGAAAACGGTAGTCGTCTGGTCCTTACCGCCGACGACACCGGCGCCGACAATGTTATATCCATCAGCGCTGCAACGACGGGGACAGATACCGGTGATTTAAGCCAGCTCACCTATGACCCCAACGCACTTCCGGAAAACAACCCACTGACCGAGCAGCAGGCTGCGTTGGACGCAACCCTGATTATTGATGGCTTTACCGCCAAAAGTTCAACCAATACCTTCAACGATGTTGTTGATGGCATCACCATTACGCTGAAAGACAGCGAGCCGGGGCAGCAGGAATCCCTCGATGTCAGCCTCGATAAAGCCGCCGTAAAAAAAGCCGTAGACCAGTTTGTCGAAGCCTACAATGCGCTGCGCACCAACCTGAATACGCTCAAAGCCTACGACCCGGAGAGCGGCGTTGCCGGCAAACTGCAGGGAGATGCCACCACCAATCGCCTGTCCAGCCAGTTGCGACAAGCCATCAGCAATACCGTGACCGACGCTGGCTCAGACCTCGATACGCTGGCCGAGATAGGTATAACTACTAACTTTGAAAACGGGACATTGGAGATCGATAGCGATATGCTCGGCGAGCTCGTTGATGACCGTTTTGATGATTTTGTTTCACTGTTCGCCGGCGACAATGGTATGGCTTCGCGCCTCGATGCGCTGGCCGATCAGTACACAAAGTTCGAGGGCACACTCGATACGCTGTCGAACGGACTGAAGTCACAGATCGATGGCATTACCGACCAGCGAGAAAGCCTTGTGCGTCGTCTGGCGACCATTGAAGCGCGTTACCTGCAGCAGTTTAATGCGCTGGATACTCTCATTGGGGAATTGAACCAGACCAGCAGCTTTCTCACGTCGCAGCTTGCCAATCTGCCGGGCTTTACCTTTGAGAAGTAGATAGGTAGTTACCGTAAAACGGCTAAAGATTGTAGCGCGAAAGCCGATAGCCTAAGTAGTAGAGGCTGAAGCAAGCGAGGAAACATTCATGAGTTATTCCAATGGCCAGGCCCTGAACGCCTATAACGCCGTTAGCACTCGAACCCGCATAGAGTCGGCCAGCCCACACAGGCTTATCAGTCTGCTGCTCGACGGCGCATTGGAAAAGATCGCCGTGGCCAAGGGGCATATTCAGCGAGACGATATTGCTGCCAAGGCACAGGCCATCGGGCGGGCTATCTCTATTATTGATGGTCTGCGTCTCAGTCTGGATCACTCGGTCAAAAATGACATTACCGACAACCTGGATGAGCTATACAGCTACATGGAGCGGCGCTTGATGTTCGCCAACCTCAAGTCAGACGTTAGCATCCTGGACGAAGTCAGCGACCTGTTGCGAGAGTTGCATGAAGCCTGGGCCGCCATTGGCGATCAGGAATCCAAACGGTCGGTTGCCGCCGTAGAGTAGGGCCTAGATGAATAACGAAAAGGTCGTATCAATTCAAAGCAAAGCGCTCGCCGAGTGCCGGGACAAACTGGAGAAAATACTCGGCCTCAGCGAGGCAATTCTCGAGGCGGCGCAAGAGGGCGACTGGGAGCTGGCCTTGGCGCGGCAGCGTTTTCGCAGCGCCCAACTGACCGACTTCTATTCCCAGGGTGATGATTTGCCACAGGAAGTGGCTGAAATGATCGCGCGCGGCATCCGCAAGATACTAGCGATAGACTCCAAAGTCACCGACCTCGCCTGCAAAGGCAAAGCCTCCCTTCAGGAAGAGGCGGCAATCAAGCAGCGAAAAGGGCTGGCCGCCAAAACCTACCTTAGCCAAAACCCGTAAAGTTCATTACCTGACAAGGTAATGAGGGTTTATGCGTATATTTATCCTGTTTAACACCGCTTACCCTAGTCGTTAGTCTTAGAGGTATGGCTGCTTCATCAGTCTATCCTCAAAGCGCAAAAGCGCTTTCAGATTTAGCATAGTGCGATGGTGATTACGGGAAGTCGTAGGGAAACGATTTAATCGCTATTTGGGGATCGTCGAGTAGATGCAGCGAGAATAATGATGGCTGACGCCAAACATAACGTAACCTACATCAACAAAGATTGCGGTCCTCTCGGGCACTCCAAGGCTCAGCGCTCGATGCGCCAGTTAATCGATCAGGTAGCTGCCTTCGATACACTGGTTCTGATTCAGGGCGAATCCGGTAGTGGCAAGGAAGTTGTTGCAAAGGCGATTCACAATGCCTCAGCCCGAAAAGACAGCCCCTTTGTTCCGGTGAATTGTGGTGCAATTCCCGCTGACCTTCTGGAATCGGAACTTTTTGGCCATGAAAAAGGCGCGTTTACCGGTGCCATCACCGCGCGTAAAGGCCGTTTCGAGATGGCAGAGGGCGGCACGCTGTTTCTCGACGAAATCGGCGACATGAGCTTCAATATGCAGGTAAAACTGCTACGGGTGTTGCAGGAGCGCTGTTTCGAGCGAGTGGGGAGCAATCAGACCATACAGTGCAACGTCCGTATTCTGGCGGCGACGCATCGTGATCTGGGCGCCATGATTGAGGATGGCACCTTTCGCCATGATCTCTACTATCGACTGAATGTCTTCCCCATTGCGGTGCCGCCGCTTCGCGAACACCTGGATGATCTGCCGGAACTGGTTGCCCACTTTCTGGAGCGCTTCAAAAACAGGGGTATGAATATTCCGCGTTTTACCAAAACGGCGCTGGATGCCCTGCAGGGCTATAGCTGGCCCGGTAATGTGCGCGAGCTTGAAAATATTCTGGAGCGGCTGGCGATAACCCACGGCGGCCGCTTGGTCAGTGCCCGGGATTTACCGTGCCCCATTGGCTCACCGCTGGCCAGTGCCGAAACAGCAGAAGAAATCAGTTTTCTGCTCGGTGACGCCAACGATAAACCCGATGATGACGTGTCGGCTAATGACCCGGTTCTCGATTTGCCAGAAGAGGGTTTTGATCTCAAGGCGCATATGCAGGCATTGGAAAAGCAGTTTATTCTTCAGGCGCTGGAGCGCGCCAACGGCACGGTCACCCAGGCAGCGAAACTGCTGGGGCTGCAGCGCACAACACTGGCCGAGAAAATGAAAAAGCTGCAGATGGCCTGAAGCGATACGCAGCCGTAGTACAAGCCGCCCATGAGGCGGTTTTTTTTCGCCAAAAATCCGGCGACAAAATTTTGTCATGACACTGCGTGGAAATCTGTATCACGTTGATATAAAAGGAATTATTTGAATGGCACACCGTTTGCAGTGGCTAAGGCAACTGCAATCAATGAGTCACGGTGCCATGAGCCTGAAACCCAAAAACGCCCGCTTGCTGATAATCGACTCGACACCTGCTGCGGCGCTGTCGATGAAGCGTTCGCTGCTCCACGCCGGCTACCAGGTCGATTGTTGTCATAGCGAGCAGGACGCCGTCTCCGCCCTCCAGGCAGCGCAATATAGTCTGATTCTATGCGAGCAGGCTTTCTTCGAAGCTAACGCCGTATTAGCAGCCATGCGCTCCCATTCTACCCAGGTGCCGGTGCTAGTTACCGCCAGCACACAAACCGTAAACGCCGTCGTTGAGGCGGTGAAAAACGGCGCGGCAGATTTTCTGTCAAAGCCCGTTGATCCGGCGATGTTACTCAAAGTCGTCGCAGAATATGTTCCCGAGGAAGCCACCAATAACCTGATCGCTGCCGATGCAGCCACCCTTAAAATCTGCGAACTGGCTGCCCGAGTGGCTTCAACGGATGCCACTGTGCTGATCAGCGGCCCCAGTGGCGTTGGCAAGGAAGTTTTTGCACGCTATATCCATCAGCAGTCCTCCCGCGCTGAACAGCCCTTTATTGCTCTTAACTGCGCGGCCATTCCGGAGAACATGCTGGAAGCGATGCTGTTCGGCTACGAGAAGGGCGCCTACACCGGAGCAGTCAATAACCACATTGGTAAATTTGAGCAGGCCCAGGGCGGCACCCTGCTACTGGATGAAATCAGTGAGATGGATCTGTCGCTACAGGCCAAGTTACTCCGTGTGCTGCAGGAGAAAGAACTCGAGCGCCTCGGTGGTAAACGTACAATCCGTCTCAATGTGCGCGTCTTGGCGACCACCAACCGCAACCTGCGCCAGGCGGTAGCCCGCAGTGAGTTCCGCGAGGATCTGTTCTATCGCTTAAATGTCTTTCCCTTGGCGATACCGCCATTGCGAGAGCGCAGCGCTGACATTATTCCTCTGGCCCGCCACTTTGTGGCTCAGAGCCGCGATGCCGAACAAGGCGCCAACAGTCGCCTGTCGTCGGCTGCTGAACAGAAGCTGTGTGGTTATCACTGGCCCGGCAATGTGCGTGAGCTGGACAACGTGATACAGCGTGCCCTTATCCTGCAGTCCCGCCTTACTATCGAAGCGGAAGATATTCAGTTTGAAAGCCTCGGGCTTCAGGATAGCGCTAATGAAATCAGCAGTATCACGCTCGCTGATGATAACGGCGGACTCAACGCCTGGATGCGCAATCAGGAACATCAACAGATTCAAAACGCGATTCAACAGGGCGGCAGCAAAAAGGAAGCCGCCGCCATTCTCGGCATCAGCCCGCGGACCCTGCGATATAAGTTGCAGCGCCTGCGCGAAGCACAGTTTGCGAGTTAAGGGGAGTACACCATGTCTGACAATATGCGCGTAGACAGTATCCTCAGCCAGATCCGGGCGATCCGCAACGAGGTCAAACCTACCGCTCCGGAGGGAGTCACCCCGCTTCGCGAGGTAGAGCCAGCACAGGACAGTTTTGCCAAATTACTGACGGAATCTGTTAGCGCCGTCAGCGAGACCCAGAAAAGTGCAGCGGGGCTTGCCGAAGCCTTTGAGCGGGGCGACCCCAATGTCAGCCTTGCCGAAGTCATGGTCGCTTCCCAGAAATCCAGCGTGGCTTTTACCGCCATGGTGGAAGTCCGTAACAAAATGATTGATGCGTATCAGGAAGTGATGCGCATGTCGGTGTAACAGGGGAGTACGCCTGAATGGCTGAAGCTGCAACATTAAATGCCGGCACCTTGCGGCATACCATAGAAAGCAAACCCTGGCTGCGCCAGATCATGATGATGGTCGGTATTGCGGCCAGTGTCGCAGTGGGTGTAGCGGCTGTTATATGGTCGCAGGAACCAGAATACCGCACGCTGTACGGCTCCATGCCGCCTGAGCGATCGGCCTCGGTTCTCGATGCGCTGTCGTCTTCGGGAATTCCCTATAGATTACAGCAGCAGACCGGTGCCATTCTGGTGCCGGCTGATAGGCTGCATGATGCCCGTATACAACTTGCCGGATCTGGCGTGATCAACGACGGCTCCGGTCTGGAGATGCTGCGTGAGGAGAAGGGTTTCGGCGTCAGTGACTTCATGCAGTCAAAGAAGTACGAGCACGCGCTGGAAACTGAGCTGGCGCGGACCATTGAAAGTATGCATCAGGTGCGCAAGGCGCGGGTTCATTTGGCCATTCCCAAGCAGACCGTTTTTGTGCGCGACCAACGCAGTGCCAGCGCCTCGGTAATGCTCGATATTTATGCCGGCGCCACACTGGATCGCCAGCAGGTTAAAGCCATTATCAACATGGTCAGTGGCAGTGTGCCGGAGCTGGATGCCAGTGCTGTCACGGTGGTTGATCAGGCGGGCTCCCTGTTGTCCTCGCTGGAGGAAGAGACCGGTCTCGAGGTCAGCGCCAAACAGTTTGAATACCGCAAGAAAATCGAAAAGGAATACGAGCGTCGCATCACCAACCTGCTGACGCCTATCTCGGGGCTCGGCAAGGTGAAGGTACAGGCAGCCGTTGAGCTGGATTTTTCCCGTATGGAAGAAAGCCGCGAAAGCTGGAACCCGGATGCGCAGGTACTGCGTAGCGAACAGGTCAACACCAATCGACGCGGAGGCGGTGCAGCTGCTGGCGGCGTGCCCGGAGCGTTGGCTAATCAGCCCGTTAATCGTGCTGATGCCAATGGTGGCGAGAACGACACGACGGAAAGCAGCTCAATCACTCGGAACTATGAGATTGAGCGAGTACTGAATTACACCGCACGGCCGGCCGGAGATATTCAGCGCATCTCGATTGCGGTTGTGCTGGATGATTCCGGTGCCGCTGAGGGCGGTGCAAACGACGCGGGCGCGGAAAGCAAGGCAGCCTACACCCCCGCCCAGCTGGACCAGTTGTCAGCGCTGGTGCGCGATGCCATTGGCTTCGAGGAAGGGCGCGGCGATCGGGTCACGGTTATTGCCACCAGCTTCCGCCCCACACTGGTCGAAGAATCGGAAATGGAGGCCCCGCCGCTGTGGGAGCAGCCCTGGTTTACCGGTTTGCTGAAGCAGGTACTGACCGGTATCGCTGTCATTCTTATTGTATTCAGCGTTATCCGGCCGAGTATCAAGTCCTTGATGCAAGCCCAGACTGCGGGTAGATCACCTGCACCCACTGGCGCCGCAGGGGGCTACGGCTCAGGTATGGAGCTGAGTCCGGCGGTTGCTGCTCTCGGCGGGCCCGGCAATGTCAGGAAAGTGGAAGAGGGGCTGGACGGCATTCGTGACGTGGCCGATCAGGACCCTAAACTGGTAGCACAAGTTGTTAAAAACTGGGTGGCGCGCGATGGAAAATAGTCAGGAAATCAGTGGCAGCGAACAGGCAGCCGTATTGCTGCTGATGATGGGTGAAGAGCGGGCCGCGAAAATTCTGCAGTATGTAGACTACGAAGCGGTGGAAAAGATCGGCACCGCTATGGCCAATATCAAGCAGGTGGACTCTGGACGGGCGTTTACCGTCTGCAATCGCTTTCGCGAAGACCTTAACAATCACACGCCGCTGGGTATCGGGGTCCCGGGTTATGTGCGCAACCTGCTGGTTAAATCCATGGGGGAGCAGACCGGCAGCACCCTGGCCGATCGCCTGCTGGGCGATGACAGCCCCCGCGAGCTGGACTCTCTGCGCTGGATGGATCCGGATACTATCCTGCATATGCTCGAAGATGAACACCCTCAGATCATTGCCATAACGCTGGCGCATCTCGATCAGAACCTCGCTTCACGGGTCGTTGCAAAGTTTGACAGCAGTTTGCAGGAAGATGTGCTGTTCCGAATTGCGACCATGGACAAAATTCCGGAAGCGGCTATGCAGCAACTTCAGGCAACTCTGAAGTCCAAGCTCGACCTATCTGCGAATTTCAAGACCAAAACCGTCGACGGGGCGACCACGGCTGCCGGCATTCTCAACGGCCTGGATAGTGACACCGAGGCCCGCATTCTGGAAACGCTCTCAAAAACCGATGAAACCATGCGTCAGCGCCTCGAAGACCTGATGTTTGTATTTGGCAACCTGGCGGACCTGGATAACAAAGGCATGCAGTTGCTGCTGCGCGAAGTCACCAGTGATCAGCTCGCCATCGCCCTTAAAGGTGCCGATGAGTTGGTGCGCGAAAAAGTTTTCAGCAATATGTCGAAACGAGCTAAGGAAATGCTCGTTGAAGATATGGAGAGCCGCGGCCCCACCAAACTGAGCGACGTGGAAGAAGCCCAGAAGAACATTCTCGCAGCCGCAAAACAGCTTGCCGATGATGGCAAAATCAGTCTCGGCAGCTCATCAGATGACTATGTCTGAAGACCATGAGCGCTGACTTGAAGGACGACGCTTACGATCTTCGCCTGCTGGATGATGGTGAAGCCGAGGGTTGGACACCACCGAGTGTGACGTCGCCGACAGGCGCTGCCAGTCAGCAGGAAAGTGAAGAAAACCAGATTCGTGCGCTGCTGGACGATGCTCGCCGCGAAGGACTTGAACTGGGCCGCGCGGAAGGCCTGCGCGAATACAAGCAGAAGCAGGCGGAGCTACAGGAATTGATTAAAGCTCTTGCTCGCCCTCTGGAAGGACTCGATGAGCGGGTAGAGCAGCAACTGGCGCAACTGGCGCTGGGTATCGGTCAACAATTGAGTGCCCACCGGCTGCAACAGCACCCGGAAGATATTATCGCTATCGTCAAAGCTGGGCTGGAATTGTTGCCGGTGTCCAGCGAACCCACCCGTATCAAGGTCAATCCGGCGGATGCGGCCGTACTCAAAGAGGCAGGTGCCCTCGAACAACGTATCGAATTGCTCGAAGATGCGACGATAGCGCGTGGTGGTTGCCTGCTGCAGTCCGGCAGCTCCACCGTTGATCGCAGCGTCAATGCCCGTCTTCTGCAGGTCGTCAGCCAGTTGTTTGGCGACGGCGCAGAGCATTCACACCATGGAGAACCAGAATGAAGGCAGAGGTCCGCCAGTTGCAGCGCAATCAGCGCTGGCACGGCGCCCTCCAGGGGCTGACATCGAATCTCGGCAAGACAGAGCAATCGCTGGTCGAGGGCAAGCTTAAGCGCGTTGTAGGCACAACTCTGGAAGCTGAGGGCTGCTCGGTACCCATAGGCGGCTATTGCCGAGTTGCTACCGCTGATGGCGGCTGGCTGGAAACGGAAGTCGTCGGGTTTGCCGGCGAGCGAACTCTGCTGATGCCTACTGGTGAATTGCGTGGCGTCATGCCCAACGCCAGAGTGGTTCCATCGCCGGGTGGCGGTGAGTTACTGGTGGGTGACCAGTTGCGTGGACGGATTATTGACGCCTCTGGACGGGCGCTGGACGGACGCGGCCCGCTCAACTGCACCGAAACCCGTTCAATTCACTCTTCTCCCATCAATCCTCTGTCGCGCAACCCCATTCGCGAACCGCTGGATGTGGGCGTAAAGGCAATCAATGCCATGCTCACAGTCGGCAGAGGCCAGCGCATCGGCCTGTTTGCCGGCAGCGGCGTTGGTAAAAGTGTGTTACTGGGCATGATGACCAAATTTACCAACGCCGATGTCATCGTCGTGGGCCTGATTGGCGAGCGTGGCCGGGAGGTAAAAGAGTTTGTCGACTCGATTCTCGGCAGCGAAGGTATGTCCCGCTCTGTGGTGATCGCCACGCCGGCGGATCACCCGCCGCTTATGCGTTTGCGCGGTGCCTGGCTTGCCACTGCGGTTGCCGAACACTTCCGCGATCAGGGAAAGAACGTATTGCTTCTGATGGACTCTCTGACAAGATTCGCCCAGGCACAGCGAGAAATTGCGCTGGCCGTTGGCGAGCCACCGGCGACCAAAGGCTACCCACCGTCGGTGTTTGCCCGGCTTCCGCAACTTGTTGAAAGAGCTGGCAATGGCGCCTTGGGTGGGGGCTCAATTACCGCTTTTTACACGGTGCTGGCCGAGGGTGACGATCAGAATGACCCGATTGTCGATTCCGCCCGAGCCATACTCGACGGCCATATTGTGCTTTCAAGGAAACTGGCTGAAGCCGGGCACTATCCGGCGATCGATATCGAGCAGTCGGTCAGCCGGGTGATGAACGACATTGCAGACAAGAGCCACCTGGATATTGTGCGCTTCCTGCGACAGAACTACGGGCTGTATCAGCAGAACCGGGATTTGATCACGATAGGCGCCTACCAGAAGGGCAGTGATCCGCGGCTGGACGAAGCCGTCAGGTTATGGCCAAAGATAAATCGTTTTTTGCAACAGGATGTAAAAGAATCAGTGAGTTTTGACAACTGTCTCGACAGCCTGTTTGCCATTGGTGGCAACTGATCGATCGCTTTATACAGTCAGCAGCAAACTCAACACAGGAAATCTGAAAAATGCAGCGTTCAACCAGAATCAGCAAAGTGGCCGAAATTGCAGAGCGCGATGAAAAGAAAGCCGCTGAAAAGTTACAGAACGCCCTGAAGAACTACCGCAGCGCCAACAATAAACTTCAGGAACTGGCTGACTACCATAACGAATACTGCGACAGTTCACGCCCCAGTACCGGGAAATTGAATATCTCCAACCTGCAGGATACCCGCGCCTTTCTGCGCAAGCTCAACGAAGTCATCTCTATTCAGAAAAGCGTGGTTAACCAATGCGAACAGCAGCTGGAAACCGCTCGCCAGCACTGGCTTGAAAAGAAACAGAAAACCATGTCGCTGGACCGTCTTGCCGATACCTATCGCACTGAAGAGCGCGCAGAAACAGACCGTCGTGAACAGAGTCGCAGCGACGACCTGAACGTTCTCCGCTTCACCTGGACCCAGCATCAGGAAAAAGCTGTCTGAGTCTGCGGTCTTATGGCACGCAGTTTGCTCCCTATCCACTGAGAACCCCTAGGGCGATTCACCAGGATCTGAATTGCCTGCATTCAATTGACGGTAGCGAGACCAGCCCTTCTATGGAAACCAGCCAACTAAGTCACCTGGGTGATATTGCCAGCCTCCTGCAGCTACCCGTGCAAAGCGCTAGTCCGGCCCAGGCTTTAGGGCTGCCAACCCCGAATGGCAAGCCTTTCAGCGAGGTGATGCAACATTTGAGCAGCGCTGAGAATGCTGCCAGTAATGGCTTGCAATCGCTGCTTCCTGTTCCAGAAACAGCCGCTGTCACTGCGTTGAACCCAAACCATAAACCGCTGTTGAGCATGGACAATAACGGCAAACTTTTGCCGTCTGGCCGGCAGCCTGTTGCCGAAACAGAAATTAAAGGTGATCCCTCAGTGCCTGCGCACTTTGCGCCACCGCCTTTCAGCGATAGCGCCAGACTTACCACGTCCGCAATGACGGCTGGTATGGAAAGGGCGCTGGAGCATGCCAAAGGCCGGCCTTTTGCAGGAACCGGCAGCACAAACCCGGTGCCGGGAAATGACAGTGCAGCAAGCCAGGCGCGGGCCGAACCGGGGCGCGATGCCTCCCCAAAACCACAGCCACTGCAGCATTCCCCGCTGCTGGAGACTGCAGAGGCGGAGCTTACTGTAGAGCGAACCGCCTCTCTTGCGGGAACAGCTCGCAGCGATAGCGACACGGATACGGCGCTGAAAACCGCCTTGCCCTTTGAGCTGCCGAAAAAGAGTACCAGGGCTGACGAAGTGAGCACCCCGGTAACGCGCGCTATTGATGGGGTATCCAGCCTGAGCTTTACTCGACCCGGCGCAGCCGCTCCACCACCCGAAATGCCCAATCAGGCGGGCCTGACTGAAAAAGCCGTGGCCGACGCTTTCACCGAGAAAGTGGTGTGGATGACCGGGCAGGGCGCCCAGCGGGCCAATCTCCAGCTTCACCCTGCGGAACTTGGTGCACTGCAGATTCGCGTCACCATGATGGATAACAGTGCTCACGTCGAAATTCACGCCCAGAATACTGACACCGGCGATCTGCTGGAAAGCCTCCTGCCCAAGCTGCAATCGGCACTTGAGCAGCAGGGCGTCAAAGTTGATGAACTGAAGCTCAGCGCCAATGCACTGTTTGCCGAAACCGATGGTGATAAATCCCGGCAGGCTCTTGTCGGAGGTGATACCGAGGGGACGATAGCCAACGATGATGAAACAGATGCCGAAGATGGCGAGGCTGCCTTGGAAACTCTGCTAAATCAGGACACTCCCGGAACCGTCGACTATTACGCCTGAGCGCCGTCAGGTTTTTGACGCCCAGCAAAAAAAAATAAATAAGTTCTTTTAAATCAATAGTATAAATACTGGCATAGCCTTTGCTACCACTCTCAGTAGTGCCTGAAATTTGGCGTATCCGAGAGTGGAGCAAAACTGGCAATGAAGAATATTCTTATTATCGCAGCGGCTCAGACGGTATTGATCGCGCTTACCGTCGCTGGCACATGGTTTATGTTTCTCTCTACCCAGCCGGCGACGCCCGCGCCTATGGCTGAGGGAGAGGAGGGCGCACAAGCCAAAGTCCCAGCTAAAAAAGCCGAGCCCATCTACATATCCATTGACCCCTCATTCGTCGTCAATCTTCAGGACAAAAGCAAGATGCGCTTCCTGCAGATGCAGCTTGAAGTCATGAGTCGCAACTCCGACGTGAAAGATCTGATGGATAAACACTCTACCCGCATCCGCAATGACCTGATTCTGTCCTTCGGAGCGCTTTCCATGGACGACATTCGTCAAACGGAAGGCAAAACCAATCTTCAGGAAAAAGCCCGCATCACGATCAATAAAGTGTTGGCGGATGCAGAGGGCATCAAAAACGGCGTTGAAGCCGTTTACTTCACCAAATTCGTCGTTCAGTGAGGCATTAGCCGTGGCCGGGGTATTGGACCAGGAAGAAATTGATGCGCTGATGGGCGGTCTGGAAGCCGGTGAGCTCGAAACCGGCGGCGAAGACAGCAGTACCAGTTCCAAGGAGTTTGATTTCAGCAAGCATCACTATGCGCTGCATCGGCTGCTGCCTGATATTCGTGAGGTGCACACCGCCTACGCAGAAACCTTGCATGAGAAAATCGGCAAGCTGTCTTCGGCGGCAAACCAGGTTGAAGTTGACGAGGTGATTGTCACCGATCTGGACGAACTGGGTCCGCGATTGGCCACACCGTGTCGTCTTGCGATTATTTCGGCGCCTCCCATTTCCCGCCCAATGCTATTGGCAGTCGAATCCGACCTCGTGTTCGACATCGTCAATCGCTACTTTGGCGGCGGTAACAGTCTGCGCAAAACCCGCGTCTCCGAGAAATTTTCGTCCACCGAGCTGAAGCTCAGCGAATTGCTGGTGGAAGACATGGTCACTGAACTGGCGAGCGCCTGGCAGCCACTGCTAGACATCTCGCCGAGCATCACCGGCTGGGAGGTAGACCCGCATGCGGTGGATGCCTTGACCGAACAAGAGGCATTGGTTGCCACGCGCTTCAAGGTGAACTTCGAATCAAGCGAGGGAGGCATCTGGGTTATTGTGCCCTGGCTTGGCCTTGAACCGCTACGGGGCAAGTTCAAGACTTCAGATAACCTGGCATTGCCGAACACAGATCCCCAATGGCAACCCCTTTTTATCGAAGGCCTGGAAGAGGCCAGCGTAGAAGTCGTCGCCATACTCGCCGAACAGAAGATCAAACTGAAACATGCCCTGCAATTAAAGAAGGGCGATGTGATTGCCATCAATGATCCCAAAGAGGTGGATCTGAAAGTAGGTGGCGTCCGTTTGATGCGCGCCCAATTTGGCACTCACGAAGGAAACATGGCCGCGCAAGTACTTGAAATACTGCGCAGCCCGATGGCACATCGTCAGAAATAGAGGACACCCCATGAGCGAAGAAACTCCAAAGGCAGCGGCTGCACCGGAAATGGCTGAACTGCAGGCCAACACGGCTGGCGGCGCCGGCGACATCAATCTCGACATGCTGCTGGACGTCAACGTCTCACTCGCTATTGAGCTTGGGCGCTCCGAAATGAGTATCCGCGACCTGCTGCGTCTGAATCAGGGCTCGGTAGTGAATCTCGACCGCATGGCGGGCGAGCCCCTTGATGTGCTGGTTAACGGCACGCTGGTTGCCCGCGGCGAAATAGTCGTCGTCAAAGAAAAGTTTGGCGTCAAACTCACCGAAGTTGTCAGCCCTGAAGAACGGGTCCGCCGACTGAACTGAGGTTGTCTGTTGATGCGCTGGATTCTGGCACTGTTTTTACCGATCTGTTCTGCACTGGCCGATGTGGCTCCGGATGCCGGCACAAAGGCTGCAGAAAAGACCCTCGAGCCTATGTCTTACGGCAATGCGCTGAATGTCGTGTTCAGCCTGCTGATCGTTGTCGCCGTTCTGTTCGCTCTGGCCTGGGTGCTGCGACGCAGTAAAGGGGTACTGGGTGCCGGTAATCAGAAAATAACCGTGGTTTCGCAGCTGCCTGTTGGCGTTAGGGAAAAGGTTTTGCTGCTTCGCGTTGGCGAAGAAAATGTACTGGTAGGCTACTCAGGTGGCGGGCTGCAGGCACTGCACGCCTGGCACGGTGACATCCCCGTTGATATTGCACCCGACCACACCCAGCCTGCTGCATTTGGCGACTACCTTTCTCGTTTGCGCAATACGCGCCAGACAAACCGCAAAGGAGAGGGCGATTCATGAAGCGTCTGATTCTCCTGTTATGCGTTCTGTTACCCGTTTCGGCCTTTGCTCAAAACGCGGGTCTGCCCGCAGTCAGTCTGGAAACGGCGGCCGATGGCAGCGGCGAATACACACTGTCCATTCAGCTGTTGGCATTGATGACCGTGGTGACACTGCTGCCGGCCTTGCTGCTCGGCATGACAGCCTTCACCCGGATAATTATTGTATTGGGTATTCTGCGTCAGGCACTGGGTACCGGTCAGGCACCGTCCAACCAGGTACTGCTCAGCATTGCACTGTTTCTGACCCTGTTCATCATGTATCCGGTGTTCCAAACGGTTCACGCGAATGCCATTACCCCTTACCTGGCCGGCGACATGGCTTTTGCCGATGCAGTTCAGGTGGGTTTCGCTCCCATTCGTGACTTTATGCTCGCGCAAACCCGCGAATCGGATATTGCCATGTTTTCAGGCATTGCCGGTGTGCAGTCCATTGAATCGCCTGAAGATATTCCCTTTGCGGTGTTGATGGCGTCGTTCCTGACCAGCGAGCTGAAAACGGCTTTTCAGATTGGTTTTCTTCTGTTTGTTCCTTTTGTGGTCATCGATCTTGTGGTCGCCAGCATTCTGATGTCACTGGGTATGATGATGCTCTCACCGATGCTGGTATCACTGCCTTTCAAGATCATGCTGTTTGTTCTGGTCGATGGCTGGGTTTTGCTGATGGGTTCACTGGCCGCCAGCTTCGCAACGTGAGGTCTTATGACTCCTGAGAATGTAATAGATATCGGTCGACAGGCGCTTACCCTTGCAGTGCTGTTGGCGGCGCCACTGCTGCTGGCGGCGCTGGCGGCGGGTATTCTGATCGGTATGTTTCAGGCCGCCACCCAGATCCAGGATATGACCTTGAGTTTTATTCCCAAACTGGTGGTGTTTGTGATCGCACTGGGCATTGCAGGCCCCTGGATGTTGCGACTGGCGATTGATTTTACTCACCGCATGTTTGAATCCATTCCGGTTGTGATCGGGTAGGGCGCACGATGATTCTCGAAGAAGCTCAGATCAGCGCCTGGATCGCCTCACTCTGGTTGCCGTTTTTGCGGATTACCGGAGCGATGATGGCGGCACCGCTGTTCAGCTCTTCTTACGTGCCTGTTCGTTCGCGCATCGCCATAGCGCTGTTTACTGCCCTGGTGGTAGCACCGGTTATTCCCACGCCGCCCGCAATCAATGCCCTGGGGCTACAAGCCATGCTCATTGCCGCCAACGAAATTCTGATCGGTATCTGTCTTGGCTTTCTGGTGCAGCTGGTGTTTGAAGCTATCGTATTTGCCGGACAGACCATTTCCATGGGGATGGGCCTCGGCTTTGCCATGATGGTGGATCCCCAGCGCGGCACGTCGGTACCGATACTCAGCCAGTTTTTTCTGTTGATCTCGCTGCTGATCTTCCTGGCGCTGGACGGCCACCTAGCGTTCT
Source organism: Litorivivens sp. (assembly GCF_041624475.1). Taxonomy (GTDB): domain Bacteria; phylum Pseudomonadota; class Gammaproteobacteria; order Pseudomonadales; family Spongiibacteraceae; genus Litorivivens. Next base: position 336,854 of record NZ_JBFJUX010000002.1, read on the forward strand.
TGCAGTTGATAGCCGGCAGCTTTTCTATCTGGCCGGTCGGCATTGCCGTGGTCAGTGCGGATACCGCTGGCATGATCGTCGAGTGGAGCGCCGAGATTTTCAGCGGAGCTATTCGGGTAGCGCTGCCGGCGGTGATCGCCTTGCTGGTGGTGCAGATTGGCGTCGGTGTGATCAGCCGCGCCGCGCCAACGCTTAACCTGTTTGCGGTTGGCTTTCCCATCGCGATTCTGGTGGGCTATCTGGTGCTGTATCAGATGATGCCCCTGTTTATTCCGGCCATGGATTCACTGTTATCACCTGCTTTTGAAACGGCCGGTGAGCTTCTGAAAACAGGAGGCGCCGGTGGCTGAGGATACTGGTCAGGAACGCACAGAAGACGCAACGCAGAAAAAGCGTGACGATGCCAAACGGAAAGGTCAGGTTCCCCGTTCCAAGGAACTCTCCACCACACTGGTGACACTGTCGGGTGCCTGTATGCTGGCCTTTGCCAGTCAGGGCCTGGGCGACGATGCCATGAAACTTTTTTCACAGGCCTTCAGCGCTGACTACCTGACCATTCGGGACGCGCAGCAAATGCCGGCGCTGTTCTACAACTTCTGGCTCGAAGCTTTGTTGCTGTTCATCCCGCTGTTTGCCGTACTGTTTATTGCCGCTGCAGTGGCTTCCATTGCGCTGGGTGGGTGGACATTCTCCCTGCAGTTCAAACCCGAGCGCTGGAACCCGGTTGCCGGTATTGCAAAGATGTTTTCCCTGAAAAGTCTGGTGGAGTTGCTCAAGTCCATGGGCAAGCTGCTGCTGGTAGGTGCCGCCGCCGTCGCGGGCGCCATCGTGATGCAGGACGAGATTATCAGCCTGATCAACCACGCACCGGACAAGGCGATTCGCGATGCACTGGGCATTCTCGGTCTGTTCTTCCTGATCTCCAGCCTGCCATTGATTTTGATTGCCGGTATTGATGTGCCGTTCCAGAAGTGGAACCACAATAAAGAATTGCGGATGACCAAACAGGAAGTGCGCGATGAAATGAAAGAAACCGACGGACGCCCGGAAGTAAAAAGCAAACTGCGTGAAATGCAGCAGGCCGCCGCCCGCCGCCGCATGATGGAAGACATTCCCCAGGCCGATGTGGTCATAACCAACCCGACACATTACTCCGTCGCCCTGAAATACGATGAAGTCAGTGGCGGCGCACCGCGTGTGGTGGCCAAGGGTGTGGATTTGGTGGCGGCCAAAATCAGGGAAGTGGCGGGTGACAGTGATGTGCCGATAGTGGAATCACCCCGACTTGCCCGGGCCGTCTATGCCACAACCGATATCGGGGGCGAAATACCCGCAGGGCTTTACCTGGCGGTGGCCCAGATACTGGCCTACGTCTATCAGTTGCGAGACTGGCAGGCCATCGGTGGGGATGCTCCGGAGCAACCCGAACCCCACGTCGAAGACGACTATTTGCGCGGTTTACAGCCGCAGGCAGAGTGAGTGAAGTGTAATGGCTAATAGTGCGACCAAATCCAACCCGCTGATTCCAACCTGGCTGGAGAGTTTTCTGGCTAGTGGTGTTGGTGTCCTGGCGTTACTGATGTCGCTGTTTGCGATGTTGGTGCTGCCTATGCCGCCTTTTGCTCTGGACCTGTTCTTCACCTTTAACATCACACTGTCATTGGTGATACTGCTGGCGGTTATTTACGTCGAACGCCCTGTGGATTTCAGCATTTTCCCGACGGTGCTGTTGCTTGGCACCATGCTGCGACTGGCCCTGAATGTCGCCTCCACGCGCGTGGTTCTTCTGGAAGGCCACACCGGCCCCGGGGCCGCCGGCCGTGTTATCGAATCCTTTGGTGACTTTGTTATCGGCGGTAACTATGCAGTTGGTATCGTGGTGTTCATCATTCTGGTCATCATCAACTTTGTGGTCGTTACCAAGGGTGCAGGCCGTGTATCGGAAGTAACCGCCCGATTTACTCTGGATGCCATGCCCGGTAAACAGATGGCAATAGACTCGGATTTGAGCGCCGGCTTGCTCACTGCCGATCAGGCCCGTGAACGCCGCGAGGAAATTCGAACAGAAGCTGACTTTTATGGCTCGATGGATGGTGCCAGCAAGTTTGTCCGCGGCGATGCCGTGGCCGGTATAGTGATTCTGTTTATCAACATCATTGGAGGCTTGTCTATTGGTGTCTTTCAACACGACCTGAGCCTCGGCGACGCAACCCAAAACTACGTTCTCTTAACGATTGGTGACGGTCTGGTCGCTCAGATCCCGGCGCTGCTGCTGTCGACCGCAGTCGCCATCATCGTTACCCGTATATCCCGCTCACAGAATCTGGGACAACAACTGAAAGGCCAGATGCTGGCCAACACCCGTGTGCTTCTTCTCGCCGGCTGCGTTCTCACCGCGCTGGGTGTGATTCCCGGGATGCCAAACCTGGTCTTCCTGATTCTGGGTATCAGCTGCATTGTCGCCGGTCGGATGCTCGATAAGCAGCGCGCCACCAAGCCGGAAGTGGTTGAGGAAGAAGAGGGTGCTCAGGCAAGCGACAGTAAAGCCCCCGCACCCAGCTCCGATCTGGACTGGGACGATGTTACCAACCTTGATGTGGTCGGCCTGGAAGTGGGCTATCGCCTGATACCGCTGGTAGATCGCCAGCAGGGTGGCGAACTGATTTCCCGTATTACCGGCGTACGAAAAAAGCTGTCCAAAGACCTTGGTTTCCTTATCCAGCAGGTACACATTCGAGACAATCTGGAGCTGTCACCCAGTGCCTACCGTATCACTCTGTTGGGAGACACTATCGCCAGTGGCGATATCATGCCCGGCATGGACTTGGCCATTAACCCCGGCGGCGCTCAGGGCAACCTGCGTGGCACACCCACCAAAGATCCGGCTTTTGGTATGGATGCTCTCTGGATAGACACCGCCAATCGCGATCAGGCCCAGACGCTGGGCTATACCGTGGTCGACAGCAGCACGGTCATTGCCACCCACTTGAGTCAGGTGATCAAGGCCCACGCCCACGAGCTGCTGGGCCATGAAGAAGTTCAGCAACTGCTCGAACGTCTGGGCAAAACTGATCCGAAGCTGGTAGAGAGCCTGGTACCCAAACAGCTGCCATTGAGCGTGGTGGTTAGGGTGCTGCAAAACCTGCTGAAAGAGAACGTCTCCATTCGCAGTTTGCGCCTGATTGCCGAATCTTTGGCGGAACAGGCGCCAAGAACCAAGGAACCTGACGAACTTTTGCAAGGTGTCCGTCAGGCACTTGGGCGAATGATTGTTCAGGAAATCAATGGTTTATCCGAGGAACTTCCCGTTGCTGCTTTCGATGCAGAGCTGGAACACATATTGCACGATGTAGTGCGTGGCAGTGGTGGTGGTCTGGAACCGGGTCTGGCCCAACAGCTTCAGGAAGATCTCGCCGAGTTTTCGCGAGCGCAGGAAGCGTCCGGCCAACCCGCCGTGGTACTGGTAGCGCCGCCCATTCGCAATTGGCTGTCGCGGTTTATCCGCCGGAGTTTACCGAACATGCACATTCTTTCGTACAACGAAGTGCCCGATACCAAACAGGTTCGCCTGGTATCCACGCTCAACCACCAGCGCGCGCTGGAAGTTGACGATATCAATTCTTGAGAACAGGTAAGGCGATGAAAACAAAAACCTTTTTTGGCGCAGACAGCACGCAGGCGATGCGCAAAGTCAAACAAGCCCTGGGTGATGAGGTTACACTTCTGTCCTGTCGGCGAGTAAAAGACGGCGTGGAAATTGTTGTTGGTGTAGACACAAAGACCGAGTCTGCGGCAGTTTATTCGCCAAGCCCGCGTCAGCAGCTGCGACAGGAACTGGATCAAACTCAGCGTGATCTTCGGCATTTTGCGAGGAACACTGATTGGGCCAGCGAACGCGCCAAAAATCCGTCAAACCGGAAACTGGTTGAGTTCCTTAAAGCCCTCGATATAGAGCCCCGAATCGGCGCTGCACTGCTGCGTCAGATCCCGGCGGAAGAAAGCCTCGAAGTGCAGCAGGAAATGTTGCACAGCATGTTACGCCGGGCACTGCGAACCCTGCCCGTTCCGCGCGAAGGTGTTACCGCGCTGGTAGGGCCCGCCGGTGCCGGCAAAACAAGCAGTATCGCCAAGATCGCCGCTGACTTCGTTCGCAGCGGCCGCAGCGACGATATTGCCCTGATCACTACCGATACCACCCGTATTGCCGCCGAAGAACAGCTGCGCATTTACGGCAATATTTTCCAGATACCGGTTCACGCAGCCGCGAACGCCAATGAGGCGTCCCATCTGATCGACATGTTGTCGAATAAACGCTACCTGTTGATTGATACCGAAGGCGTCGGTATTCGCGACAGTGGGGGGCTCGATCGACTGCAGAGTCTGTTTGCTGCGCTGCCCGATATGGACGTATTTCTGACTCTGCCGGCGGATCGCGACCAGCACACCCAGTGGGAAATTACCCAGCGTTTTCGTCGAGCGCTGCCGGTCAACGGTATTGTCGCCACCAACCTCGACCAGTGTGTGCGCATGGGCGCCCTGATGTCTGTGCTGATTCAAAGCCGACTGCCTGCGGTGTGGCTGAGCGACGGCACCCGCATTCCGGGTAACCTGAAAGCGGCAGACAGTAAATGGATCATTTCGGAATCCATCAGGCTGGCACGTGAATTCAAGCGCAGCCTGCCGATGGGTGAGTCTGTGACGGGCGCGCACCGGGAGGCTGTAGCGTGAGTCGAGTTAAAGTCATTGCCGTTGCCAGCGGTAAAGGCGGCGTTGGCAAAACCAACGTGTCGGTTAATCTCGCTTATCAGCTGTCCCGTGCGGGCCGCAAAGTATTGCTGCTGGACGCCGACCTGGGCCTGGCCAACGTCGATATCCTGCTGAACCTGAAACCCAAGCGCAATCTGTCAGACGTGCTCGAAGGGCACTGTAGCCTGAAAGATATCCTGATTACGGCCCCCGGTGGTTTCAAGGTTATCCCTGCCGCTTCGGGCAAGAAATCCATGGCGGAAATGGCACAGAGTCAGCACGCGGGTATTGTGATGGCGATGAGTGAATTGGATGACGATTTTGACGTCATGATCGTCGATACCGCAGCGGGGATCAGCGACAGTGTGGTCACATTCAGTCAGGCCAGTCACCACGTGACGGTGGTCTGTTCCGACGAGCCGACCTCTATGGCCGATGCTTATGCCCTGATCAAGGTGCTGAGCCGGGATGCGGGCGTTAGGCGCTTCAAGGTTCTGCGTAATCGCCTGGCGAACGATATTGAAGCGCGCGCCGGTTTCAAACGTCTGGAAGAGACCGCTAACCGTTTTCTGGATGTGCAGTTGGAATACGCCGGTTACATTCCGGACGATGCCTGTGTGGCCAAAGCGGTTTCTCGTCAGCGCTGTGTATCGGAAGCCTTTCCTGCGGCACCTTCATCAAAAGCCTTTCAGGAGTTCGCCAAGCGAGTAGACAGCTGGGAAACGCCGGAGGCTCCGCACGGCGGCCTGGAATTTTTCGTAGACCGAATGAGTAGCTGAGCGTATGACAGCAGGTTACGCGACCTACAATGAAGTCCAGTTCGGCGACCGCAATGCACTGGTTTTACAGCATGCCGGACTGGTGAAAAAGATTGCCTATCATCTGGTGGCGCGATTACCCGACAGTGTCGATGTGGACGACCTGATTCAGGCGGGCATGATCGGCATGTTGGAGGCGGCAAGCCATTTTCGCGCTGACGGCGGCGCCAGCTTTGAAACCTTTGCCAGTTTGAGAATTCGCGGCGCCATGATCGATCAGCTTCGCAGCACCGGCTGGGCTCCTCGCGCCATCTCGCGACAACTGCGCGATCTGGCCGTCGCCATTCAAAAGGTGGAAAACCGCCTCGGTCGCGAAGCCAGTGGCCAGGAAATTGCCAATGAGCTTGGCATACCCCTGCAGGAATACCACAGCCTTCTGAAAGACGCGAACACCATCCAGATCTGCAGTCTGGAACAGGTCAGCAATGAAGAAGGCGAAGTCTTTGGCGATGCCGATGACGTGCCGGAAGAAACCTACGACAAGGTTGCGGCGAGTGACATTCAGCTATCGCTGGCCAATTACATCGATCAGCTGCCGGAAAAGGAAAAACTGGTGATGTCTCTTTACTACGATGCGGGGCTTAACCTTAAAGAAATTGGCGACGTTCTGGATGTCTCGGAATCACGCGTCTGCCAGATTCATGGTCAGGCCATTTTGCGTTTGAAGCAACGCATGTCGGACTGGATCAACCCCTGAGCAGGAGTACCCTTATGCCCAGTCACGAGCAACTAAACCAATTTCTGAATGAACTGGTCGCGACCCCTCCCGAAGCTCTGTTTCTGTTTTTACTGAGCGTAGTCGCCTGTGGTGTGGCACTGCTTGCGCTGGCCAGGCGACGTACCGCCCATAAAACCGAGCGCAAGCGGGAAAGAGAGAAATTTCAGGCTGTGTGTCGCCTTGTCGAAACTCAACGGAAGGAAGTAAATTACCTGCAAACGCGTCTGCACAGCCTTGAAAACTACGTCGATAGGCTCAATGCTCATCAACAGCGTGTGCTGGATTCTTCGACCCAGCGCCGCCAGCGCCTGGACGAAGCAATCGGCATTGCAGGACGCTGTGCCGACGATATTGAACTCAGCTCTCGCGCAGGGATCAGTCCCAGCGAAGCCAAGTTGATTGCCAGCCTGTATCGCGGGCCTGCGGCTAACTAGGCGCTGCGCTCTAGTCTTCTACCCAGCGCAGTTCATCCTGCAGGGTATAGGCAAAGGCGAGCGCTTCGGCCACCGCAACGTAGAGTAGTGGCGGAATCTCCTCGCCGATATCCACCTTGGATAATAGCGCTGCTAGTTTTGGATCACGGCGGATCGGAATATCGTGCGCGTCGGCCAGCTTCAGAATCTGATCCGCGACCGCATCTTCACCCTGGGCGCTAACCCGTGGTGTGCTGAAGCCGTCATATTCCAGTGCGGTAGCCGTGCGCGGCGGTTCGGGTTTTTTCATGCGGTCGCGTTCACCCCCGGTAGAGCCACATCAGGCTGTAGCGAATCGGGCAGGGCGCCAAAATGCCCCTCGACCTCGCTGTTGGTAATCCCCGCTTTCGACAGTTTCGCTTGTAGTATTGGGCTTTTTTCTTCCACCCACTGCAATACGAATGCTTCTTCACTAAAAAGTTTTACAAAGGTTCGCCGTTCACTGTGGTCAATGTGTATGGCCAGCTTTCCGGCAAGATCCAGCTCAACGCTGAGCGTCACCAGCCAGCGTTTCTCCTTCTCGTTCTGATCACTTTGCGCAGATTGCTCGCGACGCATGAACAGTTGCCAGTAATCGATCTCCTGACCATTGCGCACCGGTAGATCAAGAAGCCACTGAACCTGCCCCTGTTCCCGGGCCTGCAACGATGCCAATTGCTGCGACTCGATGCGCGCCACACCGCTCTCAAGTGCCCGCACCAGCTGCGGCAGGCTTTCGAGTTTGCTTTCCATGCCGGCCAAAGCTTTGCCTAGCTGAAGTCCGTGCTGGTTGGCGGTGCTGGATGCCGTCTGCTGGTAAGCGCTACTGATTTGCGCTTCTCGTGAAGCCGGGAGGCCCTGAGGATGAGCCGGCAGAGGGGGCGAGGCGGCCGCTCTGGCTGTTGTCGGTGGCAGTGATGCCCCGCTCAACAGGTTTCCCGGCAAGGTCGGCGACGCCTTGGTTTGCGGTGGCGGGGCGCTGGGAGCTGGAGGTGATTGCGGCGTGGGCAGTCTGGCCGGAGGCGCATAGGTAGACGGTTGCGCGTTCTGTCCCGGTGTTGGAGCCGATGTCTGCGGCTGCGGTGCTCCAGCATTTGTTGAGTTTGCCTGGGGTGTGGCATTCGAAAGTACAGGGGAAGGGGGAGGGCGCGCGCCTTCGGTCGGTGATGGTTGCAATTGTCCCAACAATCTCAGGATTGAGGATTTTAAATCCGGCGCTGCAGGTAACCGACCTCGCGCCAGCAAGGCCTCCAGAAAAACACCGCTGCGCTGCAGGGTCTGGCGCAAAGTACCAGCCTGCAGCACATCCCCACGCTGGGGCAGCAGTGCCAATAAGGGCTCGAGCGTTTGTCGCATCTGCGAATTCGCCGGTGTCTGAACCAGTTGCCGAATCGGGCTCGCCTGTTGGGCAGCCACGCGCTGCTGCAACAGAACCGCCACCTGACTCTGCTGCTCGGTTAACGGCCGTAACGCTGCGCGACCTTGCGCGTCAGTTCCCAACACCTGTAACAAGGCGCGCTTTCCTACCTGTAGCGGCGTTTCGCTGGTAGCGTTCATCTGGTGGCGCCCCATTTTCAGGGTGTAGCTGGAGGCGTCCTGCTGTTTTACAACCAGAACGTCCAGAATCGCCCCCACCCGAAAGCTCATTGCTTTCTGCTTGGTATCCACCACACCGGATACTGTGGGGTTGGTAATGTAGAGAGGCTTGTCGAAATTCACGCCGGAACGCTCTTGGGCTTTAAGGGGATATCGACCAAAACCGGGGATTACTTTAGCAAGAAGCGCTTATGCCTAAGGCCTGCTGTAGCCGTAGCGATTGAGGATTTCACCTGTAGAATCAGACTTAAGAAAGCGTAGTAAGACGCTGGATAATAGTGGTTTTTCAGATCGCGATATTGCGACAGCGTCCTGTCGTATAGGTGCGTGAAGTTCCGGCGGCACCTGCCATATCCCACCGCGCTGCGACTGGCTAGCAAGCTGTGACAGCGCCACAAAGCCCAGGTCGGCGTTACCGGAGGCCACAAACTGATAGGTCTGGGCAATGTTTTCTCCCTGTACCCAGCGGCCGCGGGTACGCTCCAGCAAACCCAGGCTGTCCAAAGTCGATTGCGCCGCCTGCCCATAGGGGGCAACGCGCGGATTGGCAAGCGCGAGCCGCGCGAAGCCGGTTTGCAACAAGGCCTTGGGGTCTTCCGAGTTGGGTGACCACAGCGCCAATCCCCCCAGCGCATAGGTAAATCGGGAGCCGGGCAGGGCGTAGCCGCCGGCCTCTAGCGCCTTCGGCTTCTCATCATCGGCCGATAGGAAAACATCAAAAGGAGCACCGTGCCGAATCTGGGCGTACAGCTTGCCGGAAGAACCGGATGCCAGGGTTACTTTGTGTCCGGTCTGCTGCTCAAAGGCATCGGCAATCTCACGCATGGGCGCAATAAAGTTGGAGGCTACGGCTACCAGCAATTCATCACCGGCGCGCGCAGAGTCCGGCAGGATTGCCGATAGCAAAAGCAGCAGGTAAACACTCTTTGTCAAACGCACAGACAGTCAGCACCGTTTCCAAAAGGCAGGCCCTGGATTATAGGCCTGCCTCATACCTAAACTCTACTGAGGGGGTTTTTGGTTTTAATCTGCAACACAACAAACGGCAACACTGTGCTGCGACGGCCGATATACCTTAAAATAGCCGCCTTCGTGCGCCTTAATACGGCACGTGAAGCTCAGACTGGCCTGCTTTTAGTGCGGCGCGGCTTACGGGTGTGCAACAAACGAGTGAAAATTGCACAAAACACACCGGGAAAACCGAGCGTTTTAACCGGGAACTTTTGCCCCGGGCTCAGGACTAATCCACTACGCGAAGACGGCACGGTTTGTGCTACTTAATTTTTGACTTCATTTAGACACTATCCAGGATCTCATGTCTCGTTCTAAAGCTATGTATGGCATCTCTCGCATTGACGACCCGGTTTACCGCACTTACGCATGGCGTGTCAGCCTGCGGCGCCAGAACCGAATGATCGTAAAAAACTTTACTGACAAACGCCACGGCAGCAAAAGCCGCGCACTGGCGGCGGCAAAAGCCTATCGCGACGAGATTGTTGCGAAGTATCCGCCCACCACGCGTAAGCAGTTCTGTTCGACCTTGCGCAGACACAACAACTCCGGTATTCCCGGTGTTTACCGTTACGCAAAACCCTACACGCTGGCAGACGGGAAAGAGCGGAAATTGTGGTACTGGGAAACCACCTGGCCTACTCAGGAAGGCGGCAGCGCCAAAGCAACCTTCAGCGTAAAGCAGTTCGGCGAAGAGAGAGCCAAGCAAATGGCAATTGCCGCGCGCGAAGCCGGCATTCGCAAATTGAAGGGCGTTTACTGGGCCTCAGAGCGGGGTGTGGCGGCCTGATTTCATCGCTAACCATTGACTGGCTCCCTGGCGAGTCAGTCATATCCAAATGTGTAGTAGGTAAGTATTAAAGCCCTTTTCGGGTTTTAGTAATCGCATCTGAGCCGCTGGGCAGACTGAATGACACTCCATCTTCACCGATGGTGTAAGCCTCAAATATATCTTCGGCACCGTTCAGATACAGTGCTTTCTGCCCAGGGATAACGATGGGCGGAACGATGTGGTAGTAAAGTAGATGGCCGACACCCGCAGCTTTTGCGGTTTCTGCGGCCTCTAACGGGCTGGCGTGATAATCGAGAATATCGTGAGTTACCTTCGCCATGACGGTATTGTCCGTTTCCCTGGCAACCTTGTTCATAAGCCGGACGAGATTCGGGGCCAGCGCTTCGTGCACCAAGAGATCAACGCCCTGTGCGAAGCGCTCAATGTTTTTCGATTTAATCGTATCGCCGGTAATCAGCAGAGAGCGATCCTTATAAGTGAATCGATAGCCCACCGCAGGCTCCACCGGGGCATGGCTTACGGCCAATGACTCTATTGTCAGCACATCATCCTGGAAGAGCGTCGTGAGAAAACCGTCTTCAGGCTTCTCGAAAGGTTGAGCTTGGAGACCTGCGCCGCTCGTCGGCGCGACTGCGTCACCATGATGTTCATGACGATAAGTGAAGTCGTATTGGTAAGCCTGATTGAAACCGGCAACCACGTTTTCCACACCTTCCGGCCCGTACACGGGTAGCGGACTTGTGTTGGCACGGCTCGCCCAGCGCAGCGTAGCCATCTCACCGAGCCCGTCGATATGGTCAGAGTGAAAATGCGTAAGAAAGACAGCCTCTATGTCGCCTATGTTATAACCCATTCGCCAGATATTGCGCGTGCCATCAGTGCCGGCATCAACAACAAACATACGCTGACCTGCGATCACCAGCACGCAAGGACCTGACGCTTTAGGGGAGGGCATGGGACCACCGGCACCACAGAGTGCCAAGTGCAGCCCGTCCTCGAGCTCAGCCAGTTTATCGGCTGACATTCGAGCCTTAATACCTATTTCCATAATCTTGCTGGTTATACCGCTCGGCATGCACGCCGAGAGACTCAAGGTCATTAGCAATACGATTACTTTGGCTGGCATGCGGCAATACTCCCTGTTAGCTGGCTGGCGGTCGGTGGCAACAGTCTTCACCGAAACAGCAACCTACATCAAGGCTAAATCTCCTGCGGTTGGGTTTTGTGCTTGGCAAACCGCTAATTGTTAAGAGGCTTGTGTGCAGGTTCGATACTTTGCATGAACGAGGCTATCTACTTTGCTTGGGCATCCAACTAAGTCGGCAGCGCCGCATCAACTGATATGTGATTTAACATAATATACATTATGCGCAGTTATAGGTTTAGAGATCAGAGGGTGTTTCGACATATGGATCGCAGAAATACCCACTTATTCTGTATGCAGTTTATTCGGTACGTATGAGTACCTCTGACTTTGGCTCTTGTAGTTTGAAATTGCTAAAAAAATACACCGCGACTATAACTATACAATAGTTTGCTAATTATCTAGCCGCTAGATAAAGCGGATAAAGAGAGACAATTATGACGTCCTATCGACATTCAGCAATCAACCTACTTCTGATGTTTAGTCTAAGTTTTTTAGTCTCTTGTGCACCAACTGGCATTATGGTCAACGGAGTTGAAACTCAACCATACCAATCCACACTTGCCGCTAGAAAACCCCGAAAGCTTCTTATTGATAAGCCCAACATCCCACTCCCCGTCGACTACCTGAAAATTCCGGTGCTTAGAGAACTCGAAGAGAAATTGCATTTTGTAATTTACAGTCCTGATAAGGACCGAGAAACAAAAATACTAGCGGTAGTGAACAATAGCTTAGACCAGGACGCCTTTTGGAAATCGTATTCATATTTCGATCAGCCAACCTCTAAGGTGGTTACAGAATTATTAGGCGATATACCGAAAAAAAATAAAGAGTGTGAATTAAAAATAAAACATCCATGGTCACAAAAGGGCAGCTTTGTTTTTGTGCATGGAGAGTGTATTGCTGGCACTGCTCACGGGAATGCAGTAATCCACTTCAAAAGTTACGACGGCAAAGTCATAACAATAATTCGGGGAATATTTGATAACGGCGATTTAACTTGGGGGATAGCCACAAAACCGTCAGATGAGAGCTTTCTATACATTGGCTCCTATAAAAACGCTGAGCGTGATGGCTACGGCATACTTCAGTGGAGTGACAATAAGTATATCAGACGCGCGATAGGCACCTTTAAGAAAGGTAAAAGAAATGGCTTTGGTACAATCTTTAATCGTACTAAGAAAAAAGGATCGAGCTTTTGTTTGTATTACGCAGGCAACTATTCAGACAGTAAGCGAAATGGTCTTGGGCTCGCTACCCGAGAATGTAGTTATTTTGTTGTCCCGGAAACGGCACGCCGCAGCCCACTTGATTTAAGGCTTGGTGTATTCAAGGACGGTATGAAGGAGGGACCGTTTGCATCAAACTGGTACGGAAGTGAGACTGGCGGTCTTTATCTCTCTACCGGCATTTACGAAAAAAACGTACTAAATGGCCCTTATAAAAAATCAACTTACCTATTAGGTATGCATAAGTTGTACGAAGCCCAACACTGGGGAGCTCCAGATGGCGTAGAGTTCGGTAATTATAAAAACGGTAAAAAAGACGGGAAGTGGGCTTGGCATACACTAAAAGTTCGCCCTTGGGGCAATGAAATGATGAACGGACTTGAGCTTTACCGGCAAGGAAATTTTATAAAAGATATTTACTCTAGTGAAGATAATTCTTGGCTTCTCAAAGGATTTGTATCTTTGATTGGAACAACGATCATTGCTAATTCTGAAATTAATAGCTCTGAGGCTATTAGCCTAACATCGGCAATGTACAAAGATATTTTCAATGAGACCGGTGGTCACAACATGGCTAGCCTTTTATCAGACAGTATTAAAAGCAGAAGGATAGCCAATAAAGGGCTAGTTAATCGTCTTCCAGAGAACCAAGAGACAGCAGATGCGGCGACATCACGCTCACAAGCCCAAGTTCAAACAAACAGTTCTACTTGCACACCAAGTGGAATCACTGGTTATCCAAAAGAAAATATATACTGGGATGGCTCGTCACTACTTTGCTCTGATGGAAGTACTCCAACATGGGATCGAGGCTATTGGAACAATCTAAGCTGCTCAACCGCTACCGAGCGCGTTGAGGCTAGAAGTTGCACTCAAGACGAGCAACGGCAAGCAGGGCTTGCCTCTTGCAACTTTCGAACAAAAAACGCAGATAAAATATATTGTGAATGCAAATATTCAACTGAAAACCATTCTGAGAGTTACTGCTTAGAAGAGGCGCAGAAAGCATTGTAGTTTCTTACAGGATACGAGACACATGCGCCCGTCGGCATTCAGTCAGGCTGATTATTGTTCGGATGGGCTGCTATAAACGCTGAGTGTTTCCTACACTCCTCAGCTATTTTTCGCAGCGTCGGCCAATTGTCGCCAGAGATATCAAACCGTTCAGCGTTATAGAGCTGAGGTACCAGGCAGCAATCCGCGATTGTAGGCTTATCTCCCAGGCAGTACTCACCGGCAGTTCCTTTTACAAGCTGTTCAAGGGCCGAAAGCCCTTCACTGACCCAGTGCCGATACCACTGTAGCTTCGATTCTTCATTCACACTCAGCTTATTCTTCAAATAGCCCAGTACTCGTAAGTTACACAAGGGGTGAATGTCACAAGCAATCGTCAACGCAATTTGGCGCGCCAGCGCCCGATCCTTAAGAGAATCCGGGAGCAGGCTTACTTCAGGGTAGGCTTCCTCAAGAAATTCAAGAATTGCCAACGATTGGCTGATGCAAACGCCATCGTCTTCCCATACCGGCACTAAGCCCTGTGCATTGATACCAAGAAATTCCGTGCTTCGTTGTGCGCCATCAATTAGAGATACATGCTGGGTTTTGTAGGGTACGCCTTTCAGATTTAATGCGATCCGGACACGGTAGGCTGCTGATGAACGCCAATAGCCATACAGTACTTTTGACATGTCAATCTCCTATGAAGCCTTGAGCTTTCTATGTTCGTCACTCATAGCCTTAAGTAGCCGGTCGATAACCATGCCGGGCTGATCCTGATTCTTCCTGAAGCGTTCAAGCTCGGCCTTCAGTGGGGCAGCCAAGGGATGGTCGCACCCTAGCATGCAGAGTAATTCAGCACGCGCCAGCCACTCTCTCGGGTATTCTTTCAAGTCGTTAAAAAAAGCCTGTAAACCGGATTCGGTAAGCCCGCCCTGCCACTGCCAGGTATTGAGTAGCTGGTAAAGTGCCATTACTCCGGATTCTGGCTGCCAGCCTTTATCGGGCGTGCTTTCTCGGGATGGCTTGGCATACAGCGGAAATTTTTCCCGATCCGCTGCGCCGCCGAAAACCGAGTGAATTTGATCGCCAATAGCCATGTCATAGCGACCCCATTCGGGATCAAACAGCAACTCTCCCTTCGGACCCAGCACCGTACAGCCAGAAAATGTGAAGAGCACATTGCGATGATTGCGGCGCTCGATCTTTTCCAAAACACCGCGAACAATTATCCCTGATACGAAATCCAGAGAAACGCTTGTGCCCTTCTTGATACCCTTTTCTGCCAATTCATCAACCGTGTAGAGCGAGAGGCATTGGGTCAGGTTTTGAACGCGCCCTATGGGTGAACCGAAGCCGTTGGGATGGTCATCTATGCCCTGCCCGTCCAACGCTTCGTTCTGACACGCAAGCTGGGTTGGCCCTTCCGTTGCCATATAGACTGCGTTTCCCATCGCATCTGTCACGATTGATTTCAAACGCCCACTGACCTGTAAGCCCGAGGAATACTCGGCGGTAACAACAGATTTAGAGGCCATTGCCTTGCGCAGTGCCTGGGTACCTCCGATGCGGAAAGCCATGCCTTGGCTGAACTGCTCTAGAACCTGCGATAGATGGCGGCAACTGGTGGTAACGAACAGCTGTGGTTGTTGTGTGGTGATATCGTAATCGGTTTCTATACAGTCAACTGTTAACGGCAATTTGCGCACTACGGTATCGTTCAGGCAACTCGCGCTTTCACCCAGCGAGGACAGTAACCCGGCGCCAAACAGATAATAGTTATCAGGCTCGCCAACCAGACCGTACTCTACGGTCCACCAATGCAATCGCGACAGCAACGCCGCTTCAGAGGGCTCATTCTTGGCGGCCAAACTGGCAGACAGACGCTGTTCTGCGGCTTCAACATCCTCGGCAGTTGCCGAAGTTGATTCTTTGACGATCGACAGGTGGCGGATGGCTTCGTAAACCTCAAAATCAGCATTCGTTGCCAGCGCTTTCATCCCGATTTCACCAAAAAACTGCAGATACTCCGCATAGTCATCGTCTACGATAAACGGGGCATGCCCTGCTGCTTCGTGAACAATGTCCGGCGCCGGGGTATACAGCAGGTGGTCGGCAGATCGCATGTCTTGCGCTATAGGCAAAATACGACGCGCCTGAAACTCCATGAAAATCGCTGGCGGGATAAAGCCGTCTACTACTACGGCCCCCCACCCCAACTGAGCCAGCTTTTCATTCATGCCATCGATCGTGGGGATGCGATCCAGCGTTATGCCGGTTTTTTCAATACCTTCCAGGTAGATTGGGTGGGCAGACTCTGACAATTGTTTCGTTAACATCCGCAACACAAATCGCCAGGTTGTCTGATCCTTGGGGGAGTATTGCGCGTAATCCTGCTCGCGTACGAATACCCGCAGGTGGGAAGGTAATTTGTCTATCAAGTCCCGATACGTCATATCCAGAGCCTCAGCCCCCAGTTGTCCGTGCTTCGACAAATCCACATGGCATGTCATCCCCAAGCGATGTTCCAGATCGCTAGAGTCCAAGGAATGATCAGCCCTTCTCTACCACTTGATCAATCGCGCCAAAAATACTTTCGCCTTCACCATCGAGCATTTCGATCCGTATGCGGTCGCCAAAATGCATAAAGGACGTTTTTGGTGAGCCGTCAGAAAGCGTTTCAACCATCCGGACCTCGGCAATACAAGAATACCCCGCACCGCCCTCGCTGACCGGTCTGCCGGGGCCACCATCCAGTTTGTTGGAAACTGTACCGGACCCGATTATCGTGCCTGCGCACAAATTTCGCGTTTTTGCAGCGTGTGCGACCAGCTCCGGGAAAGAAAAGGTCATATCAAGGCCGGCATTGGGCTTGCCAAAGAGCTCACCATTAAACGTGCTCAGCAACGGCAAGTGCAGTTTACCGTCGCGCCAGTTGTTGCCCAACTCATCCGGTGTCACCGCGATAGGAGAAAAGGCGCTCGACGGTTTGGCATGAAAGAATCCAAAGCCCTTGGCGAGCTCAGCGGGAATCAAATTACGTAGCGACACATCATTAACCAGCATTACCAGCTTTATATGCTCGCCTGCCGCATCCGCTGACACACCGCAAGGTACGTCATCGGTAACCACCGCGATTTCAGCTTCAAAGTCTATGCCCCACTCTTCCGAGGCCATGCGAATGGCCTCTGTCGGAGCGAGAAAATCATCGGATCCTCCCTGATACATCAGCGGGTCACTCCAGAAGGATTCCGGCATTTCGGCACCGCGTGCCTTACGCACTAATTCCACATGATTCACATAGGCCGAGCCATCCGCCCATTGATAGGCGCGAGGCAGCGGAGAGGCTGCCATTGCGGCGTCAAACGCGGTGCCGTCTATCAGCCCGTTATTGAGATCCTGATAAACTTTTTGCAGCTGCGGTTCGCTGTCAGACCATTGGTCCAGCGCCGCCTGCAGGCTCACCGCAATATCTGGGACCGGTACATAGCGCGTAAGGTCTTTGGAGACAACAACAAGCTGGCCGTCGCGACCGTGCTTTAAAGAGGCAAATTTCATTATCTACTCCGCTGCTTCAGTTGACTGTTTCCAGGATTGCGCATAGTCACGCCATTCACAGTGCTCTGCCGCTTCTGTTACATCCAGCGCATCACGAGTATCAATCATCACCGCCACTTCGTCGGTCACCTTGTTGGCATGTTCCTTACCTTTGTTAAAAGCGCCGGGATGGGGGCCATGGGTAAAACCGAAGGGATGATAGCTGGTCATGCCCGGATGAATATTGTCACGGCTGAAGAACTCACCACGGTGATAGAAGATGAATTCTTCGAAGTCGTCATTGCTGTGGAAGAACGGCACTTTTAATGCCCCGGGATCACTTTCGATAGGCCGCGGACAAAAGGTGCAGACAACAAAACGATCGCTCAGAAATGTGGTATGGGCTGAGGGCGGCAGGTGGTAACGATGACTCATCACCGGGCGAATATCACGCCAGTTAACCTTTACCACAGACAGATTGCCCTTCCAGCCGACGGCATCCAGTGGGTTGAAGGGAAAACGGATTCGGGAGGTCGCATCCAGCCGTTTCACCTCAACGGTTGTTTCGTTATCGTGCTGCTGCCCGAGAAAGGCCTGGTCGATCTCTGGTGTATCCAGGACCGCAGGATCGAAGATGGCATTTGGCCCCAGCATGCCTTTGTCGGGAAGTCGGTAGCTGCTGTTGGTCGCCTCGACCATTAGCAAACGCGTGCTGCTTCCCGGTTCCAGCCTCCACAGCGTACCGCGCGGCAGAACAATGTAATCACCATCGCCGTAGCTCAGGCGACCATAGTCGCAGAACAAACTGCCCTCGCCTTCATGGACAAACAGCAGATCGTCGCCATCTGCATTGCGCGCCAGTTGCGCCATAGCCTGATCGCATTGCCAGATGCGAATCTGGCAATGGCGGTTTTTCAGCAGAACGGGGGCATTCCAGGGCGACCCTTGGATATTGAGCTTATTGGTATCGAAGGCTCGGGGCCGAATAGCCCCCTCGATCTCGGTCCACGCCGTGGGTGGATGGCGGTGATAAAAGTGGGTCGCCGGGCCAAAGAAGCCTTCTTTACCCACTTCTCGCTCAAAAGTGCCTTCGGGCAGGTCACAATGGGCCTGCCGAGAGTACGTGCCCTGCCCGATTGAAAACGGAATCCACTGTTTCATGCCCTACTCCCGGCTATTTTGTTCAGCTCGCGGCTTTGTCGGCGTCCGGTGAGGTAATTACGCCCCGTCGAATCTGGTCCAGTTCGATCGATTCAAACAACGCCTGGAAATTACCCTCACCAAAACCTTCATTACCCTTGCGCTGGATGATTTCAAAGAAAATGGGCCCAATCACATTGTTGGTAAATATCTGCAGCAGGTATCCACCTCCCTGCGCCTCACCCCCGTCGAGCAGCACTTTACGCTTGCGCAGCTCGTCTTCATCTTCCGGGTGATCAGGCAGACGTGTGGACAACTGCTCGTAGTAGGTATCTGGGGTATCCTGAAAGCTGATGCCGTTAGCGCGCAGTTGATCAACGGTTGCATAGATATCAGCGGTATCCAGTGCGATATGCTGAATCCCTTCGCCGTTATATTCACGCAGATACTCTTCGATCTGCGATTGATCATCTGACGACTCGTTGATCGGAATACGGATCTTGCCGCAGGGGCTGGTCATTGCCTTGCTCATCAAACCGGTCACTTTACCTTCAATATCAAAGAATCGGATCTCCCGGAAATTAAAGACCTTTTCGTAGAAACCGGCCCACTTGGCCATATTGCCCTGGCGCACATTGTGGGTTAAGTGGTCGATTCGCAGCAGGCCTGCGGAAGGCACAGATTTCACATTGGGCAGCGGCACGAAATCCACATCGTAGATAGACTGGTCGCCATAGCGGTCCACCAGGTACAGCCTACTGCCACCAATCCCTTCAATAGCGGGAATGTTCAGCTCCATCGGCCCGACTTTCTCTTGAACCGGTGTCGCGCCGGCGGCAATGGCCTTTTCGATTGCCTGTGCCGCATTTTTTACCCGAAACGCCATAGCGCAGGCGCAGGGGCCGTGCTTGGCGGCAAACTGCTGGGCAAAAGATTCCGGTTCAGCGTTGATAATGAAGTTGATATCGCCCTGCCGGTGCAAGGTTATATTTTTAGAACGGTGGTGATGGGTCGCTGGAAAGCCCATTTTCGAGAACAGTGAACGCAGCAACTCGGGATCCGGTGCCGCATACTCAACAAACTCAAAGCCATCGGTACCCAGCGGGTTCTCAAACAGGTCTGCCATTGCTCTCTCCCCTTGAATGCAACAAATCGGGCATTGGCGGGATAAGCCGCCACCAACATCATGCTATGCCTGATTGACCGAAGAGATATTTCTTTTTCACCGTAAAAACGGCATTATCGGGAAAGATATAACCTAAAAGTGGCTTAGAAGAGGAATAATGGACCCATGGATATCAACAAAAAGGAGAAAGACATCCTGCGGATACTCCAGCACAATGGCCGGATTTCCAATGCAGAGTTGGCCCAGCAAGTAGGACTTTCAGATTCGCCGTGCTTTCGGCGCGTAAAACAACTGGAAGCCAGCGGCCTGATCACCGGCTATGCCGCCACCGTAGATCAGCGCAAACTGGGGCTGGAAGTTACAGCCTTTGTGCAGGTCACCATGGAAAAACAGACTGAAGCGGATACAGAGAAATTTATAGACTGCGTAGCTGCCGAAGACCACATCGTGGAATGTTTTGCCACCAGCGGCTCCCACGACTATCTGATGAAAGTGGTCGCGCGCAACATAGACCACTTTTCCGAGTTAACCATGCGCCGAATATTGAAATATCCGGGTGTGAAGAACGTCGAGTCGAGCTTTAGCCTGCAGGAAATCAAGAACAATCGCGCGTTGCCCACAGGTTGATAAGACTCCAAACGGGGCCTGCGGCCCCAAATACCTAAATCCCTGTGTTTTTCGGCTTAGTCGCGGAGAAAATCTGCCACTTCAAATGCTAACTCCAGCACTTGATCAGCATTCAGCCGGGGATCGCATTGCGTTTGATAACACTTTGCCAGATCTGCATCTGAAATCTGATAAGCACCACCTGTACACTCTGTTACATGCTGACCGGTCATCTCCAGATGTATGCCGCCTGGGTGCACAGATTCACTCCCCAGAATGGCAAAGAACTGCTTGATTTCTGACAGTATCCGGTCAAAAGAACGTGTCTTGAAACCACTGGAAGCTTTAATCGTGTTGCCGTGCATAGGGTCACAAGACCAGATCACATGCCGGCCTTCGCGCTTAAGCGCAGCGGCGAGAGAAGGCAGGGTTCTGGAAATTCCATCACTCCCCATCCGACTGATTAGCGTAAGCCGGCCAGCCTCATTGTGCGGGTTTAATACATCGACTAACGCTAGCAATTCATCAACACCCATGGACGGACCGACCTTTACTCCGACGGGGTTTTCAATCCCCCGGAAGAATTCCACATGGGCACCATCGAGCTGCCGTGTCCGCTCGCCGATCCAGATCATGTGCGCTGATGAGTCGTACCATCCGCCCGTAACCGGGTTCTGACGTGTCAAAGCCTCCTCATAGGGCAACAGTAAGGCTTCGTGCGAGGTGAAAAACTCGGTCTGACTTAAGGCCGGGTGGCTTTGACTGTTAACCCCGCACACTTCCATAAACGATAGCGCATCCTGAATCGTCCGCGCCATTTGCTCGTAGCGTTCTCTGAGCGGATTGTTCTCGAGAAAACTCAAGTTCCATTGATGTACTTGATGAAGATCGGCCTGACCTCCGCCGATAAAGGCTCGCAGCAGATTTAGCGTATTAGCCGACTGATTATAAGCCTGAATCATACGGCCTGGATCAGGCTCACGGGAACGCTCATCAAAGGTAGAAGCATTGATAATGTCCCCTCTATAACTCGGCAAGCTTTTACCATCGCTTTCTTCCCTATCAGATGAACGAGGTTTGCCAAACTGCCCAGCGATGCGACCGACTTTTAACACTGGCTTGCGGCCCGCATAGGTCAGCACAATTGCCATCTGCAACAAGACATTAAAAGTACTGCGTATAGAATCTGCCGAGAAATCAGCAAAGCTTTCAGCACAGTCTCCGCCCTGAAGAAGAAAAGCCTCCCCCTGCGCCACGCGCGCTAGCCGACTCCGGAGTGAAGAAATTTCGTTCGCCAGCACTAAAGGTGGCATCGCCTTCAATTGCGACTCCACATGACGAAGCGCATCGAGGTCGCGATAGTCAGGCTGCTGCAGGGCATTCTTCTGCCGCCAACTTGAACTATCCCAAGCTCCGTTCATGCGGTTGCCTACTTTGTTGTTTACCAATGTGTAACTCTCATATCTTGGTCATATTTTAGTAACTGCAAAGACTTCCTCTAATAGCGTTGCAGATACTACAACATTGGCCGGCCCTGTTGAACGACGCGCCACTTGCTCGCGCCTCCAGTGCAAAAGCTCGGAAGATCGTAGCCGGCTAGCATGTTCCAGCTAAATCGATCTGGCTTTATGTGCGTCGCATCGAGATGGGCCGAGCGGAGCTGTGTGTTTTCGAGACCAAAATCGGTTTCGGGGTAGTTGTCTGCTGCGTTATTCTGGGGATGTCCGTCCGTGGACCCTAGGCAGTTGCCATCCCAACATAGCCACTCTCACGATTTCACCCGGTGAAGCGTGGGAGAATTCAGCGCATAAGATGCGCCAATCACCTGCCAGCTGGTTCCACTTGAATCGTCATTTTAGTGGTTTTAGTTGGCGCCCACCCCGGGCGCGGTATTTTGTGAGCCCAGTTGAACATCAAATGTTTTGCTGGAATTCCATCATTAACTTGTTGTTTTTAAAGGTTATTTTAAATATTAGGCAAGTTGATCACGCTGGTAGCCCACTTTCTCAGACATCTACTACAATTCTAGGGTAACCGTAGCTTCTCAAATCAGGAGTGGCTTTGTAGTACTTTGGCTTTTTAATAAGCAATGTATCCCAGCACGCCTACACAGAAACTTCCCGTCACAACCGGCTAGCGGCAGGAGATTGCTTCAAAGGACTGCGATTGAATCACGCATTGATGATAATCATTTGTTCGATCCGGCGATTTTCGCTGGTCGTATTCGCCTGCGCTATGGCTATGTCTTCGGCGGTTCTGCAAGCCGAAGTCATACCGGTCGATAATAACGATCCCGTACTGACAATTACAGGCGCTCAAGTAAGCTACGTGCGCGCCCCGCCGCCAGCGTGGAACCCTGAAGCAGCGCGGTCTGCCGAGCAATGGCAGGTCATGGATGGCCCGATCAATTTTGGCTATACCCACGACGCCTTCTGGTATCGCTTTATCCTTGAGAACACGACGCAGAAACCGCTGGAGCGATACTTGGAAGTGTCCTACCCCATGCTCGATCGCTTGGAATTTTATCAATGGCACGCGGGACAGGAGGTTGCTCGCTACCAAACTGGTGATCACCTGCCCTATCACCAACGGCCATTGAAGCATCGCACGTTCGTGTTTCCGGTTTCGCTCGGTGCGGGAGAAAAGCACACTATCGGGCTTCGCGTGCAGACGTCCGGCGCCCAAAACGTGCCTTTAAAATTGTGGCAGCCGCGCGCATTTATTCAGGCCAACGAAGTTGATCTGGTCGGGCGCAGCATGTTCTACGGCATGCTTCTCGCCATGGCAATATTCAACCTCTTCCTGTACGCGTACATGCGAGAGACCAGTTTTCTTGTTTTCTTCGCCGTGCAGCTTTGTCTGCTGATCGCCGTAGCAAGCCTGCACGGCACGATGTTTGCCTATCTGGTGCCTGCAGCCCCCCAGGTGCATGAGTTGCTGGTCCTGACATCAGTGCCATTGACCGGGCTTTTTTTCTGCCTTTTCTGTATAAACTTCCTGAGGTTAAAGCAGAAATTCCGCGCCGGCTACCACCCGCTGCGCATCAGTGTCGGGATATTCCTTCTTGCCGGCCTTGGAGGATTTATCCTGCCCTACGGTCTTTCCACGCGTCTGTCTATCGGCCTGCTACTGCTCGCGTGTCCGGTCATCCTGTGGGTGGGTGCCGTGTTGGCCTGGCGCGGTGACCGGAGCGGCCGCTGGTTTATCTCGGCCTGGCTGGTGCTGTTACTGGCCGCTACCGGACTCATTCTCGACCTTGTTGGTGTTTTTTCCAGCGAACTGATCCAGAACTTCGGTGTTGAAGTGGGCGCCATAATGACCTCACTGGTGTTTTCGTTTGCCCTAGGCGAGCGCTTTCACCGCGAGCGCAAGGCGCTGACAGAGGAGCAGCAGGCGCGTATCCGGGTGATGCGTGAGCATGAGGCAGTTGAACACAAGTTTCTTGAGAGCGTCCGCTTTCATCACCTGACCGGCCTGCCCAACCGCCCTTTGCTGGAACAGTGTCTGACTCAACAGATTCAGGCCGTAGAGGGAAGTGAAGACTGCATTGCCCTGGTTCTTCTGCATTTGCAGGGCTTCGATGATATCAACAAGACGCTGGGGCACCACAATGCCGACCAATTCCTCCAGCGCCTTGCCACTCGCCTTAACCAACAGGTTCGGGAGCTGCCCTATCGGGTGATTGTGGCGGAGGGAAACGGAGAAACATTTGCTGCGGCGCATGTCGAAGGGATTACCTTTGGCTGTGTCTTTCGTGTTCCCGGTCTAGAGATTGCGCAGAGTCTTGTCCAACCGTTGGCGCGCGCTGTGCAGCTACCGATTCGTATCCATGGTCTTGATCTCAGCATCAGGGTTGTCGGCGGGTGTGCCGTGTGTCCGGATCACAGCAAGGATGCACAGACGCTACTTAGACAGGCCTTCATAGCGTTTGATCATTACGATACCGAAACGGGGCTCATCGCCTTTTTCCGGGCAACGGCCGACGGGTACACCGAGCGACGGCTGACGCTGATGACTGCGCTGCAGGAAGCCATTGAAAACGACTGTCTAACCCTATATTTCCAGCCACAGGTCCGAATTGTCAGTGGCGAAGTTACCGGATTTGAGGCACTGGTGCGCTGGACCAATCCCGATCACGGAGTAGTCGACCCGGAGGAGTTTATCCCGATGGCCGAGCGGGCCGGGCTCATGCAGGACCTGACCGACCGAGTACTGGACCGGGCACTGGACTTCGCCTATCGGCTGGAATCAGTCGGCCACTACCTAACCATTTCCGTCAATATCTCGGTGGTCAACCTACTCGATCCGGAATTCCCTGCGTCGGTAGCAAAAAAGCTTGAGAAGCATCGGCTGGAACCTCACAAACTGGTGCTGGAGGTAACGGAAACCGCCGCCATGAAGGATCCGGAGCGGGCTCTACAGGCCTTGCGAAGCCTGCATGATGCCGGCATACGCTTGTCGATCGATGATTTCGGTACGGGCTATTCGTCGCTGACCTATATCCGCAGGCTGCCACTGGACGAGATCAAGATAGATCGATCTTTCGTAGCAGATATTAACCGCAACACTGACGACGGCATTATCGTGCGCGCGACTATCAACATGTGCCACGCTCTGGGCTATCAGGTGGTCGCCGAGGGCGTAGAATCCGCCGCGGCACTCAAGGAGCTCTCGATGCTGCACTGCGACTACGCCCAAGGTTACCACGTATCGCGGCCAATGCCGGAAACAGCGGCGCTGGAGTGGTTGCAGCAGAAAACAGCGAAGAACCCCGCTTGAACCCGCCGCGCCCCCGACCGAGTCAACACACGAATGTAAAGAAGTTAACAGTCCTAAATCACATGACCTATTAATCTTGAGGCCTGTCCGCAGACATGCTTAATTGGTCCCGGAAAAGCAAGACTTCACCAAACAACAGATAATGAAAGGTAGTTTTTGCCCATGACGACAATCGGTTCATCGTACGTGCTGCCCGTTGAGCAGCTTAAAGCCAACCTCAAAAACAAGCCCGACGACATCTGGCTGCACCAGCCCACCAACGGCGTGTGGAAGAGCTACACGATCGCCGAAGTCGTTGATCAGGGCAGCCGGGTCGCGAATGCCCTACTAAAACAGGGCATTGAGCCCGGTGATCGGGTCGCGATTCTCGCCAAGAACAGTTACGCATGGCTGGCGGCGGATTTGGGCATGATGCTGGCAGGCATTATACCCGTGCCCATCTATTCCACGGCCTCCTCCGACACTATTGACTATGTGATTGAGCACAGTGAGTCCAAGCTGTGTTTTGTGGGTAAGCTGGATGACTGCAGTGCGGCACAGGCAAGCCTGAGTGATATTCCCGTTATTACCTTTCCGGACGCCAACGGTGAATACGCCGGCGCTCAGAGCTGGCAGAGTATTCTGGATGCCTCAACGCCTCTGGATCGCTACCAAGAGCCCAAAGCCGACGATATGGCGACCATTGTTTACACCTCGGGCAGTACCGGCAAACCGAAGGGGGTGTTACTGACTCACGGTAACCTGGGTGCGGCTGCGGTCGAAACGAAAAACCGCATGGTTGGCGGTGATGAGCGGCATCGCATGATGTCTTACCTGCCCCTGGCTCATATAACAGAACGCTCCGTGGTTGCTATGACATCGCTCTATGGCGAGGTTGAGCTGTTCTTCTCGGAGGGCCTGGATACCTTTGTTGACGAGCTGCACCACTGCCAGCCCACCGATTTTATTTCTGTGCCCCGACTCTGGGCCAAATTTCAGGCAAAAGTGCTGTCACAAATACCCGACGAGCAGCTGCAGGAAATGTTGGCCGGTGACGGTGGCGATGCGGTGGCAGCGGCCATCCGCGACAAGCTGGGCTTCGGTTCGTGCAAGGCATTTGGTTCAGGCTCCGCCCCAATTTCCCCCGGCTTGCTCGACTGGTTCCATCGCATCGGGGTTGATATTGCCGAGGGCTGGGGCATGACAGAAACCTCCGGGCTGGCCTGTTCTAACCAACCCTTTACTGTTGAGGGCATGGGCACGATCGGTACCCCCCTTGCCTGCAACGAGATGAAAATCTCCGACGAGGGTGAAGTACTTATTCGTGGCGCAGCGATCTTTAGGGAGTACTACAAAAATCCGGCTGCAACCAAAGAATCCTTTATTGATGACTGGTTCCGCACTGGCGACAAAGGCGTTATCGACAAAAACGGTGCCTTCAGCATTACCGGCCGGGTAAAAGAGCAGTTTAAAACCGCTAAGGGCAAATATGTGGCGCCCGTGCCCATCGAAAGCCGTCTGTCTACCAACTCACTGATTGAACAAGTCTGCGTGTTGGGTGCGGGGCGCCCTGCCCCGATGGCGATTGTTGTGCTCAATGACCAGGGGCTGAGTAAAGACCAGATCAAGGCCAACCTGGAGCAGACCCTGAGTGACGTTAATGAGCAGCTGGAATCGCACGCACGCCTCGATCGTATCGCCATTTCGGATACCACCTGGGACGTGGAGAACGATTTGCTCACGCCAACCATGAAGCTAAAGCGGGATAAGATTGAAGCGTTTTACAGTGATTCAATCGACTGTGAATCAGATCGCGGAGTGTATTGGATAGATCAATAAGCTCGTTATCTCTGCCTTGATGTGCCAAAAGCCCTCTGTGTAGAGCTTTTGGCACACTCCCGATCTGGATGTGGCAAAAAAGTAGTTATTCTCAAGTAGCCGCCCTGAAAGCGGCCATACCTCAGATCCCTGCGCAAACACCGCCCTTTCGATGCTGGCTTTGGCTGGCAGGGATTGGGCCAGCCCCTCCGGTTGTCGCCCATACCAGCGGTAAATATTTAAATTAATGCATTCACCGTATTCAATGCGCATCCGTCGGAGCGCAGGGGCGCAATCTGCGATAATATCCGCGATTGACACACTTCCGGAGCCCGCCAGTTCATGATCGACCCCCGCTACACCGCGTTTTTTCATTCCCCAGATGGTGAATTATTTTATGGCAACGACCCCGCCCGTGGGCCCTGGGATGCTAATGGCTGTCATGCTGGCCCTGTGACCGCGCTGGTCGCCCGCGCCGTTGAGCAACGCCTGCCCGACAAGCAACTGGTACGGCTGTCGGTTGAACTGCACCGCCCCGTCCCTATGTACGGATTCCGGATCACTGCCCGGGAGACCAAGCAAGGCCGCGGCGTCTCCATGGCGAGCGCTGAAATTCACGACTGCAACGGCAAACGGGTGGCGGTCGCACAAAGCCTGCACATTGTTGTTCGCAACTTGGGTCCGGTACCTACACACCATGCCCCCACACCTGACTTCGACAATGCTCAAGTAGGCGAATTTGCCGTCGCCAAACCCCGTCACGGTTTGCCGTCCTTTCGCGATGGTGTTGAGGTCCGTTACCCGCCAGGCGAGAAAAACAGCATCGGGCCGACCACGTTTTGGATGAAAACCCTGCCGATACTTGAAGGCGAAGAACCCAGCCCGTTCCAGCGACTGTGTCCGCTGGCGGATTGTCCCAACGGAAGTTCAAGAAACCTGGAACTGGATCAAATGGGTTTCGTAAACCCGGACATCACTATTGTGATGTTCCGACCCCCGACCTCCGAATGGCTGGCCCTTAGCTCCCGCTCATTCTGGGAATCTACCGGCATAGGGCTTGCCGAAGGTAGCCTGTTCGACCGCGAGGGACCGGTGGCGGAAGTCATGCAAACCCTGTTTTTGCAGCCGGCAGAATAGAATCTACGGGGTTGCCCCATTTTGATCTCTCGCCTCCGGGCTATCCGCTATCCGCTATCCAACTAAGCATATTCCCTGATTAACGCACTGACGAGTGCCCCCTAAGCTGGCCCTGAAAATTGCCAACGAACGGGGGCATGCTGGTGAAACATCTAATTCGCGCTGTTTTAATCATCGGCCTGGCCGTCGCGTCACACCCAATACAGGCATTGGGCGATACCTCTACAACCACTATTGCCATAAGCGTCACCATTCCCGAACGAGTCGTTCTTGAAGCGACGCTGGATAATGGTCAGCGTCTGCAAGTCGCTACCCGCCAGCGACGAGGCGAAGTTGTAAGCCTTGTTGCCGGGCGCACTGCACATGAATTCATCATACGTCCTGAATAAGCCTTCAACCGCACTCAACGCTCACGCCGGCAACAGTTTGCGGACGATTTCTTCGCATTCCTTGCGCCGCATATACTTGGGTACCGGGTAGCCGTAAAGCCCATGTGATTCATTCAGCGCCCGGCTTACCAATTCGCTCACCATCTCTTCTTTAAGGCCATCAGCATGGCTGGGCATGCCAATGTTCGACTTCAGCTCTCGCACCGCAGTTACCAGCTTACGCGCGCGCTCCTGATCTGAATCTGTGTCCTGCCCCACGCCTGCTGCCTGGGCTATTCGGGCCAGTTCCGGTGCTGCCCTGTCCAGGTAAAAATCGAGTATATGCGGCAGGAACAGCGCATTCGCCAAGCCGTGCGGCAAGTGACACAGCGCGCCCAGCTGATGCGCAAGGCCGTGCACATAACCCACATTAGTAATGGTAAAAGCTGAGCCCGCATAATAACTGGCGATAGCCATGGCCTCGCGAGTTTGCAGATTCGTTCCATCCTTAACCGCTGCTTCCAGATTATTGAAAATCATGCTGACAGCGGTCAGGGCTTTTTGCCGGGTTTCGTCATTGGCTTCTCGCGACAATGCAGACTCTATAGCGTGGGTAAGCGCATCCATGCCGGTTGCTGCGGTAATCGCCGGTGGCAGCCCGGTCATCAGACTTGCATCAAGAGCTACGGCACTGGGTACAAGCTTGGGGTCAACGATAAAACATTTAGTGCTGGAGGCCGTGTCCGTGATCACCGAGACCATGGTGGCTTCAGAGCCTGTCCCTGCCGTCGTGGGCACACAGTAAGTGGGCAGTCCCCGCTGGGAAACTTTAAAAAAGCCCAGTACATCACGCGGAGCCTGGTCGGAACCGGCGCTCAGCGCAATGATTTTTGCGGCATCCAGGGAAGAGCCTCCTCCTATCGCCAATACCGCATCGCAGTTTTGTGTGCGGCAGTGCTGTATACCTCCATCAACCTGTGCAAAATCCGGGTCGGGCAATATGGCATCGTAGACTTCTACGCCGATGCCCTGCTCTTCCAGCGCCTTGGTGGCCTGTGCGACGATGCCGAGCTCTACCAGCATCTTGTCAGTAACCACCAAAACGCGTTTGTGGCCGAACCCCGCGATTGCATTACACAGAGCGGCTGAGCTACCAGCTCCGGTAAACACCAGCGGTGCTGGCAGCGCAATAAACTTCATCAGAACACGGCTCAGCAGGCCCATAAATTTGCTGTATAAAACGGTAACCAGGTGCATAGTTTACAGAACCTCTTATTTTAGCTGCCCAATATTACCGCGTAAGCACGCTGGATGGCGACTCGACTGCTTATTGCAACAACTACACTGTTTTTCACACAATACCGACTGGCCTGCGCGTATCTGTATTTCTAGGTCTGTGATACCGTTCTCGGGTGATGCGCAGCCCCCTTGTCAGCCAATTCACCTTACCGATTTCGGGGAGCGTCCATTCGGTGAAGATACGGAGTTGAACAATGACCAGTTACACGGAACTGTGGGTCGAAAAATCTGATTTTCGAAAGACGCGGGTTGTAACAGATCAACTGCGCGCCATAGAAGAAGGCGAAATAGTTGTCGCCATAGACAAGTTTGGACTGACCGCAAACAACGTCACCTACGCGGTCATGGGCGACGCCATTGGTTACTGGAAGTTTTACCCGGCCCCTGACAATTGGGGGAAAGTGACCGTTTGGGGCTGCGCCAATGTTGTCGAGTCACGTTGCGAGGATGTTGAGATTGGTGAGCGGCTGTACGGTTTTTTCCCCATGAGCAGCCACGCAATTCTGCAGCCCGGCAAGATTCGCAATGACAATTTTCGGGATATCGCGCCACATCGAACTGAACTTCCGGGTTCGGCCTTGTACAGCAATTACCGGCGTACACAGCGTGAACCTGAACTTGTGCAACAATTTGAAAACGAGCGCTGCTTGCTGTTTCCACTCATGGCAACGGGTTACGTACTGTACGACTATCTGGTCGACAACGACTGTTTCGGTGCAAAGCAAATCATTATTGGCTCAGTGTCCTCGAAAACCGGCTTTAGTCTGGCGACCTTACTACACGACGATCCATCTGTATCCGCCAAGGTTATTGGGCTTACCTCTCCGGGTAACACTGGGTTTGTAGAGGCGCTGGGGTGCTGTGACCAGATTGTTATTTACGGACACGAATCGAGTATCGACCCAGGCCTGCCGGCCGCCTATATCGATATGGCTGGCGATGCGAAGCTGACGCAGACGCTGCACAATCACCTGGGAGACAACATGGTCGAAAGCGCCATGGTCGGCGCCAGCCACTGGGAAGACGGCGGTCCGATGGGTGAACTGCCTGGCGCGAAACCCAATCTCTTCTTCGCGCCCGCGCAAATTGCCAAGCGAGACAAGGAATGGGGCCCCGGCGAGATGAGCATGAAAGCGATGCAGGCCACCATGAAAATCGCGGAAAAGGCCAAAAGTCACATGCAAATTGAGTGGGTTCTAGGGGCGGAAGCCGTCGAGCATAGCTGGCATAATCTACTGGATAATAAAGTTCCCGGCAGCACAGGCATTATGGCTTCACTGCTGTCTCAACCGGAGTAAATCATGATTAAGATCTACGGCGTCCTTGGCTCACCTTTTGTACGAAAAGTACTGGTGTTACTCGATATTAAACAAGTCCCCTACGAGCTGGTTGCGCAAATGCCCTTCGCGCGCGATGAAAATTACCAGAAGCTCAACCCGCTGGGAAAAGTACCTACCATGGTTGATGGCGATCTTACGCTGGGTGACTCCAAGGTTATATGTCGCTACCTGGAAGCGGCCTATCCCGATTTACCGCTCTACCCCGCAGAGGTAAAAGAACGAGCGCTGGCCGACTGGTATGAAGACTTGTGTACCGGAGCGGTAGCGGAGTTGGCCGCGGGCATTTTCTTTCAGCGCTTTATGCGTCCCTTCGCCTTTAAGCAAGAACCCGACGAAGAGCTGGTTGCCAAGATCATCGACAAAAAACTGCCGCCTTTGCTGGACTACCTTGAAAGCAAAGTTCCTGCCGAGGGCTTTGTCTTTGGTGATTTCACCATGGCGGATATGAGCATCGCCAGCCCCTTCTACAACGCGGGTTACGCGGGCTATGAAGTGGACGCCTCGCGCTGGCCGAACCTGGCCGGACTGATAAACCGGGTCAAAGAAATCCCGCAAGTCAGCACCATACTGGCCAAAGAGGCGAAAACTCTGGGCTTGAGTTAAGCCTACTTGCGGAGAAGGCCGGGGCCATCCCGGCCTTTTCAGTCCTCCCTGTTTTCCTGCCAGTTCAGACTGTTTGCAGTAAACTCGATAAATCGCCGGGTAGCATCAAACGACGCTCTTACGACACCATCAGATAGCGTTATGCTAACTGTTCTGGCCGCACTGTTTCGGATCGACGGTGACCCGAAACCTGCCGGATGTATAACGGCGTGACAGGTCCGATTGCTTGAGGAAGGCGGGGTTCGGGCGCTGTTATAGACAATGAGCTCAACCCCCTGCGCCAGCGCCTTTTCTGCAATGCGATGACACTCACCGTAATGCTCTGGGTCTTCAATGCGCTTTCGACGCCGGTTAAACGCAGCACCGCTGAGGTCTAGCGCCTTATTGCTTGCAAGATTGGCCTGTATCAGACTCACGGTCAGTGTATGCGGTTTATCGCCATCGTAGGCGGCGAAAAATTGCTGACGATGGTAGGTGAACTCCCGCAACGCCACATCCTCTTTCGCCGCTCCATACCAGACACCTCGCCGCCCTTTAGGGCCAAAGCGGCTTTCGTAAGCACGAAAATACCGAAAAGGTGTCGCTGCCAGCCAGTGCAGATGCTTTGCATCATCGGGGATTGCTGGCTTACTGTCCTCAAGTAAGCCCTCGAGGATGTCGTGATCACGGAGATTGCCGGCAACCAGATTTTTGGTGGCGATGGTGGCCTGATGCTCAACACAGCGCCAGGACCTGCACCTTACCGTCCGCAGCTTAAATAACGGCCCGGTTGGCATCGAGGTACTGGAGCGTCAGGTACAGGCCTTCGGGTTTGGTGACCAGCACAGAGGGCGTACCGCCCAGATCCCGGTTGTCACTGTGAAACCAGCCACGCAGGTGCTCCGGTCGAGTCCCCACGATGCCTGCGAGCGAGCGAAATACCCGAATAAAGGCGATACCCAGATGATAAGGGGTTTTGTCTTCGTCCAGCACAGCGCCGTGACGCCGATAGTTGCTCACCATACTGGGAGATACCCCCAGAACGGCGGCAAGATCCTTGTCTCGCAACTGCAAACCTTCGGCGGCTGCAAGCACGGACTGGGTCAGTACCCGTTCCCGGTCGTTGCCCTTCGGTTTGACTTTGGGCGTCGCCATAGGCTGCCTTGCGCCTCTTTATAAATAAATATAATGTGATTCTTATTTATATATGAATTAGCGCAGGCTTGTCAAAGCCACCCAGGCGCCTAGTCGCCCGGCAGGCACCATCCGGGGTGCGGCGGGACACATTACGCGAGCAAATCGTCAAGGAAATCAGCAACCTCTGGCTTTAAATTCGCACCACAATACCTCAGCCCCTGCTGAGGAGTTGATCGCAGTTTATTGATTTAAATGGTTATTTACTTACTGAGAATGTGGATGAAGAACTGAGATGTCAAAAAACAAAACGAGAAAAACAACACGGTAGATGCCAGCCCGGCTATGACTACCGGCAGTGGGTTGGTTTCGGCTAGATCCATTAGGCGTTTGCGCCCAGCATGATTCTGAATGGCAAATATCAAGGCGATGCCCTGAATAAGCACTTCGAAAAAGCCCAGCGGTTTGTCCGCACCCTTTTCACTTTGCGTGTTTGGTTGTTGTTGATCCAATGTATCTTCGCGTTTCGGGTCGTTCATATCCTGTCCGTCTATTTAACCTGTTGTTTGGCGAGCTTACGGGCAAGTGTGCGCCGATGCATACCCAAACGCCGCGCGGTTTCGGATATATTGAAATCCGTTTCTGCCAGGGTCTGGTGGATTCGCTCCCACTCCAGAGTCTTAATGGAAGTCGCCCGGCCCTTGATTTCAACGTCAGCGTTGCCCTCTGCGCTGTTGAAGGCTTCTTCAATGTCGTCGGTATTGGAGGGCTTTGCCAAATAATGGCAGGCTCCCAGTTTGACGGCCTCGACCGCGGTGGCAATGCTGGCGTAGCCGGTTAACACGACAATCAGCGTATCCGGGTCATGCTCATGCAGGGCCTGCACACAGGCGAGCCCCGAGGCTTCTCCATCGAGCTTTAAATCAACAACCGCGTGGGTAGGCGAGCATTCCTGTAGCGCCTGCTGGGTTGTTTCAAGACTACTGGCATTGACAACAGTGTAGCCGCGGCGTTCAAAAGATCGACCCAAGGTACGTGCGAAAGCGGCATCATCTTCCACCAGCAACAGGGTTTTTTCACTGTCGGTCATGCCCTTAATCCTCCTTTAGCAGCAGGGCTTCCAGGGGGAGTCGCAGAATCACTTCCGCGCCCTCCCCCGGCAGATTATTGGTTTGCACTTCGCCACCCAGGGTTCTTACCACGTTGAACACCAAGAACAGGCCAAGCCCACTGCCGGGCCGCCCCTTTGTCGATTGATAGGGCTCACCGAGTCGCTCGAAGACCTCTCCCGCAAAGCCAGGGCCGCGATCAAATACACGAATCAGCATATCATCCTGCTCCCGGGACACTTCCAGCCCAACCCACAGGGGCGAGGCTTCCAGCGCATTATCGAGGAGATTGCACACGGTCTGCTTCAGCACCGAATCGGAAGCGATATCCAGATCTTCCCCAAAGCGGTTTTCGAAATGCAGCTCACGGCTTTTACGGGTTGCATTCCACTCAGCGATCAATTCGTCAAAAAATTCATGCACGGTGGTTTCGCCTGAGGATTCCCCCCGGGTTTCACCGGCTGACATCAGTATGCCACTGACGATGGATTTGCAGCGGCGTACCTGGGCCTGCATCTCTTCGATATCCTGATTAAGGTCGGGGTTGTCTGCAAGCTCCGGCATATGACGCCAGTCACCGAGCAGCACGGCAATGGTAGCCAAAGGCGTGCCCAGCTCGTGGGCAGCCCCGGAGGCAAGCAAACCCATTCGCAGAATATGTTCTTCCTCGGCGGCGCGCTGACGCAGCTCAGCCAGTCGCGCATCCCGCTCGCGGTGGGTGCGGGTAATCCGGTTGACGAATATGACGAGTAAGGAGGCATTGAGCAGCAGGCAGATGAACATGGCCTGCACATAGAAGCTTTCAAAGCCCAGATGGTAGTCGAGCGGCAGATCCAGCGGTTTGGCTGATTCCGCCAGCCAGAGAAAACAAAGCGTGGCGACACCGAGTAAGGTCCAGGCTAAAGGCGCTGCCATCAATACGGCCGCCAGCCCTACCTGCAAGACATAGAGATAAACAAAGGGGTTGGTCGCGCCGCCGCTGAAGTAGAGCTGGAAGGTCAGCGTGGCCATGTCTACCAGCAGGCCGAAGAAAAGCTCTGCTGCATGTATGCGCCGCCCTACTCGCAGGCTGATTTCATACACACCATTAAAAACAACCAGCCCGGCCAGTACTGACAGCATGGCGGTGAGTGGCAACGACACGCCAAAACTGAAGTGCGCCACAAGAATTGTCAGCAGTTGGCCAAGCACCGCCATCCAGCGCAATTGCACCAGCTGGCGCATAAGCTTGCTCTGGGTATCGTCGTTACTGCCGTCGCTGCGCAGCCGCCTTACCAGTCTCAGCATGGAACGTTGCCCTGCCCTTGTGAAAGTTTCATTGCCTTTCTACGGCCGGGTTTTACTGTGATGAAGGTGATCTCTGAACAGAAAGACACACGCACCCGCCGCCATCAACGCTAGGGTATACCATGTGAGCGCATAGACCCTATGGCTATTACTGAAGTTGATAACGGTCAGGCCGCCAAGCGGATTCTGGACAGATTGCTCGCCATCGAAGTCGACGTTGCCGGCACTGCCGGGCTGTCCGGTGTCAGCATCAACAAAATACGGAGCCAGAGATAAGCTGAGAGCGCTCCCGATCGCCACTACATCCCTGGAATACCAGCGTTTCGCTGCAGGGTCGTTAGCTCGCAGAAAACCGCCATCGGGCTCCGTCAAACGCAACAGCCCTGATACGGTGACTTCACCCCCGGGCGCTGGTGCAGGCTGCGCGCCCTGGCCGATATAGCCGCGATTGATTAATACGGTTCCGTGATTATCCGTCAGCAGCGGTGTCAGCACCCAGTAGCCACTGCCTTTTTCTGTCGCGGCGACGACCAGCGTGTTGTATTCAGCGAGGAAACGGCCGTAAAGAGAGACGTGTAAATATTCGTGCGACTCGCGGGAAAGCTCGCGCCATTGGCCCGGTGTGGGCGCCGGCACTGCGGGGGCGGAAACTCGCTGCTCGACGCGGCTAATCAGCGCTTTTTTCCAACTGAGGCGATCCAGTTGCCAGTTTCCCAGAGCGATGAAAGTCGCGCAGGCAGAAAGGTTCAGCAGAATAAACGCCCAGCGCCAGATCATCGCTACTGCATCATGCCCGGCATCATGTTCACGTTCATGTTGTACATAACCCAAAGCGAACCAAACAGGGTGATAAACAGCAGCACCGCCGTGAACAGCAGCGAAAGCATGTTCCAGCCGCCTTCTGAGTGAAAGTTCATGTGCAGGAAATACACCATGTGCACCACAATCTGCACAGCGGCGAAGGCAAGAATGATCAGGGAGGTGGTGGCTTTCGATTCAAATACGCCACCCATTACCAGCCAGAATGGAATCGCGGTAAGAAAAACCGAGGCGAGAAAGCCAATCATGTAACCACTGAATGAAGCGTGCGGAGCCTCTTCGTTGTGATGGTGCTCGGCGTGGTTATCCTGGGTGTGAACGTCGCTCATGTCATAGACCCCATCAGATAAACAAAGGTAAATACCCCGATCCAGATCACATCGAGGAAGTGCCAGAACATGGACAGGCAGAACAGTCGGCGGCGATTTTCCTGAATCAGGCCGTGCTTCGACAATTGAAATAGCAGGGTAACCAGCCAGATCAGGCCAATCATCACATGCAGGCCATGAGTACCGACCAGAGCAAAAAACGACGACAGAAATGCGCTGCGCTGTGGTCCGGCGCCGATGTGGATCAGGTGATAAAACTCGTAGAGTTCCACGGCCAGAAACGCCGCGCCAAACAGCCCGGTAATGCCCAGCCAGATCATGGTGCCTTGTTTTTTACCCTGCTGCATTTGCAGCATGGCAAAGCCATAGGTAATGGATGAAAACAACAGGAAAGCGGTATTCAAAGCGACCAGTGGCAGGTCAAAGAGCTCCCCGCCCGTAGGACCGCCCGCGTAACTCTGACTGAGCACACCGTAGGTCGCAAACAGCGCGGCGAAGACAAGGCAGTCGCTCATCAGGTAAAGCCAGAAACCCAGCAGCGTACCATTCGGCGCGTGGTGATCGCGAACCACAAAGTCCAGGTTTGAATTAACTGCGACAGACTGTGACATCAGGCGATCACCTCCCCTCGTTGCAGCTCGACCTTGGCTACTTCCTCCACGGGAATATAGTAGTCGCGCTTGTAGTTAAAGCTATGGGCAATAATCGCTCCGATCAGGCCGACAAAAGACAGTCCGGCAATCAGCCACATATGCCAGATGAGGGCAAAACCCAACACCGTGCTGATACCGGCAATCACAATACCGGCCGCTGTGTTTTTCGGCATATGAATGGGCAGGAAGCCTTCATTCGGGTGCTGATAGCCGTTCGCCTTCATTTGCCACCAGGCGTCATTGTCATAAACACGGGGGGTAAAGGCGAAGTTGTACTGGGGCGGCGGCGAGGTGGTTGACCACTCCAGGGTCCGACCATCCCAGGGGTCGCCCGTTTCATCGCGCAACTGGTCACGCTTGCGGTAGCTGACGTAGAACTGCATCAGGAAGCAGAAAATACCGATACCGATCAGGATCGCACCCACCAGTGCAATCTGGAACCAGATCTGCAGCGAGGGATCATCAAACTGGCTCATGCGACGTGTTACACCCATCAGCCCCAGAACGTAGAGCGGCATGAAGGCAAGATAAAAGCCAACCAGCCAGAACCAGAAGGTCAACTTGCCCCAGAATTCATCAATCTTGTAACCGGTAACTTTCGGGTACCAATAGGTAATCGCAGCGAACACCCCAAACACCACGCCACCGATAATCACATTGTGGAAGTGGGCAATCAGGAAGAGGCTGTTGTGCAACACAAAGTCCGCAGGTGGCACCGCCAGCAACACACCGGTCATGCCGCCGATCACAAAGGTCACCATAAAGCCGACGGTCCAAAGCATCGGTACATCGAAGCGGATGCGTCCGCGATACATGGTGAACAGCCAGTTGAACACCTTGGCGCCGGTGGGTATCGAAATGATCATGGTGGTGATGCCGAAGAAGCTATTGACGGTAGCGCCGGATCCCATGGTGAAGAAATGGTGCAGCCACACCAGATAGGACAGGATGGTAATCACAACCGTGGCGTAAACCATGGATGAATAACCGAACAGGCGTTTACCGCTGTAGGTAGCGACAATCTCGGAGAACACCCCGAAGACCGGCAGGATCAGGATATACACTTCCGGGTGGCCCCAGATCCAGATCAGGTTCACGTACATCATGGCATTGCCGCCAAGATCATTGGTGAAGAAGTTCATATCCAGGTAACGGTCCAACGACAGCATCGCGAGAACCGCAGTCAATACGGGGAAAGCCGCCACAATAAGGATGTTAGTACACAGCGAGGTCCAGACGAATACCGGCATCTTCATCAGCGTCATGCCGGGTGCCCGCATTTTGACAATGGTGACCACGAAGTTAACGCCGGATAGCAGGGTTCCCACCCCGGCTATTTGCAGTGCCCAGATATAGTAATCCACCCCTACCCCGGGGCTTTGTAATATTCCGGTTAAGGGCGGATAGGCGAGCCAGCCGGATTTGGCGAATTCCCCCACAAACAGTGACAGCATCACCAGAATGGCACCCGAGGCTGTCATCCAGAAACTGAAGTTGTTGAGAAAGGGAAAGGCCACATCGCGGGCGCCGATCTGCAGCGGCACCATGTAGTTCATCAAGCCCACCACAAACGGCATAGCGACAAAGAAAATCATGATGACGCCGTGGGCCGTGAAAATCTGGTCGTAGTGATCCGGCGGTAAGTAACCCATCGAATCACCGAAGGCAATAGCCTGCTGAATACGCATCATAATAGCGTCGGCAAAGCCGCGCAGCAGCATCACAATGCCCAGGATCATATACATCACGCCAATGCGCTTGTGATCGATACTGGTAAACCATTCACGCCACAGATAGCCCCACAGCCCTGCTCTGGTTACCGCAACCAGCAGCGCGGTTCCGCCGATGGCCACCATGATAAAGGTCGCGACAATAATCGGGTCGTGAAAAGGAAATGACTCAAGCGTTAGCCGGCCAAAAATGAGTTTGCCAAGGTCAAATGAATCAGACATTGCAACGACACTCGCTGAGGAAATCAATTGAATCGGTCATTCGCCGGGATGAATAATCAGTGCGCATCATGATTTTCCGCCTCTGCAGACTGATGCCCGGTGTGCTGGTGACCGCCCATCATGTCTTTCATACACAACGTACCCGGATCGACGCAGCGGTTGAGGATTTTGTCGTATAGACCGGGCATAACGGAGCGGTAATAACGAACCGGTTCGTATTCGCTGGGCTTCTCCAGCTCTTTATAAACCGGGCGTGTCAGGTCTTCGCCCTGTGTTTTAACGCGGGCTATCCAGGCCTCAAAGGCCTCATCTTGCATGCCATGAAACTTGAAGCGCATACCGTTAAATCCGGCACCGGAGTAATTCGCTGAAAACCCGTCGTATACGCCAACTTCGTTGATGACGGCATGCAGTTTGGTTTCCATGCCCCCCATGGCATAGATCTGCCCGGCCAGCGCGGGGATGAAAAAGGAGTTCATCATGGTTGTGGACGTGATTTTGAACTGAATCGACCGATCCAGCGGCGCAGCCAGTTCGTTTACGCTGGCGATGTCGTACTCGGGGTAAAAGAAGAGCCACTTCCAGTCCATGGCAACCACCTCGACCACCAGGGGTTCCATATCGGCTGGGACGGGCTTGCCTTCATCAATGCGAGATAGCGGACGATAAGGGTCTAGCTGATGGGTGCTGACCCAGGTCATTGCACCCAGAGCAATAATGATGGCCAGGGGGGCCGCCCAGATGACCAACTCCAGATGGGTTGAATGATCCCAATCGGGGCTATAGGTTGCCTTCTTGTTGGAGGCGCGATAGCGCCAGGCGAACCAGAACGTGAGGGCGATGACCGGCACCACGATAATCAGCATCAGGATGGTGGCCCAGACAATCAGGTTTGCCTGCTGCGCTGCAATGTCACCCGACGGAGACATCACCACCCAGTCGCAGCCGGTCAGGAAAACCGGTGCCAGAGCGGCGAACAACAGCGTTTTACTGAATCTTTGGTTAGTAAACATTGCCACAGATCAACCCATCGAGTGGAAACTGGCGCAAACTTTACGCCAATCGGTCGGTGCGGTGAATTGGACAATTTGTCCTATAGCTGACCCGCAGCAAACGCGGTAGTCTGTGCCCAGATCGAGCGAACTCACCGGGATTTGCCTGACCATGGCCACACTCAACGCCAATAGCAACGCGACTTCAGCCTCAGATTTTCAGACGCCGGATGGCCACTCGCCTGTGGCCCCCGGCGAAATCGCCGTCGGCGTCATCATCGGACGCGCATCGGAACACTTTGACTTTTTTGTGTTCGGGATGGCCTGCGTACTGGTCTTCCCGCAAGTGTTTTTCCCGTTTGCCGAAACCCTACAGGGGATGCTTTACGGCTTCGTGATCTTCGGCATGGCCTTTGTCGCGCGGCCTTTTGGCACCGCCCTGTTCATGAGCATCCAACGGCGCTGGGGGCGCAGTGTAAAACTCACCGCCTCGCTGTTTCTACTCGGCACTGCCACAGCCGGCATCGGTTTTCTGCCGGGCTACGCCAGTCTGGGCGGCACCGCCATTTTCCTGCTTGCCCTGTTTCGCATACTGCAGGGCTTCGCCCTGGGCGGCTCGTGGGATGGTTTGCCGTCACTTCTCGCCCTGAACGCACCGCGTGCGCGCCGAAATTGGTACACGATGTTCGGCCAGCTCGGTGCGCCGATTGGTTTTCTGCTGGCCAATGTGCTGTTTCTGTACCTGATTCTCAATGTCAGTGCCGAGGATTTTCTGGCCTGGGCCTGGCGTTACCCCTTCTTCGTGGCCTTTGCCATCAATGTGGTCGCCCTGTTTGCCCGCCTGCGTCTGGTACTGACCGAAGAATATACCCTGGCGCTGGAAGAAAGCGCACTGGAGCCCATCAGTACCCGTGAAATGCTGGACGAAGAAGGCCCGACCATTTTTCTCGGCGCCTTTGCGGCGCTGGCCAGCTACGCCCTCTTCCACATTGTGACCATCTTCCCGCTGTCCTGGATCCTGTTGAATGGATCGCAGGTTATCAATGACGTACTGACGGTTCAGGTGTTTGGCGCGCTGATTGGTATTCTTGCCACAATTGCCTCGGGCGTGCTCGCCGGCAAGATCGGTAAGCGCCGCACGGTGGGCTGGATGGCCGCGGTGATCGGGGTGTTTGCCCTGTTTGCGCCCTATCTGATGGGCGGCTCGCCGGGGCTGCAAAACACCTTTATTCTGATTGGTTTCGCCTTGCTGGGTGTTTCCTATGGTCAGTCGCAGGGAACCGTAACTGCCAATTTCAAGCGTCGCTTTCGCTACACTGGCGCCGCCCTCACTTCCGACTTTGCCTGGCTGTTTGGCGCCGCTTTTGCGCCCCTGATTGCGCTGGGCCTGTCAGTACAGTTTGGCCTCGAAGCAGTCAGCCTCTACCTGATTTCCGGCGCTTTCTGCACCCTGCTGGCGCTGTATATCAACCGCAAGGTCGACGTTCAGTAGTTTAAAAGAGAAACAAAAAAGGCGACGCTGCTTGCACAGGGTCGCCTTTTTTTATCGGCATATCGCGCTATTTGAAGTAGGCGTTTTCGGTATTGGTGTGATCTGTCATGTCACGGACACCTGCCAGTTCAGGCACCTGTTCGACCAGCGATTTCTCGACACCTTCCTTCAGCGTTACATCAACCATCCCGCAGCCCTGGCAACCGCCACCAAACTTGAGAATGGCGAATTTGTCTTCGGTGATTTCCACCAGTGAGACTTCACCGCCGTGGGCTGCCAGTGACGGGTTCACCTCGTTATACAGAATGTAGTTGACCCGATCTTCCAGCGGACTGTTTTCATTAACCCGTGGCAGACGTGAATTGGGCGCCTTGATGGTCAGTTGGCCACCCATGCGGTCCTTGGCGTAATCCACCGTGGCGTCTTCCAGAAACGGCACGCTGCGGGTTTCTACATAAATAGTCAGTTTCGGGTAAGGAATCTGAATATCGTCGTCCTGGGCGTCGCCCTCACGACAGTAAGCGATACAGGTTTCCGCTTTCGGGGTTCCTGGCTGGGTGATAAACACACGCACACCAAGCACATCATCGCCCTGCTTTGACAACAGTTCCGCCAGGTAGTCCTGGGCAGATTCGGTGATGGTCATTTTGACTTCAGTGCCGTCTGTGGCGGCAACCGCTTGACCTTCCGACATAATTACCTCTTGAGTTTGCACCCGCGATGCGCTGCTTAGGGCGCCGTCTAACCGAGTATTCGCGGGCGTAGTCTGATAGAATTCGCCAGTTTAACACGAAGCCCAATTCTCACATAAGCGCAGAGCGGTTTATGGGGGCTTTTATTTGCTTTTTCAAGCAGTTAATTCCATACAGTTTTTAAGGATTTAGCAAGACAATGGCCAATCGAGCACAACGCATTCAGGCACTCAAAGACGCCCTACAGAACCGTATTCTGGTCATCGACGGCGCGATGGGGAGCATGATTCAGTCCTATAAGCTCGAAGAAGCGGATTACCGCGGCGATCGCTTTGCCGATTTCCATCTCGATATCAAGGGCAACAACGATCTGCTCTCTATTACCCGGCCGGATGTTGTCAAAGACATCCATCAGGCCTATCTGGATTCCGGCGCGGATATTATCGGCACCAACACCTTTAACTCCACCCAGGTCGCCCAGGGCGACTACGAGATGCAGTTTATCGCCGAGGAGCTGAACCGGGCCGGGGCCAAAGTCGCTCGCGAAGCCGCTGACGCCCAGACCGCCGCCACGCCTGACAAACCCCGCTTTGTCGCCGGCATCCTCGGGCCAACACCGAAAACCGCCTCTATTTCACCGGATGTGAACGATCCGGGCGCACGCAATATCAACTTCGATCAGCTGGTGGAAGATTACTACGCAGCCACCAAGGCACTCGTGGAAAGCGATGTAGACTTGCTGTTGATTGAAACGATTTTCGATAGTCTGAATGCCAAGGCGGCTATCTACGCCATTCTCAAGTATTTCGAGGATAGCGGCGAAGAAATTCCGATCATGGTTTCCGTCACCTTCCCGGACGTCAGCGGCCGCACCCTGTCCGGGCAGACCCCAACCGCCTTCTGGAATACCATCGCCCACGCCAAACCACTGATCGTCGGCACAAACTGTGGTCGTCGCATTTCCGAGATCCGGCCCTTCTTTGAAGAGCTGGCGGACGTGGCCGAGTGCTATGTCAGCGGCCACTTCAATGCCGGCCTGCCCAACGAATTTGGTGAGTACGACGAAACCCCCGACGACATGGGTCGAGAGCTTCGGGAGCTGGGCGAGCGTGGCTACCTGAATCTGGTCGGCGGCTGCTGCGGCACCACCCCGGCCCACATTGAGAAAATCGCTGCCTCCGTTGCGGACGTAAAACCGCGCGAGATTCCGACAAGAGCAATCGCCTGTCGGTTAAGCGGGCTGGAGCCTTTTACCATTACCCCGGATTCGCTTTTCGTGAACGTCGGCGAGCGCTGTAACGTCACCGGCTCGGCCAAATTCAAGCGCTTGATTCTGGAAGACGACTACGACACCGCGCTGGCAATTGCCCGGGAGCAAGTCGAAAACGGCGCGCAGATTATCGACGTGAACATGGATGAAGGCATGCTCGATGCCGAAGCAGCCATCGTCAAGTTCCTGAACCTGATCGCCTCGGAGCCGGAAATCTCCAAAGTGCCCATCATGGTGGACTCCTCAAAATGGGACGTCATCGAAGCCGGCCTGAAATGTATTCAGGGCAAGGCGGTGGTGAACTCCATTTCCATGAAGGAAGGCGAAGCCGAGTTCATCGAGAAGGCCCGCATCTGCCGCCGCTTTGGTGCCGCGGTTGTGGTCATGGCCTTTGACGAAGACGGCCAGGCGGACAATCTGGAGCGACGCAAGGAAATCTGCTCGAAATCCTACGACATTCTGGTCAACAAGGTCGGCTTTCCGCCCCAGGACATCATTTTTGACCCGAACATCTTTGCCGTCGCCACCGGTATTGATGAGCACAACAATTACGCCGTGGACTTCATCGAGGCGGTCAAATACATCAAGGCTGAGTTGCCGCATGCGCTGGTTTCGGGCGGCGTATCGAATGTGTCGTTCTCCTTTCGGGGCAACAACCCGGTGCGTGAAGCGATTCACTCGGTGTTTCTGTATCACGCCATCAAGGCCGGCATGGACATGGGCATCGTAAACGCAGGGCAACTGGCGGTTTACGACGATCTGCCCGAGGAGCTGCGCGAACTGGTTGAAGATGTAATTTTGAACCGGCGCGATGACGGCACTGAGCGCCTGCTGGAGGTTGCGGAAAAATACCGCGGCGACGGCACTACAGCCTCCAAGCAGGAAGACCTGAGCTGGCGCGAGCTGCCGGTATCCAAGCGCATCGAACACGCGCTGGTTAAAGGCATCACCACCTATATTGAAGAAGATGCAGAACTGGCCCGCCAGGAAGCCGCCAAACCCATCGACGTGATCGAAGGGCCATTGATGGATGGCATGAACGTGGTCGGCGATCTCTTTGGCGCCGGCAAGATGTTCCTGCCGCAGGTGGTGAAATCCGCGCGCGTCATGAAGCAGGCTGTGGCCTACCTGCAGCCCTATATAGAGGCCGAAAAGGAAGAAGGCGCCAAGCCTAACGGCAAGATCCTGATGGCCACCGTCAAGGGTGACGTACACGATATCGGCAAGAATATTGTGGGCGTGGTGCTGCAGTGCAACAACTTTGAGGTCATCGATCTCGGGGTAATGGTTTCCTGCGACAAGATTCTCGATGCCGCCCAAAAGGAAAACGTCGACATTATCGGCCTGAGCGGATTGATCACGCCCTCATTGGACGAGATGGTGCATGTTGCCGCCGAAATGCAGCGCCTGGACTTCAACGTTCCGCTGATGATTGGCGGTGCCACCACCTCAAAAGCGCACACCGCGGTCAAGATTGAACCGAAATACAAAAACGACGCGGTTATATACGTGCCGGATGCTTCGCGCAGCGTTGGTGTCGCGACCCAGCTGATCAGTGATACGCAGAAAACCGCGTTTGTTAAAGAGCGCAAGGATGAGTATGCCCGTATCCGTGAACGTCGGGCCGGCAATGAGGCCAGAGGCCGCCGCCTGCCCTACCCCACAGTCGTGGAAAAGGGCTTCAAAACGGATTGGGAAAACTATACTCCCCCTACGCCGACGTTTACCGGCACCCGCACCTTTGACGACTACCCGCTGGATCAACTGCGGGAAACTATCGACTGGACGCCCTTCTTTATCACTTGGGGGCTGGCCGGAAAATACCCGAAGATCCTCGACGATGAAAAAGTCGGCGAAGCGGCGCGCAACCTGTTCAATGATGCCCAGGCTATGCTCGATCGCATTATTGACGAAAAACTGCTGAAAGCCTCCGGCGTCATCGGCTTCTGGCCGGCGGCCAGCGAAGGTGATGACATTGCCCTTTACGATGAGGACGGCGGTGAATTGGCCACCCTCCACC
This sequence comes from Litorivivens sp., assembly GCF_041624475.1. Taxonomy (GTDB): domain Bacteria; phylum Pseudomonadota; class Gammaproteobacteria; order Pseudomonadales; family Spongiibacteraceae; genus Litorivivens. Next base: position 381,817 of record NZ_JBFJUX010000002.1, read on the forward strand.
ACCTGCGCCAGCAAACCGAAAAGCCGGACGACAAGCCCTACATGAGCCTGGCGGACTATGTCGCCCCTAAAAAGAGCGGTGTAAAGGATTATGTCGGCGGTTTTGTCGTAACGGCAGGCATTGGCGCGGAAGCGCTGTCAGCAGAGTACGAAGCCAAAAACGACGATTACAGCGCCATTATGGTCAAGGCGCTTGCCGACCGGCTGGCTGAGTCATTTGCTGAACATATGCACAAGCGGGTACGGACCGAGTTCTGGGCTTACGTGGACAGCGAAAACCTGAGCAACGAAGAGTTGATCAAGGAAAAGTATCAGGGCATTCGGCCAGCGCCGGGCTACCCTGCCTGTCCTGACCACACCGAAAAGCCAACCCTGTTCACAATACTGAATGCAGAAGCGGAAACCGGTGTCGCGCTGACTGAGCACTTTGCCATGACGCCAGCGGCGTCGGTGAGCGGGTTTTATTACTCTCACCCCGAGTCGCGTTATTTTGCGGTGGGCAAAATCGCTAAAGACCAGGTGGAGAGTATTGCCGAGCGCAAAGGTAAATCGTTTAAGGAAATGGAGCGTTGGCTGTCGCCGGTACTGGATTACGATCCCTAGACGCTCTTATCCCAACCCTCTCCCCGCCCGGAGAGGGTGTGGGTGTGCAACCGGCACGAATAAAAAAAGCCTCTAGAGAGGCTTTTTTTATGCTGTGGCGATACTTACTTGGGCATGCTGGCCAGCCAGAAAGTAACAGTACCAACCACCAGCGCAATGATCGCGATGCTGGCAAAGGCATCGGCCAGGGCGTCTTGACGAGATTCTTCAGACATCGGTGTTTCCTCAGGCTAGTGTTAAATCCGGCGGCATTGTAGCGGATTCAGTCAAGCTGACCAAGTCGCAAGCGGCCCAATGATGACGCCCAGTCCTAAGCATATGAAAAACTGATCTTTCCCCTCGAGCCTGCATCTACGTACCATAGCGGCCACAGCAGTTAAGCGTCCCGTAAGCTCGCGCTGACAAAGGGTTTTAGTGTAAAATTGCGCGCCCTCAAAGTCAGCTCCACAGGCATTTCAGGGGCTAACCAGGATCAAACCGGACCTAAATCGGAAGCACGATGTATATATACGATCAATTCGACCGACAGATTATCAATGAGCGGGTCGCCCAGTTTCGGGATCAGACCCAACGTTATCTGGCGGGTGAAATCACCGACGAGCAGTTCCTGCCTCTGCGCCTGCAAAATGGCCTTTATATTCAGCGCCTGGCACCGATGCTCCGCATCTGCATACCCTACGGTACCCTGAATGCCAACCAGCTGCGCAAACTGGCCGACATTACCCGCAAGTATGACAAGGGCTACGCTCACTTCAGCACCCGCCAGAATATTCAGCTGAACTGGCCCAAGCTGGAAGAAGTTCCGGATATCCTCGCCGATCTGGCGACGGTGGAAATGCACGCCAACCAGACCAGCGGCAACTGTATTCGCAACTTTACCGCTGATCAGTTTTCCGGCGTGGCTCAGGACGAAGTTGAAGATGCCCGCCCCTGGTGTGAAATTTTGCGTCAATGGTCAACCTTCCACCCCGAATTTGCCTTTTTGCCGCGTAAATTCAAGATTGCCATTTGTGGCTCCAAGCGGGACCGCGCAGCCGTGGCCTTCCACGACATTGGCCTGGAAATCATCAAAGACAGCGCTGGCGAGACTGCGTTCAAGGTGTTTGTCGGCGGCGGCCTGGGCCGCACCCCGGTTATCGGCTCCTTGATCCACGATTGTCTGCCCAAACAGCATGTTATTTCGTACCTCGATGCTATCCTGCGGGTCTACAACCAGCTCGGTCGCCGGGACAACAAATACAAGGCGCGGATCAAGATTCTGGTCAAGGCTATGGGTGCAGAAGCCTTTAAGCAGAAAGTCGAGGACGAATGGCAGGCCATCAAAGACGGACCGATGACCCTGACGCAGGACGCCATCGACCATGCTTTCAGCTTTTTCCAGCCCCCCGCCTATGAAGCGCAGGACGCCGCTGCGGCCCAGTCGACACTGGATGACCAGCGTCTGGCCGAGCCTCGCTTCGCTGCCTGGTTAAGCCACAACACGGTAGCGCATAAACAGCCCGGTTACGCCGCCGTTAACGTTTCCCTGAAAGAAACCGGCGTCGCGCCCGGCGATATCACCGCAGAGCAGATGGAAGCGGTCGCTGCGCTCAGCGAAGAGTTCGGCTTTGGTGAGATTCGAAGCACCCACGAGCAGAATCTGGTACTGCCTGATGTACGCAAGATTGATCTGTTTGCCCTCTGGCAAAAGCTGGATGCCCTGCGTTTGGCCTCTCCCGTAATCGGCACCCTGAATGACATGATCTGCTGCCCTGGCGGCGATTACTGTGCACTGGCGAATGCCAAATCCATCCCGGTGGCCGAGGCTATTCAGCGCCGCTTCGATGATCTGGACTATCTTTACGATCTGGGCGAGATTGAACTGAACATTTCCGGTTGCATGAACGCCTGTGGTCACCACCACATCGGCCATATCGGCATTCTCGGGGTAGACAAAAAGGGACAGGAGTTTTATCAGGTCTCCCTTGGCGGCAGCCAGAGCAACGATGCCGCTATCGGCAAAATTCTCGGCCCTTCGTTTGCACAGGATGAAGTGCCCGAAGTGATCAGCAAGCTGCTGGAAACCTACGTCAACAACCGTACCGAGGAAGAACGCTTCCTGGATACCTACCGTCGTATCGGTATTGAGCCTTTCAAGGAGCGTGTATATGCCTGAGCGTATTATCAAAGACGGCGCCATTGTTGAAGACAACTGGCAGGTGGTTCGCGAGCTGGAAGGCGATTTGCCCTCCGGCAATATCATTGTACCGGCCCAGCGCTGGCTCGATGAGAAAGACGCCCTGCAGGCACGCGGAAACGTGGCAGTATGGCTGGCCAGCGATCAGTCGCCCAAGATGCTGGGCGATGCGATCAATGGTTTTGAATTGATTGCCGTGGACTTCCCGGCCTTTGCTGACGGTCGCGGCTTCAGCTACGGGCGTGAATTGCGTGAGCAACATGGGTTCAGTGGTGAATTGCGCGCCATCGGAAACTTTATGCGCGATCAGTTGGCCTATCTGAGTCGCTGTGGTTTCAACAGCTTTGCTCTGCAGAACACAGATCTCGATGCTGCCCTGAATAGTCTGCAGAACTTCTCTGTGCACTACCAGGTGTCAGTCGACAATCCCCAGCCTCTGTTTCGGGCCCGCCAGGGCTAATCGCTACGCCCTGGCTGAGCCAGGGCGCGTGTCCCTTCTCTAAAATAAAGGTTAGAAGGTCATAAAGTCAGGGGTATTGAACTTCCAGCTTTTGACTTCAGCCCGCTCTTTGATACGCCAGCCTTTGTCTGTTCGCACGTATTTATCGACGTACCACAAACCCAGCATAAAGACATGGCTCTCCCCTTCGCCCATCGCCATTTCCATCGGGTTAAAGCACATCACTCGGCCCTCGGCGGTATCGCCATTGACCTTGATCTGCATATTGGCATTGAGGTGCTGGGAGTTCGGAAAGGCCGGCAGGGCCTCTTTCAAAAAAGTGATGGTGGCTTCCAAATCACCCACCGAGCCGTCGAAGGCGCTGTAATCGATATGGGCGTCGGCGGTAAAAACATCGCGCAGCTCGTCGGCCGCTTTGCGGTCAATAATATCGGCGTAGTGGTAAAGCAGATCCTGGATTTCAAAACGATCAGATATTTCCTGCTGAGACAGCATGGGGTAGCTCCTTGTTATGGTTAACACCTAATGAGAGTAAGCCTAGCTTAGGAGCTGCGCGGGGTTTTTGCCTCACCCTAATGGGGGGAACCTTTTTTCGCAAAACAACGGCGAAAAAAAGGCCGCTTGCGCGGCCTTGTGATCAGTCTTCCAGCTTGAACACCCGGCGGGCGTTATCGCCGAGGAACTTGGGCCACACCTCGTCCTTGAAGGGCACGTTGGGCATATCCTTGAAAATACGATCCAACGACAGCCCCATCGGGAAGTAGCCCGCGTACATGATCTTGTCAGCACCGCGCTTGTTGGCGAAGTTAATAATCTCTTCCGGATAGTGCTTGGGCGCAAAGGCGCTGGTCATGTAGTAAAGGTTCGGGTACTTGAGCATCAGTTTCCAGGCCAGCTTTTCCCAGGGCTCGGCACCGTGGCGCATGACAATTTTCAGCTCGGGGAAGAACCAGCAGATTTCATCCAGCAGTTCGACTTTTTGCGGCGCCATCGGCAGGCGCGGACCCGGCACACCAATGCAGGGGCAGAACGGCAGATCCAGCTCAACCAGCTTGGCGTAAATGGGGTACCACTTGTTTTCGTTGTAAGGCACCTGCGGGCACAAACCCGAAGCAAAGGCCGTTACCGCCTTGATGCCGTATTCCTTGTGCAGGCGCTCGATCTTGCGCACCTCTTCCATACCGTTGTTGGGATTGGCTTCATAAGCGGCGAAGAAACGTTCAGGGAAGCGCTCAAGGGCTTCTTTGGCAACAACATTGTTGTCGTCGATACCAAGCATGGCGCGCTGAATGCCGTGCTTGTCCATCTGCTCAACGGTGTAGGCAATGTAGTCGTCTTTACCGCCGACCTGCGGCACATCCTTGAACATGTACTGGGCGGGGAACTTGAACATCTCCCGGCTTTCCTGATCCATGAGCAGGGGCTTCATGAATTCATACCACTGGCTGTTGTCTTCACCTGGCACATTGAGCATCAAATCGATGATCGGGAAATCGGTAGGCATGGGCATGGTAACGTCCTCATTATCATTGTTCAGCGCGACAAAACGCCAAGAATGACCGTATTTTTGCGCAACGGACCATTCTCTCTCAATAGCAAACTACGTCAGATATACCCGCAAATCCGGTCACTTGCGTTAATTCAGGTGGGTCAGTTGATTACGCCGGTTTCAACAATGGTGCGATTGCGGCCCTGATTCTTGGCGCGATACAGGGCCATATCGGCCAATATCATCAGGCTGTCGAGCTCTTTCTGGTCGGTCAGCCCGACAATACCAATACTGACAGTGACCGGGCGCAATTCGCCCTTGTCGTCGCTTAGCAGATGCTCCTTACACAGTCTGGTGCGCAAGCGCTCAAATGTTCCGTAGGCATTCATGGGTTTGGAATTAGGCAGACAAACTGCAAATTCTTCGCCGCCGATACGCCCGACTACATCGTGCAGCCGCAGGCTGCCCTTGAGCAACTTACCAAAGGCCTTCAAAACTTCATCGCCCTTAGGGTGACCGTATTCGTCGTTGATCAACTTGAAATGGTCAATATCAAGAATCGCAATCGACAAGGGTTCCTTCGATGACTTCGCCATCTCGAATTCGGCATTGGCTCGATCAAAAAAGGCCCGACGGTTCAGCAAGCCGGTCATTTCGTCGCGATAGGCAAGATCCCGCAGCTTCTCGACGTCGCGACTCAACTGGATGGTGTCTTTCTGGGTGCGCAGAACATTGTTGATCCGCGCAACCAGAGCAGTAAAACTGAAGGGCTTGGTGACGTAATCGTTGGCCCCGGATTCCAGGCAGCGTGCCAGATTGCTGTCTTCGGTATTGGCGGTAAGAATGATAACCGGGAGCTCGGTATGTTCGTCACTCAGACGAATCTGCTGCAGAACCTGATGGCCGTCCATCTCGGGCATGCCAATGTCCAGCAGTACCAGATCCGGACGCTCCTGATCAATCAAGGCCAGCCCCTCGCGACCGCTTTGTGCGGTCACCATATCGAACCCCTCGTCCTCCAGACCATTCTTGAGGATATCGAGGTTATAGGGTGTGTCGTCGATAGCGAGAATTTTAGTCATAAAAGGGAGTTACCCACCCAATATGCAGATATGGCTTATAGTCTAGCTGTTCTTTCACTTTACTTCTCAATAGTTTGTTTCCACAGGTATTTTAAACTCAGTAAGCTACGTCGAGTTTACTGTGATCCCAGCTGACTATCCGCTCTGCAATTATACGTATCGCCGTCTTCTTTGAGACCATGCTTCGGGTGGCTTCGACCAGCATCTCTTCGGGATAATCCCGTGTGTTGTTGCGTATCAGCACCGCCATATGTAGACGGTGAACTTCTTCCGGGTCGCGAATCAGCTCCGCCCGCCCGTAGACTACCGCGGCTTTAAGCTCTTCGTATTCCGTGCCGCTCTCAAACAGAACGCTAACCCGGTTGTCTCGTTCGAGATTTTTGACTTTCTGGGATTTCGTGAAGGTTTCCAGCACGATGTCACCATCATCGAGAGCAAACCACAGTGTTGTCATGTGTGGCCAGCCATCTTTGCCGTTGGTGGCCAGCTGGGCATTTTTCTGTCCGGCAATGAAATCCCACACTTCGTCATCGCTCATCTGAATCAGATCACGTCGTTTCACGCCGCGGCCTCCATTTCAGCCTTAAGTGCCCTGCTGAGACTCTGCGCCAGCTCAGCCAGTTCCGCGTCATCACCGCGGGCTCGACCATGAATATTCAACGCCCTACCTTCCGTTTGCGGAATCAGATGCATATGATAGTGAAACACGGTCTGTCCGGCTGCGGCCCGGTTGAGCTGATGTACACCGAGACCATCGCCCCCCACAACGCGATCCAGAACCCGCGCCAAAGGCACGGATAATCTGGCAACGGCGGCAATATCAGATGGATCTGCAGTGAAAATATCGTCACTGTGGTGTTTTGGAATAATCAGCAGATGCCCCCGGTGGGCCGGGAACAAGTCCAGAAACGCCAGTAACTGTTCATCCTCATAGACCTTGTGCGCGGGTGCGGAACCTTCAGCAATGGCGCAGAAAATACAAGTCATTCAGACCTCCATTGGCGCAGCATCTTTATGATGGCTTCTGTTGCCTCGTTTGGCCACCGATTTGTCTAGGGTCTGGTACCAGTTCACACCGGTGTCATCTTTGCTGCAGGACAGGCGCCCGATCTCAATCAGATAGTTGAGATGCGCGATCGCCTCGCCCAGCGCGAGATTCATCTGGGCAACACCAATCTCCCGATCAAACAGCACTTCCAGCATATCGATCGCTTTTTTCGGCTCGATACAGGCTTCTTCGACTGCTTCCAGATGATCCTGGTGGTGCTCCTGAAGGTAGTTCAGACGGGTTTGAACACCGTAAAATGGTGTGTTGTGCGCGGGGAACACCAGGGTATCGTCAGGCAGATCCCGACTGAAGCGCTGCAGCGAGCTAAGCCAGCGTTTCAAGGGGTTGGCATTGGGCTCTGAGGGCATAACGCTGATATTGCTGGTGATACGGGGAATGATCTGGTCACCTGAAAACAGCAGTTTGTCACGCTCATTATAGAGGCAAACATGCTCCGGTGAATGACCGCTGCCAATCATGACCCGCCAGTCGCGACCGCCAATGGTCAGCACATCGCCTTCACTGAGGCGGTTAAAGGCCATGGGCATCGGCGTCACAATATTGCCGAAGCCTTTGAATTTCGCCCGCACCCGCTCCAGATAATCCTCCGATACCCCGGCTGCAATATAAAACGCGTGTGTCGTCCACGAGATACTGCTGAAGTCAGATGCGGAAAAGGTTCGGGCGTTGTAGTACTCGCCAAAGCTCATATACAGCGGCGCCCGCCACTTGTCACACAGCCAGCCCGCCTGTCCAACGTGGTCCGGGTGCATGTGGGTGACGATGACGCCCAGTACCGGCTTGCCCTGCATCGGCCCATCGAACAGCTGCTGCCAAGCCTCCTGTGTACCGTCCAGGCCCATGCCGGTGTCGATAATCCACCAGCCATCCCGGTCTTCAAGTACGTACAGATTGATGTGATCCAGAGCCATAGGCAGCGGCATGCGCAGCCAGTAAACGCCCTCAGCTACTGCGATCCACTCGCCAACTTCTGGAGTATTTTCAAAGGGGTACTGAATATCTCTCATGCTATTCCTTGATTAGTGCCAAAGGCTTAGCCTCAGGCAAGTCGCAGCGGCAGCTCGCGCAGACGCTGACCGGTGGCCGCAAACACGGCATTTGCCAGGGCGGGAGCTACTGGCGGCAGGCCGGGCTCACCAACCCCCGTCGGCGCACTCTGCGAGACTACGATATGCACTTCAATTTCCGGGGTTTCCGCCAGCGACAGCATGGGATAGTCGTGGAAGTTGCTCTGCATTACCCGTCCGTCTTCAAGGGTAATCGCTCCTTTCAGGGCCGCGGTCAGGCCAAACACGATACCGCTTTCCATTTGCGATCGCACCACGTCCGGGTTGACCGCAAGACCACAGTCGACCACACAAACCACCCGATGCACTTTGATCGCACCATCTCGCACCGAGGCCGTAACCACCTGGGCAACCGAGGTATGAAAGCTGTCGTGGGCGGCAACACCCTGAAACTGGCCCGGTTCTGTCTGCCCCCAAACCGCCTTTTCGGCGGCCATCTTAAGCACCCCGTAGCGACGTGAATCGGGTGACATGTGTTGCATACGAAACGCTACCGGATCCTGCCCTACCCGGTGCGCAAGCTCGTCGATAAAGCTCTCGGTAAAGAAGGCGTTCTGGGAGTGCCCCACCGACCGCCAGAACCCAACTGGAATCGGCGTATCGTCATGCACCGCCGACACTTTCATATAGGGAAAGTGATAGCCGGTGTGACTGATACCTTCAGCCATCGAGGTATCAACATGCTTGAGCAGACCGCCAAGGCTGCGGGGGATTGCCGGCGGCAGCCACTCGGGCATGGATGCCTCGGCAAAGAGGGGCATGAGTTGTGACATGATGCTGGGCACCACGGTTTTGGCGGTAAAACTGGTGACTTCCCCCTTATCAACAGTTGCTGACATTACGGTAGTCGCCGCCGGTCGATAGTAGTCGTGCTGGATATCGTCTTCACGACTCCAGACCATTTTGATCGGTTTGCCGGTTTTCGCCGAAATACGGGCGGCCTCGACAATATAGTCCGGTACCAGACGGCGACCGAAACCACCACCCAGCATCTGATTGTGCACGATAATCTGCTCACGCGGTCGCTCCAGTGCGGCCGCCACGACCCCGATTACCGTGTCGGGCACCTGAGTACCCGTCCAGACTTCCACCTTGTCGCTCGTTACATTGACCAGCGCATTGGGCGGCTCCATCGGGCTGTGGGACAACATCGGCGCTCGGTAGGTCGAATCAAGGCGCTCGCCTACGGCCATGGCGGCATCACCTTCCTCGCTGACCTCGCGCCCGTCTTCCTGTAACAAAGCATCGTGGCGCTTGCGCAGTGCAGCGTCGTCAAGGCCGGCAAGAGGACCTTTGTTCCAGACAATGTCCAATGCGTCCGCCGCCTTGCGCGCAGGCCAGTAACCATCGGCTACCACAGCAACCCCGCCGTTCACTTCAAATATCGACGCAACACCCTTAACCGCTTTGGCTTTGGCGTCGTCGAAAGAGCGCACTCGGCCACCCAAATGCGGGCAGCGGCGCATAACCGCCGTCATTGCACCCGGCAACTGACAGTCGATGCCAAAGGTTGCGGTACCCGTGACTTTACCCAGCGCATCGAGGCGCACGCCTTCACGGCCAATCTGACTGAATTCTGCGGCTGGTTTCAGCGCCGCGTCTTTCGGAGGCGAGATACTTCTGGCTGTTTCGATCAGCTCGGCAAACGCGAGACGTTCCCCATCGGCATTAATCACAACGCCTCCTTCGACGCGCAGATTACCGCCGGTGCCCCACTGACGGGCCGCCGCCTGGCGCATCCACTCTCGCAGGCTGGCCGCTGCCTGACGCACCGGTTCATAGTTATTGCGCAACGACACGCTGCCGCCGGTCATCATCATTTGAAATTCCGGATCGCGGAACTCCGGATGATAGTAAGCCTGCTCGACGACGATATCTGCGGCATCCATATTGAGTTCTTCCGCCGCCAGCGTAGTCAGGCCGGTATAGACGCCCTGCCCCATCTCGGCCCGCGGCAGCTGAAAGACGACTTCACCGCCCGGGCGCACCTGCAGAAAGGCATTGGGGCGTAACTCTCCGGGCTTGGCTCCCGGATAGGCCGCTTCCTGACCGCAACCCGTCAGGTGAATACCAACGGCAATACCGCCACCCAGCGCCGCACCGCGCTTGAAAAAATCTCTGCGACTCAGGCTCATACGGACACCTCCTGGACACTGGTACGAGGCTCAACAATGGACACAGCACCGTCCTGACGGATCAGAGAGGCGGCCTGCTTCACGGCCGTGCGAATTCTGGGGTAGGTACCGCAGCGGCAGATATTACTCATGGCCGCGTTTATTTCATCATCTGAGGGGTTGGTATTCTGTTCGAGCAGCGCTACCGCTGCCATGATCTGCCCCGACTGACAATAGCCGCACTGGGGCACACTGTTTGCCATCCACACCTGCTGTACCGGGTGCAGTTCATCAAGACTGGGGGCGATACCTTCAATGGTCGTAATCTGACGCCCGGCCACAGCCGAGACTGGAAAACTGCAGCTGCGAATCGGGTAACCGTCCATATGCACGGTGCAGGCACCACACAGGCCTTTGCCACAGCCAAATTTTGTTCCTGTGAGCTCGAACTGTTCCCGAACCACCCACAACAGGGGGGTATCGGGCTCAACATCAACACGCTGTTCGCGGCCATTGAGCGTAAATGCAATCTCAGCCATTGTTCCCTTCCGTTATACAGTGAATCGCCGTCACACAAAGTCGTAACGACGTAGTCAAATTTGTTACCGACTCTATGCCCGGTTAGCGGCTAATGATACGCGAATACTCAGCCAATCGACGACAATTAACGTAAATTCACCTGCGTTGGTGTGATATGTCAGCATGACCGACCAAGCGCAGGACAACGCGCTTTTTCCTAACGTCAGCCAGCCCAAATGAACTATATTGGGAATAACCTTCTGTTAATCGCGAGATACCATGCTGGATCTGTCTTTTAGCGGCTTTATGGCCGTCCTTCGCTACCCGCTGGTCGATCTGGGCAAAGGGCCGGTGACACTGGCGTCGATCCTGCTGGGCATCATCGTCATCGCGGCCTCTCTCTACCTGGCGAAACTGGTTAAGCGCAGCGTCCATTCCTTGAATCGCGGCCGCTACGCCCTTACCCCTAGCTCTATATACACCTTGGAGCGGATCTCTCACTATCTGGTGATGATTGCGGGTGTCTTGATTGGCGTTTCCGTGATGGGGGTCGACTTCGGCAAATTGGCGCTGATCGTGTCCGCACTGTCGGTGGGTATCGGTTTTGGCTTACAGGCCATCGTCAGCAACTTTGTTTCGGGCTTGATTATCCTGCTGGAGCGCTCACTCAAAGTCGGTGACTTTGTGCAGTTAGACAGCGGGGTAACAGGAGTCGTATCGGAAATCCGTGTGCGCGCAACTGTCATCACCACCGCTGAAAACTCTGAAGTTATTGTTCCCAACGCTGAGTTCGTAAACGGCAAGGTCACCAACTTTACCCACACTGAAAACTTCTGCAGGCAGCGAATTCCCTTTGGCGTCGCCTACGGTACGGACAAGGAGCTGATGACAGAGAGCGTGATCGAAGCAGCACTTGCTCAAGAAATGACCCTCTCTGACACCAAAGATCACCAGCCCCAGGTAGTCATGAAAGCCTTTGGAGATTCCAGCCTCGACTTTGAGCTGCTGGTATGGACCAAGCCGGAATACTCGACCCGGCCATCACTGGTACGCGGCACCTATCTTAGCGCCATTGACGACGCCTTCCGGCAGGCCGGCATTTCGGTACCCTTTCCTCAGCGCGACCTGCACTTCATCACCGACCGGCGCGCGCCGGGTAATCAAGCCTGACCCGAAAGCAGGCCCGCTGGCAGAATCACTTCGAAGGTCGCCCCACCCTTCCGATAGCGTTGGGAGCTGAAATACAGCCTACGGCCATCGGGAGAAAAGGCGGGGCCGCAGATTTCCGAGCCGGGATGATGGATTTCCAGCAAGGTTTTTGCCCCCTTATTCGGGTTTAACACCACCAGCCGCGCAATGTCACTGGAATGTGGGTCCTCCGCGACCAGAATATCGCCCCACGGACTCACCGTCAGGTTGTCGACGCTCGCCAGAGCGCTATTGGTCTGGGCATTGTCGAAAACCAGTTCCACCACTTGATTGGCCACATCCAGACACCACACCCGATTGTCGTATTTGGTCGTCCAGAAAACCAGGCTGTCAGGCCGCTTGCCACCTTCAGGGCGCAACTGGTTGCCCAAGGTTTCGGGCAGAGTGTAAACCCATAGGCCTTCTCCGCCGGCAAAGATGGTGCCGGGCACAGTATTTCCCTTGCGCCGCAATTTCTTGCGTTGTTTGTCCTGACGCAACTCGGGTGCCGACACGTCAACCCAGCTCACCGGCAGCTGGCCGCGCAGCAATACGTCGCTTTCCGGATAGCAGTCGTCGGCATAGCCGGCGATATTCATCACTTGCAGGCGGCCGTGTTCCAGGCCCAGTCGGCCGTTCCCCAGACGGTCCTCCGGTGAAGCCACCCAGCGATAAAAGCGCCCATCGCGGCTATCTTCTGTGAGGTAGGCCGTACCGCGCTTCTCATCAAGGGCAAAGGCCTCATGGGCAAAGATACCGAGCGCCGGTTTTGCCACACCCTGCCCCGGCCTAAAGGGGTCGCACTCAAAGCACTGCCCGCTGCGGGACTCTTCGCAGGAAATCCAGGTTTGCCAGGGCGTGGTTCCGCCGGCGCAGTTCTGGGTGGTACCACTCAGGATGGAATAGGCGCTATCAACCTCACCCCGCGGGTTAAAACCAATAGCCCCGCAGCCACCTAGCGGCACAATCGGCACTTCCGAATTGGAGGTATACACCCAGCCGCCGTCCGGGCGAGAAAACACCGCACCACCATCGGGATAGGTGTGCCACTGGTACTCACTGCGCGTGCTGTCCGCTCCCGGTGTTTCGACTCGGTCACCGGCTACCGCAAGCAAACGTGCTTCACAACCTTCCGCCAATGCCAGGCCTAATTCATCCACACCTTTGAGCTTGCCAAGATGCCACAGCGGGCCGGCTGGCAATGGCAGCTGCGTATTGCCGACAACCTCCAGGCAGGCCGACAGCGCCCGACTGCCCAGCGATACTGACGCCACACTCAGAAACGCCTGCTTGAGCAGGGTGCGTCGAGCTATTGGATTCATTAAAACCTCGATTGGGAAATTGACAGCAAGGCCCGTGCCCTGCGCCGCACACGGCGCTGTATTATCAGGGCTAACATTATAAATAAGGGGATGCACAGTACGAGCGGATAACGAATCGAGAAGACGACCGGTTCCAATACCGTCCGCACCAGCCACCTCAGTAGCGCGCTTTCCTCAATGAGCTGCGCCACTGAGGGAGAGTAACGATAATACTGTTCAACAAACCAGCGTCCTGCCTCACTGCTCTGCAACACCTGATCACGGAAGCCGCGCAAAACCCGAACTTCCTCCTCCCAGTAACTGCCATAGGCTGCTGTGGCGATAAAGCAAGAACCCGAACCGCCCCCGGATGAGGGCGCTATGGCCGGTCTTATCGGATTGTTGCGAAGATAGTCCAATGCCGCTGCCGCATCGATCAGGCCTGCGCCCGATACATCGTCGTTACCCGCTGCTGCGCGAATCCCCGCCACATCGATGGCGGTAGCCTTCAGCGCCTCGATTTGCAGCGCCAGGCTTGAAGCCGGTTCAGCGGCCCTCAACAGAGCAATCACCGCAGCTGCGTTTGGCGCTGCCGCTGAGGTCCCGAAAAAGTTGGGCGCCCCGTCGGGCTCACCAAAACCCGGTGACTGCCCCGCCTGAAAGTCCCTCCCAAAAAATGTGTTATTACTGCCGTCGACGGCCGCCAGCGTAGGGGCAAACCGTTGCTGGGGGGCGTAGTCGCCGTTTGGGTTAAAGGGTATCTCGAGAACCCCGCCACGGGATGTATAGGGCTCCGGGTCTATTGCCGGACTACTGAAACGCTCGGGGGCAAATTCCGGCGATTCCCACCAGGCAACGGCGGCGACACTGATCACCCCATTTGCGGCGACATGCCCCCAGGCTGTCGGGCCGTCATAAGCATACTCTGCACTTTTCACTGGCCCGACCAGAACCAGCCTGAATTCCAGGGGTACTCCGTTTGCCTGTGGAATATTTTCCTGACTACCGGCGTAATGCTCGATGGCTAGATAAAACATGGTTTCAGCACTGACCTCAGCTTCCAATGCAACAAATTCAACCGCATCGCCGAAGGGATTGTTAGTCGTGCCTTGGGTCGCGATACTGCGCTTGTAAAAATCCGGGTGCGAAGGATCGAGCGCTGCTGCAGTTTCGGAACGGGTCGCATAGAGGTCGAGGTCTATTTGCGCGCCCTTGCCCCTGCTGACCCGATCATGGGGCTGATTCCACTGCAGCACCGCAAAGGCCGACTCACCAGCGGCAAGCGTTACCGCCAGAAAACCATCGCCCCCATTCCAGTCGTGAAGATCATTGCCCGTTGGGGTGAAGTTGACGTCGCCGCCCGGTTCGTCATCGACGGGATCAATGTCCCTAAAAATCTGTCTGTAGCCCTGGTCTCCCTCATTTCCCACAGCGCTTACGTAGGGAATACCGACTGCCGCACAGCGCGCTGCGGCCTGTGCAACAAAACCGTCCTGGTAATAAGGCTCCTCCAGAAAACCAATATCATCCACCACAACGCTGGCGCGATTGTCGCTACACAGCGTATCAATAGCCGTAGCAAAGGCCGCTTCAGAGCGCCCCGCCGTATGAAAGGCAATACCCGCCTGTGGGGCGACATCATAGGCAAGCTCGGCCATCGCCGCGCCTTCATCGGTGCCGCTGCTTTCGCCTTCCTCGAGTAATTGAACAACTACCGGCAGGTCGCCCGAATCCTGAGGGCGAGCTCCCTGCAGACTACCCGCCACACCCGCTGGGGGCGAGGTATCCCCGTCACGAACATCGCTGGTGCGGGCAAAACTGTCGGAAATTACGCCAATGGTTTGTCCGCTGCCGCCGCCAAGTGCTGCGCCATCGCTGCGCAGCGCTGTCGAGGCGCGACTTTGTACGCTGCCAGCGCGGGTCACGTAAGGAGATGGCGGTGCAACTTGCCTCACCTGAGGCATTCGAAGAACTGAATCCAGCTGTTTCGCGTTGTGCACGCGAACTGTTGCGCTGCCGTACTTTTCAGACACAAACTCAGTGCTAAGGCCCAAGCCTCGCAGGCGCGCACGCAACTCGTGATCGATAGCACCGCGCAGCTCCAGTAAGAGGGGAAAGACCTGGTTGGACAGGCGCCCTTCGCTGGCGTCCCCATCTTGAGCCGACAGGCGTGCGACCAGAGATGAGCGCTTGGCCGCAACCGCATCAGAGGTAAGCTTGGGACTGGCATCGCTTATCGCCAGGGCGATCGCAGGACTTAAAAGCACAAGCGCAAGAAGAGCACGTAACATTATCGGGATATCGCCGTTTGCATTGCCTGTACGCGAAAAACACCGCCGATAGCGGTAACCGCATCGAGCTCTGAAAAATTTCTGACGAGCACATCAAGGCGCTGATAGCGCGGGTAGCGGTGCAACACCACAAGCCCCTGCTCGGACAGAGAGACTTCAAGCAAATTCGCATCTCCCTCGTAGGCGATCTGCACCAGCAGGCCGTCCTGGGTCGGATTCAAACCCGCTGCCCTAGCCGCAACAATCAGCGACTCGCGCCGATCCAGCGACGCAAGTACGGGGCCAAGTTTGCGGTGTGGTTTCGCCAGCGGCGCAGCGCCAGCCATTGCCGCAGTCTCACGTTCCGGCTCTGCGGGACTGCTGCAGGCCGGCAGTAAAGTGCTCAGGAGCAGGCCGACCAACAGGCCTTTGGATACAACTCGGGATAAACCTGAAATACTCACTTCACTGGCTGCCAGTCATCATGCAGAATGATTGTCACCTATAGATCGGTCACAACAAAATGCCGTTTGGGTAATATTTCACAACACCGCGAGAAACGGATTCGAGCCCTTTATCGTATTCGCGGTGTCAGAAAACTCGCGCGTCAGGCGCGCGATAGCTGCATACCGAACGACAACATAAAAAACCTGCGGAGAAAACAATGAAGCCAGGAATTGCTGCCTTAAGTGCCGCGCTGCTGAGCGTGTTCATGGTCAACGCCGGTCACGCGGGCTTGCTCGACAGCGTCGACAAAGTTACCAAACCGGCTACTCAGGCTCTGGAAAAAGTGCCGGCTGGCGAAGGTAGTATTCGTCCGGTTTCCAACGCCTTGCCTAACCGCTATATCGTGGTGTTGAACGATGGCGTTGGCGTAAAGCGCAGCATGTCTGCGCTGATGGCCCGTTACGGTGGACAGGCCGACCTGAGTTTTACATCGGTGTTGAATGGCTTTGCAGCCTACCTGAGCCAGGTACAGGCGAAAGCTCTCAGTCTGGACAAGGCTGTGCGCTATATCGAGCAGGACGCCATTGCTCGCATCTCTGAAAAACAGGTGCAAAAAAGCGCCACCTGGGGCCTCGACAGAATCGACCAGGCGGACCTGCCACTGGATCGTCAGTTTTCCTACACCCTGACCGGCAAGGGAACCCACACCTACATCGTCGATACCGGCATACGCGGCGATCACAAAGACTTCAGTGGCCGTCTGGGCAAAGGAGTCAATACCAGCGACGACCCGAAGCAACCACCGGGCAGCCTGCTCGACCCTATTTTTGCCGCCCTCTTCGGTGACAAGGAAAATCCGGACGATCCAACCGCAGACTGCAATGGCCACGGCACGCACGTTGCTGGCTCCGCCGGGGGCAGTGAATGGGGAGTGGCAAAGAACACCACTCTTTACCCGGTCCGGGTGTTGAATTGCGAAGGCGCCGGCTCCAACTCTACGGTTATCGCCGGACTGGACTGGATTGCCAAAAACGCCAAACGACCGGCAGTGGTCAATATGAGTCTCGGCGGCGGTGCCTCATCCGCTATCGATGAGGCCGTGGAAAACCTGGTCAAACGCGGAATCACAGTGGTGGTGGCCGCCGGCAACGACAACAAGGACGCCTGCCAGGCTTCACCGGCGAGAGCCAAATCGGCGATTACCGTCGCCGCCAGTGACAGCCGCGATCGCCGCGCCGACTTTTCTAATCACGGCCGCTGCACCGATATCTTCGCTCCGGGTAAAGATATTACCTCCGCCTGGATAGACAGCAGCCGCGCTACCAAGACCATCAGCGGCACCTCTATGGCGAGCCCGCACGTCGCTGGCGTGGCGGCACTTTTGCTCGAGGAAAGCCCGGACAGGTCACCCGCCGATATTGAGCGCGAACTGCTCAGGGCGGCCGCCAGCGGCAAGATTGGCGACCGCAAGGGCAGCCCCAACAAACTTCTACAATCCATCAAACGATAAACCGGAGAACGCTATGGGATTTGCACTATCCGATATTCAGTTAAACAGCAGCGCCTTCAAGCAGGGTGAGGCCATTCCCGCCAAACACACCGGCGAGGCCGAAGATCTCTCCCCCGCTCTGAGCTGGGAAAACGCACCTGAGGGCAGCAAAGCCTTTGCCGTAATCTGTCACGACCCGGATGCGCCGCTGGTATCCGCCAACGGAACCTACGGTTATGTCCACTGGGTGCTCTACAACCTTCCGGCCGACTGCCGCAGTCTTGAAGAAGGCACCAACAAAGGCACCGCAGGTAAAAATGATTTTGGCAACACCAACTACGGCGGCCCCATGCCACCACCAGGCCATGGCGTTCATCAGTATTACTTTTGGATTCTGGCTTTGGATAGCGACGAAGAATTGCCGCCCGGCCTGACCCTGTGGGAATTTCTGGCTAAAGTCGAAAGCAAGGTTATCGGAATGAATCGGCTGGTGGGGACTTATCAACGCGGCTGATTTCACCCAGCCAACCTAGCGGAACTACTGAAGAAGGCAATACAAAAAGTTGCCCTCCGGCTTTGCTGCCGTTTCAGTTGTGTCAGTTAATCATTGGTGCCCGGAGCCGGAATCGAACCGGCACGCCAGCAATAGGCGGGAGATTTTAAGTCTCCTGTGTCTACCAATTCCACCATCCGGGCAAGGACGCTGTTACAGGGCGCATGCTCTGCAATTCCGCTTGAACATCAGCTGATTGTAACTGATAGGAGGGATTGGAAGCGCGGAATGCTACAGCAGCGCGTAACCATTTTCAACGACTTACAGCCGGCCGAATGTGAGGGTCTGCCAAAGCAATCTATTTATTGTAGACAGCTTAAACCCACTTGCTAGAAAAGAACGTAAAGTTCATCTCTCAGAAAGCATACTTCAGTCGGCGCCTTTTCCGTGCCAAACAAAATCAGAAGCGCGGAAAGATCTTTTCTAAAGATGCACATCAAAACAAAGCAGAGGATACAACTGGCGCGACAGATCGTTGGCCAGGACATTTGAAAACCGGAGGGCAGTTTGAGAGATTACTTTCGGCAGCTGCCAGAGCTACCTATTTCGGGCAGCTAGTCCTTAGTCCGCAGCCAAGAACTTGCCGTAAAGTTCCTTCCGGCCATGCCGAAGGGTTAAAAATGGAGGCGCGGGTCGGAATCGAACCGGCGTACACGGAGTTGCAGTCCGCTGCATAACCACTCTGCCACCGCGCCTAAAATCGGTTTTGTTCTACACCGAGAGGTGTACGCCGGTTCGATTAACCGGCCCTTTCTTTCGCCGCGGGCGCTGGAGTTGCAATCCACTGGATAACCACTCTGCCACCGCGCCTAAAATCGGTTTTGTTCTACACCGAGGGGTGTACGCCGGTTCGATCAACCGGCCTCTCTATCAGAGAGTTTTGGAGCGGGAAACCGGGTTCGAACCGGCGACCTCAACCTTGGCAAGGTTGCGCTCTACCAACTGAGCTATTCCCGCTTTTCGCTCTACCTACACGCCGCTGAATAACGGCCTGTTTAACGAAGGCGGTTATTCTATGCTGTGTCAGCGAGGAGTCAAGCCGCGATCTGCAATTGATTGAAATTTAAGGCCCGATTGCTCAATTTGCCATCAATGGAGCTTATTTCTCAGAACGCGTCAGCTCCGGCCAGGCCGCGCGAAGGTAAACCACCATGGACCACAGGGTAAGAATCGCCGCCACATAAAGCGCGATCATATTGGCGGTATACAGAACATTGTCACGACTGTCCTGAAACAGCAGCAGACCGATGATCGCTATGATCTGGGCTGTGGTTTTCAACTTGCCGATATAGGAAACTGCCACACTGGTTCGCTTGCCCAGCTCTGCCATCCATTCCCGCAGCGCAGAAATCACAATCTCACGACCAATAATGACCACCGCCGGCAGCGTAAACCACCAGGCGTCGTAGGCTTCGATCAACAGCGCCAGTGCAATCGCCACCATCAACTTGTCGGCAACCGGATCAAGGAAGGCTCCGAGCGGGGTTGACTGACCGAGCTTGCGCGCGAAATAGCCGTCCAGCCAATCGGTGATACCGGCAACGGAAAAAACCAGCGCCGTGAAGAACGCGCGGTGTTCCAGCGGCATATAAAACAGTACGACAAAGACCGGTATCAGGAAAATCCTGAACAAAGTCAAAAGGTTAGGTATATTCATCAACGCCCCAGGTTTGCGAAGCGCCCATTTTAGGCAGCTTTACTCCGTTAAGCTACTCGCTGCGCAAACTTTCGTAGATATCCCTGGCCAGCTTGCGACTAATGCCCGGCACTCGGTTCAGGTCTTCCACACTGGCGGCCAGAATCCCCTGCAGTCCACCAAACTGTCTGAGCAGCGCCTTGCGGCGTTGGGCGCCCACCCCGGGAATACTGTCCAGAACCGACTGGCGCCGCTTCTTGTCCCGTCGTTGTTTATGGGCAGTTATCGCAAAACGGTGGGATTCGTCGCGTATATGCTGAATCAGGTGCAGCGCCGGGCTGTTGGGCGCCAGACGCATTTCCTCGCCGGTATCGCCGCGTATCAAAACTTCCAGCCCGGCCCGGCGATCGGCGCCCTTTGCCACCCCAACCAGCAAAAATTCCGGCAAGGCGAGCTCCTTCAAGGTCTCGCGGGCCGCACTGAGCTGTCCTTTGCCGCCGTCAATCAGCAGGATATCCGGCACCGGGTATTCACCGGACGCCACCCGCTTATAGCGTCGCTGCAGCGCCTGAGCCATGGCAGCATAATCGTCTCCCGCAGTTACCCCCTCGATATTGAACTGCCGATAGTCGCTTTTCAGTGGTCCGTTGCCATCAAACACTACACAGGAGGCGACCGTCGCTTCACCGCTGCTGTGACTGATATCAAAGCATTCGAGTCGCTGTGGCAGCTCCTCCAATCCGAGCGCGTCCTGGAGTGCCTCATAGCGCTCCTGATAATTTGCCTGGGTTGCGAGCCGGTTGCCGAGATTCTGCTCGGCGGCGGTTTCCGCCAGACTCAGCCACTTGGCGCGGGCTGTGCGCACCCGTTGTGAAATAGACAGCTTTTGTCCTCGCGCCTCGCTGAGGGCCGCAGCCAGTGTATCGGCGTCCGGAAGCGCTCTGTTAACCACCAGCTCGCCGGGCAAGTCCCGGCTGCCGTTGAGGTAATACTGGGCGATAAAGGCTTCCAGCACCTCCCCTTCGGATTCCTCAAGATGCAATTTGGGGTAATAACTGCGGCTCCCGAGAATCCGCCCGCCGCGCACGTACAAGAGCTGCACGCAGGCCTGCCCCGCTCGAATCACGGCCGCGACAATATCGAGATCACCGCCCTCGCCTTCAATCCACTGGCTTGCCTGCACTTTCTGCAGATGGCTTATCTGATCCCGATAGCTTGCCGCCTCTTCAAACTCCAGCTTCTCCGCCGCCGATTCCATCTGGTCGGCCAGCTCAGCGATCAGGGTGGCGTTTTTGCCCTCCAGAAACATCATGGTGTGTCGCACGTCCTCGGCATAAGCTTCAGCGCTGATGCGATTGACGCAGGGGCCGGTGCAGCGGTTGATCTGATACTGAAGACAGGGGCGGCTTCGGTTTGAAAAATAGCTGTCTTCACATTGCCTTACCTTAAATACCTTCTGTAAAAGGTTAAGACTTTCCCTCACCGATGACGCATTCGGGAACGGTCCGAAATAGCGCCCCTGCTTTGATTTTGCCCCCCGATGCACACTGATACGCGGGTAATCATGCTGTGTAGAGACGTAGATATAGGGGTAGGATTTATCGTCGCGCAGCAGAATATTGTAGGGCGGTTTGTACTGCTTTATCAGGTTCTGCTCAAGCAGCAGCGCCTCACCTTCAGTCGCTGTGACAGTGACATCGATATGCGCAATACGCGACACAAGCGCCATGGTTTTGGCTGCCAGCCCAGAGGCCCGGAAATAGCTTGCCAAACGATTGCGCAGGTTCTTGGCTTTGCCCACATAGAGAATGTCGTTGGCCGCATCCTGCATCACGTAAACCCCCGGACTGCGGGTTACGTGTTTGAGGAAGGTTTCGTGATCGAAGGAGGTACCGCTCATGTTCCGCGACAGGTCAGGATGTCGCAGGCAACTCTACCACACCGTGTCGCAATGCCAACCAGGCCAGCTCAACATCGCTGTTAATATTCAGTTTTTCGAAAATGCGGTAACGGTAGGTGTTGACGGTTTTGGTGCTGATATTGAGCAGACGGGAGATCGCCGCAACCTTCTCGCAATTGACCAGCATCAGGGTAATTTCCAGCTCCCGGCGAGACAGGCTGTCAAAGGGCGATTCCTTTGAGCCAAGGCTGCGCATCGCCATGTTTCCCGCGACTTCCGGGCTGATATAACAACCGCCGCTGAGCACGGTTTTGATGGCTTTAAGGATTTCGTCGAAACTGGCTCCTTTGGTCACGTAGCCACTGGCACCGGCTTTCAGAAACTGAGAGGGGAAAGGTTCATCCGCATACACACTCAAGCCGATAACCCTTGTTGCCGGACAGGTTTGCGCAATACGACGGGTTGCCCCCAGCCCACCGATACCTGGCATCTGGTGGTCCATCAGCACAACGGCAGGATTGTGCTCGCGACTCAGCGCAATGGCTTCCTCGCCGCTGCGGGCGGTGGCGACAATGCGATAGCCCGGCTCTGCTTCCAGCATTTTTTCAATGCCGAACCGCACAAGGTCGTGATCGTCAGCCAAAAGAATACTGACCATTAGTGGGACTCCTGCCTGGGCTGTGCATCCCTTCGGATAGTGTTCTTCCCTGGAAATTAACGACGTTACTGGGGCAAAACGCGGCGGAAGGTGAGATTAATACGCCCCGCCATTTCACCGCGCGATACAGGTACCGCATGCAGCCACTCGTCCTGAAAGCGCCCTGCCATTACCAGCAGGCTGCCACCCTCCAGCAGGAGTTCGCGCTTGGTCGCGGGTGCATTCCGGCGTTTCATCACAAATCGCCGGGCAGCCCCCAGACTAACTGAAGCGATCGTCGGCTGCGGGCCGAGTTCTTTTTCGTTGTCGGCGTGGTACCCCATGGTATCGTCCCCATCGCGATACCAATTCAATAGAACAGTATTAAATCGTGTCCCGAGCAGACTGTCGATACGCCTTCTCAACACCTGTAAAATAGGCGGCCAGCCTGAGGCTTGGTGAACCACACCGGAATAGCGATATTCCACACCGACATCCCCATAAAACGCGTTTAATCGCGGCACTTTGTGGCGCTTTCCGAACAGATTGACTTCCGGCTGCGTCCATAGACACTCGTCACAAAGTTGCTGGTAAAGGGACTGCTGATCTGTCACATAGCGTGGATTGAGGCCGAGCCGGCTGGCGCCATCCAGCTCCAGCCATTCAAGCGACTCGTTGTCAGCAGCGAACAGATCCAACGATTCTCCTAAACTATCGGTAAGCACGTGCGATCAATAGACCCGCGGTTCGATATCGAGATTAACACCAAATTGCGCGTGGACCGAAGCCTGAATCTCTCCGGCAAATTGAAGAATCCGCCGCCCCGGACAGCGGCCGGGGTTGATCAAAACAAGCGCTTGCTCCCGGAAAATACCGACGCCGGCCTGCTCGCCCTCGCCACTGCGGCCACGCCACCCTGCCTGCTCCACCAACCAGCCCGCGGCCAGTTTGTACTGCCCGTTGTGCGGCCACATCGGCAAGGTCGGGTGGCGCTCAAGCAGGGTATCTGCCTGCTCGCTTGAGACAATCGGGTTCTTGAAGAAACTGCCGGCATTGGGCAATTCGGCTGGTGATGGCAGTTTGCGCGCGCGCACCGCACGCACCGCCGCTGAAACTTCCTGAGGGCTTGCCGAGGCATCGACCTCTGCGGCCAGGGCGGGATAACTCAGGTTGGTATTGGCAACCTTGGATAACCGCAAGCCAACCTGCGTAATTACAAAGCGGTCGCGCAGAGAGCCTTTGAAAATACTGTCACGGTAAGCCAGCTCGCAGTCCTCGCGGCTCAAGCGGCGCTCTGCCCCGGTTTCCAGATCCAGGCCCACGACCGACGTAAGCACACTGCTTAATTCGACGCCGTAGGCACCGATATTCTGGATCGGCGCGGCGCCCACATTTCCGGGAATGGCGCTGAGGTTCTCCAGCCCAAACCAGCCCTGCGCCAGGCTGTAACGGACAAAATCGTCCCAGTTTTCACCGGCGGCGACGCTGAGCTCTACCCAGTCTTCGTGTTCCCTAATGCAGTTGATGCCACGCAGCTGCAGGGGAATGACAACTCCGTCAAAGTCGCCGCTGAGCACAATATTGGAACCGCCACCGAGAATCAGCGACGGCAGTGCCCGTTCGCGGGCGAAGGCCAGAGCCTCTCGCAGATCTTCAAGGCTGATTGCCGGTGTCAGGTAGCGAGCCCGGGCCGGCACCGCCAGCGTATTCAGCGCCTGCAGTGAAACGTCGGACTCAGGCCTCACGCCCGGCTCCCGCCAAGCCTTTCGAGCAAGCCCCTGGCCGCATCTTCGATCAGGTTCAGTACATGCTCAAAACCTTCGTCACCGCCGTAGTAAGGATCTGGCACCTCGCGCTCCTCGAAATGCGTAGCGTAGTCCAGAAACAGCCCAACCTGCGCCGAATGAGAACCCGGCTCCTGAGCCAAGATATCCCGCAGGTTATCCTCGTCCATGGCCAGAATGTAGTCAAAGTTGTGAAAGTCATCAGCCTGAAACTGGCGCGCGCGCAAAGCCGACATATCGACACCACGCTGCTGCGCCGCAGCGCTGGCACGGGGATCGGGCGGACGCCCTATGTGCCAGTCTCCTGTTCCAGCGGAATCCACCAGAATTGTTGAGCCAAGCCCCTGCTCGTCAACCATCTGCTGAAACACCGCATGCGCGGTAGGCGAACGACAGATGTTCCCGAGGCAAACGAAAAGTACTCTGACCACCTTCAACCCTCCCCTTCGGCAAGCAGTCGTCGCACAGTTTCAAGGTCAGCTTGAGTATCCACCCCAGCGGGGATGGCTGCTACGGCTTCCGCAACGTGGATCCGCGCTCCCTGCTCCAGGGCCCGCAGCTGCTCAAGCTTTTCTATCTGCTCCAATTGCCCGGGTGGCCAGGCCACGAACTTGTTCAAGAGATTCACACGATAGGCATAGATCCCAATATGGCGCAGAAAAGGCAAGTTAGAGGGTAAAACCTCTGGAGCGGCGTTGAACTCATCTCGCGCCCAGGGTACACAGGCGCGGCTGAAGTAGAGCGCAAAGCCGTTCGCCGCCAGCGCTACCTTCACGACATTGGGGTTGCGCAGAGCTTCGATGGATTCCAAGGGCTCCGCTAGCGTCGCCATCTGCGCATCGGAATGCGCAATCAGGTTGGCCGCCACCTGATCGATAACGGCGGGTGGAATCAGCGGCTCATCGCCCTGCACGTTTACCACGACTGCATCTTCAGCCAGGCCCAGATGGCTTGCGACCTCCTGCAGGCGATCGGTACCCGACTGGTGATCCTCGCGGGTCATGCACACTTCAGCGCCGAAGGCCTCACAGGCCTGTTGCACCCGGGCATCATCGGTGGCAACCACCACCCGACTGGCTGCGCTTTCGCAGGCCCGGGACCAGACATGCTGAATCATGGGCTGGCCATTGATTTCCAGAAGGGGCTTGCCCGGCAGTCGAGTCGACGCAAATCGCGCCGGAATTATGACGGTAAAACTCATCCCTATTCCTCGGACAGATTCTTCAATTTGCGCTTGAGACTGGTATAAAAGCTGGCGGGCAACGCGGCCTGAACCGGCAGATACCACATATTATCGGTCGCAAAGGCCCGGCATTTTACCGCGTCCTTCTCAGTCATCACGAGGGGGAAAGCCCCCTCAAACCGCAAATCCTCTTCGGTAAAACGATGATGATCGGGAAAAGGGTGAGCAATCGGGCTAAGTCCCAATTCGAGGAGCGTGGTGAAAAACCGGCGCGGATTGCCGATACCGGCCACCGCGTGCACCCGGCCTTCAAATTCAGCAATGTCCACGGGTTTACCGGTAAGCAGGTTGACCGGCTTTGCCGGTTCAAGATGCATCTCGCTGTAGGGCCGACGCCAGGAAAGCGCGCTTTCGCCGTTGATCACCAGCAGGTCTACCTCCTCTACCCGCCGGGCGGTTTCACGCAAGGGCCCTACCGGCAGGCAGTGGCCGTTGCCAAAGCCCCGCACACCATCAACCACCGCAATTTCGATATGCCGCTGCAGCGCGTAGTGCTGCAATCCGTCGTCGCTGATGACAACATCGCAGCCAAAGCGCCGTTCAATTTCCGCCAGTGCCGCAACCCGGTCCGGCCCGATGACAACCGGACAGTCGGCGGAGCTGGCGATTAACAGCGGCTCGTCACCAGTTTGTTCCGGTCGTCCACTTGGCGTTACTACGAAGGGATAGTAAGGCGCCTGCCCGCCGTAGCCGCGACTGATCACGCCGGGCTTGTAACCTTCGGCCTGCAGCCAGCGAACCAGCGCAATCACCAGCGGGGTTTTACCGGTTCCGCCAACAGTGATATTGCCGACCACAATGACCGTTGTTTGTTGCGGCTTGGCGCGTCGCTGCAGGTTTTTCCTTCGCAGCACCACAACAGCCCGGTAAAGAATTTCCAGCGGCCACAGCAGCCAGAGCAAACGGATAGGTCGGCGATACCAGGCTCGTTCTATGCGCTGGGTAAAATCCATTATTCCGTTTGCGGCTCTCGTGTGGTCAGACTCAGTTTGGTAAAGCCGAGCTGGCCAGCCGCGTCCATGGCCCTGATGACGGATTGATGCGGTGCCTTGGCATCGGCGGTAATCACGACCGGCGTCGAGGTGTCGCCGCCGGAAACCTCGGCAATGGCTGCTTTGAGGCCCTTGAGATTCGGGCTGACCACGGTCAGGTCATTTACCATGTACTGCCCCTGGGCATCGACAATAACCTCCAGCGGCACCACCTCCTGTGGCGCCGGGTCACCGCTGGCTTCCGGCAGCTCCAGGGTCAGGCGACTTTCTTTGGTAAACGTCGTCGACACCATGAAAAAGATCAGCAGCAGAAAAACCACATCAATCAGCGGTGTCAGATTGACCGAAACCTCTTCCAGTTTCTGACGTCTGAAATTCACGACTTGCCACCTTTGGCATTGACCAGGTGCATGTGGTTGACCAGCTTGATCGTTTCCTGCTCCAGCTCCACCACAATCGTATCAATGCGGCGCACATAGTAGCGATGCATCATCAGCGCCGGGATGGCAACGCTCAATCCCGACGCCGTGGTGATAAGGGCTTCGGAAATTCCGCCCGCGAGCACGCCCGCATTGCCGGTGCCCTGCAGCATGATTTCCGAAAACACCCGGATCATACCGATGACCGTGCCAAGCAACCCCAGCAAGGGGGTAATGGCAGCGATGGTGCCCAGCGCATTGAGGTATTTCTCAAGGCGATGTATCACATGGGAAGCCGCATCTTCGATGCTTTCCTTCATCACCTCCCGGCCATAGCGTGCATTCGACAGCCCTGCTGCCAGAATTTCACCCAAGGCCGAAGATCGCTCTAGACGGCGCAATCTCTCCGCATCCAGCTGATTCTTTTTCAACCAGTCAGATACCTGCGGGAAGGTGTTCGGAGGCGCGATTTTTTTGGGGTCGAGTTCAATCCAACGCTCGATGCAGATGGCCAATGCGGCCGCGGAACAAAGCAGTATCGGCAGCATCAGCCAGCCGCCAGCCTTAACCAGTTCAAACACAGCAATACCTCTTATTCTGATATCCGGGCATTATACGTACTTCACCGGGTGAAGCGACACACTCACTGCCAGTAAAAGCGCCGCTGCAAACGATGCTCTGTGACCTTCTCGATACCGCGCGGCGACAGCTCAAAGCGTATTGCTCCGGAATCCGACGTTGTCCGTATGCGGCTACCCGCCTGCCGGTAACGCCCGACCACCTCCTCCGCCGGATGACCAAAATGGTGTTTGTAACCCGCCGAAAACACAACCCACTCCGGACGAAGCTGCCGCACAAAGGCCTCTGAAGAAGAGGTTTTACTGCCGTGATGGGGCGCCACCAAAACAGAAAGCTCTGCAAGCGCTTCAAAGTGACCGGCCAGCAGGCGCTGTTCCACCGCGCTGTCGATATCACCGGGCAGCAGCACTTTGCTGCGTCCCGTTTGAACAAGTAACACGCAGGATCGGTTATTGGAGGACGCCTCCACTAAATTCGGATCAGGGTGCAGCAGGGAAAAAAGAACACCATCCCAGCGCCATTGCATCCCCTGCCGGCAGGCGCTGCTGCCGGCCAACCTCTCTCCGGATAACAAATGAAGCTGCGGATAAGCCTTCTGCACACGCTGATAGGCACCGGCGTGATCATTGTCATTGTGGCTGATCACGAGGGTATCAACCCGATTAACACGTCGATAACGCAGGTAGGGCAGCACGGCGGCATCCGCCAGATCAAAACTCTCGCTATAGCGCGGCCCCACATCGTAGACCAGTACACGATTGCGGGTAGCGATTACCGTCGCCAGCCCCTGCCCCACATCCAGCACCGAAACCCGCACGTGCCCGGGCGCAATATCCGGGTTTTCCTCACGCAGCGACAGCGCCCCAACAAGGGGCAAGAACAAAAACAGGGCCAAATACCGCGCGGGCACCGCTCGGGGCGTTAAAAGCAGGATGGCCGCCGCACAAAGGCAAAGCCAAGTCAGCACCTGAGGTACGTAATGCCAGGCAGGCACGACTGGAATCAGCCATTCGACTACCGACATCACGGCCTCAACGCCGGCATTGGCAAGCCGCCACACATAACAGGCGGCTGCCGTCGATATCAGCTCCAGGCACAGAGCCAGCAGTGTCAGCGGAATCAGCAGCAGGCTGAACACAGGCACTGCAACCAGATTAACCGGCAAGCTCAGCGGCGACAGCATGTCAAAAAAAGCGAGAGTCAGGGGCGCCAGCCCCAGCAACAAGGCCCATTGTGCGCGAAAAAGGGAATGCCATGTTCGGCGCCGATCGAAGATAGCCAGCAAAACTGCAACCGCAGTAAATGACAGCCAGAAACCGGGGGACAGCGCGGCCAGAGGTTGCAGCAGCAACACCACCAGCAAGGCCAGAGACCAGAGCTGCCAGCGATTCAGGCCACGCCCCAACTGCAGGGCCAGTAGGCCGAGAACAACCATAATCAGAGCCCGCTGTGTGGGCAGACTGAATCCCGCCAACCAGGCGTAGCCGCCAGAGGCCAGCAGCGCGCAGATTAAAGGGCCAAGGCGAGTAAGGGGCAGCAACAGGCGTCCACACAGGAGACCGAGCCCCGCGGCAATACCGATATGCAAACCGGATATGGCTACAAGATGTGACAAGCCCGACTGTCGCAGCACCTCCCAATCAGCGTCGCTGAGCCTGCCTCGATCTCCGACGGCGAGCGCCAGCAACATGGGGTGCCGCGAGAGCCCCTCCAGCTGGATACGCAAATACTGCACAATCCGGGCACGACCGCGCGCCCCTCCTTCCAGCAACTCACCGCCGCGGACATACCCGGAGGCGTGCAGGCCCGAGACGACCAACCAGCGCCCGTAGTCGAAACCTCCGGGGTTTGCGTAACTGCGCGGTCTCTTCAAACGCACTTTGAGCTGCCAATGCTGCCCGGCCTCCAGGCGTTTATCGCTGCGATAACTCAGTCGCACTCGTTCAATCCCACAGGACTCAGCCAAGCAGCGATCTACGCGAAAATTGAAGCGCCAGGTACCACCCCGGTGGGCGCTGAACTCCGGCAAGCCATCTATCTGCCCGTGCAGAGTCAGCGTTTTTCCTTCGAGCGATTCAGGCAGAATTTTATGCACAAGAAGATGCCCGAAAACACTGCCGTAGACCAAGCCAGTACAAAAACACAGCGCGGTTAACGAAAAGGGAAGCCGGTGAAAAACGCTCAGTACACTCAGGAGCAAGGCCAAAACGACCAGCTGAAGTGGCGGGAGAACAGGCAACAGCGCAACAACGCCAATGCCCGCTGCAATGGTTATCGTCCGTGACACCATAGTGGAGAAGCAATCCCTTAGCATGCATAATAGCGGCCTGCTGGCGGCAATCGCTTTACCTCCGCCCTAATCCTGCTGCAGGCTCACCCGGTCATTATGCCCCGCAAAATTTTCAAAAGGTACATGCCGAACCCTGATGCCATCAAGGGGCACCCTTCTGTCCGCTGGCTGGGGCCCATGATTCACGCGCCCAACCTGTGGCACCTGAATCGAAGATCAGTCACCCTCGCCTTTTTTATCGGTGTATTTACTGCTTTTATTCCATTACCCGGGCAAATGGTTATAGCCGCGCTGGCAGCCATTCTGGTCAGCGCCAATTTGCCACTCTCGGTGTGCCTGGTGTGGATTAGCAATCCGGTGACCATGCCCGCCTTTTTCTTTTTTGCATACAAACTCGGCGCTATCCTGCTCGGCATTCCTCCCAGTGGCTTCAGTTTTGAGCTCAGCTGGCACTGGATTGATACGGTTCTGATCAAGAAGTGGCAGCCGTTTCTGCTGGGCTGTTTGTTGATGGGCTTGTTTTTTGGCCTGTTGAGCGCGGTAAGCGTCCATATATTATGGCGAATTCATACAATCCGCCGCTGGCGCAAGCGAGCCAACCGCAAGAAGGATTGACTACAGCGAATCAGCGGTAGCTCAAAACTGCCGCTGGTTGAACTTTGGCCGCACGCCAGGCCGGATACAGGGTCGCCAGCAGGCAGATCAGGTAGGACACACCGCACACCATCAGCCAGTCCGACAGGCGCAGGTCCGAAGGCAGGTAGGTAATCGGGTAAACATCGCCCTGCAAAAACTGTGTGCCAGTCAGGCGTTCGATCAGTGCGACCACATCAGTAATCACCGAAGCACCGAGCGCGCCCAGTATCCCCCCCGCAAGCACGCCCACAAGCCCAATCACGGCGCCGTACAGCAAAAAGATTTTTATGATGTGGCCCGGTGTTGCGCCCTGACTGCGCAGGATGGCAATATCGCTTTCCTTCTCGTGTACCACCATGACCAGCGTCGACACGATATTAAAAACCGCAACCGCAACGACCGCTAACAGCATCACCACAACCAGGTTCCGGGACATCTGAATGGCGTGATAGAGGTTGCCCAGTTGCGACGTCCAGTCCGAATACTGGTAGTGGAAGCCCAGCTGATTGCGCAGCTCCCAGGCCGTTTGCCGGGCACTGAATACATCGACCAGAGACAAGCGCAGGCCGATAGTCGAATCCAGCCCAACGGCACGGGCTGCGTAGAGATCCATAAGCACCAGGCGCTGATCAATCTCGGTTCCCGATTCGAGAATATCCGCAACAAACAAGCGCTGGAAATTGACGTTCTGGGCCTTCTGGGCGCTGGCCGGTGTCACCAGATTGAGATTGTCGCCTCTGCTGACCTTCAGCTGTTTGGCAAGCCCCGCACCGATAATCACGGGCGTCGCCGTACCGTCTGCATTCGTGAGGGTCTGCAAATCCACAAACCGGGCCAGCCCGGAAACCCGGCTCTCCACAGCCGCGTCTACGCCGTAGACCAGTGCGGGCTCCATGCTGCGACCACGAGACAGCATCGCCGGGAATTCGATAAACGGTGCAACCGCAGCCACGCCAGGCTGGTTGCGGGCAATCTCGGCCATCGCGCCCCAGTCTTCCTCTGCAGACCATGGTTTGACTGTCACATGCGGCACCAGTGACAGAATGCGCTCACGCATCTCCCGATCAAAGCCATTCATTACCGAGAGTACGATAACGAGCAGCGCCACGCCGAGCACCAGGCCGGCCGTCGACAAGCGAGACAGAAAAGCCAGCAGATGGTCGGCCTTGCGATCAAGGCTGTAGCGCAGTCCGATAAAACGCCACACGGTTCAGGATTCCCGCGTCAGCGCGCCGTGCGCAATTCGGTAAACCTGACCAAAGCGCGCTGCCATCTCGGTATCGTGAGTAACGATCACAAAGCTGGTATTACTCTCGGTGTTAAGCTTCAGTAGCAACTCCTGCACAGCAATGGCATTTTCCTCATCCAGATTCCCGGTTGGCTCGTCCATCAATACACAGCCGGGCTCACCCACCAAGGCCCGGGCAATGGCGACGCGCTGGCGCTCGCCGCCGGAGAGCGCCGATGGCCGATGTTTTACACGCTGGGACAAACCAACCTGCTCTAGAAGAATGCCAGCCGTGTCCAACGCCTCGCGCTTTTTGACGCCGCGAATCAGCAGCGGCATCGCGGCATTTTCCAGCGCGCTGAATTCCGGCAAAAGATGGTGAAACTGATACACAAAACCCAGCGCACGGTTTCTGAGCAACGAACGTTTGGCTTCCGACAGATGATTGATGTCCTGCCCCATGACCGACACTGTGCCGGCAGTGGGTATATCGAGCCCACCGAGCAACTGCAGCAAGGTGGTTTTACCCGAACCGGACTGGCCGACAATCGACAGCAATTCCCCCTGCTCAATGGTCAGATCCACACCCGTCAGAACATGAACAGTCTCCGGTCCCTGGGTAAAGGATTTACTCAGTCCTGCGCAGGACAACACTGTCATCGGGCTTTCCTCTGTAAACTGTCTTTGCACATACTTTCTATGGCGCCACAAAACTTAGTCATAGCGCAGGGCTTCCGCCGGCTCAATGCGAGCTGACTGCCACGCCGGGTAGAGCGTTGCCAATACGCTCAGCACCAATGCCGCACCCACAATCACAACGAAATCGAGCCATCGAAAAACAGACGGCACCGCGCTGATAAAATACACGTCCGGGTTGAATACTTTCATGCCCAGGCTTGTCTCCAAAAACGCAATCAGCTCAGACACATTCATCGCAACCGGCACGCCAATCACCGCGCCGAGCCCAATTCCCAATAGGGCAGTGAGCAAGCCATAAACGATGAAAATTCGTACGACAGTCGTCGGTGTCGCCCCCATCGTACGTAGCACCGCGATCGCTGAACGGCGCTGGGAAACGGCCATGGTTAAAATCGAGATAATATTGAACGCCGCAATGATCACGATGAAAAACAGTAACAGGCGAACCATCCGTTTTTCCATCTTCACTGCCTGAAACAGACTACCCTGCGTCTGGGCCCAGGACTGGGTCTCAACACCCTCGGGCAAACGCGTGGCGAGTCGCGCCAGCGACTCGGGGGCGGCAAACAGATTATCAAACTCAACCCGCAAACCATTCACCGCATCACCTAAACGCAGCAGACGCTGCCCAACCTTGAGGTGAACGAAGGCGGTATTGCCATCGATATCGGCGCCGGCGCTGAATATCCCGGCTACTTCCAGTGATTTTTCCTGGGGAAACAGACCGAGGGGGGTAACGGTCACCGTCGGGAGAACCAGCGTTACCCGATCGCCCACGGTGAGCTGCAGGCGCCGGGCCAGAATATCTCCCAGCAGAATTTCAAAGCGCGGCTCTGCCAAATAGCGCCCTTCGACCAATTGCTGTTCGATATCAGAAACAGAGCCTTCAGTTTCGGGATCAATGCCGTAAAGCTGAATACCACGCAGTCGATCACCGCGCACCAGCATCGCTGCGGTGCCCGTATACGGCGAGACACCGCGCACGCCCTTCTCGTTTGCTACCGCCTCCATTAAAGCCGGCCATTCCGAAAGACGTCTCTCCGGGCCGTCAATAAAACCGTGCGGAACCAGAGAGAGCACGCGATTGCGCAGCTCGGCCTCAAAACCGTTCATGACCGACATCACCACGATCAGCGCAGTAATACCCACTGCCATACCCAACAGCGATATCCAGGTGACCACAGACAGGAAGCGGTCGCGTCGACGGCTGAAGAAGTAGCGAAAACCGATTCTAAGGGGAAAAGACAGGGCCATTGGCGAGTCGTCGTGAGTTTGGCTTATAGTAGGATTGCTGTGCCGGGCACGTTGATCATCATACGCGAACTTGTCTGGCAGCAGAACCAGCGTACTGGCCCATTATTCGCGGAGTTTCACAATGCTGTTGATTTTACATCCGGATATCGACAAACAGTCCGAAGACTACCTGGCCACCCTGAAACATCTGAACGCACTTTCAGGCGTGACCGTCAAAGAGCACATCGTGCAGGGCCAGCAGCAGCAACTCACCGAAATCTACCTGATTGGCGAAACCAAGTCGCTGGACACCGCCGATATGGAAGCCCTGCCTGCGGTAGAGCGTGTTATTCGGATTTCTGAGGAATATCGGGTGCTCGGCCGTCACCACGACGATCAGCGCGTCAGCGGTTTTGATTTTCAGGGACTGCGCTTTGATCAGGAGTCCCTGCACGTGTTCGCCGGTTTGTGTGCCGTCGATACGCCCGAGCACGTGGAAATCATGCTTAAGACACTGGCCGCACACGGTCAGCGCTGCACCCGTATGGGGGCCTACAAACCTCGCACCAACCCTTACGCCTTTCAAGGCCACGGTAAGGGATGTCTGCCCTACGTCTTCGAGTTGGCGGGAAAATACAACATGGCGGCCATCGCCATGGAAGTGACTCACGAATCGCATATTGAGGAAATTGACACCTGCTTGGAAAAATGCGGCCGCCCGACCAGCGTCATTCTCCAGATTGGCACCCGCAACACCCAGAACTTCGAGCTGCTCAAGGCCATCGGTCGACAGCAGCGCTACCCGGCGCTACTCAAACGTGGTTTTGGTATCACCCTAAACGAGTCACTGAATGCGGCGGAATATCTCGCCAGCGAAGGCAACGCCCAGGTGATTTTCTGTTTGCGTGGCATGAAAAGTGAGTACGGCGCACCCCACCGCAACATGGTGGATTTCTCGCACATACCGGTCGTCAAACGCCTTACCCGTATGCCGGTCTGTATAGACCCGTCCCACTCGGTCGGCACTCGCGACCACAGCCCGGACAAGGTGATGGACATCGCCCACGCCACCGCTCAGGGCATTGTTGCCGGCGCCAATATGGTACTAGTGGATTTCCACCCGGCGCCGACCCAGGCATTGGTCGATGGTCCCCAGGCATTGCTGCTGGACGAACTGCCGCGTTATCTTGACGACATCGCCCTGTGTCGCGAAACCTACGAAAAACGAAGGGCGCTGTGGCAGTGATCCCATCACTACGGCTTAACATTTTCTGGCTTAGTTTAGTTATCTCTCTTCCGCTACAGGCTGACAAGATAAGCGTCGGGGAGACCGACTCTATCGAACTGGAGAGGGTATTTCTGCAGCTCGAAAGCGCTTCGCCCCGCACCAAACGGCGAGTTGTTTCCAGTGTCGACGCGCCGCTTAACCCCGATGTTTTTACCCGCCTGCGCCGAACTAAAAGTAACGGACGGGAAGCCTTCAGCAACGCCACACTGATCGCGGCGAACCACTGTTATTGGATCGCTTCCACTGCAGGCCACAGTGTGCTCGACCAGCGCTTCAGCAAACTGGCAAACCGGGGCGATGTTGCGGTGCAGCTACCTGATGGCGAATGGGTAAACCCGGTGGAAATTGTCACCAGCCCCGATCTGGAGTGGAACAGTGATGAAATCGATGACTGGGCCCTGCTGGTACTGCGAGCCCCGCGTTGCCAGTACGACGACAGCCAGCAATTTTCCCAAGCCCTGCCCTTTCTGCCCACCCGTTCGCTAAACGAACGCGAATTGTCCGCCTGCCAGCAGCAGGTTCAATTTATGTGCTACCACTTTGATCAAGGCGAAAAAGCTGGCCTGCGCATGCTGGAAGACAACTGTCAGCTGCTGAGTATTAAGCGTGAAGAAGGTCGCACCGGTTACGCCAGCTGCAAGGTAGATTACGGTGTTTCCGGCTGCTCACCGGTGTGCGTTCTCGGCGAACTCTGGATTAATCTGGGCGTCTTTTCGAAGGGCTTGATGCGTCACCGATCCGACAGCTATCCCCAGCCAGTGGCGGGTTTTCGGATGATGGACGGTGAAATCATGCAGACGCTGGAAGGTTTGAAACAGAAATACGGGATGGCGAAACACTGACACTCGGACAGCGTTTCGCCAAACGCATTACTTGCCAAGCTCTTCGCTGAGAAACATCCAGGTTTCCAGCACGGAGTCAGGGTTAAGA
Organism: Litorivivens sp.; assembly: GCF_041624475.1. Classification (GTDB taxonomy): domain Bacteria; phylum Pseudomonadota; class Gammaproteobacteria; order Pseudomonadales; family Spongiibacteraceae; genus Litorivivens. The sequence goes on from NZ_JBFJUX010000002.1 coordinate 417,137, forward strand.
GAAACGCTGTCGATGCCCTGCTCTACCAGCCACAGAGCAAAGTCCGCGTGATCCGACGGCCCTTGCCCACAGATACCCACGTATTTACCCTGTTTTTTGCAGGCTTCAATGGCTTGTTTGAGCAGCACTTTTACCGCGTCGTTACGCTCATCAAAAAGATGAGCCACAAGGCCAGAATCCCGATCCAGCCCCAGGGTGAGCTGGGTCAGGTCGTTGGAGCCGATGGAAAAGCCGTCAAAGTGCTCGAGAAATTGATCCGCCAGCAAAGCGTTTGCGGGCAACTCGCACATCATGATGACTTTCAGGTCGTTCTCACCACGTTTCAGACCATTTTCAGCCAATAGCTCAATAACCTGCTTGGCCTCACCCACTGTGCGCACAAACGGCACCATAATCTCAACGTTAGTCAGCCCCATCTCGTCTCGCACCTTTTTCAGGGCGCGGCACTCCAGACGGAAACACTCGCGGAAGGAATCGGAGATATAACGGCCGGCACCACGGAAACCGAGCATCGGATTTTCTTCGTCTGGCTCGTAAAGCGTGCCGCCAATCAGGTGGGCGTATTCATTGGATTTAAAATCCGACATGCGCACGATAACGCGCTCGGGGTAAAACGCACCGGCGATGGAAGCGATACCCTCAACCAGTTTTTCGACATAGAAGTCGACGGGCGATGCATAACCGGCGATGCGACGGGTAACCGCCTGCTGCACATCACCCGGCAATTCGCTGTAATCCATCAAGGCCTTCGGGTGAACGCCGATCATGCGGTTGATGATAAATTCCAGTCGCGCCAAACCAACGCCGGCGTTCGGGTAGGCCTGAAAATCAAAGGCGCGGTCTGGGTTGCCCACATTCATCATGATCTTGAAGGGCAACTCGGGCATGGATTCCAGCTCATTACGACTGATATCAAAATCCAGACAGCCCTCATACACCAGGCCGGTATCACCTTCGGCGCAGGAGACGGTCACTTCGCGACCGCTGGTCAGTACCTCGGTGGCGTCGCCACAGCCCACTACGGCGGGAATCCCCAGCTCACGAGCAATGATTGCCGCGTGACAGGTGCGACCGCCGCGATTGGTCACGATGGCCGAGGCCCGCTTCATGACCGGCTCCCAATCCGGGTCGGTCATGTCTGTGACCAGCACATCCCCTTTCTGTACCTGATCCATTTCTGACAGGCCGGCCACAACCCGAACCGGACCACTGCCGATGCGCTGACCGATGGACCGGCCTTCGCAGATGACCTTGCCCTTTTCTTTTAGCAGGTAGCGTTCC